>JAIXYT010000039.1 GCA_027490095.1 Sphingomonadales bacterium | reverse complement strand
TGACCGGCTGGGGCCAGACGGGCCCCTACGCCCCGGCCGCCGGCCACGACATCAACTACATCGCGCTCGCCGGCGCGCTCCACGGCTACGGCCGCGCCGGCGACAAGCCTACGCCCCCCATCAACATGGTGGGCGACTTCGGTGGCGGCGGCATGATGCTCGCCTATGGCATGGTCTGCGCGATCCTGTCGGCCCGCACCACGGGCAAGGGCCAGGTGATCGACTGTGCCATGACCGAGGGTGCCGCCGTGCTGATGGGCATGATCTGGGGCTTCCGCGGAATGGGCATCTGGAAGGACGAGCGCGGGGTCAACATGCTCGACACCGGCGCCCACTTCTACGACACCTACGAATGCGCCGACGGGAAATACATCTCGCTCGGCTCGATCGAGCCGCAGTTCTACGCGCTGCTGCGCAAGCTCACCGGCCTCGACGCAGACCCGGATTTCGACGCGCAGATGGACCAGCGCCAGTGGGGCCCGCTGAAGGCGAAGCTGACAGCCCTGTTCAAGTCCAAGCCGCGCGACCATTGGTGCCAGCTGATGGAAGCAACCGACGTCTGCTTCGCCCCCGTCCTCAGCCTGGCCGAAGCGCCCGAACACCCGCACAACAAGGCCCGAAACGCATTCGCCGAGGTGGGCGGCATGATGCAGCCCATGCCCGCCCCGCGCTATTCGGGCACCGCCACGGCACCTCCAAGCGCGGCGCCCGCCGCCGGTACCCACACCGCCGAGCTGCTGGCCGGCCTCGGCTATGATGCCGCGAAGCTCGAGGCGCTCAAGGCTGCCGGCGCATTGGGGCGTTGACCGGAAGCGCCCCGCATGGCCTATTCGCACCATGCGGGGGATATGGTGTGCAGCGTTTGGAATGAACCTGCTGGCGCCGATGCAACTCGCGGCGCAGTCCCTGCCGGACAGGACCCCCCAACTCGAATACCAGGCCGATCGTCACGACGACCCCGACAACCCTGTCGAGGAGGACGCGCGCTACCTCGAAGCCCCGCGTCCCTGGAGCCTGACGCCATGGATCCCGTTCCAGTGGCAGTCCAACCTCGCAGCCGCCCCCCGCGCGCTCCGCAGCGGCCTTGCCTTCGAGCCGGAGGCGACGGTGGGCCGGAACTGGACGATCGGGCCGGCCCGGCTTCTCACCGAGGCAAGCGCCTTCGTGTCCACCATCCCCTCCCAGAATGGGCTGGACAGCAGTGGCTGGTGGGTGACGGCCGAAGCCGATGTCGGTGATGCCGCAACTGGCCTTGCCCCCTATGCGATCTACGAGCCCCTCCTTCTATACGACGGCCTGTTCGGGTCTCGTGTGGTCACCTTCCACACCATGACCGCAGGTGTCCGCCGCCGTTGGGGGCCGACCAGCCTCAACGCCTTCCTTCGCCGTCGGGATTCGACGATCGACAGCCTCGATCGCACCCTCGTCGGTGCCCAGCTGTCGCGCAACTGGCCCGTCGGCAACGGCCTCACGTTCAATCTGCGCGCCGATGCCGAATACCGCCGCTACGACGCGGCCGGCGACACGCGCCGGCAGGACCTCTTTCTCCGTGCCCGCAGCCGCCTGTTCATCCCGCTGTCGTCGACGACCGACCTGGTGCTGACGGCCGACATCCAGCGCAACCGCTCGAACACGCGGGACTTCGTGACCACCAACGTCATCATAGGCCCGGCGCTGTCCGCCAGCTTCGGGCTCTGACCCCCACTTGACTTGAGGCGCGAGGCCCGCGACCGCATTGCCCATGCCGCAGAGCGTCTTTGCCACCGATCCGGCCCTCAGCCGCGGCCGGCTCTACCCCGAGCCCGAAAGCCCGATCCGCACCGCCTTCGCGCGCGACCGCGACCGGCTGATCCACTCCACTGCCTTTCGCCGCCTCCGCTACAAGACCCAGGTCTTCGTCGCCCCCGACGGTGACCATTTCCGGGTCCGCCTCACCCACAGCATCGAGGTCGCGCAAATTGCCCGCACAATCGCCCGCGTGCTGGGGCTGGACGAGGATCTGGCCGAGGTGGTCGCGCTGGCGCATGACCTCGGCCATCCGCCCTTCGGCCATTCGGGCGAGGATGCGCTGGAGCGCGTGATGGCGCCCTTCGGCGGCTTCGACCACAACGGCCATGCAATCCGCATTCTCACCCTGCTCGAAAGCCGCACTCCGGCCTTCGACGGCCTCAATCTCAGCTGGGAGGTGTTGGAGGGCATCGCCAAGCACAATGGCCCGGTTCTTGAACCCGGCTGGGCGCTGGAGGCGCAGGAAGCCCTCTGGCCGCTGGAGCTCCTGAGCTTCGCTGGCCTCGAGGCCCAGGTCGCGGCGCTCGCCGACGACATCGCCTACAACGCCCACGATCTTGACGATGGCCTGCGCGCCGGGCTGCTCGATCTGGAGCAGGTCTGTGCCGAGGTGCCGCTGGTCGATGTGCTCTGGCGGCAGGTGAAGGTGCGCTGGCCCGGGGAAACCCGCCGCAACCGGCTGGTGCCGCACCTGGTGCGCGATCTGATCGGCGCCATGGTCGACAGCCTGCTGGCCGAAACGCGCGAGGCGCTGGCCGAGGTGGACCCCTTGTCGGTAGAGGCGCTTCGCGGGTGCGGTCGCCCGATCGCCGGCTTCACGCCCGACATGCTGGGGGCGCTCGCTCCCTTGCGCGCCTGCCTGATGCGGACGATGTACACCCACCCGTCGGTGAAGCAGATCAGGGGCCCTGCCGAAAAGGTGGTCGAAGAGCTGTTCCACGCGCTGCACGACACGCCATCCGAACTGCCCGAACGCTGGGCCGACCTGTTCGCAGCCGCCGAGGAGCCCTGGCGCGGCCGAATCATCGGCGACTATGTGGCCGGCATGACCGACCGCTTCGCCATTCGCGAACACAGGCGGTTGACCGGGCGGACGATCATGCCGGACGAAAGCTTCTTCTAGGGAGGAACGAAAGATGGGGCGGATCGGTCGCGCGTTCATGGCAGCAGCGCTGCTGTCGATCCTGCAGTCGGCGCCGGTGCCGGCCCAGACGTCCGCCCCGGACCAGCGCACGCTTGCCCTGGCGGCAGGCTGGAAGGCGCTCTTCCTGTGCAGCGGCACATTCGTGGCCGGCATGGCGCAGGCCGACATCGCCGCCAACGACCTCCAGGGCGGCTATCCCGAGCTGCAGCCGCATCTGGCCGCGCTTCCAGCCAGCATCTCCGAGCCCGGCCGCACCGTGTCCGTCAGCTTCGACACCGCCCTCCCGCCGCGCGTTGCCCGCCACAGCCCGGGGCAGGGCTGCACGCTGCTGCCGATCGGCGCAGACCCGGCGCAGGTGATGCCGACCGCCGAGCTGATCGGTGGCCCCGACCGGAAGGTGCAGGATGCAAGGCCCTGGCCGCAGGGCGATGCCGCCGCCACGGCGCCCCTGCCGGGCGCGCGCCGGAAGGCCGTCGATGCCCTCGTCGCCGAGGCGCTTGCCGGCGGGCGCTACGGAAAGGACGCCCGCACATCCGCCATCCTGGTGATTCTCAACGGGAAGATCGTGGCAGAGCGCTACGCGCGGGGTGTCGGCATTCACACACCGCAGCGCACCTGGTCCGTTGCCAAATCGCTGACGTCCGCCCTCATCGGCCGCGCCACGGCGCTGGGCGTGCTCGATCCCATGAAGCCGGCCCATGTGCCCGAATGGGCCCTCGCCGGCGATCCGCGCGCGGCAATCACGGTCGACCATCTGCTTCGCATGCAGTCGGGGCTCTACACGCCGCCGCCCGGCAGCCGCACCGATGCCCTCTATTTCGGCGGCAGCACCGTCGCCGAAACGGCGGCAACCGCGCCCGTCGGCTGGGCGCCCATGACCAGCTTCAACTATGCCAACAACGACACGCTGCTCGCCGCCCGCGCGCTTATGACGGACCTCGGCGAAGCCGGCCCGACCTTCCCCTACACCCAGCTGCTCTGGCCGATCGGCATGACCCGGACCACCATCGAACTGGACTGGGCCGGCGCCCCCATCCTGTCCAGCCAGGTCTGGATGACAGCGCGCGACATGGCCCGGCTGGCCCTCCTGCACCTGAACGACGGGATCTGGAACGGCACGCGCCTGCTCCCCGAAGGCTGGGTCAGGGCGGCAACGACGCCGCTGGGGCCGCAGCCGCCCGCAGCCGCCGGACAGGGCTATGGGCGTGCCATCTGGCTGCTCGGACCAGCGGCCGGGCTGCCCGAAGGCAGCTACGCCTTCAACGGCAACCGCGGCCAATATGCGATCGTGGTTCCGGCCCATCGGCTGGTCATCGTGCGGCGCGGCTTCGATCCCGCAGGGGGCGGCTTCGATCCACAGGCCTTCGCCCGCGACATCGCGGCGGCTCTGGCGCGCGGCGATGCTCCACGCTAGATTGCATGCATGTACGCACCCAGACTCCTCGCAGCCGTCGCGCTCCTGATGCCACTGGTGCCCGCTGCGGCCTGCCCCTGGCATGGGGACATGTTCGGCGGCGAACCGGGCGGCTACCTGATGGAGCCGGTGGTCGGCGCCGCGACCGACCTGCAGCCCACCGGGGCGGCGCAGGCAGCCCAGCCGGCGCTCACCCGCGAGCAGCTGATGGCCAAGCAGCGCGAACTGTTCCTCGCCCGTTACCCGCAGCTGGCGACCGGTTCGGGCGACAAGCCCGACCAGCCGGCGCAGGCGTCCGCCCCGGCGACCGGCAACTTCTGAGGGTTCAGGCCGTCCTGCGGGGCGGCGCCGGGCGCACCCGCCACAGCCCATCGGCCAGCACATCCACCCGCGCTGCGCCAAGCGTGCCGCCGCCGCCCTCCGACAGGCGCACCATCAGCCGCTGAAGCGAAGGTCCCTCGGGCTCTCCCCCCATCTGCATTAGCGCGCGGGCTAGAAGGCGTCGCCGCAGCTCGTCCGGAAGACCCTCGGGATCGATCAGCAGGGCGTCGCCTGCCGGCGTGACACGGGTGTCGAAGGCGCGGCCTTCCGCCCATCCAAGCGCGTCGTCGGCCTCGGCAAGGTGGGCGGCAGCTGCTGCGATCCGGTCGGCCGACAGCCAGTCCGCCCCTGCCAGCAGCGCACGGGCCCTGGTCCTGTCGAACGACGGGTCCCTGTTCGACGGGTCGTCCACCGGGGTCCAGCCGGCCTTCCGCACCAGCTCGCCAAGCGCAGCCCGTCGCCATCCCAGAAGCGGCCGAAGCACTGTCACCCCATCCAGCGTGACCCGTGCGCGGATTCCCGAAAGCCCGGTTGCGCCGCTGCCGCGCGCCAGCCGCATCAGCAGCGTCTCGGCCTGGTCGTCGGCATGGTGCGCCGTCAGCAGAAGCGGCACGCCGTTGGCGCGGCACCAGGCCGCCATCGCGGCATAGCGGGCCTCGCGCGCTCGCGCCTGCACATTGCCCCCGGGCGCAAGCGCAAGGGTCAATGTCGTGTGCGGCACACCAAGCCCCGCCGCCAACCGGGCCACCATCGCGCATTCCGCCGCCGCCTCGGGCCTGAGCCCATGATCGACCGACAGCACGTGCACCCTGCCCGGGAAGCCCTCGGCCCCCATCTTCATCAGGGCAAGGGAATCCGCGCCTCCGGAAACGGCCAGGGCAAGCGGCCCCGCGTCTGCGCCTGCCAGCCGGGCGACCTCGTCAACCAGCCCGGCCGACGCCATGGGTCAGAGCGCCCGAAGGTCGGTCAGGCCCCGCACTTGGCCTGCGCCCGCGTCGCGGCCGCATCGGCGGCAAACTGACCCGTCATTCGGTCCGGGAAAGCCTTGCCCAGCTGGTCAAGCGTGTCGCACGCCGCCTTCTGCGCCTTGGGGCCATTGGTTTCCAGCAGGGCTTTCGCCAGCCACAACAGGCTGTTGTGCGCGCGCTGACCCTTGGGATTGGCCTGATAGCCGCCATAGAAGACCCGCGCAGCCTCGCCATACTGCTGCTGCTGCATCAGCGCGCGGCCGGCCCAGAACGACGCATTGGATGCGCGGGGATGGGTCGGATTGGCCTGGGCAAATGCCTTGAGCGCCCGCTCGGCACCCGCATAATCGCCTTTCTGGTAGAGCGCATAGCCCGCTTCATACTGGGCGGTCAGCGGATCGGCGGCAGGCTCGGCGGCCGCCGGGGCCGGGCCCGGCTGGGCAGGGGCATTGGCGGCAGCCGCACCGGGCGCGGGCTTTGCGCCGGCCCCTGGCCCGGGCTTCGCGGCAGCGGGGGGCGAAACCACCGCCGGTGCCGGCGGGGCACCCGCGGGCGTCTTCACCGGCGCTGTCGGCGGCGCGGCAGCCTCGCCGGGCTTGCCCTCCAGGGCCTCGAAGCGGGCGACTGTTCCCGCCTCCAGCTTCTGCATCGCGGATTCCATCTGCCGCAGCTTGAACTGCAACTCTTCCACTTGGCCCGTAAGCGCGCGTTGCTGTGTCTCCAGCGCCGTTACCCGCTGGGTGAGATCGACCAGCGGCGATGTTGCCGGCGAACCCGGCGCCGGCGCCACCACCGGCGTTTCGGCAGTCACCTCGGGCGCAAAGAATCGCTTGTCGCCGCCCGGAAAGACCTGTCGCTGCACCGCGCGCATCTGGCTTTCCAGCACGGTCACCCGCTTGTCGATCTGCCCGACCTGCTGCTGGCTGGCGGGAACGGCCTGCGGCCTGGCCGGCGTGGCGAGCCCCGCCGCCAGAAGTCCGGCAAGGCCGGTGCTGGCGACACTGTGCCAGAGGTGCGCCCGAACCATCGTCATTCCCAACCGTCCCGTGTGTCTGTCTTGCGTGTCGTCTGCGCCGGGCTCAGCCGGCTGCTCGACCGGACGTGAAACCGATCTGCCCTTGCCCCAGCGTGAACCTGCCTCCCAGAGTGCCTGCGCCGTGCCGCATCACGGCGTGGGCGCAGCAGGCGCCATGGTGGGCTGAACGGGTTGCGGAGCTGCTTCCGCGAGGCCCGGAACAGTCGCCGGCAGGCCCGAGGCGGACTGCCGCGCCAGCAGGTCGGCCGGCGCCAGCGACAGGTTCCGCACCTGCTCGGCGGGTCCGCCGAGTGGCGGAACCGCCGTGCCGCCCACCTTCACCTCCAGCGCGCCGGCACGTCCCGTGCGCAGCTGCCAGGCGCGCCCGGGCGGCAGGTTCATGCTTTGCCCCGGCGTCATGGTGCCCATGAAGAAGGTCTCGGTCCCGTCGGAGATCCGCAGCCAGACCTCCTCACGCGCCGTGATCGTCACGGGCGCGGCCGGATCCGCAGCCGGAGGCGCCGCAGCCGGTGCCCCGGAAGCCTCCTCCAGCTCCGGCTCGGCAGGAACCGTTTCCGCAGCTGCCACCTGTGGCTCGGCCGGCGGAGCGCCCGTCAGCCACCCTGCGCCCCAGGCCCAGAAGCCGGCAACCAGCAGGGCCAGCACTGCAATGGTGCCTGCAACCAACCCGCGCGACGGAAGACGCTTGGCCTCCAGCGGCTGCAGGTCGACCATCGTGGGCACCGGATCGCCTTTCTGGCTCTCCTGCCGGTAGCGTTCGGCCGCAACCGTCGGGTCCATGCCGACAGTCCGGGCATAGGCCTTCACGAACCCCAGCGAATAGGTGAGGGCCGGCAGGCGGTCATGGTCGTCCGCCTCGATCTCGGCGAGAATCCCGGGCCTAACCTTCGTCCGTTCCGCGACTTCGGCCAGCGTCAATCCGGCTGCCTCGCGGGCCTGGCGAAGCGCCTCGCCGATCGACCGTGGCTGCGCCGGCACCTGAGCCGCCTGCGCCGCTGCCGCACCACGCTTGCGCCCGCCGTTGGGGGGCTGCGTCTCGTCTTGCGGCACGCCGTTCGCGTCGTCCACTGAAAGTCCCTTTGAGGCCATGGCGCGAGGCCTTGATTTCCGCAGCAGTTGAGCCGTTTGGCAGCAACCACTGCCCATGTTCGATCCCGCCTGAAGGGATAGGCCCCGCCCAGCGGCAAAGTCAACCGCAGCCCATCCCGGGACAGGGCCGGACCGGCCCCGATTTCGCGCAGTCCCCGGGCAATTCCGCACGCGGCTTGTTGCAGCGCAGCGTTTGCTGTAAGGCCCGCCCGCTCCCCCTCCCAGACGGAAATCCAGATGCAGCTTCGCAATGTGGCGATCATCGCCCACGTCGACCATGGCAAGACCACCCTCGTCGACCAGCTCTTCCGCCAGTCCGGCACCTTCCGCGACAACCAGCGCGTCGCCGAACGCGCCATGGATTCGAACGACCTCGAGCGCGAGCGCGGCATCACCATCCTCGCCAAATGCACCTCGGTCGAATGGGTCGGTCCCGATGGCACGCACACCCGCATCAACATCGTCGACACGCCGGGCCACGCCGACTTCGGCGGCGAGGTGGAGCGCATCCTCTCGATGGTGGACGGCGTGATCCTGCTGGTGGACGCCGCCGAAGGCGCCATGCCGCAGACCAAGTTCGTGACCTCGAAGGCGCTGGCGCTGGGCCTCAGGCCCATCGTCGTCGTCAACAAGATCGACCGTCCGGATGGCCGCCCGCAGGAAGTGCTCGACGAAGTGTTCGACCTGTTCGTGGCACTCGGCGCCAACGACGAACAGCTCGATTTCCCGGTCCTCTTCGCGAGCGGCCGCAACGGCTATTGCGGGCTGGACGCCGACGTCCGCGAGGGCACGCTTGCGCCGCTGTTCGAAACCATCGTCAGCCATGTCCGCGCGCCCAAGGCCGACCCCAACGCCCCCTTCGCTTTCCTCGTGACCCTGCTCGACCGCGACCAGTTCGTCGGCCGCATCCTCACCGGCCTGATCGCGCAAGGCACCCTCAAGCTGAACATGCCGATCCGCGCCATCGACCGCGACGGCAAGACGGTGGAAGAGGGCAGGGCAACCAAGATCCTCGCCTTCCGCGGCCTCGAGCGCGTGCCGGTCGAGGAAGCCCAGGCCGGCGACATCATCTCGATCGCTGGGCTTACCGTTGCAACCGTTGCCAACACCATCGCCGACCCGTCGGTCACCGAGGCGCTGCCCTCGCAGCCCATCGACCCGCCGACGCTGTCGATGCGCTTCTCGGTGAACGACAGCCCGTTCGCCGGCAAGGAAGGCTCGAAGGTCACCAGCCGGATGATCCGCGACCGGCTGATGCGCGAGGCCGAAGGCAATGTGGCGATCCAGGTGACCGAGAGCGAGGACAAGGATTCGTTCGACGTCGCCGGCCGCGGCGAACTTCAACTGGGCGTCCTCATCGAAACGATGCGCCGCGAGGGCTTCGAGCTCTCCATCGGCCGCCCGCGCGTGATCTTCCGCAAGGACGAGCAGGGCAACCGCACCGAGCCCTATGAAACCGTCGTCATCGACGTGGACGAGCAGTGGTCGGGAACCGTCGTCGAGAAGATGGCGATGCGCAAGGCCGAGATGACCGACATGCGGCCTTCGGGCGGCGGCAAGGTGCGCCTGACCTTCAGTGCCCCCTCGCGCGGCCTCATCGGCTACCATGGCGAATTCCTGTCGGATACACGCGGGACGGGCATCATGAACCGCATCTTCTCGGCATACGGCCCCTGGAAGGGCCCGATCGCGGGCCGCCAGAACGGCGTGCTGATCTCCACCGAAACCGGAGAGGCTGTCGGCTATGCGCTGGGCTACCTGGAAGAGCGCGGCGAGCTGATGGTGGTTCCGGGCGAGCCCATCTACGCCGGCATGGTCGTCGGCGAGAATGCGAAGAGCGACGACCTCGAGGTCAACCCGCTGAAGTCGAAGCAGCTCACCAACTTCCGCGCCAGCGGCAAGGACGATGCGCTGCGGCTTTCCCCGCCCAAGCGCCTCACGCTGGAACAGGCCATCGCCTACATCGACGAGGACGAGCTGGTCGAGGTGACCCCGCGCTCGATCCGCATCCGCAAGCTCTACCTCGACCCGCACGAGAGGAAGCGCCACAGCCGCTCGCTGAAGGCCGCCGGCTGACGATCGAAACCACCGGTCGCCGCCCTGAAACCTAACGGGCGGTAACCAACTTAGCCATTGCTGCCCCTAATGTTGCTGCTATTGTCATTCGCAAGGGCAATAGTTGAGGGGACTTGGTCATGCGAATTCCGTTTGCGCCTGCAGCTGCCGCGATCGCCGTGCTGGCGATGCCGGTTCAGGCTTCGTCGATCGACGTCGACACACTGTATACGAAGGCTGACTCGAGCAGCTGGAACTATTCCGCCTTTGGTCGCGCAACGTGGATTTCGCAGAGCTTCACGCCGGGCGTGTCGGGCACGCTCGACCGGATCGATCTTCAGATCCGTCGTACCCAATCGGACGACCTGCGGTTCCGCTTCGGCAGCGGCGAGGCCATTGCCGGCAATTATGTCGAGCTGCTGACCTTTGATGTGCCGGCAGCGGACGTGCCGACGACATTGGGCGGGTTTTTCAGCGTCGACCTCAGCAGCTATGGTCTGCAGCTGCAGGCGGGCAGCCTCTACTCGGTGATCCTGTCGTCCACCCAGACGGGCAGTTTCGGCCAGTTCGGCTGGACGATCGGCGAGATAACCTCGGGTGGCGTCGAAATCTCCGCCCCGGCCTATGCCGGCGGTCGCGCTTTCGGTTCGATCGACCAGGGCGTCACCTGGGGGGCCCGCGGTGTCGACAGGCCATTGCGCACATGGATGACCACTGCGGTGCCGGAACCGGGCACCTGGGCCTTCATGCTGGCCGGCTTCGGGCTGGTAGGAATGGCCGCGCGGAGACGGCCGCTCGCGGCCTGACACCATTTCCCTATGCGCCCCGGCGTGGCAAGGCATGCTCCCATGCCGTTCCCGCCGAACCCGCAGATGGCCCGCGCGCTTGACCTTGCGCGCGCGGCTGCGGCCGCCGGCGAGGTTCCGGTTGGCGCCGTCCTGACCGCGCTCGACGGCGCCCTGCTTGCCGAAGCGCACAACCTGACGCGAAGCCTGCCCGACCCGACGGCGCATGCCGAGATGCTGGTGCTGCGCGAAGCCGCCCGCACGCTCGGCAGCGAGCGCCTCATCGGCTGCACGCTGACCGTCACGCTGGAGCCCTGCCCCATGTGCGCAGCCGCCATCGCCGAGGCGCGGATCGCAAGGCTCGTCTATGCCGCCTCTGATCCCAAGGGCGGCGGCGTGGAGCATGGCCCCCGCGTCTTCGCCCACACCCGCCACGTGCCGGAGATCATTTCCGGGATTGCCGAGGCCGAAGCCTCTGAGCTGCTGAAGGCCTTCTTCGCCGCGCGCCGCTAGACTGCCGGCTCGAACCTGAGCGCGATGCCATTGATGCAGTAGCGCAAGCCCGTCGGCGGCGGCCCGTCGGGGAACACATGCCCCATGTGGCTGCCGCAGGTGGCGCAATGCACCTCCACCCGCACCATGCCGTGGCTGGTATCCCGCGTGGTGCCGAGCGCGCCGTCGATCGGCGCATCGAAGCTCGGCCAGCCGGTCCCGCTCTCGAACTTGGTGCCGCCCTCGAACAGCGGTGCGTCACAGCCGGCGCAATGGAAGGTGCCGGATCGCTTCTCCCTCAGCAGCCCGCAACTCCCCGGCCGCTCCGTCCCATGCGCACGCATCACGGCATACTGGTCGGGCGTCAGCCGGGTGCGCCACTCGGCGTCGCTCAACGCGAAGGGAAAGCTCATGCAGCAGCCCTTTCCGATGGCACATGCTGAAGATCGGTTTCCAGGAACGCCTGGACGTCGGCCAAAGGCACGTCTTTCGCGACGAAGCTGTCGCCCAGCCCCCGCGCCAGGATGAAGGGCAGGCCGTCGCTGGTGCGCTTCTTGTCCTGCCGCATGTGCGCCACCAGGCGCGACGCAGCATCGGGCGCGATTCCCGCCTCGCGCGGCCAGGCCATCATCCCCACGCCTTCCAGGTGCTGCGTGAACCGTGCAGCCGCTGCCGCCGGCATCAGCCCGCGTCGCGCCGAAAAGCGCAGCGCCTGCGCCATCCCGATGGCAACGGCCTCGCCATGCAGAAGCCGGTCCGAAAAGCCCGTCTCGGCCTCCAGCGCATGGCCGAAGGTGTGGCCCAGGTTCAGAAGGGCGCGGATGTCGTTCGTCTCGCGCTCGTCCGCTGCCACGATCGCCGCCTTCGCCCGGCAGCTCTGCGCCACCGCATGGGCCAGCGGCCCGGCCTCGCCCGCCAGCAGCCGCGCGGCATTGGCCTCGCACCAGGCATAGAAGGCAGGGTCCGAAATGAGGCCATATTTCACGATCTCGGCATAGCCAGCCTTCATTTCGCGCGGCGGCAGCGTGGTCAGGCAGTCGAGATCCGCCCACACGGCAAGCGGCTGGTGAAACGCCCCCACCAGGTTCTTGCCGGCCGATGTGTTGATCCCGGTCTTGCCCCCGACCGAGCTGTCCACCATCGCCAGCAGCGTCGTCGGCACCTGGATGAAGTTCATGCCGCGCTTCACGATGGCCGCTGCAAAGCCCGTCAGGTCGCCCACCACGCCACCGCCCAGCGCGATCACCACGTCCTGCCGGGTCACTTCCAGCGCCAGCAGGCGATCCACCACCTGCTCCAGGGTCGCGAAGCTCTTCGCCCCTTCCCCGGCCGGCACCACGATCGGCACCAACTCGAAACCGGCAAGGCCCGCGCGCAGGCGATCGAGATGCAGCCCGGCCACCGCGCTGTCCGTCACCACAGGCACCTTCCGCGCCCTTGTCAGCGCCGTCAGCCGCCCACTCGCCCCGTCCAGCACCCCGGGCCCGATCGACACGACATAGCTGCGGTCGGCGAGGGAAACGGAAACATCGATACTCGTCATGACACCTGCACTTGGGGGCTGTCGCAGCGCTTCAGCGCGTCGAGGATGGCGTTCACCGTGTCCTCGTGCGGGCCGTTGGCCGAGACGATGTGGATCGGTGCCTGCCTGTAGCAGGGCGCACGCTTTTCCATCAACTCCGCAAGGACGACCTTCGGGTCCCGGCCGATCAGCAGCGGGCGGGTGTTGCGCTTCGACACGCGCGCGGCCAGCGTGTCGAGGCTGGCATCGAGCCAGATGGCCGTCGCCTCGGCCAGGATCAGCGCCCGCGTGTCGGGGTCGACGAACGCGCCGCCACCCGTTGCGATGACCCTGGCCCCGGGCTTCCCGTTCGCCCCTTCCATCAAGCGCGCGATCACGCGCCGCTCGCCGTCCCGGAAATGGGCCTCCCCGAAGCGGGCGAAGATCTCCGAGATCGGCATCTGCGCGGCGGCCTCGATTTCGGCATCGGCATCGACGAAGGGCCAGTTCAGGCGCGCGGCCAGGCGCTTGCCCACGGTCGTCTTGCCCGAGCCCATCAGCCCCACCAGCACGATCGGCCGCAGGCGCCAATCCGCACGCAGCGGCGCAGGCACAGCCTCGCCGGCCGGGTCGAACATGGCAGAGGGGGCTTCCACTGGCTTCACAGGCACCGCTATAGGGTCGCCATGCCGTCTCGCGCAAATGCCCCGGCCCGTCTCCGCCGGTTCCTTCGGTCCGCCACGGCAGCAGGTGCTATCCTTCTGCCGGTCGTGCCGCTCGGCGCCCAGGCGGCACCCGAGCCACCATCCTCGGGCGCCCCCAAGTCGCTGCTGCCCGACGATATTGCCGAGCCCGAGGCCCCTGCCGTCGGCGCGGTCGAAGGCGCAGCGTCGACTGCACCCCTCGGGGCGCCCGCCCCGTTGCCGGGGTTCGCGGCATTTCCTCAGCCCGAGGCCGAGCTTCCCGAGGTGCCCGAACCCGAACCGACCGACCCCCTCGCGGAGCTCGCAGGCCCCACCGTGGCGCCAGAGCGCGCCGGCCTGCTGACGCAGGCAAACGGCGGCTACCGGGTCGATCTCTTCGCCGGGTCCGACGCCCGTTTTCTGGCAACGCTGCTCGCCCGGATCGATGCCCCTCTCGCAAGCCGCTGGGGGCAGGTCCTTCTGCAGCGCGCGCTCCTGTCGGCCGCCGATTCGCCGGGCCCGGTGAACCCGGCGGACTGGGTTGCAGCCCGTGCCAATGCGCTGCTCCGCCTCGGCGCTGGCGCCGATGCCCATCGGCTCGTCTCGCGCATCGCGATCGATCGCTACACCGCGCCCCTCTATGGCGCGGCTGCGCAGGCATCGGTCGCGGCCGGCGACCCGATGGCGCTCTGCCCGCTGTCGCCGCTGGCCCGCGCCGTCACCGAAAGCCCGACCTGGGTGCTGGCCGATGCCATGTGCCTGTCGATCCTGGGCGACGATGTGGGCGCCTCGCTCCTGTTCGACCGTCTGCGCCGCAGCAGGGAGATCGCCGCATTCGACATCGGCCTTGCCGAACGCGTGGCTTCGGCGACCGGCGGCAGCCGCCGCGGCGCGAACCCCGAATGGGATGAAGCGACGGGCGGGCTCACGGCGTGGCGGCTGGGCCTTGCCAGCGCCGCCGGCCTCGAGATCCCTGCGAAGCTGATGGCCGATGCGCCGCCGGCAGCCATGGGCTGGTATGTGCGGCTGCCGGGCCAGTCGCTCGAAAGCCGGGCGGACCTTGCCCCTGTGGTCGCAGCGACAGGGGCCATCAGCACCGACGAGCTCAACCGCCTGCTTGCCGCCGAAGCCGACGCGCTCGACACGGATGCGTCCGGGAACAGCCCCGGCGGAAGGCTTCGCACCGCCAATGTCGCGGCCGATGCCGATGCGCGGGTGGCAGCGATGCGGGCCCTCTGGTCCGAAGCGCCGGCGGCAAGCCGTGCAGCCTATGGCTGGCAGATCGCGACGGCGCGTGCTGCGTCGCGGATCGCCCCGGCACCGGCAAGGGCCGAGGCGGCAGCCGACATCATCGCCAGCCTTCTCGCGGCTGGCATGGTGCCGGTTGCGGAACGCTGGTGGCCCGCGATGGCCGATGCCGGAGAGGCGCCACGCGCAGCCGTCTGGGCCCTGCTTGCCCCTGTCTCCAGCCGGGTACCGGTGGCATCGGGGCTCTATGGCACCTGGGCGAAGTCCGTTCCCGCCCACCGCGCCCAGCTGCTGGCAGCAGGGCTTGAAGGTCTCGGCAGGGGCGGCGTCGGTGTCGAGATCGCAGCGCTCGACAATGACTGGACCCGCGCGCTGGATCGTGCGGTTGCCGCCCGCCGCACGGGCGAGGTGATGCTGATTGCCGCCACCGGCCTGAAGGGCAGCTGGGCGGAAGTGCCGCCCGATTACATCCGCCGGATCGCCCGCGCGCTTGTGGCCGTGGGCCATGCGCCGGAGGCCCGGCTGATCGTGGCCGAAGCCGCGACCCGCGGCTGATCGACCAACGCGCAGCCGCGATCCGCGGCTGACCCGAATGACAAGGGGCCCCGGCGTCGCCGCCGGGGCCCCTGTTCGTGCAGTCGTGGGTGGCTCAGGCTTCGGCGGTGTCGCCGTCGGCCGGGGCTTCGTCTTCGGCAATCGTGCCCGGTTCGGCGTTGGGGTCGAAGGCTTCGGTGAAGCCCGCTTCCTCGCGCTCGAACAGGTCGGCCGTCACGTCGACGCCCTGCGCCTGCAGTTCGGCTTCTTCCGGCGAACGGGCCACGTTCACCTTGGCCGACACGGTCACTTCCGGGTGCAGCACCAGCTTCACGCTGGTGATCCCCAGCGTCTTGATCGGCTTGTCGAGCACGACGGCCGACTTCGCGACCTTGTGGCCGGCTTCGGTGATGGCGTCCGCGATGTCGCGGGCCGAAACCGAGCCATAGAGCGCACCGGCGTTCGAAGCCTGGCGGATGAGGACGACCGACACGTCGGTCATCGTCGCCGCTTGCGCTTCGGCCGCTTCACGCCGCTTGGCGTTGTCGGCCTCGATCTGCGCACGCTGGGCCTCGAACTTCGCCTTGTTGGCGTCGGTCGCGCGCAGCGCCTTGCCGCGCGGCAGCAGGAAGTTGCGGGCAAAGCCGGGCTTCACGGAAACAACGTCGCCGATGCGGCCGAGCTTTTCCACGCGTTCAAGAAGGATCACGTCCATGGGTCAGTGCTCCTTACTTCACGAGGTAGGGCAAGAGGCCCAGGTGACGGGCGCGCTTGATGGCCTGGGAGAGCTCGCGCTGCTTCTTGGCCGACACCGCGGTGATCCGCGAGGGGACGATCTTGCCGCGTTCAGAGACGAAGCCCTGCAGCAGACGGATGTCCTTGTAGTCGATCTTCGGCGCATTGTTGCCCGAGAAGGGGCAGCTCTTGCGGCGGCGGAAAAACGGACGTGCCATGGCTTACCAGGCTCCTTCTTCACGGGGGGCGCGGTCCATGCGGGGGCCCCGGTCACCACGGTCACCGCCGCGGCCGCCGCGGTCACCGCCGCGCTCGCCACGTTCACCGCGCTCGGCACGGTCGGACTTGCGCATCATCGCCGACGGGCCGGTCTCCAGCGCCTCGACCCGGATGGTCTGATAGCGGATCACGTCCTCGTTCAGGGCCACCTGGCGCTCCAGCTCCTGGATCGCGGCCGCCGGGCCGTCGATGTTCAGCAGCACATAATGCGCCTTGCGGTTCTTCTGGATGCGGTAGGCGATGTTGCGAAGGCCCCAATACTCGTTGCTCTTCACCTCGCCGCCGGTGTCGGCGACGATCTTCGTGAACGCCTCTGTGAGGGCTTCCACCTGCGCGGGCGCCAGGTCCTGGCGCGCGAGGTAGACATGCTCGTAGAACGGCATGGCTGTCTCTCTTCTGTCTGCCGATCGCTGGCCCCCGGCGAATTCCGCAGGGCCCCTCCGGCTGTCTTCGGGAGCGGTGCCCTTAGGCCAAGCGTCGATTCGTTGCAACCCCGGGCGGGGAGGGCAGCCCCGCCCCCCGGCCTCACACCGACAGCGCAGTCCGCGCGATGGTCGCCAGATGCGCCAGCATCGGCAGCGAAGGCGCGCCGGACTGGCGGGCCGCCTGGATCGTGCGCGACAGCGCACCGGCATCGCCCCGGTGCGCCTTCAGCCAGCCATCGGCAGCCGCAAGCGGATCGCCGCCTCGCTCCGTCAGCCGGCGGATGAGGTCAAGGCGCATCGTCTCGAAGCTCCGCCCGGTGGTCGCCGCAAGCAAACGCTCCCAACTGTCGGAAGGGCTCAGCGCGTGGGTTGCGCCCTGCGCCCAGTCCACCCCCAGCGCCTCGCCAAGCCGTGTGTAGGCCTCCGCCGTCCTGCCTTCGTCGAGCCCCAGGTCCGACGCCAGCGCCACGACCCCGGACGCGCCCGACAGTGCGTTGAGGGTCGCGATCCAGTCGACCACATTTGTCGGCGCGCCGGCCAGCGTGAGCCGCTGGCGAACCGCTTCCACCAGCGCGCGGGGCTCGGGCCTCAGCAGCTTCTCCAGCCCCCCCAGCAGCCGCTTGAGGCCCGGCGCCAGCCGCGCCGACAGCCGCTCGGGCTCTTCGGCGCCGGTGCGCATGGCGAGATCGCCCACCAGCATGCGGGTCACCACCGAGGCCTCGGAATGAAAGACGAGTGCCTGCGCCGCCGGCACCCTGGCGCCGTCGATCGCCGCCCACAGGCTCTCGAGGTCGAACAGCGTGCGCGCCGACACGAACGCAGCCGCAATCGTCGACAGCGGGCAGCCCAGCTCGGCGGCAAGGTCATGCGCAAGCGTCATGCCGCCGCGATTGACCAGCAGGTTGGCAAGCTTCGTCGCGACGATCTGACGCTTTAGCTGGTGACCGCGGATCTCGGGCGCAAAGCGCTCGCGCATCATCGGCGGGAAGGCGCGGAACAGGTCCTCCTCCAGCAGCGGGTCCAGCACGACCGCGCTGTCGACGAGCGCGTCCTTCAGCTCCATCTTGGTATAGGACAACAGCACTGCGAGCTCGGGCCGGGTGAGGCCGCGGCCGAGCCGTTTCCTCTCTTCGATCTCGCGCGGCCCCGGCAGGCCTTCGACGGCGCGGTCCAGTCGGCCCGAAGCCTCCAGCATCTCCATCAGCCGCACATGGCCCTGCAGCCGCTCGCGGGCATGCGATTCCGCAACCGACAGAACCAGGGTCTGCGCCGAATTGTTCGACAGCACCGAGGCCGCGACCTCGTCGGTCATCCCGGCCAGCACGCTGTCGCGCTCCGCCATCTCCAGCCGTCCGGCGCGCACGGCCGCCCCCAGCGCGATCTTGATGTTCACCTCATGGTCCGAGGTGTCGACGCCGGCCGAATTGTCGATGAAGTCGGTGTTCAGCCGCCCGCCATGGCTCGCGAACTCGATCCGGCCGGCCTGCGTGACGCCCAGGTTCGCGCCTTCGCCGATCACCCGGGCGCGCACCTGCTGCCCGTTCACGCGGATTGCATCATTTGCCCGGTCGCCCACGTCCGCGTGGGTTTCCTGGGCGGCCTTGATGTAGGTGCCGATGCCGCCGAACCACATCAAGTCCACCTGCGCCGTCAGGATCGCCGTCATCAGTTCTGAGGGGCTGACCGCCTCGGCTTCGAGCCCCAAAAGCGCCCGAACCTCCTTGCTCAGCGGAATCGATTTCTGTGCCCGCGGGAACACCCCGCCGCCCTTCGAGATCAGCTTCGCGTCATAATCGGCCCAGCTGGAGCGGGGGAGGGCGAATATCCGGGCGCGCTCGGCCCAGCTCGTCGCCGGGTCGGGTTCGGGGTCGAGGAAGATGTGCCGGTGGTCGAAGGCCGCCACCAGGCGCAGGCTCTTCGACAGCAGCATCCCGTTGCCGAACACATCGCCCGACATGTCGCCCACGCCCGCGACCGTCACCGGGTCCGACTGCACGTCGATCCCCATCTCGGCAAAGTGCCGCGTCACGGACACCCAGGCGCCGCGCGCCGTGATGCCCATCGCCTTGTGGTCATAGCCAACCGAGCCCCCGCTCGCGAAAGCGTCGCCCAGCCAGAAGCCGGCCTCCAGCGCGATGCCGTTCGCAGTGTCCGAGAAGGTGGCAGTGCCCTTGTCGGCCGCCACCACCAGATAGGGATCATCGGAATCCAGCCGCACCACGTCGGCCGGCGGCACCACCCGGCCTGCCGCATCCAGATTGTCGGTGATCGACAGCAGCGTGCGGATGAACAGCTTGTAGGCCTCCAGCCCCTCGGCCGCCCAGCCGTCGCGGTTCACGGCAGGGTCGGGCAGCTGCTTGGGATCGAAGCCGCCCTTGGCGCCGGTCGGCACGATAACCGAATTCTTCACCACCTGGGCCTTCACCAGCCCCAGCACCTCGGTGCGGAAATCGTCCCGCCGGTCAGACCAGCGAAGCCCCCCGCGCGCGATCGGCCCGCCGCGCAGGTGGATGCCCTCGACGCGCGGGCTGTACACCCAGATCTCCCGCCAGGGCAGCGGCTTCGGCAGGCCCGGAACCTTGGCCGAATCCAGCTTGAAGGCCAGCGCAGCCGGCCCGCCGGGCACGAAGGCGTTGGTGCGCAGCATCGCCTTGATCAGCGCAAGGAACAGGCGAAGGATCCGGTCCTCGTCGATCGCCTGCACGGCATCCAGCTGCTCCAGCACCGCCTTTTCGGCTGCATCCGCCCCCGCTTCGGACCCCGGCGCATGCAGCGCCCGGAACAGCGCCACCAGCGCCAGCGTCGCACCCTTGTTGCGCTTCAGCGCGTCGACGACCGTCTGGATCGAATAGGCGACGCCGGTCTGCCGCAGATAACGGAACCACGCCCTCAGCCAGTTGGCCTCCTCGGCCGTCAGCCCGCAGGTCGGGATCAGCGCGTTGAAGGGATCATTCTCCTGCGCGCCCGACAGCACGGCATCCAGCGCGGGGTTCACAACCCGGCAGAAGGGCGGAAGTTCGTCCTGGGGGACGGTCGATTCCAGCTTGAAGTCGTGGATCCAGCCCAGTTCGCCGCCGGCAAGGTCGTAGGGCACCTCCTCGATCACCCGGAAGCCGAAATTCTCCAGCATGGGCACCGAATCCGACAGCGGGATGATCTCGCCCAGCCGATAGATCTTCAGCCGGATCACCGTGTCGGGGTCCTCCGCCTTGCGGTAGAGCGCGACATGCCGGTCGTCGGGGGTCGACAGCTCGGTCAGGCGCAGGATGTCGTCGGCGGCTTCCGCCGGCGTGAATTCCGAGCGGTAGCCGGGCGAAAAGGCGCGGCCATGGCTCAGCGCCAGCCGCGCCGCGCGGATCGCGCCGGCCCGGCCCACCAGTGCCAGCTCCAGCTCATCGTCCCAGCCGCGGGTCAGCTGCACCAGCTTCTGGTTCAGATGCTCGACATCGGGGTCCCGGGTCGCGCCCTCCACCACATAATGCACCCGGGCCAGGCCCTCTGCGCGAAGCTCCGCGTCGAACTTGCCGAGCTTTCCGCCGCACTCGACCTCCAGCATCTCGCCCACCCGCTTGCGCAGATCCGCCGAATAGGTCTCGCGCGGAATATACACCAGGATCGAGGCCTTGTTCGATCGCGTGTCGCGCCGGGCAAACAGCTGCGGGCGCGGGCGGTCGAGCAGGCTGAGCAGGCCGGTCGCCATTGCCAGCAGCTCGTCCGTGTCGATCTGGAACATCTCTTCCCGGGGGAAGGTCTCGATCACATGGGTCAGCGCCCGGCCTGCGTGGCTGCGCGGGGTATAGCCCAGCCGCTCGGCCACTTCGGCCACCTTCCGGCGCACCAGCGGCACCCGGCGCGGGCTCTCGCGAAGGGCAGCGCTGGCAAACAGGCCCAGGAAATGGGCCGCGCCCGTCACCTTCCCGTGGCTGTCGAAGCGGCGGACGGTGATCACGTCCAGCGGCACCGCGCGGTGAACGGTCGACCGCAGCGGCGACTTGTGGATGCTGACAGGCGCCGTCTCCTGCGCGTCGTCGACAGGCGCGGGCCAGCGCTGCGTGTCGCGCAGAAGGCCCAGCCGCGTGTCGCCGTCGGCATGGCCCAGCAGGGTGAAATTGTCGGCCGCCAGCCATTCCAGGAAGGCGATCGTCTCGGCCAGCACATGGGGCGCGATCGGTGGCGGGCTGTCGTTCAGCGCGCGGGCGGCGCCCCTCAGCTCACGCAACATCAGCTGCCAGTCGTGCACCGCGCGCCGGACATCGCCATAGACAAGGTCAAGGCTGTGCTGAAGGTCGGCGCGCTTCTTCGCGGGCGCGCGCTCCACGTCCATCAGGATCAGGCTCTCGCGCGGCGCGTCGGGCTCGCCGAGCGCCACCACCCGCCCGTCCCCGTCGCGTCGAACGCCCAGGATCGGGTGCAGAAGGCGCTGGATCTCCAGCCCCATCCCGCCGATTGCCGCCGTTGCGCTGTCCACCAGGAACGGCATGTCGTCGGTCGACAGGATTACCGGCATATGCCGGTGCCCCACATCGCCCTCGCCAGCGCCGACATGGACATTGTGGGTGCCGGGCATGCGGACCGCGAAGGTGGCGAAGGCCAGCGCCGACAGCCGTTCGAAATCCGCCTCGGACAGATGCTCCAGCTCGGATTCGGGCGCGCTGCCGAACAGCAGGTCGCGGAACTGGCGCCGCAGCGCAGGGGGAAAGGCCGCAGGATCTGCCGCCGGAATGTCTGCCGTCTGGGCCTTGCTGGGCATGCGCTCGCTCTCGCTTGTCGGGGCTGCCCGGCCGCGTGTTCGCAGTCCCGGGCCCGCCGTTCTGGCTATGCGCTTCCTCATACCGTGCTTCAAGCGGGCCTGGTTGCGGAATGTTGCGGTCGGCCCCGAAGATTCTGCGGTCAGCACACCACCGAGCGGGCTGTTTTGCCTTTTTCTTCAGCGCGCCGGCCCGGTCCTGCCGGTCGATCCAAGCCATCCGATCGCGGCCCTCAGTTCGGAATGGAGGGCGTCTGTCTCATCCTGCGACAAGAGCTTCCGCCACGACAGCACCGCCACGGCAAGGCCGGCGAGGCCGCTTGCAGGCTGTGGGGCGAGTGGCAACGCAACGGCACGGAACAGGATGCCGGCCCTTGGGCCTCCCACATCGGGATCGAAGTCGCTGTCCAGGTGCCGGGGCCCGCCGGCTGCAACCGCTGCCAGTGCCAGAGCCACGAGGCGGTCGGGAACGGGGGCACTCGGCTTCGAATCGGCAACCGCGGCCCCGACAGCCGCCGGGCCCAGCCAGCCCACATCGCTGCCGGAAAAGGCGATCCGGGGTCCGCCGCGCAGGGGTTTCGTCACCAGCAGCGCCTGTGTCGAGAAGGGGGGCGCCAGCAGCGCGGCGGCCGCGTCGGCCGGGGGAAGCTCGGCGTCCCCGCGAAGCCGGTTCCAAAGCGCCTCTGCCCGGCGGGGCAGGCGGCGCTCGATGCCCGAAGGCGCCTCGCTCGCGCCAGATTGCGACAGAAGGTCCCCGGGCAACCAGTCGGTCACCGCGTCCCGGCGCCTGACATGCCACAGCCCCGTCACCGAGCCGACACCTGTCGCCTCGGCGCCAGCCTGCGCCTCGGTCCGCCCGCCATGCAGCAACTGTCCCGGAATATCACCCATCTGGTCCTGCTTTCCCATCCAGCCGATCAGTTACGGCAGCCGGGCCGAAGGCTTGAGTCCGGCCTGCGGCATCCCGTGCGGCCCGTCTCGAATGGGAGGTGTTGAAGCTTGTCGCGGCTCGAACAGGCCGGTAAGAGGCCGCGATTCCATGCCGGACAAACCGGCCATGCGGGCAGCCCGATTCCAACGGCGTCGGGTGCCCCGCGTGAAACTCGATACGAAGATCCTGTGGGGACTTGATGGACGCGATTGTCAGCGCGGAGTGGCTGAAGGCCGAGCATCAGAAGAGCGACGTCCGGGTGGTGGATGCAACCCTCTTCCTTGCCGAACATGGGCGCAACGCCCGCGCCGAGTTCGAGGCCGCCCATATCCCGGGCGCGGTCTTCCTCGATCTCGAGGAAGTGACCGACCCGTCCTCGGGCCTGCCCTTCATGCTGCCGCGGCCCGAGAAGTTCGCCAGCCGCGCCCAGGCGATGGGCCTCGGCGACGGTTCGCGCATCATCGTCTACGACAACAGCCCGCTGAAGTCCGCCGCGCGGGCCTGGTGGATGTTCCACGTGTTCGGCGCCCACCAGGTGGCCGTGCTCGACGGCGGGCTGGACGCCTGGAAGGCAGCCGGCGGCGGTCTCGAAAGCGGCAAGCCGGTCGTGCGCCACCGCCACTTCACCGTCTGGGCCGACACCTCGTCGGTCCGCGACCTCGATGCGATGCGCGAAAATCTGAAGTCCGGCTCCGCACAGGTGGTCGACGCCCGCTCGGCCGCCCGCTTTGCCGGCACCGAACCCGAGCCGCGTCCGGGCGTCCGCGCCGGCCACATGCCGGGTGCGAAGAACCTGCCCTACACCAGCCTCTACAATGCCGACGGCACGCTGAAGGACGCCGCCGGCCTGAAGGCGGCCTTCGCCGACGCCGGGGTCGACCCGATGAAGCCGCTGATCGCGACCTGCGGCTCGGGCGTCACGGCCTCGTCGATCGTGCTGGCGGCAACTGTGCTCGGCGCGAAGGATCCGGCCCTCTACGACGGCAGCTGGGCCGAATGGGGCGCACACCCCGACACCCCCGTCGTCACGGGCGCCTGAGCGACAAGTCGGGCTTTTGAGCGAACCTCCCAAGCCCACGACATGGGCGGTCGAGGCAGGCCGCCGGCCGGAATGGACGCAGAATCACGAGGGCACCGGCGGGATCGTGAACCCGCCGGTCTGGCGCGCGTCCACCATCCTCTATCCCACGATCGCCGACATGGACGCGGCGAACCACAAGCAGGACGAGACCCTCTTCTACGGCCGCAAGGGCACGCCCACCACCTGGGCGCTGCGCGAGGCGCTCACCGGCCTCGAACCCGGCGCGGCCGGCTCCATGCTCTACCCCTCGGGCGTGGCGGCCATCGCCGGCGCCATCCTCACGGTTGCGAAGCCCGGCGCGCACATCCTGCTGCCCGACAGCGCCTATGATCCCACGACCGCGATGGGGCAGGGGCTGCTGAAGCGGCTGGGCATCGCGGCAGAGCCCTACGACCCCCTGATCGGCGCCGGGATCGAAACGCTGTTCCGCCCCGAAACCGCGCTGGTGCTGCTGGAAAGCCCGGGTTCGCTCACCTTCGAAGTGCAGGATGTGCCCGCGATCACGGCCGCCGCCCGGGCGCGCAGTATCCCGACCCTGCTCGACAACACCTGGGCTGCCGGCATCCACTTCAAGGGCATCGCAGCCGGCTGCGACATGGTCGTCCAGGCGCTTACCAAATATGTGGGCGGCCATTCCGACGTGATGATGGGCGCGGTGTCGGCAACCGCCCCGCTGTTCGCCCGCCTGCGCTCGACGGCCTGGGCCCTCGGCCAGTGCGTCTCCGGCGACGAGGCGGCGCTCGCGCTGCGCGGATTCCGCACGCTCCCCCTGCGCATGGCCAGGCACGAGGCCTCGGCACTGAAGATCGCGCACTGGCTGAAGGCGCATCCGCTGGTCGATCGCGTGCTCCACCCGGCGTTGCCTGACTGCCCCGGCCACGCGATCTGGAAACGTGATTTCACCGGCAGCTCGGGCCTGTTCGGGCTGGTGCTGAAGCACGGCAGCCGGGCCGATGCCGCCCGGTTCTGCGACGATCTCCAACACTTCGGCATCGGCTTTTCCTGGGGTGGCTATGAAAGCCTCTGCATCCCCACCAGCCCCGAGGCGATCCGCCGGCTGAACACGTTCCGGCCGTCCGGCCTTTCCCTGCGCCTTTCCATCGGGCTCGAGGATCCGGACGACCTCATCGCCGATCTCTCGGCCGCGCTCGACCGGATGAAGGATCTCGCATGACGGATATCGCGACGCTGTACCGCCAGGCCGATGCCGTCGGGCTTGCAGCCCATGTCGCGGCCGGCGACGTCAGCGCAGCCGAGCTGCTGGAGGTCGCGGTCCGCCGCGCCGCCGAAACCAACCCGCTCCTCAACTTCCTCGCGCAGGACACGATCGACCGCGCCCGCGCCCAGGCCGCAAGGCCGCTCCCTGCGGGTCCGCTCTCGGGCGTGCCCTTCCTCGTGAAGGATCTCGGCATCGACATTGCGGGCGTCCGCACCGGGTCCGGAAGCCGCTATCTCGACCACATTGCCGACACCGACAGCCATTTCGTGGAGCGCGCGGACGCCGCCGGCCTCCTGACCTTCGGCAAGACCACCACCCCCGAACTCGGCCTCACCGTCACCACCGAATCGCTGGCGAAGGGCCGCACGCGCAATCCCTGGAACCCGGAAAAGACGACGGGCGGCTCCTCGGGCGGCAGCGCGGCCGCCGTCGCGGCCGGCGTGGTCCCGCTGGCACAGGCCTCCGACGGTGGCGGCTCGGTCCGCGTGCCGGCGTCGTGCTGCGGCCTCCTCGGCCTCAAGACCTCGCGCGGCCGGATCCCGCTGGGGCCCGGCAAGGTGGAGGACTGGAACGGCCTGTCGGGCATCGGCCCGATCAGCCGCAGCGTCCGCGATGCCGCCGCCTTCCTCGACGTCTTCGGCCACCCCGCCCCCGGCGACCGGGTGCGCCCGCCCCGGCCCGAGGGCGGCTACCTCCAGGCCATCACACGTAGGGCCCCGCGCCTGAACTTTGCGCTGATGCTCCGCCCGTTCGACGGCGGCCATGTCGATGCCGACGTCCACGCGGCCCTGCACGATGCGGCGCTCCTCCTCGGCCGGCTGGGCCACAGCGTGCGCGAGGATGTGCCCGCGATCGACTGGGCGGCGCTGATGGACGCCAACACCACCAACATCGCCACCTGCACCGCGCGCACGCTTGCCGCCCATGCAGCCGCAGTGGGGCACGAAGCGACGCCCGAAACCATCGAGAAGATCACATCCATGTGGCGCCACATTGCCGCCTCGCGCACGGCCCAGGACCTGCAGGCGGCCATCGCCACCTTCGAGGCCGCCGCGATCACCATCGACCGCTTCTTCGGCACGCACGACCTGCTCCTGAGCCCGACGCTCGCCAAGCCGCCGATCGACCTCGGGGTCCTTCACCTCGACCAGGACAGCCCAGGCGTCTTCGGCCAGGAGTTCGCCGCCTTCTGCCCCTTCGCCGGCCTCGCCAACCTGACCGGCTGCCCGGCCATCACCCTGCCGCTGGGTACCTCCCACGATGGGCTTCCCATCGGAATCATGGCGATGGCCCCGTTCGGCCGCGAGGATCTGCTGCTGCAGCTGGCGGCGGAGGTGGAAGAGGCAGCGCCCTGGGGCAACAGACGCCCCCGGATCTGATAAAGGTCAGGCGCTCCCTGCGCTCTTCACCCGCAGCAGCAGCGGCCCGAACGCCGCCGACTGCGTGATTTCTGCCTGGCCCGTCCGCGCCAGCTCCAGCGCCGCCACGAACGTCGAGGCCAGCGTCGATCGCGCCAGCGCCGCATCCTCCGTCGACGGCAGGAACTTCACCAGTTCCGTCCAGTCGAGTGCCGTCCCGATCAGCGACGACAGCCGCTGCAGCGCCTCCTCCAGCGAGCAGATCGCACCCCGGTCGTGCGGCGTCCACGGCCCCGGGCGCGGCCGCTGGTTGAGCGCCCCATAGGCCGCCAGCAGCTCGTAGAGGCTCGCATCCCAGGCCGACTGCCGAACGGTCCGCAAGCCCTCGGGCTTGCCGCGCAGGAACACGTCGCGGCCCAGCAGGTCGCGCCGGACCAGCTTGTCCGCCGCGTCCCGCATCGCCTCCAGCCGCTGAAGCCGCCAGCGCAGCCGCTCCGCAAGATCATTGGGGTCGGGCTCGGGCTGCTCCTCGCGCGGGAGCAGCAGGGCGGATTTCAGATAGGCAAGCCAGGCCGCCATCACCAGATAGTCGGCGGCGATCTCCAGCTTCAGCGCGCGGGCCTGCTGGATGTAGGCGAGATACTGCTCCACCAGCGGCAGGATCGGCACACGCGCAAGGTCGATCTTCTGGTTGCGCGCCAGCGTCAGCAGCAGGTCGAGCGGACCTTCCCAGCTCTCGAACGAAACGATCAGCGTGTCCGCCGCAGGCGCCGCGCGGGGAGGGTCCTCGGCGAAAAGCTCCCTCACGCCGCCGCCAGCAACGCGTCGCGCTTCGCGGCGAGGCTGGGGGTGTCGCCCACCGGCTCGCCTGCCCAAGCCATGGCCTGCTCCAGCCGTTCGCGCGCCCGTGCCCCGATCGGCGCCAGCGCATCCGCAATCTCGCGCATCTCGGCAAAGTCGCCCGAACAGTGGAGCGCGATATCGCACCCGGCCGCGATCACGCCCGTCGCGCGGCCCGCCATGCTGTTCCCGCCCGGCTGCAGGCCCAGCGCGTGCATCCCCAGGTCGTCCGACATCAGCAGATTGTCGAAGCCTATCGATCCGCGGATGATCTCGGCGATGATCTTCGGCGAAAGCGAGGCGCAAAGAACCTCATCCCAGGCGGTGTAGAGAATGTGCGCCGTCATCGCCATCGGCGCGTCCGCCAGCCGTCGGAACGGCACCAGATCGCTCTCCAGCTCCTGCGCAGAGGCCGTCACCGTCGGCAGCGCCAGATGGCTGTCCAGCGTCGCGCGCCCATGGCCCGGAATATGCTTCACCACGCCCACGCAGCCCCCGGCCTTCAGCCCATCCAGCGTCGCGCGCCCCAGCGAGGCGACCAACATCGGGTCCGTGCCATAGCTCCGGTCGCCGATCACCTCGTGCATGCCATCCGCCTTCACGTCGAGCAGCGGCAGGCAGTCGACCGTGACGCCCAGCTCCGTCAGCATCGTGCCCAGGGCCTGCGCGTTCGCCCGCGCGGCCGCCATCGCCGTCAGCGGCGCCTTCTCCCACGTCTCTCCGAACACCACCGGCGGTGGGAACTCCGGCCAGTGCGGCGGCCTCAGCCGCGCGACGCGCCCACCTTCCTGGTCGATCAGGATCGGCACGCGGGCGTTGCCCGACAGCGCCTTCAACGCGTCCGTCAGAGCACGGACCTGCTCCGGCGTCTCCACATTCCGCTTGAACAGGATATAGCCGGCGGGCTCGCAGCTGCTGAACAGCGCGGTCTCGTCATCGGAAAGGGCGGTGCCGGCAAGGCCGAAAAAGGCAGGAATCATGGGGTCAGCCTTGCCCCCGGCCAACCCGTTCGCGCAAGCGCCTTCTGAGCCTGCACCTCAGCGAAAGCCGATCCCGTGCACGAACACCAGGATCGCAAGGCCGCCGACTGCCGTCCAGGTGAACACCATGCCCAGCATGCGGAACGCATTGGGCGACCGGTTGGCAAGCCCCAGCGGGTGCAGCAGCCGCCCCAGCACCAACAGCGCTGCACTCCCCACCACCAGCCAGTGCGGCCCTTGCGCCTGCTCGGCGAGGAACAGCAGGATCAGGCCGATCGGAATCCACTCTGCCGCATTGCCGTGCGCCCGCACCCGAGTCTCCATGTCGGCATTGTCGCCCAGGCCCAGCGAGATGCGCGTCTTCATCCTCAGCTGAACGACGCGGATGCCGAGCACCAGTAGCAGAAAGCCCAGAACACCCGCCGTCACCATGGTCACCTGCATTTGCGCATGCTCCCTGTCCTCTTGCCATTTCCTGAGATTCCACTATGACCGCGCGCTCGATTCCCGACACAAACGGGTGGTTCGGGCGCATCCCTGCGCCTTCGGGTCCACCCAACCACGAAACGCAAAGAAGAAGGTGCCTCATGGCCGTCCCCAAGCGCAAGACCTCGCCTTCCCGGCGCAACATGCGGCGCAGCCACCACGCGCTGTCGGTCGTGCAGCCCCAGGAATGCTCGAACTGCGGCGAGCTGAAGCTCCCGCACCACATCTGCCCGTCCTGCGGCTTCTACGACGGCCGCGAAGTGATCGCCGCTCAGGACTGAGCCGGCTGCACCGTGGGCGTGAGGCCCCGCACCTGCCATTCGGGCGACACCTGCTTGCAGCGCGTGTCCCGCATGGCTAGGCAGGCGACGTGACAGCAGACAGAGCCAAGCGACCCGTTATCGCGCCCATCATCGCACTGGACGCGATGGGCGGCGATGTCGGCCCAGAGGTCGTCATCGCCGGCGCCGAAATCGCGCGCGAACGATACCCTGACATCCGCTTCCGCCTCTATGGCCAGGAAGCGCCCATCCGGGCGGCGCTCGCCCGCGCACCCCGTGTCGCGGCCGAGGCCGAGATCATCCCGGTCGAAGGCACGGTGCTCGGCACCGACAAGCCAAGCCAGGCGATCCGCCGTGCCAGGTCCACCTCCATGGGTCTCGCGATCGAGGCCGTGAAGGCGGGCGAGGCCGCCGCCGCGGTGTCGGCCGGCAACACCGGCGCGCTGATGGCGATGGCGAAGCTCGCGCTGCGCACCATGGAAGGCATCGACCGGCCCGCGCTCGTCGCCCTGATGCCGACGCTCAAGAACGACTCCGTCGTCCTCGATCTCGGCGCCAACACCGACTGCGACGCCGAGAACCTCGTCCAGTTCGCCGTGATGGGCGCAGCCTTCGCCCGCACCGTCCTCGGGCTCGACCGCCCGAAGGTCGCCTTCCTCAACATCGGCGAGGAAGACATGAAGGGCACCGAGGCGATCCGCGATGCAGCCCAGCTCATCCGCATGGCAGCCGTCGACCTGCCGCTGGAATTCCAGGGCAATGTCGAAGGCAACGGCATCGCCCAGGGCAACACCGACGTGATCGTCACCGACGGCTTTTCCGGAAACATCGCGCTGAAAACGGCAGAGGGGACGGCAAAGCTCGTCACCGGGCTTCTGGCCAACGCCTATCGTGCCAGCCTGCTGACGAAGATCGGCTATCTCTTCTCGCGCCCGGCGCTGCGCGCCCTCAGGGACCAGCTGGATCCCAACAACCACAATGGCGCAGTCTTCCTGGGCCTCAACGGCGTGGTGGTTAAAAGCCATGGCGCTGCCAACATCAAGGGCTTCGCCAACGCGATCGGGGTCGCCCACGATCTCGTCACCCGCGACATCCACGCCCGGATCCAGGCCGATCTTGCCAATTTCGCAGCCCATCGCGCGGGCGCACCGCAGCCTGGCCCCGCCGCGGACGCGGCCTGACCGCCACGTGCCCCGCCGCTCCGTCATCACGGGCACCGGAAGTGCCCTTCCGCCGGGCCCTGTCACCAATGCCGACCTCGAACAGCGCCTCGACACCACCGACGCCTGGATCATCGAGCGCACCGGCATCCGCGAACGGCGGATCGCCGAACCCCATGTGAAGACCTCCGACCTCGCCGTCGAAGCGGCGCGGAACGCCATGGCCGCCGCCGGCGTCGGCCCGGCCGACATCGATCTCGTCATCGTCGCGACAGCCACCCCCGACGACACCTTCCCGGCAACCGCCACCCGCGTCCAGGCCCGGCTCGGCATCGGCCAGGGGGCCGCGTTCGATGTCGCGGCCGTCTGCTCCGGCTTCGTCTACGCAATCACGGTTGCCGATGCCCTGCTGCGCACCGGCGCCCATTCCCGCGCACTGGTGATCGGCGCCGAACTGTTCAGCCGAATCCTCGATTGGGACGACCGCACCACTGCGGTCCTGTTCGGCGACGGCGCCGGCGCTGTCGTCCTGGAGGCCCAGGACGGCGACCGCGGCTTGCTCGCAGCCCGCCTCCACGCCGATGGCCGCCACGGCGACCTGCTCTATGTCGACGGCGGGCCCGGCAGCACAGGCACCGTTGGCAAGCTGCGCATGAAGGGCCGCGAGGTGTTCCGCCATGCCGTCGGAAACCTCGCCTCCGTCACGGAAGAGGTTCTCTCGGACGCAGGCCTGACGGCCCAGGATCTCGACTGGATCGTCCCCCACCAGGCCAATGCCCGCATCCTCGAGGCGACGGCGAAGAAACTCGGCCTGCCGATGGCGCGCGTGGTGATGACGGTCGGGTCCCACGCCAACACGTCTGCGGCCTCTGTTCCGCTTGCCCTCGACACCGCCGTGCGTGACGGCCGCATCCGCCCCGGCCAGCTCTGCCTGCTGGAGGCGATGGGCGGCGGCTTCACCTGGGGTGCCGTGCTGATCCGGATGTGACCGGGCAGCGGCCGGTCGTCGCACATCCGGCATCCGGCACAGGCCCCGGCACCGCCGCAGCGACGGATTGCCCGGCCGATCGTTAACAAATGTGCCGTTAAGCATTCGATTCGGCCATAAGGGCTTTCAACAAATCACGCTTTTGATTAGCCTTCTGGTTCTTGCATCGGCTCATGGCCGAGTCGAAGAGACGAATGTTCGTGTTCCCGGGGGGCATATGGCGCAGACCCAGAAGGCAGTACCGACGCTGACGCGGGCCGACCTCGCCGATGAACTGCATCGGACGATCGGCCTGTCGCGCGCCGAATCCGCCGACCTTGTGGAGCAGGTCCTCGACAATGTGGCCGAAGCCCTCCTGAACGGCGGCAACGTCAAGCTCTCCTCGTTCGGCAGCTTCATGCTCCGCAAGAAGGGCCTGCGGGTCGGCCGCAATCCCAAGACCGGCGTCGAAGTGCCGATCCAGCCGCGCACCGTGCTCACCTTCCGGCCGAGCCAGCTGCTGCGTCAGAAGATCAACGACTGATGGCCCCTCCTGTCGGCATGGAGTCGCCGGGCAAGGATCCGGCCGCTTTCCGCACAATCCGCGAAGTGTCCGAGCAGCTGGGCGTGCCCCAGCATGTGCTGCGCTTCTGGGAAACCCGCTTCCCCGAGCTGAAGCCCCTGCAGCGCGGCGGCAATCGCCGCTACTACCGCCCAGGCGATGTCGCCTTCGCGGCCGCCCTCCACAAGCTGCTCCACCAGGACGGCTACACCGTGAAGGGCGTGCGCAAGCTGATCGCCGACCATGGGGCCGGGAACCTGGTCGCCATCGCGAACGGGAACGCCGCACCGTCCCGGGCAACTCGCGCAGCTGATCCGCAGCCCGCCGCCGATCCCGCGTCGCAGGCCGCCGTGCCGCCGCAGCCCGCACCCATCGGCCAGCCGGCGGCGCCGGTCGATGCCGCCCTCTTCCAGGACTTGCGCATCCTTCGCGACAGGCTCGCCGCCGCACTCGCGGCCTGAACCGGGGCTTTCATCCACGTCGCCCCCTTGCGACGCCGGCCATCTGCCGCAAGGATGCCCGCATGAAATCCGTCGCGCTCTTTTCCGTGAAGGGTGGCGTGGGCAAGTCCACGCTGGCCGTCAACCTCGCGCACGCGGCCGCCACCCAGGGCGGCCGACGGACCCTCCTGTGGGACCTCGACACCCAGGGCGCAGCCACCTGGCTGCTGCAGCGCGAGCAGGCGACCGGCCTGCGCGCGCGCGACGCCTTCGCCGATGATCGCCTCGACGGCCTAATCCTCGACACCGCCTTTCCCAATCTCCACATCCTGCCCGCCGACCGCTCGCTCCGCCGGCTGGAAGGGGATCTCGCGCAGGACGACAAGGCCAAGGTGGTCCGCCGCAAGCTCAAGGCCTTCACCGAAGGCTATGACCGCATCCTCATCGATTGCCCGCCCGGCCTGTCCGAGCTCGCCGACCGTGTCTTCCGGGCGGCTGACCTGATCATCGTCCCCGCCATCCCCTCGCCGCTGTCCGGCCGCGCAATCGAACAGCTGCGCGACGAGCTGCTGCGCAACCACAAGGGCCGCCCGCCGCTGCTTCCCGTCTGGAACATGGCGGATCTCAGGCGGCGTGTGCACCGCGAGGCGGTCGCAACCTCCGACTGGCCGGTCGTTCCCTATTCCGCCGCGATCGAGCAGATGTCCGTGCACCGGGCGCCGGTTGCCGCATTCCAGCCCTCCGGTGCGCCGGCCCGCGCATTTGCCGCTCTCTGGGCGCTTGCCGAACAGCGCCTGCGCGAAAGCCCCTGAAACAGGCGCGTCACCGCGCGATCGGCAGCGTCACCCGCGCACACAGCCCCTTGCCCTTCCGGTTCGACAGAACGACGTCGCCGCCATGCAGCCGCGCAATGGAGCGGGCAACCGACAGCCCAAGCCCGGTGCCCCCCGTCTCGCGGCTCCGCGATCGCTCGATGCGATAGAAGGGCTCGAACACCCGCTCCTCCTCGCCCGGCGGCAGGCCGGGCCCCTCGTCCAGCACATCGACCATCGCCATCTCGCCGTCCCGCCAGGCGCGGGCATGGGCGCGCTTGCCGTAGGTCTCGCCATTGTCGAGCAGGTTGGTGAACAGCCGCCGCAGGCCGACGGGGTCCCCATCCACGATCAGCGTGTCCAGCGCCTCGGCGCTGACCTTGCGCCCGGTCACGGCAAGGTCTTCGGCTGCCTTCTCGACCAGCGAGCCCAGCTCCAGCCGCTGCCGCTCCACCGGCTGGCTGTCGGCGCGGGCAAGCCCCAGCGTGGACTGCACCATCGCCTCCATCTCCTGCACGTCGGCCCGCAGCTTCTCGCGATTGCCGTCGTCCAGTGCCTCCAGCCGGAAGGCCAGGCGCGTCAGCGGCGTCCGCAGGTCATGCGCGATCGCGCCCAGCATCTGCGTCCGGTCCGTCACATAGGCCTGCAGCCGCTTCTGCATCTGCCGGAAGGCATCGGCTGCGCGCTCCACTTCGGCGGGCCCGCGCACTTCCGGCGCCGGCGCCCGCGGGTCGCGCCCGATCGCCTCGGCGGCGTCGGCAAAGCGCTCGAAGGGCTGGGCGAGCCGCCGCGCGAACATCCAGGCGATCGGCAACATTGCAAGCGCGCTCAGCAGGAACAGCAGCAGGAACTGGCGTTCGCGGGTCGCCAGCAGGCGCTGGTCCGCCGGCTCCACCAGAAGCCAGCCATCCGTGTCATGGATCGCGATGCGGAACTGGCCCTGCAACGCGGCTTCCGGCGTGCTCGATCCTGCCGGATAATATTCAACCACCTTGCGGCCCTGCACCTCGCTCATGTCGATCGCCACATCGGCCGGCGACCGCCCGAGCCGCCGGGCAAGGTCGGCTTCCATGCGGGTGGCCCCCGGGCCCGCCTGCCCGGGCGAAAAGGGCGGGCTCGGCAGGCGCCGGATCCGCAGCGCACGCGCGTCGCCGACCCGGATCGCCGTTGCCAGCTCGGACACCGGGACAACCCGCGGAGGATCCGGCGGCAGGGCCGCAAGCAGCGCCAGGTTGATCAGCTGGGCAATCGCCACAGTCGCCAGCACCAGCGCGAAGATCTGGGTGAACAGACTGCTCGGCACCTCCGCCGCATGGCCCGGGCCCTGCGGCTGTTCCGGCTGCGGATCCGTGCTCAGCGTCGGGTGACCTTGGGCGTGAACATGTAGCCCTCGTTGCGCACCGTGCGGATCAGCTCCTCATGGTTTTGCACGGCTCCGTCCAGCTTGCGCCGCAGCCGGCTGATCTGCACATCGATCGACCGGTCATAGCTGTCGGTCTCCCGCCCGCGCGCAAGTTCCAGCAACCCTTCGCGCGTCAGCGGAGTCTGCGGCTGCTCCACGAACACCCTCAGCAGCGAGAATTCCCCGTCGGACAGGGTGATGAGAACGCCGTCCGGCGATGTCAGTTCCCGGCGCACCAGGTCCAGGCTCCAGCCGGCGAACTCCGCTATCACGCCACCCGGCTCGCCCCCCGGGTCCTGCCGCCGCCGCAGCACCGCCCGGATCCGTGCCAGCAGCTCGCGCGGGTTGCAGGGCTTGGGAAGATAGTCGTCCGCGCCCACCTCCAGCCCGATGATCCGGTCGCTGTCCTCGCCCATCGCCGACAGCATGATGATCGCAGGCCCCCCCTTTGCGGAAAGCCGCCGGGCGATCTCCAGCCCGTTCTCGCCCGGCATCATCAGGTCCAGCACAACCAGGTCGAACGGGCGTCCGGCCTCGGCCATGGCCCGGTCCATCGCCACGCCGTCCTCGGCCGTCGCCACCTGATAGCCGTGCTTCGACAGAAAGTCGGAGACGAGGTCCCGGATGCCCGGATCGTCGTCCACCAACAGGATGCTCGGCATGATCGTCGACCCGTTCCCCATGAATGCCGGTTCGTTCTAGCGTGCGTCGTCCGGTCGCAAAAGCCCGGGTTTTTGGGTGGCCACCGCTTGACTTGCTCAATGGCGCGGGGGAAGCCGCAACGGGAAGGCATTCCAGCCGCTCATCGCCCCCGAGGACCGACCGATCTTGTTGCGCCACCTGCCTGTACCGGTCCTCCTCCTCGCAACCGCCCCGCTTCAGGCGGCAGCGCCATCGGCTGGCCCCGACTTTCCCGCAGCCGGGCTGCAGCCGCCGGCCTGCGCATCGGCCACAGCCATCCCCGATCGTCCGCTGGCACTCCCGGAACTCGTCGACATCGCGCTCTGCCGGGCGCCCGCCACCCGCGCGGCCTGGGCCGGCGTCCGCGCCGCGGCCGAGCGCGAGGTGCAGGCCCGCGCCGCCTATGGCCCGCGTCTCGATGCCTCCGCAGGCCCCGACGCCAGCTGGACGCGCTTTTCCGGCGGCCGGCTGCCCACCGTCACCGACAGCGGCGCCTCCGTCACGGCGGCCCTGTCGCTCAACTGGCTGCTCTACGATTTCGGCGGCCGCGAAGCCCGCATCTCGTTCGCCGAGGCCGGCCGCGCCGCCGCGCTCGCCGGCTTTGCCGACCGCGCCCAGGCCGTCGTCCTCGAAACCGGCATCGCCTACAACGCCAGCATCGCGGCCTACCAGTCGGTCGATGCCCAGCGCGCCAACCTCGGCTTCGCGAAGAATTCGCTGGAGGCCGCGACCGCGCGCGAACGGGCGGGTGTCGCAATCAAGTCCGACCGGCTGCAGGCCGATGCCGCCTTCGCCCGCGCCCAGCTCGATCTCCGCCGGGCCGAAGGCACGCTCGAAACCCAGCTCGGGCGCCTCGCCACCGCACTCAGCCTGCCGCCCTCCACCCGGATCGCGCTCGCGCAGCCACGCGAAGGCAGCGCCGCGGCGCTGCGCCAGTCTGCCGATGCGCTGATCGCCGAGGCCGACAGGGCCCGTCCCGACCTCCAGCTCAGCCAGGCAAATGTCGCCCAGGCCGAGGCAGCCCTGCGCCAGGCCGAGGCCGCACGCCGCCCCAGCGTCACGCTGGGCGCCGGCCCCAGCGCCACCGCCGGCACCGCCGCGCGCGATGTCCTGACGGGAAGCGCCGGCGTCACCCTCAACATCCCGCTGTTCGACAGCGGCGGCCGCACGTCCCAGGTGCGCGAGGCCCGCGCAAGCACCGAACAGGCCGAAGCCAATCTGCAGGACGTCCGCCAGCAGGCTGCGCTCGACGTCTGGAGCCGCTACCAGGACCTCGCCGTCAACGCGACCAACCTCGAAACCGCCCGCCGCCTGCTCGCCAGCGCCGACGAGGCCGCAGCGCTCGCCCAGGGGCGCTACCGCACGGGCCTTGCCAACATCACCGAGCTCCTCGACGCACAGGCAAGCCTTGCCGGCGCGCGCGAACAGCTCGTCGCCGCCGAGCTCGCCGTCCGCTCTTCAGAGCTTCAGCTCGCCCGCGCCATCGGCCAGATCGGAGACGCAGTGCAATGACCAGAAGGCGCATCATCGGGATTCTCGCGCTCGTCGCCGGGGTCGTTGCCGCCCTCGTCGCCTTCGCCCGCCGCGAGGACGACCCCTCCGCACGCTACCGGATCACGCCGGCCGCCACGGGCAACCTCACCGAGGAGATCAGCGCCAACGGCACCATCAACCCGGTGCGCGTGGTCAATGTCGGCTCGCAGGTCTCCGGCACGGTCGAGAAGCTCTATGTCGACTTCAACGACCGGGTGAAGGCGGGCCAGGTGCTGCTCGAACTCGACCCCCGCCTGTTCCGCGCCTCGCTCCAGCAGTCGCAGGCAGCCCTTGCCAATGCCGAGGCCCAGTCCGCCCTCGCCGAGGCCAACCGGCGCCGCGCTGCCGAACTTCGCAAGCAGGATTTCATCAGCCAGCAGGATTATGAGCAGACGGTCGCCACCGCCCGCTCGCAGGCCGCCCAGGTCCAGTCCGCCCGCGCCCGCGTCGCGCAGGACCAGGCGAACCTCAACTTCTCGATCATCGTCGCACCCGTCTCGGGCATCGTCATCAACCGCAAGATCGACATCGGGCAGACGGTCGCCGCCGCCTTCCAGACACCCGAGCTCTTCTCGATCGCGCAGGACCTCACCCAGATGCGCATCGAGGCACTGGTGGCCGAGGCAGATGTCAGCCGTGTGCGGCTGGGCCAGGCGGTCAGCTTCACCGTCGACGCCTACAACGACCGGCAGTTCAACGGCACCGTCAGCCAGGTGCGGCTCAATCCGTCGACCCAGCAGAATGTCGTCACCTTCACCGTGGTCGTCGACGTGCCCAACCCCGACGGCGCCCTCCTGCCGGGCATGACGGTCAATGCCCGCTTCCTCGTGAAGGAGCACAGGGGCGTGCTGCTGGTGCCCAACGCCGCCATGACCTGGAAGCCCAAGGACTGGACCCGGCAGCAGGCGGCCGACAAGGCCAAGAACGCCGAGGCAAAGCCGCAGGCCGGCTTCGGCACCACAATCTTCGTGCTCGGCGCCGACGGCAAGCCGCAGCCCCGCCGCATACGCCTCGGCGCCGCGGATGCCGAAAACTCGATCGTGCTGGGTGGCGAGCTCAAGGCCGGCGACCGCGTGATCACCAGCGAGGTGGACCCCAAGGCTCCCCCGGGGGCTGACGAGGCCAAGTGAGCAGCCCGGTCTCCTCTGCCGGGGCCGAGGGGGCGGGAGTTCCCGTCCTCGACCTCTCGGACGTCGTCAAAGACTATGCCTCCGAGGCCGGCGCCTTCCGTGCACTGCACGGCGTGTCCTTCCGCGTCCGGCAGGGCGAGTTCCTGTCGATCATGGGGCCCTCGGGCTCGGGCAAGTCGACGCTGATGAACATCATCGGCTGCCTCGACACCGCCACCGAAGGCACTTACCGCTTCGACGGCACCGACATCACCGCCTTCGATGAAAAGGCGCTGGCAAAGCTCCGGAACGACGCTATCGGCTTCGTCTTCCAGCAGTTCAACCTGCTGCCCCGCCTCAGCGCCCGGGCAAATGTCGCGCTGCCGCTGGTCTATTCCGGCCATGCCCTGAAGGAACGCAACGCGCGCGCCGATGAACTCCTCGCCCTCGTCGGCCTCACCGGCAAGGAAATGTCCCGCCCCGCCCAGCTCTCGGGCGGCCAGCAGCAGCGCGTCGCCGTCGCCCGCGCGCTCGCCAACCGCCCCCGCCTCCTGCTGGCAGACGAACCCACCGGCGCGCTCGACACCAAGACTGGCGCCGAGATCCTCGCCATGTTCCGCTCCCTGAATGCCGAACAGGGCGTCACCGCCGTCCTCGTCACCCACGATCCCGGCGTGGCCGCCGCCACCAACCGCGTGGTGCGCATCCAGGACGGCCGGATCACCTACGATGGCCCGCCGACGAAACAGGCGCTCGCGGGCGCCGGCCATGATTATCAGGCCGCCTGATGCAGCCCGCCTGCCGCCACCATCCCGCTGTTCGAGGAGGCAATCCATGCCGAGGTATCTGACGTCCGTCGCGTTCGCCGCCCTGCTTTTCGCCGCGGCCGCAGCACCTGCGCACGATGCAGCGCCGCCCGCGGCACCGGCTGCCGCCTCTTCGGCGCAGGAGGCCGCGATCGCGAAGCTGCTCGTGCCCCCGGCTACGGCCCAGCCCTACACCATCACGTCCACGGGCGGGCGCCACGGCACGGCGCAGCGCTGGACCGCGCCCGACGGAGCCCGCCTCTCCCGCCAGAGCCTGAACCTGCGCGGGTTCCGGACAGAGATCGACCAGGCGCTGAAGATCGGCCCGGGCAACAGCATCCAGTCCCTCACCATCCGCGGCTTCACGACGGCCGGCGATGCCGGCGAAAGCTTCGACGCCGCAACGGGGGTCTTCCGCAGCCCGGTCGACAGCGGCACCGTCCGCTCCGTGCCCGGCAAGGCCTATGTGCCGGCCAGCGGGACGGTGGACTATACGGCCTGGCTCGCCGAAGCCCTCCTGGCTGCGCCCGGCCGCACGCTGGAGCTGCTTCCGGCCGGAAAGGCCCGGATGGAGCCGCTGGCCGAGGCAGTGGTCACGGGCCCCGATGGCGCCCGCAAGACAGTGCAGGCCTGGGCGATCAGCGGGATCGACCTTGCCCCGACGCCGGTCTGGATGGATGGAAGCCGCTTCTTCGGCACTGTCGACGTGCTGAGCCTTCTGCCCGCCGGCTGGGAAGCCAATGCGCCCGCGCTGTCGAAAGCGCAGGACGAGGCCCTCGCAGCCCGGGCGCCCGCGCTGGTGGCAGAGATCGCCCGAAAGCCAGCGGGCGCTGTGCTCTTCCGCAACGTCACCCTCTATGATTCCGAGGCCCTTGCCTTCCGGCCGGGCGTCAGCGTTGTCGTGGACAAGGGGGTGATCCGCGCGGTCGGCCCGGCCGGCACCATCACCACGCCGACTGGTGCCACCGTGATCGAGGGCAACGGCCGCACCCTTCTCCCCGGCCTGTGGGACAGCCACCAGCATTTCAGCAACGATGCGACAGGCCCTCTGCTGCTGTCGATGGGGGTCACCTCCGTCCGCGATCCCGGCAACCGGCCCGACGAATCGATTGCCCGCAAGGGCCGGATCGACCGCGGCGAGCTGCTCGGGCCCCGCATCGTTCCGGCCATGCTGATCGACGGGCCCGGCCCCTACAAGGCGCAGGTCGCCGTCGTCGTTGCCAATCAGAACGAAGCGATGGCCGCAGTCGACCGCGCCAAGGCAATGGGTTTCGCCGGCGTGAAGCTCTACGGCTCGCTGGACCCGGCCCTCGTCAAGCCGATCGCCGACCGCGCGCATGCGCTCGGCCTCAGGGTGCAGGGCCATATCCCTGCCACCATGCGCCCGCTCGACGCGGTGCGCGCCGGCTATGACGAGATCACCCATATCAACATGGCCATGATGCAGCTGATGCCCGACAGCGTCGTCAATGCCTCCAACACGCTCGCCCGCTTCTACGGCCCGGCGCGCCACGCTGCCGATGTCGACCTCGGCAGCCCCGAGGCCAAGGCCTATATCGCCGAGCTGAAGGCCAGCGGCACCACCGTCGACGTGACCGCCGCCATCTTCGAAAGCGGCTTCTGCTTCGAGAACGGCCAGATGCCGCCCTCCTACCAGGCCTATGCCGATGTGGTGCCGCCGGCCGTCCGCCGGAACTTCCTCGTCAGCTTCTTCGCCCCCACGGCAGAGGTCGACAGGCCCCGCATGTGCGCCAGCTATCACAAACTGGCGGACCTCGTGACGGCGCTGAACGCCGCCGGCGTGCCCGTGCTCGCAGGCACGGACGGAATCGGGCTCGAGCTGGTGCGCGACCTCGAGCTCTATGTGAAGGCGGGCATGACCCCGGCCCAGTCGCTGGCGACCGCCACCATCATCCCGGCCCGCATCTTCGGGCTCGACCGCGAGATCGGCGCCGTCACGCCCGGGCGCAAGGCCGAGCTCTTCCTCGTCGACGGCGACGTCGCGACGGATTTCGGCGCCATCCGCCGCGTGGTGACGGTGATGCAGGGCGACCGGCTGATGGACGCGGCGAAGCTCCGCGCTGCGGCCGGCCTGTCGGGCATGCCGAAGTGATCCGCTAGCATGCTGGGCGCCATGCTTGCCGAGGCGTGGAGCGCGCTGGTCGCGAACCGGCTGCGCTCGATCCTCACCATGCTCGGCATGATCATCGGCGTCGCCGCCGTCATCCTGATGCTTGCCATCGGCGCGGGCGTGCAGCGCTACATCGAGCAGCAGATCAGCTCATTGGGCTCCAACCTCCTCATCATCACCTCGGGCGCCGCGCGCTCGGGCGGCGGTTTCGCGCAAGGGTTGGGCACCGCGCCCACCCTCACGCTCGACGACGCCGCCGCGATCGAGGCGCTGCCCGACGTCGTCGCGGCCGCCCCGCAATCGGCCTTCGGCGCCCAGGTGGTCGCCGGCCCCGCCAACTGGCAGACCCAGGTCTCCTCCTCCACCCCCAGCTGGTTCGCCGTGCAGGATTGGTACCCGGACCGCGGCCGCCCCTTCACCGAGAACGAGAACCGCTCGGCCGCCCGCGTCGCGGTGATCGGCGAGACGGTCGCCGACGAGCTGTTCGGCGCCAATGATCCGCTCGGCCAGCAGATCCGCATCCGCGGCGTCACCTTCACCGTGATCGGCGTGCTGCCGACGCGGGGGCAGGGCATCGGCGGCTCCAACCGCGACGACACCATCGTGCTGCCGCTGAACTCCGCGCTCCGGCTGGTGCAAGGTGGCGGCGCCTTCCGCCGCTCGGTCCGCACCATCTCCGTCTCGGTCGCAACGCCCGAGGCGCTGCCCGGCACGGAAGAGGCGATCAAGCAGATGCTCCGCCGCCGCCACCAGATCGCCGAAAAGGACGCGGACGACTTCCAGGTCACCAACATCACCTCGGTGGGCGAAACCTTCCAGCAGACGACGGGCGCCATCTCCTACCTGCTGGGCGCCATCGGCGGAATCAGCCTGGTGGTGGGCGGCATAGGAATCATGAACATCATGCTGGTGAGCGTGACCGAGCGCACCCGAGAGATCGGCATCCGCATGGCCATCGGCGCGTCGCGGGCGGCGGTCCGCCTCCAGTTCCTGCTCGAGGCCCTGATGCTCAGCCTCGTCGGCTGCCTGATCGGCGTGGCGCTGGGCACCGGCCTCGCCGTCGTCGCGGGCAAGCTGCTCCCCTTCACCACCGTCATCACGGCCGCGTCGGTCATCATCAGCTTCGCAATCTCCGCCGGCATCGGCATCTTCTTCGGCTGGTGGCCCGCCACCCGCGCCGCAAAACTCAGCCCGATCGAGGCACTCAGAAGCTGACCGTGTCCCCCCCCGGACATCAGTGGCGGCAGGTGGTCACGAAAATGCGCGTCAGGCAGAGGAACTTAGCTACATCAACCGGTACAGATGAACTCCAACCCGCATTGCGGGTGCAGGGCGCGCGGCGCCCTGCCGGGGTCAGGGGGCAGCGCCCCTTGCATTACTTCGCCGCAGCCCCGCTCGGCTCTGTCTTCACCTTGCACGTCCGAACCGTCTGCGCGACTTTCGGATCATCGATGGTCTTGAACGGCGCCTGCTGCAGCAGCGCCTCGTCGCCCTTCATCCACCAGGCGAGGCCCAGCCCCGGCTCCAGCCCGTACTGCGTGGTCCAGCGGCCCTCCACCGCGCTCGGCGTCAACCGGTAATCCTGGCCCTTGATGATCAGCGCCAGGTCGGGCTTGCCCTCCTTGTCGGTGCCCGCGATCGCCGTGATCGGCAGGTCCTTCTCGCAGGTGTAGGCGACGCTGCTGGTCGCCTTCGCCAGCGTGGGCTTCGCCGGCGCTTCCACCTTGGGCGCCTCTTCGGCTTTCTGCCCGCAGGCCCCCAGCAGCAGGGCCGCCACCAGAAGCCCGGCGCGGATCACGCCTTCAGCGCCTTCTCGATCGCGGCCTTCAGTTCAGCGCTCGTCGGCTCCACCTTGGAACTGAACCCGGCAATCGGCTTGCCGTCCTTGCCGATCAGGATCTTGTGGAAGTTCCACTTCGGCTCATTCTCCGTCGGAAGGCTCGCCTTCGCCCAGCGATAGAGCGGGATCGCGTTCGGCCCCTTCACGACCGACTTCTCGGTCATCGGGAAGGTGATCCCGAACTTGCTCTCGCAGAACTCCTTGATTTCGCCGGCCTTCTCATATTCCTGGCCGCCGAAGTCGCCCGATGGCACGCCCAGCACGGTGAAGCCCTTGGGCCCCAGCGTCGTCTGCAGCTGCTGCAACCCCTCATATTGGGGCGTGAACCCGCAGAAGCTCGCGGTGTTCACCAGCAGCACCACCTTGCCCTTGGTGGCGGCAGCCGGCAGCGGCTTGCCGTCGATCCGGGTCAGCTTGAAATCCTGCAGGCGGCTCGCAGCCGGGGCCGGCGCTGCCGTTTGCGCATTCACCGCCGACACCACCATGCCGGCCGCAGCCAGAAGAACGCCCGCACCCAGGATGGGAAGCCAGATCCGCATGAAAAACCCTCGTTAACGATGTTGGAAGGCGCGATACGCGAAGTGACACGCTGCCGCAACAGCGCTGCGGCCGCAGGCAGTTCCGCTTTGAACGGAAGCCCGCTTGCCGCTAACAGGGGCGCCATGAAACGCACAACCGGCCAGGACAGGTCGATCACCGCCAAATGGCGCCCCGCCACCCGCCTGGTGCGCGGCGGCACCGCGCGCAGCGAATATGGCGAAACCTCGGAAGCCATCTTCCTCACCTCGGGCTATTGCTACGACAGCGCCGAGGAAGCCGCCGCCCGCTTCCGCGGCGAAGCGAAGGGCATGACCTATTCGCGCCTGCAGAACCCCACGGTCGAGATGCTCGAGGAACGCCTCGCACTCCTCGAAGGCGCCGAAGCCTGCCGTGTCTCCGCCTCCGGCATGGCCGCCATGTCGGCGACCCTTCTCTCCACCCTGTCCGCTGGCGACCATCTCGTCGCCGGCCGCGCCCTGTTCGGCTCCTGCCGGGTGCTTGTCGACACCATCCTGCCGCGCTTCGGCGTCGAAACGACAACCGTCGACGGCCGCGACACGCAGGCCTTCGCAGCGGCCATGCGCCCCAACACCAAGGCGGTCTTCCTGGAAACGCCGGCCAACCCCACGCTCGATATCGTCGACCTGAAGGGCGTCGCGGCAATCGCCCATGCAGCCGGCGCGCTCGTCATCGTCGACAACGCCTTTGCCAGCCCAATCGTCCAGCGCCCGCTGGAGCTCGGCGCCGACATCGTCGCCTATTCGGCGACCAAGCTGATGGACGGGCAGGGCAGGGTGCTCGCCGGCGCTGTCATGGGCCCGGCCGAGTGGATGGAAAAAAGCTACCTCGCCTTCACCCGCCACACCGGCCCCATCCTCTCGCCCTTCAACGCCTGGGTCGTCTTGAAAAGCCTCGAAACGCTCGACCTGCGCGTGAGCCGCGCCTGCGAGAATGCGCTCAAGGTCGCGCAATTCCTCGAAACCCGCGTGCCCCGCCTCCTCTATCCGGGCCTCGCCTCCCACCCGCAGCACGCGCTCGCCATGCAGCAGATGACGGCCGGCGGTACCATCATCGCCCTCCACCTCGACGGCGGCCGAAAGCAGGCCCACGCCCTCCTCGACGCGCTCCAGCTGATCGATATCTCCAACAACCTCGGCGACAGCCGCACGCTGATGACGCACCCGGCCTCCACCACCCACGCCAGCGTCGCGGAAGCCATCCGCGCCGAAATGGGCATCGGCGAAGGGATGCTCCGCCTCTCGGTCGGCCTCGAGGACCCGCAGGACCTCATCGAGGATATCGACCAGGCGCTGAAGGCTGCCGGTCTGTGAGCATCCCGGGCCTGTTTACCGCGGTCGCCACCACCGAGGGCATCACCGTGCGCGTGCAGCCCCGCTACGCCGGCGACCAGTCAGACCCCGAAAACGGCCACTGGGTCTGGCACTATCATGTCCGCATCGAGAACGGCTCAGGCGTCCAGGCCCAGCTGATGGACCGCCACTGGGTCATCATCGACGGCCACGGCGAACGGCGCGACGTGATGGGCGAGGGCGTGGTCGGCGAACAGCCCGTCATCCCCCCCGGCGGCAGCTACGACTATGTCTCGGGCTGCCCGCTCTCCACCCCCATGGGCCAGATGCGCGGGGCCTTCGGCATGCTCGACGGCGGCGGCCGCCGCTTCGAGGTGGAAATCCCCGCCTTCGACCTCATCTCCCCCGACGCGAAGGGGGCCGCCAACTGATGAAGCGCTCGCTTCTCCCGCTGAACGCGCTGCGCGTCTTCGACGCCGCGGCCCGAACGCTCAGCTTCACCAAGGCCGCCGACGAGCTCGCCGTCACGCCCGCCGCCGTCGGCCAGCAGATCCGCGCGCTCGAGGAAACGCTCGGCGTCATCCTGTTCCGCCGCACCGCGCGCGGGCTCGAGCTCACGCCCGAGGCGATCCGCGCGCTGCCGCACCTGCGCGCCGGCTTCTCCGCCTTCGAGGAGTCCGTCGCCGCCCTCCAGGAAGGCCAGGGCCAGACCCGCCTGTCGCTCGGCTGCGCCCGCGGCGCCATCCGCCATTGGCTGCTGCCGCGCCTGACCCACTGGCTCGAGGCGAACCCCGAGGCCAGCGTCCAGGTCCTCGCCCTCGACGGGCCCGTCGATTTCGCCCAGGCCAACCTCGATCTCGCGCTCAGCTTCGGCCCGGCGCCCGACGCGGAAGGCGTGTTCGGCCGCAAGCTGGCCGACGAACTGCTCGTCACCGTCGCAGCCCCGGGTGCCCCCTCCCGCGCACTCGGCTGGCGCAGCATGGAGGGCCCCGCCGTCGCCCTGCCGGATGCCGGCCAGGCGCTCGATTGGGCGATCGCGGGTCTTGGCGAAGCCCGCGTCCCCCTCACGCTGGCCGCCGCGGCACTCGCCGCCGGCCATGTCGAGGAGCGCGCCGAGCGCACTCCCACCGACGATGCCTACTGGCTCTGCGCTCCAGCCCCGCAATGGAAGAGCGCCAAGGTCAAGGCGCTCGTCGAAACGCTCACCGCCTGATCAGATCTTCTCGCTCACGCGGATTGCCGCGCGGCAGCCCGCGCGGATGATCGCCGACATCAGCGGATAGGCCGGCGCCTCTTCGGCGCCATGGGCCACCGCCGTCTCCCGGTGCTCAAGCTCGTCGGCCTGGAATTCGGCAACCAGCCCCTCCAGCTCCGCATCCGTGCCCGACAGCGCCTCGCGCTGGGCGGCATAGTGCCGATCGATCTCCGTCTCCACCGCCGCCGTCACCGCCATCGCGGCCTTGGGGCCAACCAGCGCCGAGGCTGCGCCAAGCGCGAACCCAGCCATGTGCCACAGCGGCATCAGCAGGGTGGGGCGCACCCGCCGTTCCACCAGCAGCCGGTCGAACGTCTGCAGGTGCCGCTCTTCCTGGGCCGCCATCCGCGCGATCTCGCCCGAAAAGGGGTGTCGCGTCCCCATCACCGCCAATTGCCCGGCATAGATCCGCGCCGCGCCATATTCGCCGGCATGATCCACCCGGATCATGCCCTCGGTGCCGGGCATCCTGTCGCCGGCCAGCCGCGCACCTGTCTCGGTCATCTCGCTCTCTTTCCCGTGAAGATCAGCAGGAACGCGCCACACAGGGCCGCCGCTGCCGATACCAACGCATTCCATCCTGCCATCGACAGGCCGAAAAGGCTCCACGGGATTTCGTCGCACCTCACCAGCGGCGCCGTCATCAGGCTGTCGAGCATCGCCTCTGTGGTCATCCCCGGCACCACCGGCGCCGTGCAGGCGGTCACGCCCGGCCACCATTTCAGCTCGACACCGGCATGGAACAGCCCCAGCCCGGCGGCCCCGGCCATCGCCACCACTGCAAGCCAGCCAAGCGCCCGGTTGCCGGTCGCCCACGCAAGTCCGGCCACCGCCAGCACACCCAGATGCGCCCAGCGCTGCCAGTGGCACATCTCGCACGGGGTCAGCCCGCCGATGAACTGGAAGGCCAGCGCCCCCAGCAGCAGCGATCCCGACACTGCGAACAGAAGGGCAGGGGCCCGACGCCCCGCCCGCGCGGCAACCTCGCTCACTTGGCCGTAGACGCCACCTGCGCGGGCGCAACCGGCTGCGCCCCCAGCCGCGACACCAGCTTCACCGCATAGTCGAGCTGGAAGTCGGTGATCCCCGCCTTCTTCAGCTCGTCCGCAGTCAGCCGGAAGCGCGGATCGGGCTTGGCGTCATCCTCGATCAGCTTGTCGTCGGCCTTCTTCTCGGCGATCAGGTGGTTCCTGAGGTCGGCCTCGCGAAGCCGCGGCCGCTCGTTGCGGGTCGGGTCGGTCAGCTGCGGCACCACGATGTCGGGGTCGATCCCGGCTTCCTGCACCGATTTGCCGGCCGGCGTGTAGTACCGCGCTGTCGTCAGCCTGAGCCCGGTGTCCGGCCCCAGCGGGATCAGCGTCTGCACGCTGCCCTTGCCGAAGGTCCGCTGCCCCAGCACGATCGCGCGCTTCTGGTCCTGCAGGGCGCCGGCCACGATCTCCGCGGCCGAAGCCGACCCCTCGTCCACCAGCACCACCACCGGCTTCCCGCCGGTCAGGTCGTCCGAACGGGCGTAGTAGCGCTCGATGTCGCCCTTGGTCCGGCCACGTTGGCTCACGATCTCGCCGCGCTCCAGGAAGGTGTCCGACACCTCGATGGCCTGGTCCAGCAGCCCGCCGGGGTTGGACCTCAGGTCGATCACGAAGCCGGCAATGTCGGGTCCGATCTTCCGGCTGAGCTCCGTCACCGCCTCGCGCGTTGCCTCGCCCGTCTGCCTGTTGAAGCTCGCGATGCGGATCACCCCCACATTGCCCTTCGCTTCCCAGCGCACCGGGCGGATCTTGATCACCTCGCGCACCAGCGTGAAGTTCAAGGGCTTGGGGCTTCCCGGGCGCACCACCGTCAGCTTGATCTTGGTGCCCGGCGTGCCCCGCATCTTGTCGACCGCCTCATTCAGCGTGCTGCCGAAGATCAGCTCGTCATCCAGGTGGGTGATGAAATCGCCCGACTTGATCCCGGCCCGCGCAGCCGGTGTGTCGTCGGTGGGGGAAACCACGCGCACCGCTCCGTCCTCGGACGAAACGGTCAGCCCCAGCCCGCCATATTCGCCGTCGGTCTGCGACCGCATGCTCTCGCTGTCGCGCGCATCCAGGTAGCTCGAATGCGGGTCCAGGCTCGCCAGCATGCCGTTGATCGCGCCTTCGACCAGCTTGCGGTCATCGACCTCGTCCACATAGGCCTCGCGCACCTTCAGGAACACGTCCATCAGCGTGTCGAGCTCGCGCCAGGTCTCGTTCCCCCGGGCAGCGCTCACCGCGGTCGGCAGCGTCAACGCCAGCATGGCCCCGGCCGAGCCTGCAAGCAGCGTGTGGACAAATGGCTTCATCGGCGAACCCTCTTTCCGGGGCAGTGTTTCCGGGCGCATGACTCGCCCGCATCACCCATCAGCTTAGCAGCTTGAACGGCAGGTGAAAGGCACTGCTAGTCGCGGTGATAGGGATGCCCGGCGAGGATCGACCAGGCCCGGTACAGCTGCTCGGCCAGCATCGCGCGCGCCAGCAGGTGCGGCCAGGTGGCAGGCCCCAGCGCCAGCACAAGGTCTGCACCGGCCCGCGTCTCCGCCCGGTGCCCATCGGCCGGGCCCAGCAGGAACCGCGTCTCGCGAACCCCCTCGTCGCGCCACTGCCCAAGCCGGCGCGCCAGCGTCTCGCTGGAAAGCGCCGTCCCCCGTTCGTCCAGCACGACGGTCCGGCTGCCAAGCGGCGCGGGCGGCAGCGGCGCGCCCTCGCCGAGTTCGGTCACGCCGGCACCCCAGGGAATGCGCTTGCAGTAGCGGTCGACCAGTTCGGCCTCCGGCCCGCGCCCGGCCTTGCCATAGGCGATGATCGAAAGCTTCAGGGCCGCGCGCCCTCTGCTCTTTTCGGCGCTCCGTCGGAATCGAAGGCCCACATCTTCTCAAGGCCATAGAAGGTCCGGACCTCGGGGCGGAACAGGTGCACGATCACGTCCTTGGCGTCGATCAGCACCCAGTCGGCGCTCGCCAGCCCCTCGATCTTCACGGTGCGGCCCAGCTTCTGCTTCACCTCGGCTTCGATGCGCTGCGCCAGCGCCGCCACCTGGCGGGTCGAACGGCCGCTTGCGATCACCATGTGGTCGGCAATCGTGCTGCGCCCGGCCAGCGGAATGGTCACCACCTCCTCGGCCTGCCCCTCCTCAAGGCAGTTCAGGATCAGGGCATGCAGCGCTTCCACGCTTTTCTCGGCGTCGGTCAAGTCGTCGGTTCCTGTTGCAGGAGTTGGGCAGGCTGCCCGGTCGGCATCCTCTCGGCCCATTTGGGATCGGCCGCGCGCAGTTCGGTCGCGGATTGCGGGTCCAGCCCGAAGTTCACCAGCGCAAGGCCAGGCAGAGTCCAGTTCCTCCATCCGGCCGCAGAGCGATGGCGACGCCGCCTCAGCCAGCCCATGGCCGGGGCAGACTGGCTGCGCCCAACATAGTCGGGTCGGGCCATCACCACAATCGGAACCAGTCGCGCAATGTCGCGCCAGGCGGCCCAGCGGTGGAACTGCGCCAGGTTGTCCGCCCCCATCAGCCACAGGAAGCGCACCTGCGGAAAGCGCCGCTTCAGCGCCTGCAGCGTGTCGATGGTCAGCTGCGTGCCAAGCTCGGCCTCGATGTCCGTCGGGCGGATTCGCGGATGCCGTGCAATCCGGCGAGCCGATGCCAGCCGCGCGCCCAGCGGTGCCATGCCGGCCACCGGCTTCAGCGGATTCTGCGGGCTCACCAGCCACCACAGCTCGTCCAGCCCCAGCCGCTTCAGCGCGGCAAGGCTCATCCGCCGATGCCCGCCATGCGCCGGGTTGAACGACCCCCCCAGCAGCCCGACCGAAAAGCCCTTCTTCAAGGCCGTGTCTGTCCCGTCCCGGTCACCACGGTCTTGTAGGTCGTAAGCCCCTCCAGCGCGACCGGCCCGCGCGCGTGCAGGCGCCCCGTCGCGATGCCGATTTCGGCACCGAACCCGAACTCGCCGCCGTCGGCATATTGGGTAGAGGCATTCCACAGCACGATCGCCGAATCGACCGCCGAAAGGAATCGCCCGGCCACCACGGGATCCCCGGTCACGATCGCATCGGTGTGGGCGCTGCCATGCGCCGCGACATGCGCGATCGCGCCCTCCACCCCGTCCACCAGCCCCACGGCGCAGACGGCATCGAGATACTCCGTGTCCCAGTCCTCCGGGCTCACCGGCTTCAGCCGCGCATCCAGCTGCAGAAGCTCGGGGACCACCCGGCATTCGCAGCCCGCGTCCAGCAACGCTGCCAGCAGGGCGGGGGCCTCGGCCACCGCCGCCCGGTCGATCAGCAGCGTCTCCATCGACCCGCAGATCCCGGTCCGCCGCATCTTGGCGTTCACAACTATCGCCCGCGCCATCGCAGGGTCCGCGGCACCGTCGACATAGACATGGTTGTTGCCGTCCAGGTGCGCCAGCACCGGCACCCGCGCCTCGGCCTGCACGCGGGCCACCAGCCCCTTGCCGCCGCGCGGCACGATGATGTCGATCAGCCCAGAGGCCGCCAGCATCGCGCCCACGAACGCCCGATCCGTGGTCGGCACCAGCTGGATCGAATCCGCCGGAAGGCCCGCTGCATCCAGCCCCGCCACCAGGCAGGCATGGATTGCGCGCGCGCTTTCCATCGCTTCGGAACCACTGCGCAGGATGCAGGCATTGCCCGACATCAGGCACAGGGCCCCCGCATCCGCCGTCACGTTCGGCCGGCTCTCATAGATGAGGCCCACCACCCCCAGCGGCACGCGCACACGGCGGAACTTCAGGCCGTTGGGCCGCTCCCAGGCGGTGATCGTCTCGCCGACCGGATCGGGCAGCCCCGCCACCGCGTCGAGGCCCGCCGCCATGCCTTCGATCCGCTCGGGCGTCAGCTTCAGCCGGTCCCGCATGGCCGGCGACAGGTGGGTCGCCTTCGCCATGTCCGCCGCATTCGCCGCCGCGATCGTGCCGGCCCCTGCCCGGATCGCCGCCGCCATGGCCCGCACCGCCTCTGCCTTCACCGCCGTCGGCGCTGCAGCCAGCACGCGCGCCGCAGCCCGGGCGCGTTCGCCCATGGCGGTCATCAGCATCTCAGGGTTGGTCACCACATTCATGTCAGCATCACCAGTTGGTCGCGATGGATCATCGCACTGCGCGGCGCATAACCCAATATCTCCGTCAGGGCATCGCGGCTCTTGCCGGCAATCCCCCGCGCGTCGCCTGCATCATAGCTCACCAGCCCGCGCGCGATCAGCTTGCCCGCCTCGTCCAGCACGTCCACTGCGTCGCCGCGCCGGAACTGGCCCTCGATCCCGATCACCCCGGCGGCCAGCAGGCTCTTGCCCGCCTTCAATGCGCGCGCGGCCCCGGCATCCACGGTCACCCGGCCCTCCACCTGCATCCTGCCGGCAAGCCAGGCCTTGCGCGCGGTCAGCGGGTCGGGCGGCACGAAGATGGTGCCATGCCCCGTCTCGGCAAAGCGCGTCAGCGGGTTGGCGGGCTTGCCCGCCACGATCGCAACCGGAATGCCCGCCGCATGGGCAATGCGCGCGGCCTCCACCTTGGCGTACATCCCGCCCGATCCCATTCCGCTGGAGGACGCCCGGCTCGCCATGTGCGCGATTGCCGACAGGTCGGTGACCGTCGGGATCAGCTCGGCGGCAGGGTCATTCGCCGGATTGGCAGTGTACAGCCCGTCGATGTCGCTCAGCAGGATCAACCCGTCGCTCCGCGCCGCCTGCGCAGCCCGCGCCGCCAGCCGGTCATTGTCGCCGAAGCGGATTTCCTCGGTCGCAACCGAATCATTCTCGTTCAGGATCGGCACCACCCCCAGGCTCAGCAGCCGGTCCAGCGTGGCCGACGCATTCAGGAAGCGCCGCCGGTCCTCGAAGTCCCCCAGCGTCACCAGCATCTGCGCGGCCGTGATCCCGTGCCGCCCCAGCAGCTCGGCCCACAGCCCCGCCAGGATGATCTGCCCGGTCGCAGCCGCGGCTTGCGCATCCTCAAGGTTCGCGCGGCCCCCCTTTGGCAGCTTCAGCCGCCGCGACCCCAGCGCGATCGCGCCCGACGACACCAGGATCACCTGCTGCCCGGCCGCATGCGCGGCGGCGATGTCGGCCACCAGCGTCTCCAGCCAGGCCGTGCGCACGTCGCCCGCCGGCGCCACCAGCAGGCTGGAGCCGACCTTCACGGTCAGCCGGTTCGCGGAACCGGCTGCGAACATCGCGGTCCTGTCCGTCATAGCGGCGACCAGCCGCCCTCGCGTGCCTCGGCCGCCGCCTCGGCCGGGAACAGCTCGGCCATCACGGCGTCCAGCACGGCTTCCATGCCCTGCCCGGTCATGGCTGCCGCCACCAGCGGCGGCACGCCCGTGCGGCGCTCGATCGCCTTGGAAACCGCCGCGATCTTCTGGGGGGTCGCGGTGTCCGCCTTCGACAGCACCACAATCTCCACCTTGTCCTCGAGCCCCGCGCCATAGGCCTCGAGCTCGCCGCGCACCACGTCATAGCCAGCTGTCGGCGCCTCGCCGCCGGCGTCCACCAGGTGCAGCAGCAGGCGGCAGCGCTCGACATGGCCCAGGAACCGGTCGCCGATCCCGGCACCATCGGCGGCGCCCTCGATCAGGCCCGGAATGTCGGCCATCACGAACTCGCGGCCGCGGTGGCTCACCACGCCCAGCTGCGGCTTCAGCGTGGTGAAGGCATAGGCGCCCACCTTGGCGCTCGCATTCGTCACCGCGTTCAGGAAGCTCGACTTGCCCGCATTGGGCAGCCCCACCAGCCCCACGTCGGCCAGCAGCTTCAGCCGCAGCCACACGCTCATCTCCTGCCCCGGAAAGCCCTTCTGGAACTGCCGCGGCGCGCGGTTGGTCGACGACTTGTAGTGCGCATTGCCCTTGCCGCCGTCGCCGCCCTTCAGGAACAGCAGCTTCTGCCCGGCTTCCGTCAGGTCGGCGAGCAGCGTGCGCTCCTCGTCGTCGGCCAGGATCTGCGTCCCCACCGGCACCGGAATCACCAGTGTGCGGCCGGCTGCGCCATGCCGGTCCGATCCCATGCCGCCATGGCCCCGCTCGGCCCGGAAATGCTGGGTGTAGCGAAAATCGATCAGCGTGTTCAGGCCAGGCACCGCCTCGAACAGGATATCGCCGCCGCGCCCGCCGTCGCCCCCGTTGGGGCCGCCATATTCGATGAACTTCTCGCGCCGGAAGCTCACGCACCCGTCCCCGCCCCAGCCGGACTTCAGGTGGATCTTGGCCTGGTCGAGAAACATCATGGTGAAAAGCTCTTTATTCCTGCGCGCAGACCTCCGGAAACGAAAAAGGCCGGGCGAGCCCGGCCTTTCGCGCAGATTCCGGTGTGAAGGGCTTATTCAGCCGCTTGCGGAACCCGGATCGAAACATACTTCCGGCCCTGCTTGCCGTCGTGGAATTCCACGCGGCCGTCGGCGGTTGCGAACAGCGTGTGGTCGCGGCCCAGCCCGACATTCACGCCCGGCCAGAAGCGCGTGCCGCGCTGGCGGACGAGGATATTGCCGGCGAGGACTTCCTGCCCGCCGAAGCGCTTCACGCCCAGGCGCTTCGCGTTCGAATCACGGCCGTTGCGCGACGAGCCGCCTGCCTTCTTGTGTGCCATGCTGGGGCTCCTTTACGCGATCGAGAGAATCTTGAGCACCGTCTGCTGCTGACGGTGGCCGTTCTTGCGGCGATAGTTGTGGCGGCGACGCTTCTTGAAGATGATCACCTTGTCGCCCTTGTTGTGGGCCACGATCTCGGCGGTCACCTTCGCCTTGCCGGCATCCTTCAGCGCTCCGCCGTCGGACACGAGCAGGACATCGAGCTCCACCTTGCTGCCGGCATCGCCGTCCAGCTTCTCGACCGTGATCTGATCATCGGTCGCAACCCGATACTGTTTGCCGCCCGTGCGAACCACCGCGAACATCGTCAAATTCCTCGTCGCCACGCAGGTTCCGGCCCTTGCCGACACCCGCCAAGATATAGTGCAAACGCAAACCACCCCGCCGGTTGGCGAGGGGCCGCGGAAAGCGCGCCACATATGGCGAGCACCCCGGCTTGTCAACACGCAGCCCACCTCGCTACCCACGCGACATACGCGCCGCAGCCCATGCGGCCGCCAAAGGGGAAATCACATGCGCATCGCTCTGGCAACCGCCCTCGCCCTCGGCCTCGCAACCGGGGTCGCCGCCCAGTCGCAGCCCTCCGCCGCGCCCGCCATCACCGCCATCAAGGCCGGCCGCCTGATCGCCGATCCCCGCACCGGCACCGGCGCACCCGCCCTGATTCTCGTCGAAGCCGGCCGCATCAAGGCCGTGCTCCCCGCCGACTCGCCCATCCCCGCCGGCGCAACCCTCGTCGACCTCTCAACCGCCACGGTGCTCCCGGGCCTCATCGACAGCCACGTCCACCTGACGGGCGATCCGGACGACAAGTTCTGGCAGGCGACCATCGACACCACCGAATACCAGTCGCTCGTCGGCGCGAAGAACGCGCTCCTCACCGCAAAGGCCGGCTTCACCACCGTCCGCGACCTCGGCTCCGCCAGGCTCTCGGCCTTTGCCCTGCGCGACGCCATCAACAAGGGCTTCGTGCCCGGCCCGCGCATCCTCGCCGCCGGCAACGCCATCTCCATCATCGGCGGCCACGGCGACGTCACGGGCTTCCGCCCCGAGGTCGTCGCCGCGCTCTCCGAAGGCAACACCTGCACCGGCCCGGTGCAATGCGCCGAGCGCGTGCGCGAAATGTCCCGCCGCGGCGCCGACGTCATCAAGATCACCGCGACCGGCGGCGTCCTCAGCCAGCAGGCCCGCGGTCTCGGCGCCCACTTCACGCCCGAGGAAATGACGTCGATCGTCGACACCGCCCGCTCGCTCGGCCTGAAGGTCGCCGCCCACGCCCATGGCGACGACGGAATCCGCGCGGCGTCTGCGGCCGGCGTCGCCTCCATCGAGCATGGCACCTACCTCACCCCCGAGACCGCGAAGGTCATGAAGGCGAACGGCACCTGGATGGTCCCCACGCTCGCCGCGCTCACCGGCCTCAGCGAACGCATCGGGAAGGGCATCTACACCCCGGTCGTCGAGGCCAAGGCCCGCCAGGCCCTCGAGCTCTGGGGCAAGCAGGTGCAGGCCTCGCGCGCGGCTGGGGTGAAGATTGCCTATGGCACCGACGCCGGCGTCTTCGAGCATGGCCGCAACGCCGAGGAGCTCGCGCTGCTCGTCGAAAAGGGCGGCATGACCCCGCGCGCCGCCCTCGTCTCGGCCACCACCGGCGCTGCCGAACTGCTGGGCCTTTCCGACGAGATCGGCACCATCGCGCCCGGCAAGTCCGCCGACATCATCGCCGTCAACGGCGACCCGCTCGGCGATCCCCGCGCGCTCCTCAAAATGCGCTTTGTGATGGCCGCCGGCCGCACTATCCCCCTCGATTGAGGGGACGCCCGGCCATCCGGCCAAGTCACAAGGATTCCTGATGCTGAAAACCCTGCTTGCAAGCGCCGCACTCGCAGCGCTCGCCTTGCCGTCCGTTGCCAATGCCCAGGCTGCCGGGCCCCAGGCCGACAGGATCGCCGCCGGCCCGATGGTCGAAACGCCGTCCGCCAAACTGACCCAGCTCTTCATCGCCTCCGACGAGGCCAGGCTCCAGCGCAACCCGCTGCAGGCCCTGTTCCGCGGCGACACCCGCTACGCCGACCGCTTCGGCGACGGTGTCACCGACGCCTATTTCGCCGCCGAAAAGGCCGCAGCCGAAGCCGACCTCAAGGTGCTCGCCACCATCGACCGCAGCAGGCTCACCCCCGACGAGCAGATCAGCTACGACGTCTTCAAGTGGCAGCGCGAGACCGACCTCAAGGGCTATGACCCAGCCCTCCTCGGCGTCGCCAAGCTGCTGCCGATCGACCATTTCACCGGCGTGCACCAGTTCGCGCCCGACATCTTCTCGGGCCAGTCCGTCGCCCAGTTCAAGACGGTGAAGGATTACGAGGACAATCTGAAGCGCCTCGACGAGTTCGTCGTCGCCATGGACCGCTCGCTCGACCGCATGAAGCAAGGCGTCGCCGCCGGTGTCGTCCAGCCGCGCCTCGTCTCCGAACGCGTTCTTTCCCAGCTCGACCGCCACGTCACCGGCGGCGTCGACGCCATGCCGCTGATGATGCCGGTGCAGAAATTCCCGGATACCATCCCCGCCGCAGAGCAGGCTCGGCTCAAGGCCGAATACACCGCCATGGTCGGGGGCAAGGTGCTCCCCAGCTACACCCGCATGCGCGACTATGTGCGCGACGTCTATCTCCCTGCCTCGCGCGGAAACGACCGCCCCGGCCTCGTCTCCATGCCCGGCGGCCCCGAACTCTACCGCTACCTCGTCGCCGCCCAGACCACCACGCGCATGACCCCGGACGAGATCCACAACCTCGGCCTCTCCGAAGTCGCCCGCATCCAGGGCGAGATGAAGAAGGTCATGCAGCAGGTCGGCTTCAAGGGCAGCTTGCAGGACTTCTTCACGCACATCACGACAGACCCGAAGTTCAAGCCCGAAAGCCGCGAGGCGCTGACCCAGGGCTATTACGCCATCGGCAAGCGCGTCGACGCCGCGCTCCCGAAACTCTTCCGAACTGTGCCGAAAACGCCGCTCGAAATCCGCCCCTACCCGGATTTCCTCGAGAAGGATTCCGCCGGCGGCTCCTACCAGCCCGGTGCGCCCGACGGTTCGCGCCCCGGCATCTTCTACTTCAACGCCTATGATCTCCCCAGCCGCACCACGCCTGGCATGGAAACCCTCTACCTCCACGAAGGCGCCCCCGGGCACCATTTCCAGATCGCGCTCGCCTACGAGAACGACAAGCTGCCCAGCTTCCAGCGCTTCGGCGGCAACAACGCCTTCGTCGAAGGCTGGGGCCTCTATTCCGAAAGCCTCGGCCGCGAGCTCGGCATGTTCACCGACCCCTACCAATATTACGGCCGCCTCGACGACGAGATGCTGCGCGCCATGCGCCTCGTCGTCGACACCGGCCTCCACGCCAAGGGCTGGAGCCGCCAACAGGCCATCGACTACATGCTCGCCAACAGCTCGCAGGGCCGCACAGACGTCGTCAACGAAGTCGACCGCTACGTCGCCATGCCGGGCCAGGCGCTGGGCTACAAGGTCGGCGATATCCGCATCCAGCAAGCCCGCAAACGCGCCGAAAAGGCGCTGGGCCCCAACTTCGACATCCGCGCCTTCCACGAACAGGTCCTCATGACCGGCGCCCTGCCACTGGAAGTCCTCGACGCGAAGATCGACCGCTGGATCGCCGCAGGCGGCCGCAGCTAGCGCGCCAGCGCTAGCCTGCGGACTCGCCGAAGGCTCGGCCGGCGGCAAGTGACCCAGGGGGCTTTGCCCCCTGGACCCCAGCAGCCCCACCCCATTCGCATGGCGAATGGGGACCCCGGGACGGCATTCAGCCTCCTGCACCTCACTGGTTTGCAGAAGTGGGACCCCCGACAGGACGATGCCACGGGCACGACTGTTTCTGGAGTCCCATTTCAGCAAACTAGCGGGGTCAAGGGGACTACAGTCCCGCGCCGCGCTTCGCGCGGCAGACCAAGTCGAGCCGGCTCCGCCGGCGGGCGGGGTGCAGGGGCAGCGCCCCTGCGTCTACACGTCAGCCTAGCGCAGCGTCCCCAGCGGGCCGAGCCGCTTGGCGGTCGCCTGGGCCGCTGCCACATCGCCCTTCTCCAGCGGCGCGAGGATCGCCCGGCCGTTCTGCACCATCAGCCGCTCGAACTCGTCGCCCGGCTGAGCCTTCACGGCGCGTTGCAGCAGGGCCTTGGCCTTGGGCGCATTGTCGGCCGACAGGTTCAGAAGCGTGGTCGCATAGAAGACGGTCACGACAGGATCGGCCCCTGGGCTGGCGACCGCCTTGTCGTAATAGCGCTGCCCGTCCTTGGCATTGGCGCCGAGCGCGGTGCCCGCGATGAACTTGCCCAGCGTCGCGATCGATTCGCCGTGCCAGCCGCCCAGTGCTCCCAGCACCAGCGCATCGTTCGGACGCTTCGCCAGCAGCGCCTCGAAATTCTTCCGTGCCTGTTTCGCCAGCCCGATGTTGTTCTCCAGCTTCGCCCGATAGCCGATCGCGATCGCCTTCTGCAGCAGCGCCTCCGGGTTTCCGGGCTGCAGCGCCAGCGCCGCGTCGAAATCCCGTTCGGCTGCCAGCAGCAGGTCGCGCGCCTTCTTGCGGTCGGTCGTCTGGAAGGCCGCGATGGTCGATCCCGCCCGTCCGGCCGCAACCAGCCCCGCCGCGCTGTTCTCCTTGCGCCCGGCGCTCAGGGCCTCGGCAAAGCGCCCCGCCTGGAAGGCGTCCGTCGCCACACTCGCGAACGACGGCACAGCCGCCAGAAGCAACGCCACAGCCACCAGGTGCTTCACACGCCCACTCCCTCTCCCAGCGCAGACCCGATCAGCCGGCGGCTGTTCTCCACCCCATAGAGCGCAAAGAAGGTCCCCATGCGAGGGCCTTGCGACGAACCGAGCAGCACCTCGTAGAGCGCCTGGAACCAGGCCCGCAGCGGCTCGAAGCCGTGCCGCTTGCCGATCTCGTACACCTCGAACTGGATCGCTTCCGCGTCCGCCGCCGGGTTCGCCCCCAGCCAGGCCTCCAGCTCGGCCAGCGCCGTCCGCTCCCGCGCATCGGGCGCCCGCCGCTTCAGCGTGGGGGCCACATGGTCGGCGTGGAAGGCGATTGCCGCGTCGATCAGCGCCTTCAGCCGGGGGTCGGCCTCCGGCTCGCACTGCGGCGCATAGCGCTTCAGGTAAGCGCCCAGCATCGCCGCATCGGTCGCCCCCGACACCGCCACCAGGTTCAGCAGCAGCGCGAAACTCACCGGCGGCGCGTAAGCTGGCGGAGGCCCGCCGTGCACGTGGAAGCTCGGGTTGCCCAGTTGCTCTTTCGGCGCCTGCGTGGGGTAGGCGGCCACGAACTGGAAATACTCGTCCATCGCCTTGGGGATCACCCCCAGGTACAGCTTCTTCGCCGCGCGGGGCTGCTGGAACATGTAGAAGGCAAGGCTCTCCGGCGGCGCATAGCGCAACCACTCCTCGATGGTCAGCCCATTGCCCTTGGTCTTCGAGATCTTGGCGCCTTCGCCGTCCAGGAACAGCTCGTAATTGAAGCCCTCCGGCGGCCTTGCGCCCAGGATGCGGGTGATCTGGCTCGACAGTTTCACGCTGTCGATCAGGTCCTTGCCCGCCATCTCGTAATCCACGCCCAGCGCCACCCAGCGCATCGCCCAGTCGACCTTCCACTGCAGCTTGCAGTGGCCGCCCGTCACCGGAACCGTCACCGTTTCCCCCGTTGCCGGGTCGGCATAGCTCACGGTCCCGGCCGCCACGTCCCGCGCCGTCAGCGGCACCTGCAGAACCTTGCCGTCACGCGGGCAGACGGGAAGGAACGGCGAATAGGTCGCCTGCCGCTCGGCCCCGAGCGTCGGCAGCATCACGGCCATGATCGCATCGTAGCGCTCCAGCACCAGCCGCAGCGTCGCGTCGAACCGGCCCGAGCGGTAGCAGTCGGTCGAGCTCAGGAACTCGTAATCGAAGCCGAAGCTGTCCAGGAAGGCGCGCAGCCGCGCATTGTTGTGGTGGCCGAAGCTCTCGTGCGTCCCGAACGGGTCGGGCACCCGGGTCAGCGGCAGGTCAAGGTTGGCCTTCAGCAGCTCCTGGTTCGGCAGGTGCGGCGGAACTTTCCGCATCCCGTCCATGTCGTCCGAAAAGGCGATCAGCCGGGTCTTCACGCCCGGGCACAGCAGCTCGAAGGCGCGCCGCACCATTGTCGTGCGCACCACCTCGCCGAAGGTGCCGATGTGCGGCAGGCCCGAGGGGCCATAGCCCGTCTCGAACACCACGCCGCCTGCCGGGAAACCATCCGCATAGCGCGCGACCACTTTGCGCGCTTCCTCGAACGGCCAGGCCTTGCTCACCCGCGCTTCCGCGGCCAAGGCTTCCAACTGTGCGGGCGAAAGGCTGTCGAGTCCGGTGAACATGGTCGCCCCTTTGCCATATCCGGCTCTCGTCGCAAGTCATGCCGGCTTGTGGCGCGCCTCTGCCGGCGGCGGAACCGGCGCCATTTCCCGCGCCGAAGCCGTCCGTCGCCTCGCCGACACGCCCCATCTGCTGCTCAACGCCCCCATGGTCGGCAACCGCCTCGGCCTCGCCGACATCTCCGGGCTCGATCTCCTCGAACTCCACGCCTTCGTCTCGCCCGCCACCTTCCTCGTCCCCTCCGCGCGCGGCCTCGCCGACAGTCTCGGCCTCGAACCCCCGCTGCGCGACCAGGACGAGGCCGCCTTTCTCCAGCAGGCCGCAGCTGCGCTTCTGGAAAAGCTGTCAGACCGCAACTGGCCCCACCGCCCCGGCGCGCGCGAAAGCCTCGAACGCCTCCACCGCCGCGGCTGGCTCTGGGCGCATGCGGTCGGCGAAGCCATGGGCGCGACACCCGCGGCCGCCGACCTCTTCACGGCGCTCCCCGAATGGACCGACGCGCCCCCCCGCCTCCCCCCGCTCGTCCGCACACATTCGGAGGCCGAGGTTCTCGACACGCTCCAGCGCCTCGCCGGCGACAGGCGCGAGCCGCGCGAAGGGCAGAAGGCCTATGCCACGGCCGCCCTCCACGCCTTCCAGCCCCGCGAAGCCCGCGACGGCCCCAACCTCGCAATCGCCGAGGCCGGCACCGGAATCGGCAAGACGCTCGGCTATCTCGCCCCCGCCAGCCTGCACGCCACTGAGACCGGCGAGCAGGTCTGGCTCTCCACCTACACCCGCGCCCTGCAACGCCAGCTGAAGGCCGAAACCCGCCGCAGCCTGCCCGGCCTCGTCGAATCCGGCCGGGTGGTCGTCCGCAAGGGGCGCGAGAACTATCTCTGCCTCCTCAACCTCGAGGACGCGATGCAGGGCGCGTTTGCCGGCCGCCCCGCGATCTTCGCCGAACTGGTCGCCCGCTGGGCGCGCTTTTCCGCCGACGGCGACATGGTGGGCGGCGACCTCCCCGGATGGCTCCCGGGCCTGTTCCGCCGCGGAACCGCGCTGCCGGCGCTGACCGACAGGCGCGGCGAATGCATCCGCTCGGCCTGCCCCCATTATCGCCGCTGCTTCATCGAAAAGTCGGTTCGCGAGGGCCAGAAGGCGAGCCTCGTCATCGCCAACCACGCCCTCGTCATGGCCAACGCCGTCCGCGCCCGCAGCGAAGGCCAGGGCCTCACCCGCATCGTCTTCGACGAAGGCCACCACCTCCACGCCGCCGCCGACAGTGCCTTCTCGGTCGCGCTCTCGGGCGGCGAGGCGATCGAGCTCCGCCGCTGGCTGCTGGGCCCCGACCGCCCGGGCCGCCGCTCGGGCCGCCGCAGGGGCCTCGCCGCCCGCCTGCTCGACGTCACCAGCTACGACGGCGAAGGCGGCACCGCGCTGGAAGAGGTGCTCCACCTCGCGCGTGAACTCCCCGGCGCCGACTGGCTCAGCCGCATCGGCGCAGGCGAACCCGAGGGCCCCATCGAATCCCTCGTCGCCGCCGTGCGCACCCACGTCCTCACCCGCGCCACCGACGAGGAGCGCGGCTACAGCCTCGAAACCGAGATCGCGGCCCTCACGCCCGGCCTCCCCGAAGCCGTCGATGCCGCCGCCGCCAGCCTCTCCCGCCTTGCCCGCGCCATGATCCAGCTCCGCATGCGCCTCGCCACCCTCGCCGAGGAAAAACCCGAGTGGCTCGACCAGCCCGGCATCGCCCGCCTCGCGGCGGCTGCCGAGGGCCTCCAGCTCCGGCTCGACCTCGTGGGCGCCTGGCAGCGCCTGCTTGCCCGCGTCACCGGCGAGGCAGAGGCCGACTTCGTCGACTGGTTCGCCCTCGTCCGCGCCGAGGGCCGCGAGCTCGACTGCGGCATCTGGCGCCACTGGCTCGACCCATTGAAACCCCTCGGGCAGGCCGTCCTCACCCCGGCCCATGGCGTGCTGGTCACCTCGGCCACGCTGGGCGACCCGCCGGAGGCCTCCGCCGGCGCGCCCTGGCTCGCCGTCGCGCCGCACATCATCCGCTTGCCCAGCCCCTTCGATTACGCCGCCCAGGCCCGCGTCTTCATCGTCACCGATGTCGAGCGGGGCAACACCGCAAGCCTCGCCCACGCCTATCACGCTCTCATCGAAGCGGCGGGCGGCGGCACGCTCGGCCTCTTCACCGCCATCGCCCGCCTGCGCGCCGTCCACGCCCGCCTGGCAGACCGCATGGCCCGCGCCGGCCTGCCGCTCTTGGCCCAGCATGTCGACGCAGTCGACACCGGCACCCTCGTCGACCTGTTCCGCGCCGATGCCCACGCCACCCTCTTTGGCACCGACGCGCTGCGCGACGGAGTCGATGTGCCCGGCGACGCGCTGCGCCTCATCGTCTTCGAAGGCGTCCCCTGGTCGCGCCCCACCATCCTGAACGCCGCCCGCCGCGCCGCCTTCGGGGGCGCCGCGCACGAGGACATGGCCGTCCGCCACCGCCTCGCCCAGGCCTTCGGCCGCCTGATCCGCGCGGGCAGCGACCGCGGCGCCTTCGTGCTGCTGGGCGCCGCCGTCCCCTCGCGCCTCCTCACTGCCTTCCCGGCAGAGGTGCCCATCGAACGCGTCCCCCTCGACATCGCGTCGGCGCGCATCCGCGACTTCCTGCGCAGGGATTGTGCGGCTCCATCCGGGCCACTAGGACAGCGCCCAGGGATGGGAGCCGTCGACCCCGCATGAAGAATCTGCACCTGTTGCGCCACGCCAAGTCGAGCTGGGATGATCCCGTCGAACGCGATTTCGACCGACCGCTGAACGGCCGCGGCCACCGCGCCGCGCGCCGCATGGGCGAATGGCTGCTCGCCGAGCGCCTCCACTTCGATCGCATCCTTGCTTCGCCTGCACTCCGCATCCGCCAGACCATCGAGGGCATCGAAGCCGGCCTCGGCCAGCGCCTTCCCGTCGAGCCCGACAAGCGCATCTACATGGCGTCCGCCGCCTCGCTGTTCGACATCGTGCGCGAATGCCCGGATGCGGTCGCCGACCTGCTGGTCATCGGCCACAACCCGGGCCTCGAGGACCTTCTGCTCATCGCCACCGAAGGCGACACCTCGCCCCTTCGCCGCGAAGCCGAGCTCAAATACCCCACAGCCACCTTCGCCAGCATCGCGATCGGCATCGACCACTGGGCCGAGCTTCCCGAAGGCGGCGCGAAACTCGTGCGCTTCGTCCGCCCGCGGGATCTCGATCCCGCTCTCGGGCCCGACGACTAGGCGGGGGTTGCCCACGGCGGCCCATCCCCGCTACCAGCCCCCACGCATGGCCGTCGCCGATTTCCTCCTTCGCCCGCTGATCGCGCTGGGCGCCTTCGCCCTCGGGATGCTCGCCGGCATCGGGCGGCTTGCCATCTTCGCCCTCACCGGCGTCCGCGCAGCCCTCACCCCGCCCTGGTACCCGGCGCGCCTTCTCGAGCAGATGGGCCTCATCGGCTGGTTCTCGCTCCCCGTCGTCGGCCTCACCGCCCTCTTCACCGGCGCCGCGCTCGCCCAGCAGATCTATGTCGGCGGCCAGCGCTTCTCGGCCGAAAGCACGGTTCCCGCCGTCACCGTCATCGCGATCGTGCGCGAACTCGGCCCGGTGCTCGCCGGCCTCATGGTCGCCGGCCGCGTCTCCTCCGCGATCGCCGCCGAACTCGCCACCATGCGCGTCACCGAACAGCTCGATGCCATGGTCACGCTGCGCACCGATCCCTGGTCCTACCTGATCGCCCCGCGGCTCGTCGCCTCCACCCTGATGCTCCCCATCCTGGTGCTGGTCGCCAACATCATCGGCGTGCTCGGCGGCTATGCGCTCTCCGTCGGCCGCCTCGGCTTCAACGGCGCGGCCTATCTCGCAACCACCCGCCGCTACCTCGAATCCGACGACATCGTCTCCAGCCTGGTGAAGGCCGCCGTCTTCGGCTTCTGCCTTGCGCTCGCCGGCTGCTACCACGGCTTCCGCTCGGGCGGAGGGGCAGCCGGCGTCGGCCGCGCCACCACCAACGCCGTCGTCTCCGCCTTCATCCTGATCCTGCTGTTCAACCTCGCCATCACCGTGCTGGTGTTCGGCGCATGAGCGAGCCCCGCCTCCGCATCCGCGGCCTCAAGAAGGCCTTCGGCGCAAAGCAGGTGCTCGACGGAATCGACCTCGACGTTGCCGTTGGCGAAAGCCTCGTCGTCATCGGCGGCTCGGGCACCGGCAAGTCGGTCCTGCTGAAGTGCATCCTGGGCATCATCCGGCCCGATGAAGGGTCGATCCGCCTCGACGGGCAGGAACTCGTCGGCTTGCGCGGCCGGGCCCTTGCCGACGCCCGTGCCCATTTCGGCATGCTGTTCCAGGGCGGCGCGCTGTTTGATTCCCTTCCCGTCTGGCGCAATGTCACCTTCGCGCTGACGCAGGGGAAGCTCGGCGGCGGGCAACAGATGCACGCGCTTGCCGTCGAGGTGCTGGCGAAGGTCGGCCTCGAGCCGCGCGTCGCCGACCTGCGCCCCTCGGAACTGTCGGGCGGCATGCAGAAGCGCGTCGCGCTCGCCCGCGCCATCGCTGCCGGCCCGGAAATCCTGTTCTTCGACGAGCCCACCACCGGTCTCGATCCCATCCGCGCCGACACCATCAATGCGCTGATCCGCCAGCAGGTGACGGCCCTCGGCGCAACCGCCATCACCATCACCCACGACATGGCATCCGCCCGCCACATCGCCGACCGCGTGGCGATGATCCACGCCGGCCGCATCCACTGGGAAGGCCCCGTCTCCGCGCTCGATGACAGCGGCGACCCCCATGTCGACCAGTTCGTCCACGGCCGTGCCGAGGGGCCGATCAGCGCAACGGTGGCGCCCTAGGATTTTCCGCAGGCCCCCGGGCCTGAAGCTGCCCGGAAACCTGCCGTAACACTTGTTTACTTGGGGGCCACGGGCCCAGCCGTCAGGAGAGATCCGGGATCATGCCGCTCGGTTGGGGAGCGTCGGATCCGACCAGGGATCGGACACGTGGACTTGATGATGTCGCGCATGCGCATATTGCTGATTGCAATCGCAATCGGATTCGTCGGTGGCTTTGCAGCCGTCTCGGCCGCCTACAGCAGCAACAGCCGGCCCGCGGCCGATCATTCCGCCGCCGGCTGACCTGCCTGCTCCGGCGCGGCGACCGGCTCCTCAGCCGCCTGCATCGCCCACAGCTCCGCATAGAGCCCGCCCTGCGCCAGCAGCTCGCCATGGCGCCCCCGCTCGACAATCTCGCCGCCCTGCATCACCAGGATCTGGTCTGCATCCACGATGGTCGACAGCCGGTGCGCGATCACCAGCGTGGTACGCCCCCGCTCGGCCAGTTCCAGCGCATCCTGGATGCCGGCTTCGGTCGCGGAATCGAGCGCGCTCGTCGCCTCGTCCAGCAACAAGACAGGGGGGTCCTTCAGCAGGGTGCGCGCGATCGCGACCCGCTGCTTCTCCCCGCCCGACAGCTTGAGGCCGCGTTCGCCGACCACCGTGTCGTACCCGTCGGGCAGCGCGCTCACGAAGTCATGGATCCGCGCAGCCTTCGCCGCCGCCTCGATCTCCGCATCCGACGCGCCCTCGCGCCCATAGCCGATGTTGAAGCGGATCGTGTCGTTGAACAGCACCGTGTCCTGCGGCACGATCCCGATGGCCGCCCGCAGGGACCCTTGCGTGACATGCCTTATGTCCTGCCCGTCGATCGTCACCCGCCCGCCCGATATCTCGTAGAAGCGGAACAGGATGCGCCCGATGGTGGATTTGCCCGCGCCCGACGGACCCACGATCGCGGTCCGCGTGCCCGGCGCCACCTCGAAGCTCACACCCTTCAGGATCGGCCGCCGCGGCTCATAGGCAAAGCGCACATCCTCGAACCGCACCCGCCCGCCGGTCACGCTAAGCGCCGGCGCGCCTGGCGCATCGACGATGCCCGGCGCCGTGTCCAGCAGCTGGAACATCGCCTCCATGTCGATGAGGCCCTGCTTCACCTCGCGGTAGACCATCCCCAGCATGTCGAGCGGCCGGAACAGCTGGGCGAGCAGCGTGTTCACCAGCACCACGTCGCCCGGCGTGAAGCGCCCCTCGCTCCAGCCCCAGACGGTGAAGGCCATCGCGCCCCCCATCATGATGTTGGTGATCAGCGACTGGCCGATGTTCAGCCAGGCAAGCGAGCTCTCCGACTTGATCGCGGCCTCGGCAAAGCGCCCGGCAGCACGCTCATAGCGCCGGCTCTCCAGCCCCTCGGCGTTGAAATACTTGACCGTCTCGTAATTCAGCAGGCTGTCGACCGCGCGCGCCGAAACGCTGTTGTCCAGTTCCACCGTGCGCCGCCTCAGCTCGGTGCGCCACACGGTGATGGCATAGGTGAACCAGCTGTAGGCGACCACCATCACGATGGTGGCGATCACCAGCTCGAAGCCCAGCTTGGCGCCGAAAATGGCGAGCGTCGCGCTCAGCTCGATGAACACCGGCGCCAGGTTGAACAGCAGCAGGTAGAGCATCATGTCGATGCTCTTCGTCCCCCGCTCGATGGTGCGCGTCAGCGAGCCCGTCTTGCGCTCCAGGTGGAACTTCAGCGGCAGCTGGTGGAGGTGGCGGAACACCTCGACCGCAAGCTCCCGCGTCGCCTCCTGCCCCACCCGCTCGAAGATGGCGTTGCGCACATTGTCGAACAGCACCGCCCCGAACCGCGCGGCCGCATAGGCCCACACCAGCGCCACGATCACCCACACCGCGTCGCTGCCCGTCGAGGCGCCTGCCATCCGGTCGATCACGCCCTTGTAGGCAAAGGGCATCACCAGCAGGACCGCCTTGGCGACCAGCACCAGCACCAGCGCCACCACCACCCGCGCCTTCAGCGCAGGCCGGCCCGCCGGCCACAGATAGGGCAGGAAGCGCTTCAGCGTCTTGAAATCGGCGTCGCCCTTCGGCGGTCCGTCGGCAGCATGTCCATGGGGCGGGCTCATCGCCTGAGCAGATGGCATTGCATGGGCCCGCCCGCAATGCCATCTGGGGCCACATGGCAGCCAATCCTCCGATGAAGGCCGTGATCGTGCCGGTCACGCCGCTCCAGCAGAACTGCACGCTCATCTGGTGCACCGCCACGATGAAGGGCGCCTTCACCGATCCGGGCGGAGACCTCGATCACCTGCTGAAGGTCGCTGCCGAAAACGGCGTGCAGATCGAGAAGCTGCTGGTGACGCACGGCCACATCGACCATTGCGGCCTCACGGGCGTGCTCGCCGAACGGCTGGGCGTGCCCATCGAAGGCCCCCACCCGGACGACAAGTTCTGGATCGACATGAACCCGACCGTGGGGGCCCAGTACGGCATCGCCGGCGCCACCAGTTTCGAGCCCGACCGCTGGCTGCACGACGGCGACGAGGTGACGGTCGGCAACCTCACGCTGGATGTCTATCACTGCCCCGGCCACACGCCGGGCCATGTGATTTTCCACCACGCGCCTTCGAACCTCGCGATCGTAGGCGACGTGCTGTTCCAGGGCTCGGTCGGCCGCACCGATTTCCCGAAGGGCGATTTCCAGCAGCTGGTGCAGTCCATCACCACCCGCCTCTGGCCGCTCGGCAACCAGACCGCCTTCGTGCCGGGCCATGGCCCCATCAGCACCTTCGGCCGCGAGCGGCAGACAAACCCCTTCGTGGGGGATGCGGTGCTCTGACGAGCACCGGCGGGGATGCGGTGCTCTGACGAGCACCGGCGGGGATGCAGTCCTCTAGAACAGCCGCCCCTGCCGCGCGTCGGCCTCGGGCTTCACGAACAGGTCGGTCCGCAGGCGCAGCCGCTCTGCGTCCAGACCGTAGCGGCGCTTCGCCGCCGCCAGCCGGAAGCGCAGCAGCCGCCCCCATTCGCCCTTGGGTCGCATCCGCTCGCCGAAGCGGGGGTCGTTGAGCTTGCCGTCGCGCATGGCCCGGATCGCGTTCAGCACCTTTGCCTTCCTGTCCGGCCGGTGCACCTCCAGCCATTCCGCGAACAGCGGCGCCACCTCGTGCGGCAGGCGCACGGGCTGGCAGAAGGCGCCCATCGCGCCGGCGCCGGCCGCCGCCTCCAGGATCGCCTCCAGCTCATGGTCGTTGAGGCCGGGGATCATCGGCGAGGCCGACACGAACGCCGGCACACCGGCCTCTGCCAACGCCCGGATCGCCGCGATCCGCGTGCGTGGCGCGCTCGCCCGCGGTTCCATCACCCGGGCCAGTGCCGGGTCCAGCGTGGTCACCGACAGCATCACCACCACCAGCTCCAATCGCGCCAGCTCCGCCAGCAGGTCCAGGTCGCGCGTCACCCGCGCCGACTTGGTGGTGATGCTGATGGGGTGCCGCGTCTCCAGGCACAGCTCCAGCACGGCACGCGTGATGCCATAGCGCGCCTCGATCGGCTGGTAGGGATCGGTGTTGGTCCCCATCGCCAGCACCTCCGGCACATAGCCGGGCTTCGCAAACGCCGCGCGCAGCAGCTGGGGGCCGGTCGGCTTGGCGAACAGCTTCGTCTCGAAATCCAGCCCCGGCGACAGGTTGTGAAAGGCATGGGTCGGCCGCGCAAAGCAGTAGATGCAGCCATGCTCGCAGCCACGATAGGCATTGAAGCTGCGGTCGAACGGAATGTCCGGGCTGTTGTTGCGCGTCAGCACGGACCGCGGGGCTTCGTGCGCAACCGTTACCTTCAGCGGCGGCAGATCCGCATGCGCGTCAGCCCAGTCCCGCCAGTCGCCATCCGCCTCGCGGGCGCGGTCGTCGAAGCGGGCGGACAGCGCATTGGAAGGGGCACCATGGCGGGGCATGGTCGGAACATATCAGGAACACGCTTGAGTTGAAAGTCCCGGCCGCGCAGCGGCCGCAAGCGCGACTGCGCGCCCGGAGCGCAGCGGAGGCAGCAAGGCGGGCGGATGCCCGCCGCCCGCAGGGTCTCAGAAAATCACAACCACCCGCGCTTCTTGAAATAGAGATAGGGCACCACCGCCGACAGCACCATCAGCCCCAGTGCCATCGGATAGCCGAAGCGGAACCGCAGTTCGGGCATGAATTCGAAGTTCATCCCGTAGATGGAGGCCACCAGCGTCGGCGGCAGGAAAATCACGGCTGCCACCGAGAAGATCTTCACGATGGCATTCTGCTCGATGGAAATCCGTCCCAGGGCCGCGTCCAGCAGGAAGCCGACATTCTGGGTGAGAAAGCTCGCATTCTCGCTGAGGCTCATCACATCGCGGCTGATCGACTTCACCCGTTCCTTCAACGGCTTGTCCCACCTGCTCCTGGACCCGTCCTCGCTGCCGGGGCCGGTCTGCAGGAAGCTGGTCGTCTTCAGCAGCGTCACCAGGCTGTCGTGCACCTTGTTCAGCGTCAGCTGGATCGCCCCGATCCGGCGCAGGATCTGTTGCAGATCCGTGTTCGAAATCCGCGCACCCGCCGGCCGGTCCAGCCCGAAGACCAGCTGCGACGTGCTGTCGATCTCCTCGCCCATCCGCTCCAGTATGTCGGCGGTCCGGTCGACGGCCGCCTCCAGCAACCGCACCAGCAGCGCCTGCGCACTGGGCCCCGGCGCCCCCTTGACGCAGCTTGCCTCGAGCGTGCGGAAGGCGCGCGGATCGGAATAGCGGACGGTCACCAGCTGGCTTTCCGTCAGCACCAGGCTCACCGGCTCCGACGAGGGCGTCCCGCTGTCCACCCCGACAACCAGCAGCAGGTTCATCACCTGCGCGCCATCCTCGTGATAGACACGGCTGGATGCCTCGATCGCCATCATGTCGGCTTTGGCAGGCAGCTCGACGCCCAGCGCGGTCTCCACCGCCTCGACTTCGGCAAGCAGCGGAAAGGCGAGGTCAACCCAGACGGCGCGCTGGATTGCGTCTGGCGGGGGAATGGGCGTCAGTGCGTCCGGCCCGGCGGCAATCGCTTCGGGCGAGAGGGCGGGCGTCGGCTGGTCGGGCAGGTGAAGGCGCAGCATCGCCTGCCACGCTAGGCGCGGCGGCTGCCCTGTTCAATCGGGCTCAGACGCCGGGGGGCTTTACCAGCCCGATTCCGTACATGACGGCGGCTTGCGCCAGCATCACGACCAGCCAGTGGATGCAGTCTGCTGCGGCCATCGAACCGGGCATGCCGCGAAAGCGCAGCGTCACCATCAGCACGGGCACGACAAAGCCGATCCAGATCACGAAGGCTGTCGTCAGCGCGATCACCCAGGGCGTGGCCATCGGCGGGCCGAGGATCAGGGCCCCTGCGAGGATCGCTGCGAGCCAGAATTCGGCAATACCGGTCAGCACCACGAAATCGAGCCCCGGTCGCTCCCCGGGGCGCGACAACAGGAAATGCACCATGCCGATGATCAGGCCGACAACAGCGGCCAGCGCAATAGGCGTCAAGTTGAGATTGATATACTCCACGACCCTGTCCCTGCCCAGTTCGCTCTTCGTGGGTGCCTTTTCAGCTTTCCCGCAGTCGTGGCATGAGTTCGACGAAATTACAAGGCGTGTGTCGGTTATCCAGTTGCAAGGACAGGATTTCGTCCCAGCCGTCCTTCACGGCGCCCGTGCTGCCGGGCAGCGCGAAGACATAGGTTCCGCGGGCAACGCCCGCGGTCGCGCGGGACTGGATGGTCGATGTGCCGATCTTCGCGAAACTGATCCATCGGAACAGTTCGCCGAAGCCGGGGATGATCTTGTCGCACAGCGCTTCCACCGCCTCGGGCGTCACGTCGCGGCCGGTCACACCCGTGCCGCCGGTGGAGATGATCGCGTCGATCGCCGGATCGTCGACCCAGGCTGCCATCTGCTCGAGGATGAGGGTCGTGTCGTCGGTCACGATTGCGCGGGCCGCCACCCGGTGGCCTGCGCCCTCGATCCGGGCGACCAGCGCGTCGCCGCTGCGGTCGTCGGCTGGGCCCCGCGTGTCGGAGACCGTCAGGACCGCGATGTTGACGGCCACGAAGGGACGGCTCGCGTCGATCGGCATCAGCGGGCCGGCGGCGCCTGGGTCGTCGGGAAGCGGGGCCACTGGTTGGCGGCAACCGACGCGATGCTGGGCGGCTTGCCGGCCGTGCGTTGCGGGGCCTCGGCGGCGTCCTTCATCTGGTAGAGCCAGTAGTTGCGCATCACCACCTCGACATAATGGCGCGTCTCGCGGAAGGGGATGCTCTCGATGAACAGCAGCACATCGCCATTGTCCTTCAAGCCCCCGGCGTTCCACTTCTGCACCGATCCCGGCCCCGCATTGTAGGCGGCGATCACCTTGGGGAGCATGGCTTGGGTGTGCGGGCTGTCGCGCAGCATCTCCAGATAGCTCTGCCCATATTCGACGTTGAAGGCGGGGTCGGCGAGCATCTCGTCGCTGTGGGTCATCTCCATGGCTTTCGCGAGGTCGCGCGCCGTTCCGGGCATGATCTGCATCAGCCCCTTGGCGCCGACGCCCGAACGCGCCGTGGTGATGAACTTCGATTCCTGCAGCGCATGCGCGAAAACGAGCCCGCGGTCGACGCGCCAGCCGCGGACCGGGCGCCAATCGGGCGTGGGGAGGCGCGCCGACATCGGCGACGTCATCCCCGGCGGCGGGTTCTGCGCCAGCCAATATTGGGTGGCCGGCAGGTTGAGCCGCGCCGACAGGCGCAGGATGGGTTCGTAGGTGTCGTTGGCCGTTGCGGCGGCGAGGTGCCGGAGCTCGCGGTCGGCAAGGCCGAGCTGGCCGATTTCCACCAGCGCGACCGCGCGGGAGGCGCCGGGGTGGCCTTTCAACGTGGTCCAGTCGGCCTGGATGAAGTCGGGTTCGCGCCAGTCGATGTTGGGCTTCACGCCCAGGGCGTAGGTGGCAAGGAGGCCATAGAAACCGTCGCGGTCGCGGGCTGTTGCGGCCTTCAGGCGCTCGGTCTGCATCCACGGGCGGCCGGCGCGGACGTGGGACCGGGCCGCCCAATAGGCGGCTGCCGCGCGCAGATCCGAGGCGGCGGAATAAACCTGCGAGATGGCGTCGAAATGGCGGGCGGCGCTGTCCCAGTCGGCCAGGCGGAAGCTGGCGAGGCCGGCCGTCCAGTGCCCCATGGCCGCCCATTCGCCCTGGCCGTCCCCGGCGCGGGCGCCGAGCCGGAGGGCGAGCGCATCGTCGAGCCCGATATAGGCCATCCATGCGGCGCGCTGGGTCCATTCGCTCCGCACCTCGGCCGTGAGGGAGGGGCCGTAGCGGGCCAGCAGGGGCTCGATCTCGGCCGGACGTTCGGCCGAGACGGCGGCCTTTGCGGCGGCTGCGAAGGCCTCGTCGGCCTCGTTCTCCAGCCTGGCACCGCGCGGGGCCATCGGAGGTGTCAACCGCACGGGCACCAGCTGCTTGGTGCGGGCGAGCGGCGGCAGGTCGGTGGCGCCCGCCTTGCGGGCAAGGCCTGCGATCAGGTTGGCCTGGGGCGCATCCGGGTTGGCGACCACGAATTCGACCAGCCGGGTGAGGCCGGCGGACTGCCCCTGCGCGATCAGGATCTGGGCCTGCGCAGTGGGGTGCAGGATGCCGCGCGGCATGGCGTCGAGCTCGGCGGCGGCGGCTGTCACCTGCCCCTTGTCGATCGCGCGGAAGATGCGGGCATAGGCTTCGCGCTGGGCCGGCGAGAGCTGGGCCGGGACCGCGCGCTCGGCCGCGGTGAAGGGCGAGCGGCCGGGGCTGACCACATCGATCGTGTCCTGCGCGGCGGCAGGGGCGGCTGCGAGCGTTGCCGAGACAAGAAGGGCAAGACCCCTGAACGTCATTGCGAGAGCCTGTGCTTGAGCGCGAGCAGGTCTGCCCAGGCGCGGGCCTTCTCCTCTGGCCGGCGGAGGAGATAGGCGGGGTTGAAGGTGGCGAGTGCGGGGATGGGGCCGGCACCGGCATCGACGGTGAGCCAGCTGCCGCGGATCTGGGTGATTGCCGTGCGGTTGCCGGTGAGGGCCTGCACGGGGTTGGCGCCGAGCAGAAGGATGTGGCGCGGCGCCATCAGGCGGACATGGGCGCGGGTGAGGGCGAGGTCGGCTGCGATCTCGTCGGGGGAGGGTGCGCCGGGCGTCGGCTTTCGGGGGCAGAGGAGGGCGATGGTGCAGCCGGTGCGGTCGAGGCCGATGGCGGCGAGCATGCGGTCGAGGATCTGGCCGGCGGGGCCGCTGAACGGACGCCCGGACTGGAGGTCGTCGGCGGACGGCGCCTCGCCCAGGATCATGAGGCAGGATTCCGGGTTGCCGTCGGTGAAGGGCGCGCGCGGGTGATCTGCGCGGACCTTGGCGGTGAGGGCTTCGAGGCTGTCGAAACTGTCCCACACGGGGTCGGGGCGGACCGGGATTGCTGCGCGGGGCGCCGGCTGCCGGGGCGCCGGGGCGGCATCCGGTTCGGGCGCGATGACCTGCGGCTCCGGCGCGAGCCACGAGGTGGCGGCTTCCGCCGTCGGCGTGTCGACGCCGGCCAGTTTCCACCAGTGGAGGAGGGCTGCGATCCCGCCTGCGTCGAGCGTTGCCGCCCCGCTGTCGGGACCTGAGCCCGGTGCAACCTCTGCCATGGGCCGCGACATTTGGCAGGGTTACGGGTCGGGTCAATATCGGCGATGCAGCAAAGCGGCATTTCCGGGTTGAAAACCCGTGACACTGCGATGAATAGAGCCTTGGACTCCCTGAGGAACCATCGGAAAGCACCGCATGAGCAACCGAGACGCAATGCCCTATGACCTGGTGATCGTCGGCGCCGGCCCTGCCGGCCTGTCGGCGGCGATCCGCGCCAAGCAGGCGGCTGCGAGCAAGGGCCTGGAGCTGAGCGTGTGCGTGCTGGAGAAGGGCTCCGAAGTGGGCGCCCATATCCTTTCGGGCGCGGTGATCGACCCCAAGGCGCTGGACGAGCTGTTGCCCGACTGGCGTGAAGGTTGCCCGCTTGCCGAGACGCCGGTGACGGAGAACCATCACTGGATCCTGACCAAGGGGAAAAAATACGAGTTTCCCCACGCGCTGCTGCCGACCTTCATGAACAACAAGGGCACCTACACGGGGAGCCTGGGCAATCTGTGCCGCTGGCTTGCCGGACAGGCCGAGGCGCTGGGGGTTGAGATCTTCCCCGGCTTTGCAGCGGCCGAGGTGCTGTTCAACGAGGACGGCAGCGTGAAGGGTGTTGCCACCGGCGACATGGGCGTCGAGCGCGACGGCACGCATGGGCCCAACTACCAGCCGGGGCTGGAGCTGCATGCGAAATACACCTTCTTTGCCGAAGGGGTGCGCGGGCATCTTTCGAAGCAGCTGATCGCGCGCTTCGACCTGAGGAAGGACAGCGAGCCGCAGGTTTACGGGATCGGCATCAAGGAGCTTTGGGACATTGACCCCAAGAAGCATGAGCCGGGCCGGGTGATCCACACGCAGGGCTGGCCGCTGAGCGATGCCTGGGGCGGCGGGTTCCTGTATCACCAGGCGAACAACCAGGTGGCGCTGGGGTTCGTGGTGGCGCTGAGCTATCGCAACCCGCACCTCTCCCCCTTCGACGAGATGCAGCGCTGGAAGACGCATCCGGCGATCAGGGCGATCCTGGAGGGTGGCCGGCGCGTGAGCTATGGCGCGCGGGCGATCAACGAGGGCGGCTGGCAGGCGGTGCCGAAGCTGACCTTCCCCGGCGGCGCGCTGATCGGCTGTTCGGCGGGGTTCGTGAACGTGCCCCGGATCAAGGGCAGCCACACTGCGATGAAGAGCGGGATGATGGCGGCCGAGGCCGCCGTGGAGGCGATCGCGAGCCAGCGCCAGGGCGACGAGCTGACGGCCTATACGACGGCGTATCAATCGAGCTGGGTGGAGAAGGAGCTGCGCGTGGTGCGCAACACCGAGCCGTTCGTGAGCAAATTCGGCGGCACGGTGGGGACGCTGCTGGCGGGCGCCACCATGTGGGCGGAGCATCTTGGGATCCGCATGCCGTTCACGATGGGGCATGAGCCGGACCACACCAAGCTGTGGCGCAAGGAGCATTGCTGGCCGATCGAATACCCCAAGCCGGATGGGGTGATCAGCTTCGACAAGCTGTCGAGCGTGTTCCTTTCGAACACCAACCATGAGGAGAACCAGCCGGTTCACCTGACGCTGAAGGACCCGACGGTGCCTGTCAGCATAAACCTGCCGCTGTATGACGAGCCGGCGCAGCGATACTGCCCGGCGGGTGTGTACGAGATCGTGGGCGCCGACACCGATGCGCCGCGGCTGCAGATCAACGCGCAGAACTGCGTGCACTGCAAGACGTGCGACATCAAGGACCCCACGCAGAACATCAATTGGGTGACGCCGGAAGGTGGCGGCGGCCCGAATTATCCGAATATGTGACGAAGGCGGCTGCGATTAGCGCGCAGCGCTAATTCGCAGACTCGCCGCAGGCACGGCCGGCACGAAAAAGGGCGGGGACATTCCCCGCCCTTTTTGCGTGTCCGACGGGCGGGCTTTGCCCGCAATTTTCTCTGTTTTTCTGTTCTGGTTCTTTTCTTGGCGGACTCGGCGGCTTTGCCGCCGGCCGCTTGGTGCGGATGTGGTTATCGGTATCGACAGAAAAGTTCCACGTGGAACAATCCTATTGTTTGACAAGTCAATGAGTTAGATCGATTTCGTGTAGGAAAGTAGCCAAGGAAGCAGCTGGGCCCCGGGTCAAGCCCGGGGCGACGGTGGGGTGTGGTTGCCCTCAATTCTTTGCATCACATACATGACATGTCGGTTGTTTTTTGGCGTCAAACCTGCGCGGTTTTCGGCGCATTCAGCGCCCATCTGAGCACGGCGCCCATGCCTCCGGCGCCTGCGCGCACGAATGGCGTGCGCAATCCGGCGCCGGAGAGGCCGTGCATGCGGCGGGCCCAGGCGGGGAGGAGGTCGATGCCGGCCTGGAGGAGGAGGCGGTGGGCCGGGGCCATTGCGGGGGTTGGTGGCGGCGCGGAGAGGATGAGCTGGGCGACTTCGCGGGTGCGGGTGTCGACCTTGAGCTGGGGGCGGATGGCGAGGAGGAAGCGTTCGGCCTCGCGCCGGGTTTCGGGCATGGGGTCTGCGCCGAGCAGGCGGGAGATGTGGGCCATTTCGGCGATGTAGCGATCCTGGTCGCGGAGCAGCATCAGGGGCTCGCGGTATCGCACCCAGGCGTCGAGGAACGACAGCGCCTCGGTAACGCCGACGAAGGCGAGGAGTTCTGGGTCGTCGGCCTTGTAGGGCAGGCCGGAGGGCAGGTGGCCCGAGACCTTGGAATGGATGCGGCGGACGCGGGCAATGGCGGCTTCGGCCTGGTCGCGTTCGCCGTAGGTGGTGACGGCGATGAAGGCGGCGGTGCGGCGGAGGCGGCCGCCCATGTCAGCCCGGAAGTTGGAGAAATCCCAGACGCCGGCCAGCGCCTTGGGGTGCAGCATCTGGAGCAGGAGCGAGGAGATGCCGCCGATCATCATGGTGGTGACGTCGGCGTGGATGTCGAAGCTGCGGCTGCCTTGCGCGAGGAGGCGTGCGTCTGGCGGGGCGGGGGTGACGCTGGGGCGCGTGGCGCCGGGCTCCGCGAACTGGGCGCGGACCTGTTGGGCGATGGTGTCGCGCAGGCTCATGCGCGGGAGCATGGCGCGGTTTGGGGGGTGTGTGAAGGGCCGGCCGGCGGCGAAGCCGCCGAGTCCGGCTGGGTCGGCAGAAAGAAGGCAAGAAGGTTGCGGGCGAAGCCCGCTCGTCGGACGGGTTCGGCGGTCTGCTGTCCGCCGCCCCGCCGGCCGGGCCTTCAATCGAGTCTGTGAATCAGCGCTGCGCTCTGATCACAGCCGATTTCCGGCCTCATCCATCAACACTTCCCGGCGGCCCACATGGTCGGGCGAGGAGACGAGGCCCATTTCCTCCATCTGGTCGATGAGGCGGGCGGCCGAGTTGTAGCCGATGCGGAGCTGGCGCTGGAGGTAGCTGATGGTGGCCTTGCGGGAGGTTGCGACGACCTGGGTGGCCTGGCTGAGGAGGTCGCCGTCGCCGGTGACGGCCATCTTGCCTTCGCCGCGGGCGGCGCCGAGCCCTTCGAAGCCGTCGGGGCCTTCGGGTTCCTCGGTGACGCTGCTGACGTAATCGGGGGCGCCTTGCGCCTTCCAGTGCTTGGCGACCGCTTCCACCTCTTCGTCGGAGACGAAGGGGCCGTGGACGCGGATGACCTGCTTGCCGCCGGGCATGTAGAGCATGTCGCCTTTGCCCAGCAGCTGCTCGGCGCCCATTTCGCCGAGGATGGTGCGGCTGTCGATCTTGGAGGTGACCTGGAAGCTGATGCGGGTGGGGAGGTTCGCCTTGATGACGCCGGTGATGACGTCGACCGAGGGGCGCTGGGTTGCCATGATGAGGTGGATGCCGGCCGCGCGCGCCTTCTGGGCGAGGCGCTGGATGAGGAATTCGACCTCTTTCCCGGCGGTCATCATGAGGTCGGCGAGCTCGTCGACGACGACCACGATGAGGGGGAGCGGTTCGAGGGGGAGTGTGATGTCCTCGAACTCCGGCTTGCCTTCGGCGTCCCAGCCGGTCTGCACGCGCTTGATGAAGGGCTGGCCGGCCTTTTGCGCTTCGCGCACCTTCTCGTTGTAGCCGCTGAGAGAGCGCACGTTGATGTGCGCCATGTTGCGGTACCGGTCTTCCATCTGCTCGACCGCCCATTTGAGCGCACGGATGGCCTTGGCGGGTTCCGTAACCACGGGGGCGAGCAGGTGGGGGATGTCGTCGTAGACGCTGAGCTCCAGCATCTTGGGGTCGATCATGATCATGCGGCACTGATCCGGCCGGAGGCGGTAGAGCAGCGACAGGATCATGGCGTTCAGGCCCACCGACTTGCCCGAGCCGGTGGTGCCGGCGATCAGCAGGTGGGGCATGGGAGCGAGGTCTGCGACGACGGGGTTGCCGGAGATATCCTTGCCGAGGATCATCGGAAGCGTGCCGCCGGACGCGTGGAAGGCATCGGCTGCGACGAGTTCGGAGAGCGCGACCATTTCGCGGCGCATGTTGGGGAGTTCGATGCCGATGACGTTGCGGCCCGGAATGACGGCGACGCGGGCGGAGACCGCGCTCATCGAGCGGGCGATGTCGTCGGCCAGCCCGATGACGCGGCTGGCCTTGATGCCGGGCGCGGGCTCGAGCTCGTAGAGGGTGACGACGGGGCCTTGCGCCAGGCCGACGATGCGGCCCTTGACGCCATAATCGTCGAGCACGGCTTCGAGCAGGCGGGCGTTCTGTTCGAGCGCGGCTTCGTCGACCTGGGCCGAGCCGCCCTTCGGGGGGGGCTTCAGGAGCGAGAGGGGCGGGAGGTCGGCGCGGTCGCCGAGATCGAGGCTGCGTTGCGCGTCGGGCGCCTTTCTGGGCGGCTGCGGGCGCGGGGCGGGGCCGGCGATGCGGCGCTGGGTGGCTTCGGCCTCGGGTTCGGGCAGCGGGTTGGGGCGGGCGGCGCGGATGCCCGGGCGGGGGGCGGGGTCGTCCGCCTCGTCGTCGTCATCGGCCCAGGGCGCGTCGGCCTCGGCTGGGCGGCTGCGCGGGAGGCGGCCGAAAAGGGCGGCGAGTTCGGCGCGGCGCGGTTCGAGCGCGACGATGAGGGCGGCGAGCGTGGCCAGCGCAACGAGGGCCGCGACGCCGAGGGCGCCGACCGCGGGATCGAAATCGGCCGGCCAGGGGAGGCCGGAGACGAGGCGGGCGGCGGCAAAGCCGGTGACTCCGCCGGCGCCGGCGTCGAGGTTGCCGACGGGGGCCGGCCAGGCGAGGCCGAGCGCGATTGCGCCGAGCAGGGTGGCAAGAAGGGAGAGGAGGGCGCCGCGGCGCAGGCGGCCGGGGGCATGGCCTGCGGAGATGCGCGCGCCGGCGACGAGGAAGAGGGGGACGAGGAGGGCGGCGGCGAGGCCGAAGCCCTGGAGCAGCAGGTCCGAGAGCCAGGCGCCGGCGATGCCGAGCAGGTTGGTGGGGGCAGCCGAGGTGACGCTGTTGAGCGAGGGGTCGGCCGGGTTGTGGGTGATGAGGGCGGCTGCGAGGCCGAGGCCGAGGCCTGCGATGGCGAGGCCTGCGAGGACGCGCAGCGTGGTGCGGCAGACGCGTGCGAGCCGTTCGAGGAGGCCCGGGCCCTGCGGCTGCCGGCGGGGGCCGGGGCTGGCGGGACCGCGGCGCCAGGGCGCGCCCTCCATCAGGGACTGGTAAGTGGTTGCCAAGGACCAAGCTCCTGTCGCGCGATGCGCGTGCGCGCTGCCTTGGCGCCCTTGTGCCTGCAGGGGAGTCAGGCGGTCAAGAGTCTGTTCCCCCTTTGTGCGGTGCCGTGGCCGGATGGCCACAAAGAAGTGGCCGTGGCCGGATGGCCACAAAGAAGTGGCCGTGGCGCTGGAGTCACAGAAAATCGGCCCGGAACCTTGGGGTGGTTCCGGGCCTTTGAAGGGGAGGACTTGGGAAAGTCCCGAAGCGAGCACAGGAGCCCAAAGGCACCCGACAAGGTCTATTCAAGCCGCGTGCCAACTGGGCGCTCCTCGGGTTCGGCAGGGGAGGGCCGGACCGCGCGGCCTCGGGGCTGCACAAAAAAACGGCAGATCCGGCTGCGGCTGTAGGGGGTGCCCAAGAAATCGGCAATTCCGGTGTGGGGGGTGCGGCGCCGATGGGGATTGGGGAAGGCGCGGCCTGGCGCTATCAGGGGCTTCATGACGGACACATCCTCGCCTGCATCGTTTGATTGCATCCTGGTCGGTGGCGGCCTTGTCGGGTTGACGCTGGCGGTTGCGCTGGCGGCGCACGAGCTTTCGGTTGCCGTGATCGAGCGCGCCGACCCGGAGGCCCATCTGGCGCCCGGGTTCGACGGGCGGGCCTCTGCCATCGCGTCGGCGAGTGCGCGGATGCTGCGCGCGCTGGGGCTTGGCGAGGTGCTGGACGCGCAAGGCTGCGCGATCCGGGCGATCCGGGTGACGGACGGGCATTATGTGGCCGGAGCGGACAGGTGGCGGGTGCATCCGCAGGTGCTGCACTTCGACAGTGCCGAGGTGGACCCGGCGGAGCCGCTGGGGATCATGGTGGAGAACCGGGCGCTGCGGGCCGCGCTGCTGGCGAAGGTGCGCAGCGAACCGCTGGTGACGCTGCTGGCGCCGGCGTCGATCCGCCACGTGCTGCGCGGGCCGAATGGCGCGCTGGTGGAGCTGTCGGGGGGCCAGGTGCTGCGCGCGCCGCTGGTGCTGGCGTGTGACGGGCGGCGATCCTCGCTGAGGGCCGAGGCCGGGATCCGGCTGGCGGAATGGCAGTATGACGGCACCGCGATCGTGACGATGCTGGCCCATGAGAAGCCGCACGACCATGTCGCCTCGGAGCTCTTCTATTCGGACGGGCCGTTCGCGCAGCTGCCGATGACGGATTTCGTGGATGCGAGCGGTGCGGTGCGGCACCGGTCTGCTCTGGTGTGGACGGTCAGGCGCAAGGATGCCGAAGGGGTGCTGGCGCTGAGCCCGCGGGCGATTGCCCACGAGGCCGAGAAGCGGATGGGCGGCTTTCTGGGCAAGCTGGAGCTGATCGCGCCGGTGGCGAGCTATCCGCTGAACCTGCAGCATGCCGAGCGCTATTGGGCCGAGCGGCTGATCCTGGTGGGGGATGCCGCGCACGGCATCCACCCGATCGCGGGGCAGGGGCTGAACATGGGGCTGCGCGATGTGGCGGCGCTGACCGAGGTGCTGTCGGAGAGCGCGCGGCTGGGGCTGGACCTGGGGCACCCGGACGTTGGGCGGCGCTATGAGCGGTGGCGGCGGAGCGACAACAGCAGCGTGGCGTTCGCGACGGATACGCTGGCGCGGCTGTTCGGAGTGCGCGGGCGTTTGGCCACCGAGGTGCGGGCGACGGGGCTGGGGATCGTGAACCGGATTGCGCCGCTGAGGCGCGGGTTCATGACGGTTGCGCGCGGGGAGGCTGGGGATTTGCCGCCGCTCCTTAAAGGCGAGATTGGCTGACGGCGAAGGGGCCGGCCGCAGGCAAAGCCTGCGAGTCCGGCTGTCATTGCGGAAAACGGGAAACAGGGTTGCGGGCCAAGCCCGCTCGTCGGACCTGTCGATTGGCGGACTCCGCCAATCGCAGGCCGGCCGGGCCTTCGCCGAGTCTGCCGACCAGCGCTGCACGCTGGCTGCAGCCGGCTTCGGCCTATTGAACCGTCCGGTCGCTCGGCGCGCCCTGCGCGAAGGCCATCAGGGTTGCGAGTGTGGAGGCGCGGTCCGGCAGGGTCCGGGCTTGCAGGAGGGCCTGGCGTTCGGCGCTTGTGAAAGGGCAGACGACGGCGAGGGTGTTGACGAGGCTTTCGTCGTCGGCGCTTTTGACGGCGTCCCAGTCGGCGGAGAGGCCCTGGGCTTCGAGATAGGCCTTGAGGGTGGTTTCGAGGTCGGCGCGGGCGGCGGCGGCGAGCGGGTCGGCCGGGCTCCAGTCGGCGGCGTAGGGGGTGTAGTCGACTTCGGCCTGGCGGTAGCTGGTGGTGGCGGGGAGTTCCTGCACCAGGCGGAAGCGGGCCATGCCGGTGAGCGCGATCAGGAAGCGGCCGTCGCCGGTTTCGTTGTACTGGGTGACGCGGCCGACGGTGCCGATCTCGTAGAGGGCCGGAGGCTCGTCTTCGTCGCGGGGCTGGACGAGGGCGATCATCTGGTCGGTCGCCATCGCGTCGCGGACCATCTGCAGGTAGCGCGGTTCGAAGATGTTGAGGGGCATGACCGCGCGCGGCAGCAGGATCGCCCCCGACAGCGGGAAGAGCCGGACCCGCACCGGCAGGTCGGCGAGGCTGGCGGGGGGCTGGCCTGTCATTGTCAGGCGAACAGGATCTGCGACAGCTTGCGGCGGGTGGCGACCGACCAGGGGTCGCCGAAGCCGGCGGCCTCGATGAACTTGAGGAGCGTGGCGCGGGCCTGGCCCTCGTTCCATTCGCGGTCTGCGGCGATCGCGGCGAGGAGCTGGTCTGCCGCGGCGTCGCGCTGGCCGGCGGCGAAGAGGGCGCTTGCGAGCTCGATGCGGGCGGCGTGATCTGCGGGGTCTGCCGCGATGCGGGATTCCAGCGCTGCGAGCTCGCCCGGGAGGGCGGCGGACTTCGCGAGGTCGAGGGCGGCGCGGGCCTGGACGACGGCGGCGTCCTTGCTGTCGGCCGGCAGGGTGGCAAGCGCGGCCTCTGCGCCGTCGGTCTGGCCGAGCGCGAGGAGGGCGCGGGCGTAGCCGGCGATGATGTCGGCGCGGTCCGGGGCTTCGCGGGCGAGTGCGGCGAAGGCTTCGGCGGCCTGTTGCGCATCGCCGGCGGCGAGGATCTCGTTGGCGGCGTCGACGAGGGCGTCGAGGGAGGCCTCTTCCTGGGTGGGGGGCACGGCTGCGAGGAGCTTTTCGAGGAAGGCCCGGATCTCGCGCTCGGACTTGACGCCGACGAAGCCGTCGACCGGCTGGCCGCCGAGGAAGGCGTAGACGGTGGGGACGGACTGGATGCGGAACTGTTCGGCGATGAGGCGCTGGCGGTCGATGTCGATCACGACCTGTTTGGCGCGGCCCTGGCCGGCTTCGGCGATCACTTTGTCGATGACGGGGGCGAGCTGCTTGCAGGGGCCGCACCAGTCTGCGGTGAAGCGGACGATGACGACGCTGGTGAGCGAGGCTTCGAGGACGTCGCGGCGGAACGCCTCGACGGCGGCGCGGTCGTTGGCGTTGAGGCCGCCGAGGGTGTTGCCGGGAGGGGAGGCGCTGGCCAAGATGCTGCTCCGCTGTTCTGGTCGTTCGGGCGCCCATATGGGGATGGCGGCGCGCGAATGGAAGGGGCTTGCATGGGGGCCGATGGTCGGCTAGAGCCGCGCCCTCACCCCGGCAGGGTGTGTTTGTGCGCCCTGCCAGATGCCATGGATGCGGGCGTAGCTCAGGGGTAGAGCGCAACCTTGCCAAGGTTGAAGTCGAGGGTTCGAATCCCTTCGCCCGCTCCAGTTTGCTTCCAGCATGTCATTCAGTTCCAGGCGTCGAGTTTCGGCACCAGGTGATTGCGGTGGTTGCTGCGCGGTCCGGTGTAAGCTCTGGACAGGAGAGTACGCCCTTTGCGAGGCATTTTTTGCTTCGTCGGCGTTTTCAGTTTGCCGAAGCCCCTGCTGTCGGAGGGGTCCTCGAACAACAAACTGCGAGATGCCCTCATCAGGCATGAATTCTGGTTCCCCCAAACGCCCGCCAACATATGGCAAGCGGGCGTCTCAGTTCGGCTATGCGGGATGCCGGCCTGTTGGTTCCGGTCTGTGCGGAGAGTGCGTGAGATGCGTCATTTCGGCTTTGCCTTCTTGCTTGGCGGACTGTCGGTTCCGGCCATGGCAGGCGAGATCTCGGTGTCGGTGGTGGGGGCCGCGAAGGACAGCGGTTCGATCGTGCTGTGCCTGTGGGGGGGTGATGAAGGCTTTCCCGATTGCGAGAAGGGGAAGCCGCTGAAGCGGATCGTGGTGCCGGCGGGCGCCGGGACGGCGACCTTCGCGGATGTCCCGCCCGGCAGCTATGCCGTCTCGGCATTCCATGACCTGAATTCGAACGGCGTTCTCGACAGCAATTTCATCGGGCTGCCAAAGGAGCCGGTGGGCCTGTCGAACAATCCGAAGATCATGGGGCCACCGCGGTTCAAGCCGGCGCAGTTCAGCCATGCCGACCGGACGTCGATCAGCATTCGGCTGCAGGGGATGTAGCCGGGCGGCGGTTTGCCCCTTCTATCCGCGCGGGGTGAGCCAGCGGTAGGATCCGTCGTCCCGGTCTCGGCGGCCCTTTTCCAGTTCGGCATTGCCTTCGAACCAGGTCGCGTCGACCGGGCGCTCTTCGCCCCAGTCCATCAATTCACCGTGCTCGGCGAGGCGCCAGACTCCACCAGCCCCGGACGCCGATCCGGGGTCGCGCACCTCGGCGCGGCCGACGTAGCGGCCGAGGACGACCAGTTCGGTGCCCTTGTCGCGCAGCCAGTGCCAGGTGCGGACATTGGCTTCGTAGCCGATGCTTTTGCCATCTGCTGCCAGCACGATGTTCCCGATATCGTGGCGGGTGGTGGCAAACATGCCCATGAAGCCCATGGCCACGTCGACGAATCCGTCGCGCCCGCCGGCATAGATGCTGCCCAGCGTGATCCGGGCGTCCGGCCAGAAGGCGTCGGTGATCAGCGCCGCATCGAGCCGGTCCACGCCGCGGGCGTAGCGGTAGAGTGCCTGGCGCACGGCTTCTGCGTCATCTCCGTTCATGCCCGCTCCTCCCGCAGCCGATATCGCTGCAGCTTGCCTGTCAGGGTTTTCGGGAGCGCGGGGACGAATTCGACCGCGCGCGGATATTTGTAGGGGGCGATGGTTGCCTTCACATGGTCCTGCAGGGCGCGCGCAAGGGCGGCGTCGCCCCGGCCGGTTGCACACACGACATAGGCTTTCACGATCATGCCTCGGTCCGGGTCGGGCGCACCGACGACCGCGCATTCCGCCACCGCCTCGTGTGCCAGCAGTGCATTTTCCACTTCGGGCGCGGCGATGTTGTAGCCCGACGAGACGATCATGTCGTCCGAGCGCGCGACATAGTGGAAGTAGCCTTGCGCATCGAGGCGGTAGGTGTCGCCGGTGACGTTCCAGCCGCCTTGCACATAGACAGTCTGGCGCGCGTCATCGAGGTAGCGGCAGCCGGTCGGGCCGCGGACCGCGAGCCGGCCTTCGCCCTCGGCGAGCGGGTTGCCCTGTGTGTCGAGAACGCAGGCCTGGTAGCCCGGCACGACCCTTCCGGTGGCGCCGGGTACGACATCGGCGCCCGCGGCCGAGATGAAGATGTGCATCATCTCGGTCGCGCCGATGCCGTTCACCAGCGTGTGGCCGGTCGCGTCCTTCCAGGCATCCAGCACGGCGGGCGGCAGATGCTCGCCCGCCGACACACAAGTCTTCAGGCTGGAGATGTCGGCGCCTGCAATCGCGCCAAGCATGGCCTTGTAGGCGGTCGGTGCGGTGAACAGCATGTCCACCCGGTGCCGCCCGATCGCCTCCAGCAGCTTGGGCGGGCTGCCGTTCTCCAGCGTGACCGATGTGCCGAGGAAGCGGAACGGAAAGAGCACCAGTGCGCCGAGGCCGAAGGTGAAGGCGATCGGGGGCGACCCGCACCAGCGCAGGCCGGGTGTGGGCTGGAGGATGTGACGGGCGAAGCTGTCGGCCGGGGCCAGGCAGGCGCGGTGATCGTGCACGCAGCCCTTGGGGCTTCCGGTTGTGCCCGAGGTGAAGGCGATCAGCGCGGGCGCTTCGGCCGGCCCGACATGCGCTTCGAACCCGGGCGGCTGGGCTGCTGCAAGTGCTTCCAGCGCGCCGGTGCCGGCATCGCCGTCGTAGGTTGCCGTCCAGCGCAGATGATCGGAGGCGACGGCAGCGGACCGCCAGTCCTCGAGGCAGCGGCTGTCGACGAGGGCGTGGCTGATCCGGGCCTTGTGCAGGATGGGGCCCAGTTCGCCAGCGCGGAGCATGGGCATGGTGGTGACGACGATCCCGCCGGCCTTCAGCACCGCGAACCAGCAGGCGATCAGCAGGCAGCTGTTGGGCCCGCGCAGCAGCACCCGGTTGCCGGGCACCAGGGCGCCATCTTCCACGAGCAGGCGGGCAATGCGGTCGGACAGGTCCTTGAGCTCGGCATAGGTCCAGCTGCCTGCATCGTTTACCACCGCGACCCGTGCGCCTTCGCCCGACGCGACGGCACGGTCGAGGAGCTCGACCGCGGCGTTCATCCGTGCGGGGTAGGCGAGTTCGGGCCGGTCGAAGCAAAACTGCGGCCAGGCGGCCGGATCGGGCAGGCGATCGGTGACGAACGGATCATGCCTCTGGTCCATGCGGAAAGGCTAGAAGCGCGGCGGCCGGGCGCAGGAATAGAAAGGGGGACGGGCCTCCTCACCAATATTCATGGGCGCCGTCGTGGAAGTGCGCTTGGACGCCTGCGCCGGGGCCGCCACCGTTGGCGGCGAGGAGGACGTGGATGATCGGTTTCACCCCGACGGAAGAGCAGCAGCAGCTGGTTCGCACGGCGCGCGGCTATGCCGAGCGGCACATCCGCCCTCTTGTGGAGCGGGTGAAGCGGGATGGCCCGCCGGCCGACCCCTGGCCCCTGGTGCAGCCGGTGTTCGCGGAAGGGGCGGCGCTGGGGCTGACGCGGCTGTTCCTTGCGCCCGACCTGGGGGGCATGGGCGGCAGCTGCCTGGATGCCGTGCTGATGCTGGAAGAGCTGGGCGCGGCCGACGTTGGGCTGGCGTCGGACTATTTCGCGCTGACCGCCTGCATGCCGCTGATGGCGGCGCGGGCCGGCGGCGCGTCTGCCGAGGCCTTCCTGCGCCGCTTTGCCGATGCGCCGGCGATGGTGCTGGCGGGCGCGCAGTCGGAGCCGGACGTGCCGGGTTCGGAGCTGATGATGGCGGGGCCCGATCCGGCATTCGGGCCGAAGCTGTCGGCTTTGGAATCGCCCGATGGCTGGCGGCTGACGGGGCGAAAATCTGCCTTCATCACAAATGCGGGCGCTGCGGACTGCTATTTCATCATTGCGCGGACGGATCCTGCCCTGCCTGTGTTTTCAGGGCTGTCGATCTTCCTGGTGCCCGCCGGGACGCCTGGCCTGACTGTGGGCCGGAAGACGAAGCTGATCGGTTGGCCGCTGACGACGCATGCCGAGCTGGTGCTGGACGATGTGCGTCTGCCGGCCGATGCGCTGATCGGAACCCGGGGCGGGGCTGCCATGACCTTTGCCTCGGTGCCGGAAATGCCGGTTTGTCTTGCGGCCTGTTTCGTGGGGCTGGCGCGCGCGGCCTTCGAGCATGCGAAGGGCTACGCGGCTGACCGCCGATCGATGGGCCAGCCCATTGCGCGCCACCAGGCGGTTGCGCTGAAGCTTGCGGAAATGGCGGTGAATGTGGAGACTGCGCGGCTGCATGTGTGGCAGGCGGCGGCCGCCTGCGCGAGCGATCCGATGCGCGCTGCCATGCTGCTGGCACCGATGGCGAAGGCAACCGCGGTCGACATGGCCATCCGCAATGCCGAGCTCGCGGTGCAGGTGCTGGGGGGTTATGGCGTGACGGCTGAATATGATGCCGGGCGGTATCTTGCGGATGCGTGGATCGGCTGGTCGTGCGATTTCACGCGTGATGTGTTGCACCTGGGCATTGCGCAGGCCGTGACCGACGATGGCTGAGGGGCGCTCAGCCCGCGAAATCGGTTCCGATGCTGCGGAGCACCTGCACCACCTCGCAGATGGAGGCATTGAGCAGGGCACGCTCGCGGAAGGACATGGAGATTTCGGGGTCCAGCCGCTCCATCTCGACATCCAGCGTCATCAACCCGTCGCCCGCGTCGAGATCGAGGAGCTGGCGGGGCAGGAACGAGAGATAGTCCGACGAGCGGATCAGCGCCTGCAGGTAGCCGGCCGAATTGGAGACGACCTGCGGCTTGGGGGGCTCGAGGCCCCGATCGAGGAAGAGCTCGTCGAGGGACTGGCGCCATTTCTGCGAGGCGGGCGGCAGCGCCCAGGGATAGTCGAGAAGCTCGTTGCGCTGGACCGGGCGGCCGCCCAGCGGATGTCCGGCGCGCGCGATGACCTCCAGCCGGTCGACCAGCACCACCTCGGTCGTGAACATCGGGTCGGCAATGCGCGGCCAGGAGCCGATCATGAGATCGAGTTCGCCGCGCCTGAGGCGAGGGAGCAGATCATCGACCAGCCCCTCGATCACGGTGAGCGCAATTCCGGGCTGCAGGCTGCGCAGCGTGCGGGTGGCGGCCGGCATGATGTTGCGGGCGACCGACGGGCCTATACCGACTGTCACATGGCCCTGCGCCTTGCCCTTGAGGCTGGAGATCTGTGCCTCGGCGTTGCGGATCTGGGCCTCGATCGACTTGGCATGGAGCGCCAGCGCATTGCCGAACACGGTGGGGACGACGCCCATGGGCGTGCGGTCGAACAGGCGGACGCCGAGTTCGTCCTCGAGCTGGCGGATGCTCTTGGAGAGGGCAGGCTGGGTAAGGAGCAGCTTTTCGGAGGCCTGGCCGATGGACCCCAGCTCGTAGACGGCGAGGAAGTGCCGGAGGCGGCGGGATTCGAGCATCAGGGTCTCCCTCGGGCAGGTGGGACCGGGCTGTGGCCCGGCGCAGCATGCGCATAGCAAGGATTGCAGGACAGGGCGGCGCCGAACTGGTGATCGTCGCGCCGGATGGCAGCAGCTGGCTGCGGACAGGCGTTCCGGCCGGTCCGGACTGGCTTGCGGCCGGCATGGGACCTCTCGGCCCGGCGGCCGGCGCCTTGCCCGAAACGGTGGACGCGGCGCTGTTGTTGCCGCCGGTTGTTCCGCGCACATTCGTTGGCGTCGGCCTGAACTATCGCGCCCATGCCGAGGAACAGGGGCGCGCGCTGCCGGCCGAGCCGCCGCTGTTCCTGAAGAACCCGCGCAGCCTTGCCCCGCCCGTGGGCACGCTGCCGCTGCACCCGGCTTCGGTCGCGCTCGACTATGAAGCCGAACTGGGGATCGTGATCGGCAGCCCGGTCTTTGCCTGCTCGGCTGCCGACGCCGAGGCTGCAATCGCCGGCTGGGTCGTGGTGCAGGACTATACGCTGCGCGACCTTGTCCGCCCGGAAACGCTGACCATTGCCAAGGGTGGCCCGGCCATGGCACCGATCGGTCCCTGGCTTACGACGGTCGATGCTGTGCCCGTGTCGCAGGCCGGCGCGCTCGGCATCCGGGCCTGGGTCAACGGGGAGCTGCGCCAGGACAGCAGCACCGTCGACATGCACTTCGGGCCCGCAGAGCTTGTGTGGCGCATTGCGCGGCACATGCCACTTGGGCCGGGCGACGTGATAGCGACCGGGTCGCCCGGCGGGTCCGGCGTGGGGTTCACGCCGCCCCGCTGGCTCGTTGTCGGCGACACAGTGGAGACCGAGATCGCGGGACTTGGGCGCCTCTGTCAGCAGGTTGTCAGAAATAGCTGACCTCGCCATTGGCATTGTCGACGAGCACATGGCAGTCGAGATATTCGACCTGCGGCTCGTGGCCGGTCTTCGCCTTGATGTTGGCCTTGGCCATCTCGAAGAAGCGTTCGGCCGAAGCCCTGTCCTGCCAGAGATAGACCGACCGCCCGACGCCGTTTGCGGCGTCGAGGTGGATGGCCTTGCGCACCAGTGCAGGCCCTGCCCGCTGATAGAGCGGCACGGTGTTGCGGATTTCGGCGAGCGCGCCTTCGTGGCTTTCCCCCTCGGCCAGCCTGAAGGTGACGATTGCGGTGATCATTGTCCTTCTCCCATTGTCAGCACGAGCTTGCCCTGCCGCCCGCCCGCGTCGATCCGTGCGTGGGCTTCGACCACCGCGGAGAGCGGCAGTTGCTCTTCAACGCTTACCCGCAGCTGGCCGGATTCGATCAGCGGGCGCAGCTCGTCGAGGATCCCGGGCTGGGCGGAGAAGGCGACCTCGCGGGTGGTGACGCCATGTTCGGCCATCAGCCGCGCGCGGGCTTCCAGTTCGACGCGGTCGCCGCGCAGCACGATCAGCAGCTGGCCGCCGCGCTTCAGCACCCGATAGCTTTCGATGGCCGTTTCGCCGCCGATGCAGTTGAGCACCACGTCGAGATCGGAGACCTGATCGGCAAAGCTGCCGGCCGTGTAGTCGATCACCTGGTCGGCGCCGAGCCCTTCGACGAAGGCCCTGTGCCGGGCGGAGCAGGTGGCCGCCACCCAGGCGCCGCGAGCCTTGGCGATCTGCACTGCAAAGGCGCCCACCCCGCCCGAGGCGGCCTGGACCAGCACCCGGCTGCCGGGGCCGATGCCGGCCATGTCCACCAGGCCGTACCAGGCCGTGCAGGCCGCCATCGGAACCGCGGCTGCTGCCACGAAATCGAGGTTGGCGGGCATCCGCCGCACAAGATAGCTGGGCGCCGTGACATAGCCGGCATAGCTGCCCTGCCGCATTGGATCGAGCAGGCCATAGACCCGGTCGCCGATTTCGAGCTCGGAGACGTCGAAACCCTTGCGCACCACGACGCCTGCGACGTCGGTTCCAAGCACATGCGGCATTGGCAGCGTGAACAGGCCAGCGAGCCAGCCGCGACGGAGCTTTGCCTCGAACGGGTTCAGGCCGGCGGCTTTCACCTCGATCAGCACTTCGTTGTGCGGTGCCATCTGCGGCAGCGGCACGTCTGCCAGCTTCAGCATCTCGGGCCCGCCATAGCCCGTCAGCAGCGCCGCCTTCATCGTTTGCGGCAGGTCGGACCCCTCGTTCATTCCTCGTCCTCCAGTTCCACGATCTGCTTGCCCGGCGGGCTGTCTGCGAACAGGCCGGCGAAGGCGGTTGCCGCGCTTGCGAGGCCTTGGTGCAGCGTTTCGGCGGGTTGCAGCGTGCCGTCTGCCAGCCATTGCGCAAGCCGGGCCCGGGCCGCATCGGCGCGGTTCATATGGTCTGCGAGGAGGAAGCCTTCCATCCGCGCGCGCTTCATCAGAATGGTTGATGCGTTGCCATAGCGGGGGAGCGCCTGGCCACTGTAATCGGAAATGAAACCCAGCAGCAGCACGCGGGCCCTCGGGTTGAGCGCGGCCAGCATCCTGTCGTGGAAGGCACCGCCGACACCGTCGACGAACAGGTCGATTCCGCCCGGTCCGGGCCAGTGCGCTGCGCTGTCGATCGGCTCGACGCCGAGGCCTTCGAGAAAAGCGACTTGCTTGGGGCCCATCGCCGTTCCCACGATCCGGAGGCCTGGGGCAGAGGCTTTCGCAATCTGGCACACGAGGCTGCCGACTGCGCCGGCGGCCGGTGCCACCAGCAGCGTCTGCCCATCGCGGGGCGCAAGCGCGTCCACCAGGAACCAGGCAGCCAGGCCTGTAGCCCCAAGCGTGTTCAGATGCTGGTGGGGGAGGCCGCCCTGCACCCGGGTGAGGCGCGCGGATGCTACGGCGCTGAGGGTCTGCCAACCGAGTTCGCCAACCACGATGTCACCCGGAGACAGGGTATGGTCGGCCGAAGCGACAACGCGCCCGACGCCGCGGCCCTCGACAGGGGCATCCAGCCGCATTGGGGGCCCCATCGGCGGCTGGGCCTGCATTCTGAGGCGTGGCATCGGGTCCATCGACAGGTGGGTCACCCGCACCAGCGCCTCGCCCGGGGCAGGCACCGGGTCGGGAAGATCGCGCAGGGCGAAGTCCTCAGGCCGGGGCAGGCCTTCGGGATAGCGCTGCAGGCATAGCGCCTTCATTCGAGCCCACCGAGAAACGCGTCCAGCGCGGCGTTGAAGGCGTCCGGTGCCTCGATGTTGGAGATGTGGCCGGCGCCCTCGATCGCCACGAAGCGGGCGCCGGGGATCCGCTCTGCCATCAGGCGGGCATGGGCGGGGGGTGCGACGCGGTCGGCGGATCCCGTCAGCACCAGCGTGGGCACCGAAATGTCTTCGAAGGGCGGGAAGTCGGTAAAGCCTGTGACGGCGCGCATGGCGGCCACATAGCCTTGCGTGTGCAGGCGCCGATGGCTGTCGAGAAGGGCCGCGCGCGCCTCTGCGCCGATGGCGGGGCCGGCGATTTCCGCCACGATCGCCTCTGCGATGTCGGCAGGGGTCTTGCCTTCCTCGACCAGCGGCTTGAGCCTGAGCGCAAGGAAGGCGGCCACTTTCTCGGGCGCAGCTGTTTCCTGCGAGCCGGCGCTGGTGTCAGCGAGTGTCAGGCTGCGCACGGATGTGGGGTGGCGTTTCACGAGATCGAGTGCGATTCGCCCGCCCATCGACAGGCCCACCACATGAGCCGGTGCGCCCAGCGCCGCGATCACCTGCGCTGCATCATCGGCGAACTGTTCGAAGCGTTCGACCGCGCCGCCACTTTCGCCATAGCCGCGCGCGTCCCATGCGGCTGCGCGGTAGCGGGGCGCGAAATGCGCGATCTGGGCGGCCCAGTTGCGGGAATTGCCGCCGATGCCGTGCAGGAACAGGAGTGTGGGGCCCGTGCCGGCGACCTCTACTGCAATGCCCCCCACCTGGTGCATGGGAGGTCAGGCGAGGTCCGGAACGAGCTTGCCCTCGATCACCACCGGTGTGCCATCGAGCGTGATGGTGCAGTTGCGCACCGGCAGGTCGAAGTGGCCGAGCGTGTGCCGGTCTGCGAAGGGGTTGGCGCCGGTGGAGAAGAGGAAGTTGCCGGCGAAGGCACGGCATTCGATGCCGTTCACATCGCCCTTGTCGTAAAGCATCAGCGACTCCCAGCGGGCTCCATGGTTCATGCCCCAGCCCACATGGCTGGTGCCATAGGCTTCGGGGTCGTTCCAGGCGTCGAAATAGGCCCGCATCAGATCCGCGTCGGTGCCCTCGCCTTCCACGGCCGTCACATAGTCCTTTTCGATAATCAGGCGGATGGGTTTTTCGAGATAGCGCTTGAAGGTGATGTTGATGTCGCCCGCGTCCAGCACCAGCGTGCCGGTGACGGTGCCGCGTGCGGGGAAGCAGGAGCAGATGCCACCGGGCCAGGTGGCAAGCGTGCCGGGGTTGATGGCGGCGCCGAGATTTCCGCCGATCCGCGCACCTTCGAGGCCGACGCGCAGGTCGGTGCCGGCTGCGCTGGTGACGTGCATGGCCTTCGCGGCCTGCATCATGGCGCGGCCCTTCAGCACGCGCGGGATGATGGCAGGGTCGGGCGCCATGCGCTCGAGTGCTTCGGGGTGTTCGTTGGAGATGTAGAGGATCCGACTGCCCGCGCCCAGGATCTCAGGCGTTTCGTCTGCGTGCATCAGCCCTTCGACCGTCAGGTCGACGACCAGCTTCGCGGCCTTCAGCGCCGCAAGGGCGGACCGGACGTTCTGCAGGGCGTTGGACGATCCGGTGGAGCGGACCGGGACCGGGGCGGAGAGAGGCGGGGTGGGCATGACCAGGTGAAAGGCCCGGGCGCCGAGCCTGAGCAGTGCAAGCTCTGCCAGGTGGATGTTGATCGCCCGGCTCTGGCTTTCCGACAGGATCACCACTTCGTCGCCGGCCGCCACCTCGCACAGGCGAAAGGCCGCTTCGAAGGTGTCGATCCACCTGGCTTCGATCCGGTCCACCAGCATCCTGTTGTCCTTGCATCGGGCGACTTGCCCATCCTTCTTGCACAGGGCGGTTCGGACCGTCCCTTTTGCCGAGTGATGCAGGCGCGCCGGAAGGCACGCCATTCAAAAGCCTGCCAACCGCCATAACTAAAAGATTGCGCTCAGAAGGTGAGCGACGCCTGGCCATGCGGTCCGGCGTCGAGCAGCAGGCGCCCGCTGCCGGGGCCGCGCACCAGCGGGACGGCGCGTGCCATGGCGCCGCTGAGCACCCAGGAGCCGGCTGGAATGATGCCGACCGTGCCGGCGAGCCACGCGAGCGAGGCCAGCGGGTTTCCGAGCACGGCATCGGCGCGGCCCTCGCTGCTTGCGCCGCCCTCCACCCGGAGCGTCACGGTGAGCCTGTCGGGTGCGGCCAGCAGGCCCAGGGGGATGGCAGGACCGATAAGGGCGCCCAGCCCTGCGGCATTGTCGGCGACGATGAAACCCGCGCCCAGCTCGAAGGCGCGGGGATGGGAGGGGCGGACGATTTCGGCGGCTGCCCGCGCCTCGGCGATTGCAGCCAGAGGGTCGTCGCCGGCCTTCAGCGCCTGGGCAAGGCGGAAGGCGATCTCGGGCTCTGCTTCGGCCGGCCTGTCGCCCGACAGGTCTGCGGTGTCGCCGTCGAACCAGAGGCGTTCGGCGAACAGCCGGCCGGCGATCGGTTCGGAGACCTTGAGGAAGTCCATTGCGCCGGCGCTGGTTGCCCCGATCTTCCAGCCGGCCGGTGTTCCGAGGCCAGCCTGTGTGCGGGCTGCCAGCAGGTAGCCCTGCTCCAGCAGGATTGCGCAAGGCGGGTCGGCCACGGTGCGGCCGCCCAGGCGGGCCTCGGCCAGTGTGGCGCCCCAGGCAGCAAGTCGGGTATCGATGCCGGCTGTCATGTCGGTTCGATAGCCGTATCGGGGATGCGCCGGGTCATGCAAAAAAGGGATGGCCCGGGCCGATGGCCGCATGCCCAAACGCGGCCCGATCGTTGTAGAGGCAAGGGTCCAAGGAGAATGCATGATGGCGCAAGCGCATATGGCCTATCGTGACCGCAGCTGGACGCCCCAGCCCGATGCCGAGGCCGCACTTCGCAACTGGCTGGCCGAAGGGCTTGCCCGCAACACCGAGGCGGCTGCCTTTGCCGGCCGGTTGATGGAGGGCACGGCCATCCGGCTGCGCGACCTTGTCGACCATGTGAGCTTCGCGTCGGAGAGCCGCGTGGCCGAGCTGGAGGCGGCGGGCTGGGCCCAGGCGGAGCCTGGCGTCTGGCGCAACGGGACGGGCCTGTTCCCGCCCCATGTGCGCGGTGATTCCGACATTTTCTGGCTGCGCGTTGAATCGGTGGAGCAATTCCTTTCCGCCAATGGGCTTTCGGCGCGCATCGAGGGGGAGCGGCTGGCTTCGCTGCGGCGTGCGCTTGCCTTCCCGGGACAGGGGGCGGGCGTGGGCGTGATCGAGCGCAACGGCTCGGCCGCGTTCCGGCCCGACGCTGATGACGCCGCCGAGCGCCGGGAAGCCGGCATCGTGCTGCAGCGTTTCCGGGCCCGCCGTCGCCAGTTCGACACGGTGGAACAGGGCCTTGCCCATACCGAGGCTCTGGTGGATTCGGCGGTGGCGGCACTTGGCCCGCACCGCGCCTGTGCCCTGTGGCTGATGGCGGAGCGGGATTACTGGCAGCTGCGCTGTGCGGCTGGCCGGGTGCAGAAGGCGCGGCAGGATGCCCTGGGCGTAGGCTGGGCCAACATCGACCACCACACGTATGACAGCAGCCGGGCGCATTACCGCCACACCATCCGTATCCTGGAAAAGCTGGGCTACGAGCTTCGCGAGATGCTGTACGCCGGCGACATGGCCGGGTGGGGGAGCCAGGTTCTGGAGCAGCCGGCTATCGGGTCCACCATCTTCGCCGATGTCGACCTTGCCCCGCACGAGGTGGACCTGGATTTTGCGCATGAAGTGCTGCCCAAGCTGGAGCGGCACCGCCGCGCTGGGATCCTGTGCGCGCTGCATGGCGAGAGCATCCTGGAGCAGGGGCTGAACCATGTCGCCTGCTTCTACGACCAGAAGACGCTGCGGGCGCAGCTGGCGAGCCTTGGCTTCGGGACGATGGCGCCCTTTTCCGACATGCCGCACCTCTATCAGGAGCTGACCCACGGCGACTGGGCGCCGGTCGACCCCGATCGGGTGGACCGGCTGGAGGCCGAGGGGCATCTGCCACCGGAGGAGGCCGAGCGAATCCGCCGGGACGGGGCGATCATCACTCACCTGGAGAATATCGAGCGCAACGACGGCTACAAGGGTTTCAACAAGCCCGGCATCGACGGTGTTCTGCGCAAGCTCGATCCCCGCCGCTATGCCGAGCTGGTGGACCCGGCCGGGGCGCGCTGATGGCGACCTTGCCGGCCCATCGGACGACTGACGCCGAGGCCGCCGTTGCGGCGCTTCGAGCGCGCTTCGGTGCCGCCCTGCAAAGTGGCCAGGCGATCCGGCAGCAGCATGGCGCGCAGGAGGGCATGGCGGGCGGAAGCCTTCCCGACGCTGTGCTGTTCGCGACCGGCACCGGGGATGTCGCCGATGCCGTGGCGATCTGCGCGGCGCACCGCTTTCCGGTGATCGCCCATGGCGCCGGGACCAGCCTGGAGGGCCAGCTCTGCGCAGTTCGCGGCGGGCTGAGCCTGGACCTGACGGGCATGAACCGGGTGCTGGAGGTGAATGCAGCCGACCTCGATGTCCGGGTCGAGGCGGGCGTGACCCGCGAGGCGCTGAATGCCGAGCTGCGCGCGCAGGGCCTGTTCTTCCCGCTGGATCCGGGTGCGAATGCGACCTTGGGCGGGATGGCCGCGACCCGCGCCAGCGGCACGAACGCGGTGCGCTATGGCACCATGCGCGAGGTGACGCTGGGTCTGACTGTGGTGACGGCCGCCGGCGAAGTGATCCGGACCGGCACGCGGGCGCGGAAGTCGGCTGCGGGTTATGACCTGACGCGACTTTTCGTCGGCTCCGAGGGGACGCTCGGCATCATCACCGAGCTGTCCTTGCGGGTGTTCGGCATTCCCGAGCAGATCGCCAGCGCGGTGGTGCAATTCGAGCGGCTGGAGGAGGCCGTGGGGGCCGTGATGCTGACCATGCAGATGGGCCTGCCGGTCGCGCGGATCGAGCTTCTGGACCCGCTGCAGATGGACGCCTGCATCCGCTATTCGAAGCTCGAGGGCTTCGAGGTGAAGCCCACGCTGTTCCTTGAGTTCCATGGCTCTGCCGCTGGCGTTGCCGAGCAGGCCGAGGCGTTTCGCGCCGTCGCATCCGAGTTCGGCGGTGGGACATTGACGTTCGCGACCCTGACCGAGGACCGCAACCGGCTGTGGAAGGCCCGGCACAGCGCCTGGTTTGCGGCCAAGGCATTGCGCCCCGGCGCCGAGGCCTTTGCAACCGATGCCTGTGTCCCGATTTCCCGGCTGGCCGATGCGATCGCCGAAGCGCGCGCCGAAGCGGAGGCGGCTGGCCTGATCGCGCCGATCGTGGGCCATGTGGGCGACGGGAATTTTCACATGCTGTTGCTGTTCGACCCCGCCTCGCATGAGGAGCGGGCGCGGGCCGAAGCCTTGTCGGCCCGGATTGCCGACATCGCGATCCGAATGGGCGGAACGGCGACCGGCGAGCACGGGATCGGCCTGCACAAGCTGTCGACCATGGAAACCGAACATGGCGCCGGCGCGCTGGCCGTGATGGCGAGCTTGAAGCGGGCGCTGGACCCGCTCGACATCCTCAATCCCGGCAAGACGGTCCCCCTTTCATCGCAGGCGCCGGGGCATTAGGAAGGTCCATGCCTGACGCCCAAGCCCCCAGCAGCCCGGCCTCGACACCGGCAGTGAACAACCAGACCTTCTTCGTTTTCGTGCGCGTGGATCTGGGCAAGACCTACGATGTCGGCCGCAGCATCCTGCGCGATGTGCCCTATGTGCGCGAGGTGTCGTCCATCTCTGGTTCGTGGGACCTGCTGGTCAGGATCGTGATCGACACGCGCGAAGATGTGGGCGAACTGATCAACGACAAGCTGTCGGCGATTCCCGGCATCCGCCGGACCAAGACGATGGTTGCCTATTTCGTCTACAACAAGGACGACGTGTTCTTCTGAGCCCTGGCCTGGCCGGTCAGCCGAAGCGGTTGCCGAACCACATGCGGCCCCAGACGCTCTTGCCGGTGCCTGCGTGCCACAGGGCGGCGAGCAGATGGACGGCGATCAGCCCGATCAGCACGCGCGCGAACAGTTCGTGCCCGGCATGGGGCGGGAGCAGGGCGAATGTTTCGGGAAGCACGACTGCGCCGCCCGACAGGATCGGCCAGAGACCGCCGAGCGCGGCCATGCCGATGCCTGTGAACACCATTGCGAACATCACGAGATAGAGCGCCCAGTGCGCGACCTGCGAGGCGCGGTGCAGCCGCGGCGTGCCGGCAGCCTGGGGCCGGGCCGTGCGCAGGCGGGTGAGCAGGCGGAGCACCATCAGCACGCCGAGCACCAGCCCGCCGGCCATGTGCCCCCTGAGGTAGATGGGCTTCATCGGATCGCTGTTGGGCGTTGCCTGGAGCACCAGCAACCCGCCGACAAGGCTGGCGGCCGCCATCAGCGCGATGATCCAGTGCAGGCTGACAAGCAGCGGGTGGTAGCGCGTCACGTTCGGACTGGTGCGGACGCCAGTGGTCATAGCCTTGCTCCGGGTGTCTGGACCTTGGTCCAATGGTGGGCCGCTTCTCCGGTAAAGCGGTCCTGGTAGTCGGTGACGAATTCCCGCATGGTTCGGGGGTTGCGCCCCAGCAGTTCGCCGAGTGTCGGCGTCATCATCTCGTTCGCGCCGCGGCGGGCAATCCAGTAGACCCCGGTCATGAACAGCAGCGTGTCCCAGGTGACGCGCGGCCCGACGGTGCGCCAGAAGCGCAGGAACGAGGGTTCGTTGTAGGCGATGGGCCGGCCGAGGACCTGGGTGAAGATGGCGGCGACCTGGTGATAGTCCAGCAGCTCCGTGCCGGTCAGCACATAGGCCTTGCCGGCGTGGGGGGCGGGGTTGCGCATCACCTGGACGGCCACCTCGGCGACGTCGCGGCTGTCGACGAAGCAGGTGCGGCCGCGGCCCGCCGGCACGACGATCTCGTTGTCCTTCGCGATGTCGACAGCGTGGGTGGTGATGTCGCGGCAGAGGTTCTGGCTGAAGAAGGCTGCGCGCAGGAAGGTGTAGGGCAGGCCCGATGCCTCGATCGCGCGCTCGACGGTGTAGTGCGGCACCAGCTTCGTGTCGCCCGCCGTGGGCACCGAGAGATAGATGATGTGCCTTGCGCCGGCTGCCTTCGCGGCTTCGATGAAGGGCAGCATCCAGGTGCGGGCCGTGCGGGGGTGGGGCAGGGGGAACAGCAGGAACAGGGTGGTAACGCCTTCGAGCGTGGGGCCCCAAGTGGACCTGTCGCTGAAGCTGAAGCGCGTCTTCGGGGCGTCGGGGCCGTAGAGGGCCTCGATCTTGGAAGGGGTGTTGGCGGCGATGCGGAACGGCAGAGTGCCGTCGCCGAGCAACATGCGCACGAGCTCGGTTCCGACATTTCCGTTCGGGCCTGTGACGACGATCATGGCCGGCCTCGTCTCCTTCGGGATGCTCCATGGCGCGAACGGGGGCCGTGCGCACCATAGCAAGGCTTATCGACGCCAAAACTTCCGGATTTGGCCCCTTGGCGGACCCCCCAACGAAATTTCATGAGGCCTGTCCCTATTGGCGTCTAGCGGCACTCGGTCGCGGCCCGCACCGTCCTGTCACAAGATTTCCGCCATCAAGGAGGGACAAGGGGATGGTGTTCTCGGCCAATCTGCGCCACTCGTGTGCCGGCGTGCTGCCTGCGCTTGCGCTGTTCGCAACGCCTGCTCTGGCGGAAGCGACCGCGCCCGAGACCGGCGACGAGATCCTGGTGACCGCCCAGAAGCGCGAGGAGCGGCTCCAGGACGTTCCCATCTCCATCACCGTTCAGTCGGGCGACCAGCTCGAGGCGGCCGGCATTTCCACCTTCATGGACATGCAGTCGCGCGTGCCCAACCTGTTCATTGCCGACACGCCGGCCAACGCCTCGATCTTCATTCGTGGGATCGGGACATCGGGCAATACACTGAGTTTCGAGCAGTCGGTCTCGCTGTTTGTCGATGGCATCTACGGCGGCCGCAACCGGCAGTTCATGGGCCCCTTCTTCGATGTAGAGCGGATCGAGGTGCTGCGCGGTCCCCAGGGCGCGCTGTTCGGGCGCAACACCTCGGCTGGTGCGATCAGCGTGACAACACGGCGGCCGACCGACACGTTCGAAGGCTACGCCTTCGCAGACTATGAGACAGTGCGCAGTTCACCGAGCCTGCAGGTGGCGGCCGGCGGGCCCGTCACCGACACGCTCAGGATGCGCTTCGCTGCCCGTTACGGGTATCAGAACGGGTGGATCGACAACATCGCCCTGGATCGTACGGAGCCCGATCGTCAGGATGTGCTGGCCCGTGCCTCCATGGAGTGGGAGCCTTCGCCCAACTTCAAGCTGTTTGCCAAAGCCGAATATGGCTGGGCAGACATCGTAGGGCAGGGCTTCGAGTTCGTGCCCGACGGCGGCAAGCCGGACTACACGGTGGACACGCTGGATGACCGGCTGCCGATCGGCGACAGGTCCAATGTGTTCAACGGGACAGTGCAGATGGATTTCGGCATCGGAACCCACACGCTGACGTCGATCACGGGCTACAGCTGGTATACCTACGACCAGGGCTTCAACATCCAGGCAAAGCAGCCATCGCGGCTTGTGACCGGCAACTCCGAGGTGTTCAACCAGTGGTCGCAGGAAGTTCGGCTGACGTCTCCGGTTGGTGAGAAGTTCGATTACATCGTTGGCGGCTATGCCGAGACATCGTCGTCCGATATCGCACGGCTGAGCCTTGTCAGGCCGCCGGCACCGACCCCGCCGTTTGTTCGCGGCAGCAGCTTCGACGTTCGCAACACGCGGGATTTCGTGCAGGATACGGACGTTGTCGCACTGTTCGGCCAGTTCAACTGGTCCCCGATCGAGCAGCTGAAGGTGACGGCGGGGCTGCGCTGGACGCGGATCAAGAAGGAAGGCGGGACGTCGGGGTTCAACTTCACCCAGCCGCCGGCGCGCATCTTTCCGCCGTTCACGCCGCCGCCGCCGATCCAGGGGCCGCGCGTGCCCCTGAACGGCTCGCTGACCGAGAATGACTGGTCGCCCAACGTCAGTCTGATCTGGTCTCCAAGCCGGCAGGCGAACCTTTATGTGACTTTTGCCGAAGGGTCGAAGGGCGGCGCTTTTTCGGAAACGGCGACGCTGGTGCGCGACTTCGTGCTGGATCCCGAGCAGGCTGAGGCCTGGGAGGTGGGCGGCAAGTTCAGCTTCCCGAGCTTCGGCGGGTTCCTGAACATTGCCCTGTTCCAGACGGATTATGCGAACCTGCAGAAATCGTCCATCGACACCGAGCAGGCGATCTTCATCACCACCAACGCAGCGGGTGCCAGGGTGCGGGGCGTCGAGCTGGAGGGCGGGGCGCGGCCGACGGATTGGCTGCGTGTCGGCGGCGCGATCGCCTATCTCGATTCGCGTTACACCGACTATCCGAACGGACCCTGCACCTTTCCGAACGAGCTGGTGCCCAACTGCTCGGAGGACCGGGAAGGCGACCGCTTGCAGAATGCTCCGGAATGGTCGGGCAATGTCTTTGCCGACATTGACGTGCCGTTGAACGACCGGTTGCGGTTCATCGGGAACTGGACGACCACCTTCCGGTCCGACGTGAACTTCCAGGACATCCTGCACCCGCTGGAAGTGCAGCCGGCCTTTTCGAAGACCGACATTCGGACGGGGCTTACCGATACCGACCGGCGCTGGGAGGCTGCGATCCTGATCCGGAACCTGTTCGATGAGCGGACCTCGGGCATCATCTTCCAGACCTTCCAGGCCGGGACCAACCCATTGGTGGACCGGGTGCACATGCCGGATCCGCGCCGGTCGATCACATTGCAAGCCCGGTACCGCTTCTGAGGCCCGTTGGTGGAGCAAGCCCGATGCTATCGAACCGGATCGAAGACCTGCCCGTACCCGTGAGCCGCAATGCCGACGGGACATGGACGCTGGTTGTTGACATCGCCGTGATGGGACACACCGATGCGGCCGACACCAGTGGCCGCATCGGGCCGCGCGGGACGCAGAATTACTTCGGGATCGACACCAGGGGCGACAGCTATTTCGTGGAAAGCCTGGTCTATCCGGGCGGAACGCTGCCGACGCCAACGGTGCCGACGGGCCTGGCGGTGAACCCGCGGGCGCCGGTACGGCTGAACAATGAGGTGGTGTGGGACTTCACGCGTGCGAAGCCGATCGGTCGACATTTCAACCGTGGCTGGATCCTGATCAACGGCAATCCAGAACCGGGGCGGGACACGCGGGGGACCATCGTGGAGTCCGCGCGGACGGTGCCGCACCTGCTGTCGACCCACAATCTCGTCCTTGGCGAGGCGACACCCGACAATCTCACCCCGCCTATGCTGGTGACAGCAGGCCTCGAGAACGGCAACGACCCCGATGCCGAGGAGATGGTGCGCGCCGTCAAGGGCGGCACCGGGCCGTTCCGCTTCGCGCGCGGCGAATGCCGGCAGCAACGCATCGGCCGCAACACGACCGCACTGCGCACCTTCTCCGAGGTCGGCACGGTCTATGCACCCAACTACCGCTTCACCTTCACTCTCAGACTGTAGGAACCGCTTGCATGAGCATGGAAACCGATCGTCGAGGCCTGCTGCTGGCCGCCGGTGCGGGCACGCTGGCGGCGGCTGCCGGCAGTGCGCCGGCGCTGTCCCGGGCGCAGGGCCGGGCTGGCAGCACCACCGTCTTTCCGCCCATTGAACAGTGGTTGAAGCTGACAACCGACAGCCGGGGCATCACGCGCTTTGCGGTGGATGTGGCGGTGATCGGCAATTCGGACACCATCGACCCTTCGGGCCGGATCGGCCCGAAGGACAGTCAGGACTATTTCAACATCGACGTGCGGGGCGACACCTTCCAGGTGGAAGGCGCGCTGTATCCGGGCGGCACGATCCCGGATCCGACCATTCTGACCGAAGGCCGGCCGGGTGGACGAAAATCGAGGCATTACCAGATCAACTGGGACTTCAAGGCGAAGGAGCCGGTCGGCCACTGGTTGAGCCGCGGCTGGGTGCTGATCAACGGCCAGCGGGAACCCGCGCGCGACACGCGCGGGACGATCGTGGAGACAGCGCGGACCGAGCCGCACCTGCTGACCGACCACAATTATGTGTTCGGGCGGATGACGCCCGACAATCTGACGCCGGAAATGCTGGTGTCGAACGGGATGGACGACGGCAACGACCCCGACAAGGAGGTGCTGGTGCGCGCGATCACGGGCGGCACCGGGCGTTTCCGCTTTGCGACGGGGCAGGTGGTGGAGCATCGGCTGGGGCGGAACAGCACCGTCCTGCGCAGCTTCTCGAATTTTCCCGGCGCACATGCGCCGAATTATCGGTTCGAGTTCGAGCTGAAGTTGTAGCCCGCATATCGGTGCCGGGGGCCTAGGCTTCCGGCACCACCGCGGTTGCCTCGATCTCGACCAGGGCGTCGGCTTCCATCAGCCCCGACACCTCGACCACGGCCATTGCCGGGAAATGCTTGCCGAAGCGGGCGCGGTAGGCTGCGCCGATGGCGGGTGCTTCGGCGAGATAGTTGGTGCGGCTGGTGACATACCAGGTCAGCTTGACGACATGCTGCGGGCCGGCCCCGGCTTCGGCCAGCACGGCGAGGATGTTGGCGAAGGTGGCATCGCACTGGGCGGCGAGGCCTTTCGGGAAGCGGCCATCTGCGTCCCAGCCGACGACGCCGGCGGTCACCACCAATCGACCCGAGGCGGCCATGCCGTTGGCATAGCCCTTCGGGCGCGGCCAGCCGGCCGGCTGCAACACCTGCGCAGTCATTCGGCGGCTGCCTTCAGCTGCTGGGCCGCCTTGTGATGGCGCTTGGGCTTGGCCTTGCGCTGCAGCTCCATCTGCTTGTCGCGGGCCTTTTCGCTTTCGCGCAGAAGCTGCGCTGCGCCCGACAGATAGGGAAGCGGCGGGCGCACGGCCTTCACGCCGTACCAGGCGGCGCCGCGCAGGCTCCATTGGGCATCGGTGAGGTGCGGGCGCCCGACTGCGACGAGATCCGCCCGGCGGCAGGCGATGATGGTGTTGACCTGGCCCCATTCGGTGATGGCGCCGACGCACATGGTCTTCAGGCCCAGTTCGTTCTTCAGTGCTTCGGCAAAGGGCACCTGGTACATGCGGCCATAGACCGGCGACTGCGACGGCACGGTCTGGCCGGTGGAGACGTCGATCAGGTCGCAGCCGGCGTCCGAGAAGGCGCGCGCGATTGCGAAGCAGTCGTCTTCGCTGAGACCGCCCTCGGCCCAATCGGCGGCCGAGATGCGGACCGACATCGGGCGGTCCGCGGGCCATTCGGTGCGCATCGCGGTGAAGAGCTGCAGCGGGAAGCGGAGGCGGTTTTCAACGCTGCCGCCATATTCGTCGGTGCGGTGATTGGTGAGCGGGGAGAGGAAGCTCGCGAGCAGATAGCCATGGGCGCAGTGCAGCTCGAGGAGGTCGACGCCGGCGCGGGCTGCGCGGGCGGTTGCGGCCGTGAACTCGGCAATGATGCGGTCCATGCCGGCGCGGTCGAGTTCGGCCGGGACCTGGCTTTTCCCCTCGAACCAGGGGAGGGGCGAGGCGGAGACGAGAGGCCAGTTGTCGGCGGGATTCGCGATGGGATGGTCCATCCTTTCCCAGCCGAGTTGGGTGGAGCCCTTTCGGCCTGCGTGGCCCAGCTGGAGCGCGACCTTCGTGTCGCCGTTCGCGTGGATGAAGTCGACGAGGCGGTGCAGGCCCTGCTCCTGCGCATCGTTCCACAGGCCCGGGCAGCCGAGCGTGATGCGGGCGTCGGGCGATGGGCAGGTCATCTCGATGTACATGAGGCCTGCGCCGCCGGTGCCGCGCGCGCCATAGTGCATCAGGTGCCAGTCGGTCAGGCAGCCGTCGACTGCGCGGTACTGCGCCATGGGCGAGACGACCACCCGGTTCGGGATGGTGAGCCCGCGGAGCTTCAGCGGGGTGAACATCGGGGTGGGGCGGGTGCGGCGGCAATCGAAGCCGGTTTCGGCGCGGTGGGTTTCGTAGAATTCGGTGTCGCAGGCTTCGACGAAATCCGGGTCGCGCAGAAGAAGATTGTCGTAGGTGATGCTCTTGGCGCGGCTCATCACGACGTTGGCGAACTGCATGGGGGGCATGTCCCAGCTGCGCGCCACATGCTCGAACCAGGCGAGGCTGACGCCGGCATTGTGCTGGGTGACTTCGACGGGCGTGCGGCGGGCTGCTTCGTAGGCAGCGGCGACGGCTGCAAAGTCTGTGCCGTGGGCGACGACCGCGTCGGAGAGCGCAATCGCGCATTCCATCGCCAGTTTGGTGCCCGAGCCGATCGACCAATGGGCGGTTGCCTTGGCGTCGCCGAGCAGGAGGATCCTGCCGGCTGCGTGCCATTGGCGGCAGGTGACCTTGGGGAAGTTGCGCCAGAGCGAGCGGTTGGTGATGAGGCCATGGCCCTCGAGCTCTTCTGCGAAGATCTGTTCCAGCAGCCGAGCCGAGCCGGCTTCGTCGAGCCTGTCGAAGCCGAGCCCGGCCCAGCATTCGGGCGTGGTTTCCATGACCCAGGTGGAAATCGGGCCGTCGTCGAGGCCGGCGGGGCGATACTGGTAGGCGTGGGCGGTGAGGATGCCGTGGGGTGTCTTGCGGAAGAAGTAGGTGAAGTCGGACAGGGGCCTGGTGGAGCCCATCCAGCTGAACTTGTTGCGCATCAATTGGGTCTCGGGGCCGAACTCGGCGGCGAACTGGTCGCGGATGCGGCTGTTCACCCCATCGGCTGCCACGATCAGGTCGCTGTCGGCGAAGCGGTCGAGGAGGGCGGCCGGGTCGATGACCTCGGAGAAGCGCAGCTCCACGCCGAGCTGGCGGGCCCGGGTCTGCAGCACGTCCAGCAGTTCGAGCCGCGCGCAGCCGGCGAAGCCGTTGCCGCCGCAGCGGATGTCACGGCCGTCGCGGCGGATGCGGATGTCGTCCCAATAGGCGAAGCGGTCGCGGATCATCGCATAGCTTTCGGGATCACGGCTGAGGAATTCGTCGAGCGTGTCGTCGGAGAAGACGACCCCGAATCCGAAGGTGTCGTTGCTGCGGTTCTGTTCGTGCACGGTGATCCGGGCCCCGGGCCGTGCCTTGGCGGTAAGGATCGCGAAATAGAGGCCACCGGGTCCGCCACCAATCACGTCGATCTTCACGCACGCCTCCATCGGGTGTCTGAATGCTTCGGGAAAATGGTTTAGGCTTAAAATATATCCGGCGCAAGCCCGCGCATGACGTTGACAGGCGGCGTCCGGGAATTTATTTCAAGCCTAAAGCATCTGGAGATCAGAGTGGCGTCAACCCCCGGTCAATCCTTTGCCGCAGGCGCGGCAGCCGGCCAGGCACATGCCTTCATCACCGGAGGAGGCACCGGCATTGGCGCTGCGATCGCGCGCATGCTGGCGCGCGACGGCGTGCGTGTGACCGTCGCCGGTCGCAGGCCGGAGCCGCTGGAGGCGCTGGCGACACGTGTGCCAGGGGTGGCGGTTGCGACCGTCGACGTCACCGAGCGCGCATCCGTGGATGCCGCGCTGGCTGTCGCACGGGCGGCGCAGGGGCCGATCACCATTCTGGTCGCCAATGCCGGTGCCGCCGAAACGGCCCCGTTCTCCGGCTCCTCGTTCGAGACCTGGCGCCGGCTGATGTCGGTCAATCTCGATTCGCTGCACCATCTGGCGCAGGCAGCGCTGCCTGACTTGCAGGCAGCCCGGCATGGCCGCTTCATTGCGATCGCCAGCACAGCGGGCCTGAAGGGCTATGCCTATGCGACCGCCTACAGTGCGGCCAAGCATGGCGTGATCGGGTTCACGCGGGCACTGGCGTCCGAACTGGCGACAACGCGGGTAACGGTGAATGCGGTGTGCCCGGGCTTTACCGAGACGGAGCTCGTTGCCCGCTCGATCGAGACGATTGTCGCGAAGTCCGGCCGGACGCCCGAGGCGGCGCGGAGCGAACTGGCGAAGTTCAATCCGCAGGGGCGGCTGATCCAGCCGGACGAGGTGGCGGGAATCGTGCAGTATCTGTGCCGGCCGGAGGCGCAGAGCATGACCGGCCAGGCGATCGCGGTGGCCGGCGGGGAGGTGATGTGATGGCGGTGCTGACGGAAAAGCATGACGGGGATTTTGCCCTGTCGCAGGACGGCCAGGTGCAGCTTCGGCTGTGGTTGAGGATGCTGTCGTGCACCATGGTGATCGACAAGCGGTTGCGCGCGATGCTGGGCGCTGCCTTCGACACGACGCTTCCCCGTTTCGATGTGCTTGCGGCCCTCGACCGGGCCGAGGAGACGGAGCTTGGCGGGCTGACAATGGGGCAGCTGTCGCGGATGCTGCTGGTTTCGAACGGCAACGTTACTGCGCTGGTGCAGACGCTGGTGCGCGAGGGGCAGGTCGAGACGTTGCCTTTCGCTTCGGACCGGCGGGCGCAGATCGTCAGGCTGACGCCGGCGGGCAAGCAGGCCTTTCGCGCCCAGGCCGAGCGCCACCATGCGATGATCGGCCAGCTGTTCGCTGGCCTGGGCCCACAGGAAACCCAGGCGCTTTACCAGCTGCTGGGGCGGTTGAAGTCCTCCATCGCTGCTTCGGGAGACACGGCATGACCTTCGATGCGCAAGGCTATGCGCCTGCCCATTTCCGCTGGGCCTTTGACGCCGGCGTGGCGAAGATCACGCTGGACCGGCCGGAGCGGAAGAACCCGCTGACCTTCGAAAGCTATGCCGAGCTAAGGGACCTGTTCCGCGCGCTGGCGCTTGGCACCGAGGTGAAGGTGGTGGTGTTTGCTGGTGAGGGCGGGAACTTCTGTTCGGGTGGCGACGTGTTCGAGATCATCGAGCCGCTGACGAAGATGGCGATGCCTGAGCTGCTTGCCTTCACGCGCATGACGGGCGACCTGGTGAAGGCGATGCGCGCCTGCCCGCAGCCGATCATCGCTGCGATCGATGGCGTCTGCGTGGGGGCTGGGGCGATCATCGCCATGGCGTCGGACATCCGGCTGGCGACACCGCGCGCGAAAACGGCTTTCCTCTTCACGCGCGTGGGTCTGGCGGGTTGCGACATGGGCGCCTGTGCGATCCTCCCGCGGCTGATCGGCCAGGGGCGCGCTTCGGAGCTGCTCTATTCCGGTCGGGTGATGACGGCGGAGGAGGGCGAGCGCTGGGGTTTCCACAACCGGTTGGTGGCGCCCGAGCGGCTGGCCGACGAGACGGCCGCACTTGCCGCGAGCATCGCCGCCGGACCCACCTTTGCGCACGGGATCACCAAGACCCAGCTGCACCACGAATGGAATGTCGGGATCGACACCGCGATCGAGATGGAGGCGCAGGCGCAGGCCATCTGCATGCAGACGCAGGATTTCCGTCGGGCGTTCGAGGCCTTTGCGGCCAAGACCCAGCCCGTTTTCGAAGGGAACTGACATGGCCGACACGTCTTTCCGTGACTGGCCCTTCCTCGACGACAGCCACCGCGAACTTGCGCGCCGGCTTGAGGCCTGGTGCGAAGCCGAGCTTGGGCATCTGCCGCATGACGAGGTGGACATCGACGGCCAATGCAGGCTGCTGCTGACGAAGCTGGGGCAGGGGGGCTGGCTGCGCTACGCGATCCCCGCAAGCCACGGCGGCATGTTCGACACGCTCGATGTGCGCTCGCTGTCGCTGATCCGCGAAACGCTGGCGCGGTATTCGGGCTTAGCCGACTTTGTGTTTGCGATGCAGGGGCTTGGATCGGGTGTTGTGTCGCTGTTCGGATCGGACGCGCAGAAGCAGGCGATCCTGCCGGACGTTGCGGCCGGCACGCGCTGTGCGGCGTTTGCTCTGACCGAACTGGAATCGGGCTCCGACGTGGCGGCGATGGAGACCAGCGCGATGCGGGTGGCAGGCGGCTGGCGGATCGATGGCGCCAAGACCTACATCTCCAACGGCGGAATCGCCGACCATTATCTGCTGTTTGCCCGCACAGGCGAGGCGCCCGGCGCCAAGGGCATTTCCGCCTTCCTGGTGCCGGCCGACACGCCCGGACTGGTGATCGCCGAGCGCATCCGCGTGATTGCGCCCCACCCGCTGGCGACGCTTCGGTTCGAGGGCATGATCCTGCCCGAGGATGCGCTGATCGGCGAGCCCGGCAAGGGCTTCGCCCAGGCCATGGCCTCGCTCGACATCTTCCGCACCACGGTCGGTGCAGCGGCCCTGGGCTTTGCCCGCCGCGCGCTGGACGAGGCGACGGCCCGTGCGATCGGCCGCCGCCTGCAGGGCAAGGCGCTTGCGGACAATGCGGTCGTGCAGGCGATGCTCGCCGACATGGCGCTTGCGGTCGATACCTCGGCGCTGCTGATCTACCGCGCGGGCTGGCTCCGCGATGTGCGCGAGCAGCGCAACAGCCGCGAGGCGGCGATGGCAAAGCTGCATGCCACCGACAGCGCGCAGGAGGTTATCGACAAGGCCGTGCAGATTCACGGCGGGCTGGGCGTCGTCCACGGTCACATCGTCGAAAGCCTCTATCGCGAGGTCCGGGCGCTCCGGATCTACGAGGGGGCATCCGAGGTGCAACGCGTCGTGATCGCTCGCCAGCATCTGGCCCAGCACGCAGCGCCTGCGCTGAAGGCAGCCGCCGAGTGACCTTCCGGGGCTCCCTCCCCGTGCGATTTGCCGACTGCGATCCAGCCGGGATTGCCTATTTCCCGCGCCTCCTGGCGCTGGTGGATGCGGCCGTCGAGGACTGGACGGCGCATGCGCTGGGTGTCGACCGGCAGGGCCTGCATATCGGCATGCGGCTTGGGTTGCCGACGGTCACGCTGGAGACCGAGTTCATGAGCCCGGCGCGGCTGGGTGACCGGCTGGACATCGCGGTCCGCGTCACCCGGCTCGGCACTTCCTCGCTCGCGCTTGCCGTCACTGCCTCGATTGTCGGCCGCCCCTGCCTCGAGGCCCGGCTGGTCCAGGTCCTCACCAATCTCGAAACCATGCGCCCCGCCCCCTGGCCGGAAAGCTGGCGCGCCCGAATTTGCCCGATCAACGAGGAGATTTCGTCATGAACGCGCCGACATCGATAGCGGACAAGCCCCCCGCGAAGGCCTGGCCGATGTTCAGCTGGGAGGATCCGCTGCTGATCGAGGCTGAGCTGAGCGCGGAGGAGCGGATGGTGCGCGACAGTGCGCGGGCTTTCTGTGACCAGCATCTG
>JAIXYT010000004.1 GCA_027490095.1 Sphingomonadales bacterium | reverse complement strand
TGCGGGTCCGGGGACGAACATGGAGGCACCGAGCAGGATGAAGGCCACCGTGGTGAGCCAGTAGGACACATTGTTCATCCGCGGGAAGGCCATGTCGGGTGCGCCGATCATGATCGGCACGAACCAGTTGCCGAACCCGCCGATGAGGGCCGGCATCACCATGAAAAACACCATGATGAGGCCGTGGCCCGTAATGAACACGTTCCAGAGGTGATAGGCGGCATCGATGTTGCCGTCGGTGAACCAGGGCAGCACCTGCATGCCGGGGTTTGCGAGCTCCCAGCGCATGAAGCCGGACAGCGCGCCGCCGATGATCCCCGCGAAGATCGCGAAGATCAGGTACAGCGTGCCGATGTCCTTGTGGTTGGTGCTGAGGAACCAGCGGGCGAAGAAGCCCGGATGGTCGTGGGCATCGCCGTGGGCATGATGATCGTCATGCGCCTTCAGCGCGAGGGTGTCGGCGGTCGTTGCCATCGATCAGTCCTTCTCAGGCAGCAGGCGCCGCGGCGGGAGCCGCGGGCGCGCCAGTGGAAACGGGGGTGGCGGCAGGCGCAGCCGGGGCCGCGGCGGCTGGAGCTGCCTGGGCGCCGGCTTGCGCCGTGGCCACCACGATGCCCGGGCCGGTCGGGTCGATGCCGTCCTGCTGCTGCTTCATGCGGACCCAGCGCTTGAAGTCTTCCTCGGGGAGGACTTCAATCGCGATCGGCATGAAGCCGTGCTTGGTGCCGCAGAGTTCCGAGCACTGGCCGTAGTAGACGCCGGGGCGATCCACCTTGAACCAGGTTTCGTTGATGCGGCCGGGGACGGCGTCCATCTTCACCCAGAAGCTGGGCAGCGCGAAGCTGTGCAGCACGTCGGCAGCCGTGATCAGCAGCTTCACCGTCTTGCCGGCCGGCACGACAATGCGGTTGTCGACGGCGAGCTGATAGGGTTCGCCATTCTTTTCGGCATCGGCCTTGGACAGCATCACGCTGTCGTAGCTGATCCCGCCGTAATCGGGATATTCATAGCCCCAGTACCACTGGTAGCCGGTCACCTTGACCGTGACGTCGGCCTTGGGCGGGTTGTACTGGTTGGCGAGCAGGCGGAAGCTGGGGAAGGCGATCGCCAGCAGGATCAGCGCCGGGATCAGGGTCCAGACCACCTCGATGGTGAAGTTGTGGGTGGTGGTGGAGGGCGTTTCGACGGCTGCCGAGCGGTAGCGGACGACCACCCAGGCCATCAGCCCGAGCACGAAGACCGAAATGAGGCCGATGATGGGGTTCAGGATCTTTTCGAGCAGGAACTTGGCTTCCTGGCCGATGGGGGTGAACTGGTCCTGGATGGCGATGCCCTGGGGCACCGGCATGCCGACGCCGGGCGTCGGCTTCATCCGCTCGTAGCCGGCAAGTGCGCTGTCCATCGGGGCGGCTGCCGGGGCTGCGGAAGCAGCGACATCTGCCGGAGCCGGCGGTGCGGCGGGGGCCGCCATGTCCGGGGCAGCCGCAACGGGCGCAGCCTCCTGTGCCGGTGCGGTCCCGGCCATCATCAACGCCGCAACGACTGCGGCCACCTTCAGGCCGCTGGCCCAACCCTTCGTCATTCCCACATCCTCATGCATCGGGATTCGTGTTTTTTGCACCCTGCGCCATACCGGAGGGGGCCCCCTGCCACAAGCGCGGGCGAGGCCGTGCGACACTGGGGCAGCCATGCGCAGGGCGGCATGGCTGCCATGCAGAAGCCCTGTTTCGGTCGCTTGCGCCAGCCCTTGCGTGTCAGGCCGCGAGGTCGTCGAACTTCGCCTCGCCGGCCTTGGTCATCTGTGCGACGACGGCCTTCTTCATGTCCTCGCCCTGGAGCATGGCTGCGTTCCAGACGGCGACATATTCGAGGCCCTGTTCGATCGTCAGGTCGCGGCCGGCGTTGAGCACCTGCTTGATGCCGGCAATCGCGAGCGGGCTTTTCGAGGCGATTTCGCGCGCGAGCGCGAAGGCGCCTTCCACGGCAGCCGCGTGATCGGGGAAGACGCGGTTCAGGAAGCCCTGGGCGGCGGCTTCCTCGGCCTTCCAGCGCCGGCCGGTGAAGGCCAGTTCGCGGATCAGGCCCTGGGGCAGCAGATAGGGGATGCGCTGCAGCGTGCCCACGTCGGCGACGATCGCGATATTCACCTCCTGTATGGTGAAGAAGCAATCGGCGGTGCCGACGCGCATGTCGCAGGCGGTGATGAAGTCCACCCCGCCGCCGATGCAGCCGCCCTGGATGGCGGCAATCACCGGCACGCGGCAGCGGTCGATCGCGCTGAAGGTTTCCTGGAGGTGCTTTACGTGGCGGCGGAACGCCTCGCGGGCGCGGCCGGCATCTTCCACCTTGTTGCCAAGCGACGTGCCGGCCCAGTTGAGATCGAGGCCGGCGGTGAAATGCTTGCCGGTGGACGAGATGACGACGGCGCGCACGCTCTGGTCGGCGTCGATCTCGGCGAAGGCCGCCGGGATTTCGTCCCAGAACGCCTTGTTCATGGTGTTCAGCGCCTCGGGCCGCGTGAGCTGCACATGGGCGACATGCTCTGCGACAGTCAGTTTCAGGGTGGTGTACGCCATCTGCTTTCCTCTTCCGCCGCTATCCGGTATCGACGCCGGAATGACCCGCTTCACCGTCAACGGCAACCCCACAGAATATCAGCTGGCAGCCGATACGCCGCTGCTGTGGGCGCTGCGCGAGGCTTCGAACCTGACGGGCACCAAGTTCGGCTGCGGCGCGGGGCTTTGCGGCGCCTGCACCGTGCATGTGGACGGCGTGCCGCAGCGCAGCTGCCAGGTTTCGATCGGGTCGATCGAGGGCACCTTCGTGACGACCATCGAGGGGTTGTCGGATGATCGCTCGCATCCAGTGCAGAAGGCCTGGATCGAGGCACAGGTGCCGCAGTGCGGCTTCTGCCAGTCGGGCATGATCATGGCGGCCGCCGCGCTGCTGAAGGCGAACCCGAACCCGACGCGGGCGGACATCAGGGCCGCGATCAGCAACATCTGCCGCTGCGGCACCTACCCCAGGATCGAGACGGCGATCCTGAGGGCCGCCGAGCTGATGCGCGCCGGCTGAGCGCACCCGCACCGGGGGAATGGCCCCCGCGCCGCCGTAGCGGATTGCATGAGACACCTGCTGATCCCCCTTGCGCTGCTGTCGGCCGTGCCGGCCCTTTCCGCCCCGGTCTGCGACGGCAGCCTGTCCGACCCGTCGCGGGATCGGCAGATCCCCGTGCGCGTCCGGATGCCCGAAACCGGCTCGGGGAAGGCGCCCGTCATCCTGTTCTCGCACGGGCTTGGCGGATCGGTCGAGGCGGGCACGCTCTATGCCCAGCAATGGGTGAAGGCGGGCTTCCTGGTGGTGCATGTGCAGCACCCCGGATCCGACCGGTCGGTCTGGCAAGGCCAGGCCGGCGGCGTGGGCAAGCTGAAGGCGGCAGCGGGTGGGCAGCAGTTGAAGGACCGTGTGATCGACATGGGGCGTGTCGCCGACGCGGTGGCGGCCGGGGCCCGGGTGGGGGCCTGCAGCCTGGGCCGGGGTGATGCCGCGCGCCTTGGGGCAGCGGGCCACAGTTTCGGCGCGCACACGGTGCTGGCGCTTGCCGGACAGACTTATGGTCCGCTGGGTGCTGCAGGACGGAACCCGCGGTTCCGGGCGGTGGCGGCCCTGTCGCCGATGCCGCCGGGCAATGATGCGGCCAATGCGACAGAGGCGTTCGGCCGGATCCCGATCCCGGTTCTGACCGCCACAGGCAGTGCCGACGGAAGCCCGCTTGCGCGCGACAGAAGCCTGGAGGAGGTGGTGGCGGCGCGGGCTGCCGTGTTTCCGGCCCTACCGGCCAGTCGGACAGGCGCCGGGACTGTCGGGCTGTGGCTGGACGGCGCGACCCATGCCGATTTCGGTGGCAATGCCGGCGGGCGCAGGGCGCCGGATGCGCATGTGGTTGCCGTGACGACGGCCGCCTCGACCGCGTTCTTCCGGGCCCATCTTGCCGGAGACGGGCGCCCCGACCTGTCGGCCGCCGGGCGCCTGCTGCAGCCGGGCGACCGGATCGACCGGAAATGACGCTCAGTTGTGGGTCGAGGCGATCCGGGGCTGGCGGCGGCGAAGCCCTGTTCCGATGAGGGTGAAGCCTGCGATGAGCATGGCCCAGGTGGCGGGTTCGGGCACGATCGCCAGCGCGAAGCTGATGGCGCCGCTGTTGTCGCCCCGGTTGTTGTCCCAGTTGTAGAGCTTGAGCGTGCCCGTTCCCCACGCCGTGTGCACGCCGTTGGCCCCGAGCGGGCGGTAGACCCCGTCGATTTCGCCGACGAGGATGCCGAAGGGCGCGCTCAGGCCATTCTGCGTCCACCGGCCGAAGCTGCGGCCGATGCGGGTGCCGACAGCTTGCCCGGAGTCGTCGAGGGCTGTGGCGAAGCGGTCCCCCACGAGGCCGTTGCCGTCGGAGAAGCGGGGGAGGGCGCCGAGGCTCCAGAGGTCATTGGTGCTGGAGTTGATCTGGATGCGCTGGCCGGCTGCCACTTCGATCGTGGCAAGCCCGGCGCCGCCGGTCGAGCTGTTGGCGGCACTGTCGACCAGGAATGTGGCTGCCTCTGCCGGATTGGCATAGAGCAGGCTGGCGCTGACAAGCGCGATCCCGAAGGGGAGCAGATTCCGGAGCATTGCGACCACCGTGTTGATTCTTGTTTGGTGAATCGTCGTTAACGCCGTTGCCCGGCACTGACAAGGCCGAAATCAGGAATTTACATTCCTTGCGGTCCGTTAGCGGGCTTTTCTCGGATCAGATATCGGCAAAGACATGGCGTTCGGCCTTGGCGCCCGGGTGGGTGACGGCCCCGCGCGAGGCGGGTCCGACCGTCTGGCTGTAGCGGTAGAGTGCGCCGGACTGATAGTCGTTGGTGCGCGGTGTCCAGCTCTTGCGGCGCTCGGCAAGGACAGCCTGTTCGACGAGGAGGTCGATCGTGCCTTCGGTTGCATCGATGCGGATCAGGTCGCCGTTCTCGATGAGGGCGATGGGGCCGCCGTCGGCGGCTTCGGGGCCGACATGGCCGATGCAGAAGCCGCGGGTGGCGCCGGAGAAGCGGCCGTCGGTGATCAGGGCCACCTTGTCGCCCATGCCCTGGCCGTAGAGAGCGGCCGTGGTGCTGAGCATTTCGCGCATGCCCGGGCCGCCCTTGGGGCCTTCGTAGCGGATCACCAGCACTTCGCCCTCGCGGTAGGCGCGCTGCTCGACGGCAGCGAAGCAGTCCTCCTCGCAGTCGAACACGCGCGCGGGGCCTTCGAACACCAGCTTCGCCATGCCGGCAACCTTCACGATGGCGCCGTCGGGGGCGAGGCTGCCCTTCAGGCCGACGACCCCGCCGGTCGGCGTGATCGGGTTGCTGATCGGGCGGATCACGTCCTGGTCGGGGTTCCAGCGGATGTCGGCGATGTTTTCGGCGAGGGTCTTGCCGGTGATGGTGAGGCAGTCGCCGTTGATAAAGCCGCCTTCGAGCATCGTCTTCATCGCCATGTAGATGCCGCCGGCCTCGTACATGTCTTTCGCGACGTAGCGGCCGCCGGGCTTCAGGTCGGCGATGTAGGGGGTGGTGCGGAAGATCTCGGCGACGTCGAACAGGGTGAAATCGATTCCCGCCTCGTGCGCCATTGCCGGCAGGTGGAGCGCGGCATTGGTGGAGCCGCCGGTGGCCGCGACCACGCGGGCGGCATTCTCGAAGGCCTCGCGGGTGCAGATGTCGCGCGGGCGGATGCCCTTTTCGAGGGCGTACATGACGGCGCGGCCGGCGGCACGGGCGATGTCCTCGCGGGTTTCGTAAGGGGCGGGCGCCATGTTGGAGTTGGGGAGGGAAAGGCCGATGGCTTCCGCCACGCAGGCCATGGTGTTGGCGGTGAACTGGCCGCCGCAGGCGCCGTGGCCGGGGCAGGCGACCTTCTCGAGCGCGATCAGCTCCGTGAGCGGGCAGGTGCCGGCGGCGTGCTGGCCGACTGCCTCGAACACGTCCACCACGGTCACATCCTTGCCGTGGAAGCGGCCGGGCAGGATGGAGCCGCCGTAGACGAAGACGGAGGGCACGTTGAGGCGCAGCATCGCCATCATCATGCCCGGCAGCGACTTGTCGCAGCCGGCGAAGCCGACGAGGGCGTCATAGCAGTGGCCGCGCACCGACAGCTCGATCGAGTCGGCGATCACCTCGCGGCTGACGAGCGAGGATTTCATGCCCTGGTGGCCCATGGCGATGCCGTCGGTGACGGTGATCGTGTTGAAGCGGCGCGGCATGCCGCCGGCCTCTTCCACGCCTTCGCGGGCGATGTCGGCCTGCAGGTTCAGCGTGGTGTTGCAGGGCGCTGAGTCGTTGCCGGCCGAGACGACGCCGACGAAGGGCTTCGCGATGTCCTCTTCGTTCAGGCCCATCGCGTAGTAGTAGCTGCGGTGCGGGGCCTTGGACGGGCCGACGGAGACGTGGCGGCTGGGCAGCTTCGATTTGTCGAACGGCATCGGGTGGCTCCGGCTGGATCAGGGCTCTTGTGCTCGCCGGGGGCTTTTGCCCATCAGGCTGGGCGCGTCAACGTGAAAATGTTGCTTATGCAGCTTCGTTTAGGACATAAAGTTGCGTGATGTCAGCCGCGCCAGAGCAGGCCTACGAAGAGGGCGAGGCCGATCGCGACCACGCCGGCCTTGAGCGTCTTGTCCGGCACATGCTGGATGAGCCGGGCGCCGAGGTAGCCCCCGGCAGTGGAGCCGAGGCCGAGGACGAGGGCCGAGGCCCAGGCTGCTTCGCCCGAGAAGGCGAAGACGGCGGCGCCGGCGAGGTTCATGGCGGCGGCCAGCGCATTCTTGTTGGCCTGCGCCTCCTTCACGGCGGCCCCTCCGAGCGTGAAGAGGGCGAGCATCAGGAAGCCGATGCCGCCGCCGAAGTAGCCGCCATAGACGGCGACTCCGAACTGGCCGATGCCGAGCGGCGTGGGGCCGAGGTTGGCGGCATCGACCTTGCGGCCGAAGGCGCCGCGGGCGAAGAGCAGGGTGGCGGCGAGCACCAGCCAGGGGAGCATTCGGCGGAAGAGATCGGACGGCGTGGCGAGCAGCAACAGGGCGCCCGCCACACCGCCGACGAGGCTGATGACGAGCAAGATCGGGAAGGTGAGGGCGCCGACGCCCGACACCATTCGGCGGTTGGCGAGCGCGGTTGTGATCTGGCCCGGGAACAGCGCGATGGTGGAGGTGAGGTTGGCGACGCGGGCGTCGAGCCCGGTTGCCATGAGGGCAGGCAGGGTCACGAAGCTGCCGCCGCCGGCGAGCGCGTTCTGGGTGCCGGCCCAGAGGCCTGCGGCAAGCAGGATGGCGATTTCGGTGGGGCTCAAAGGCGGACCATCTTGAGCATTGCCGGGTTTCCATAGCGCTCGCCGGCGGTTGCGCCGACGGGGGCGGCGGCGTCGAGGGCGGCGAGGTCTTCCGCGCTGAGTTCCAATGCTGCGGCACCGGCAGTGTCCTCCAGCGTCGCGCGGCGCTTGCAGCCAGGGATCGGGACGACGTCCGGGCCCTGGGCCAGCAGCCAGGCGATGGCGACCTGGGCGGTGGAGGCTGCGTGCCGGTCGGCGATGCGCTTCACGGCGGAGACGACGGCCATGTTCGCATCATAGTTGGCGCCCTGGTAGCGCGGGTCGGTCTTTCGGTAGTCGCCCTCGGGAAGGTCCTCGGCGGGCCTGGCCGTGCCGGCGAGGAAGCCGCGGCCGAGCGGGGAGTAGGGCACGAAGCCGATGCCGAGCGCGCGGACGACGGGCAGGATCTCGGTCTCGATGGTGCGCTCCCACAGCGACCATTCGGATTGCAGCGCGTCGATGGGGTGGGTGGCGTGGGCGCGGCGGATGGTGTCGGCGCCCGCTTCGGAGAGGCCGAGGCCCAGGATCTTCCCTTCGCGCTTCAGGTCGGCGAGCGTGCCCACCACATCCTCGATCGGCACGTTCGGATCGACCCGGTGCTGGTAGAAGAGGTCGATGCGGTCGGTGCGCAGGCGCTTGAGGCTGGCTTCGCAGACGGCGCGGATGTTGGCGGGTGAGCTGTCGACCCCCTGCGCGCGGCCGTCGCGGATGCGGAAGCCGAACTTGGTGGCGATCGTCGCCTTCTCGCGCCGGTCGGCCAGCGCCTCGCCGAGCAGCTCCTCGTTGCCGAAGGGGCCGTAGATTTCGGCGGTGTCGAGGAAATCCATGCCGATCTCGAGCGCGCGGTGGAGGGTTGCGATCGCCTCGGCCCGGTCGACCGGGCCGTACATCGCGGCCATGCCGGAGACGCCGGCCATGCCCATGCAGCCGAGCCCGAGGGCCGAGACCTCGAGGCTGCCCAATCTGCGCCGTTCCATCCTTGCCTCCCGCCTTTCTTGGTGCCTAATGCCTCCAACTACGAAGCGAGGCTGGCATGGCAAAGCGCTATTTCGGGACGGACGGGATCCGGGGGGCAGCGAATGGGCCCAAGATGACGCCGGAGCTTGCCATGAAGGTGGGGCAGGCGGCGGGAACCCTGTTCCTGGACGGGCCGACCAAGCACCGGGTGCTGATCGGAAAGGACACGCGGCTTTCGGGCTATATGCTGGAACAGGCGCTGACGGCGGGTTTCACGAGCGTGGGGATGGACGTGGTGCAGGTGGGGCCGATGCCGACTCCCGCGGTTGCCATGCTGACGCGTGAGATGCGCGCCGACCTTGGGGTGATGCTGTCGGCGAGCCACAACCCGTTTCACGACAACGGGATCAAGCTGTTCGGGCCCGACGGCTACAAGCTGACAGACGACCAGGAAGAGGCAATCGAGGCGCTGATCGACGGGGACTGTCTGCGCGTCGAGGGCGAGCGGATCGGCCGGGCGCGGCGGATCGACGATGCGCGCGGCCGCTATATCCATGCTGTCAAATCGAGCGTGCCCGACGGGGTGCGTCTGGACGGGCTGAAGGTGGTGCTGGATTGCGCGCATGGCGCTGCCTATCGCGTCGGGCCCGAAGCGCTGTGGGAGCTTGGCGCCGAGCTGACGACGATCGGCGCGAGCCCGGACGGGACCAACATCAACGCCGGAGTCGGATCGACGCACCCGGAGGCGCTGGCGCGCAAGGTGGTGGAGGTGGGGGCCGACATAGGTTTGGCGCTGGACGGTGATGCAGACCGGCTGATCGTGGTGGACGAGACGGGGCGCGTGGTGGACGGCGACCAGATCATGGCCCTCATCATGCGGCAGCAGCAGGTGGAGGGCACGCTGAAGGGCGGTGCGCTGGTGACGACGGTGATGTCGAACATCGCGCTGGAGCGTTATCTGCAGGGGCTTGGGTTGGGGATGATCCGCACGCCGGTCGGCGATCGCCATGTGTTGGAGGCCATGCGCGCCAGGGGGTGCAATGTGGGCGGCGAGCAATCGGGCCACATCATCCTTGCCGACCATTCCACCACTGGTGACGGGCTGCTGGCGGCCCTTCAGATCCTGACGGTGTTGGTGTCGACGGGCCAGACGGCGAGCGAGGCGCTGAACAGCTTCACGCCCTGGCCGCAGCTGCTGAAGAATGTTCGGCAGGAGCCACGGGTGCTGGAAAGCGCGGGCGTGAAGGCCGCAATCGCAGCAGCCGAGAAGGCGCTGGAAGGGCGCGGGCGGCTGCTGGTGCGCAAGTCGGGCACCGAGCCCCTGATCCGGGTGATGGCGGAGGGGCAGGACGAGGCGCTGGTCGCCGAGACGGTGGAAGCGGTGTGCGCGGCCGTGGCGAAGGCGGCGTGAGCATGTCCTCCCTGCACGCGAATTCCATGCGCGTGCCCCGGGTTTTGATCATCGCCGGCTCGGATTCCGGGGGTGGCGCCGGCATCCAGGCCGACATCAAGACAGTAACGATGCTGGGCGGCTATGCCGCGACGGCTGTGACGGCGATCACGGTGCAGAACACGCTTGGCGTGAGCGCCATCCATCCCGTGCCGCCCGACATCGTGGGCGGACAGATCCGCGCCGTGCTGGACGACATCGGGGCGGACGCGATCAAGATCGGGATGCTGGGCGATGCAGCGACCGTGGAGGCGGTCGCACGGGCGCTGGAGGGCGTGGCCGTGCCGATCGTGCTGGACCCGGTGATGGTGGCGAAGGGCGGTTCGCCGCTGCTGGAGGACGAGGCGGTCGGCGCGCTGTACCGCCTGCTGCTGCCGCGCGCCGCGGTGGTGACGCCGAATGCGCCCGAGCTGACGGTGCTGACCGACACCGATGTGACCGATGAGGCCGATCTGCTGCTGGCTGCGCAGGAGCTGCTGGCGGCGGGGCCTGCGGCCGTGCTGGCGAAGGGCGGGCATCTGGAAGGCCCGACGGTGGTGGATTGGCTGGTGACGCACAACAGCCAGCAGCGGTTTGAAAGCCCCAGGATCGCGACCGTGCACACCCATGGCACCGGCTGCACGCTGGCAAGTGCGGTGGCGGCCGGGCTTGCGGCAGGCCTGCCGCTTGCGAGCGCGGTGGAGCGGGCGCGGGCCTATCTGATGTCGGCGATCCTGGCGGCCCCGGGGCTGGGCGGGGGGCATGGCCCGCTGGGGCACAATTTCGCCGTTCGATGACGGGGCCACTGGCGTGAAGGGGCTGGGCTGGGGGATCGAGGCCGGTTTTCCCGGCCGCGTCTTCGGGGTGGACGAGGTGGGGCGGGGGCCGCTTGCCGGGCCGGTCGTCGCGGCGGCGGTTTGCCTGCGTCCGGACGCTGTCCCGCCCGGCCTTGCCGATTCGAAGCGCGTGCCCGAGGCGCGGCGCAACCGGATCGCGGCTGCGCTGGAGCATGTGGCGCTGGGCGTCGCGAGCGTCGAGGAGATCGACCGGCTGAACATCCGGACGGCGAGCCTGCTGGCCATGGCGCGTGCGGTGGAGGCGCTTGCCGCGCGGATCGGGGCGCCCGCAATGGTGCTGGTGGACGGCAATGCGCTGCCGCCGATCCCGGCACCGGCGCGGGCGATCGTGAAGGGGGATGCCACCGTTGCCTCGATCGCGGCGGCGGCGATTGCCGCGAAGGTGTGGCGGGACCGGCTGATGACGGACTTGGCCGCCGCGCATCCGGCCTATGGGTGGGAGCGGAACCGGGGTTACGGGACGGCGGAGCATCTGGCGGCGTTGGAGCAGCACGGGGTGACGGCGCACCACCGGCGGTCGTTCGCACCGGTTGCGCGGCTGTGCGGGTGAACCCGTTTCGGGAAATTCGGCCCTTGAGTCTTTTCGGCAACAGCGCAGCATCTAGTGGCTGCGCGGGCAGGGCGGACTCAGCATCTTGTGATGCGCGGCTCACCGGCGGTGATGGCGAGTCCTTGTTTCAACCCCCTGCCATAAATCCATGACTTGACGAAAGATTCCTCGAGACTCCAGCTTAGGGCCGTTGGGTTCGAGAGGGGTATCACCGCGTGGTTCGCAACCAGATCATCGAAGGCGACAGCATTGCCGCCATGGCGGCGATGGCGCCCGAATCCGTGGACCTGGTGTTTGCGGATCCGCCCTACAACCTGCAGCTGGGCGGTGACCTGACGCGGCCCGACGGCAGCCATGTGGATGCCGTGACGGACGCGTGGGACCGCTTCGGCAGCTTTGCCGATTATGACCGCTTCACCCGCGACTGGCTGTCGGCGGCGCGGGCCGTGATGAAGCCCGACGCCGGCCTGTGGGTGATCGGCACCTACCACAACATCTTCCGCGTGGGCACGATCCTGCAGGACCTGGGCTTCTGGGTGCTGAACGACATCGTGTGGCGCAAGGCGAACCCGATGCCCAACTTCAAGGGCACGCGGTTCACCAATGCGCACGAGACGCTGATCTGGGCGTCGAAGAGCCCGCAGGCGCGGCCGACCTTCAACTACAAGGCGATGAAGGCGCTGAACGACGACCTGCAGATGCGCTCGGACTGGGTGCTGCCCATCTGTTCGGGCTCGGAACGGGTGAAGGTGGACGGGGTGAAGGCCCACCCCACGCAGAAGCCCGAAGCGCTGCTGCACCGCATCCTGCTTGCGTCGTCGAACGAGGGCGACCTGGTGCTCGACCCCTTCTTCGGCTCGGGCACGACGGGCGCAGTTGCCAAACGGCTGGGGCGGGACTGGATCGGGATCGAGCGCGAGGCCCGCTATGCGCGGGTGGCGCAGGCGCGGATCGACGCGGTGGTGCCGCTGGCGCCTGAGGACCGGGTGATCACCGGAGAGGCGCGGGCCGTGCCGCGCGTGGCGTTCGGCCAGCTGGTCGAGACCGGATTGCTGTCGCCCGGCGCGACGCTGACCGACCGGCAGCGCCGGCACAAGGCGCGGGTGCGCGCCGACGGATCCCTTTCGCTGGAAGGCGGGGCCCAAGTGGGCCGCGCCGGCTCCATCCACCAGCTCGGCGCGGCTGTTCAGGGGCTGCCCAGCTGCAACGGCTGGACCTTCTGGCACATCGAAAGTCGCGGACGTCTGGTCCCCCTGGACCAGATGCGAGAGGTGTACAGGGCACGCGCCGGGGGGTGACCCCCGGCGAGAGATGTCCGGGGTCAAACCCCGGCACCGGCCTTTCCGACGGCCGGCTGCCCACCTGAGCGTTCCACTGTCCGCCCGCCTGCCGGGCCCCTCACGACCTGGTTTTGGGAGGTGGGCGGACAGTGGAACGACCTTCCCCAAGGCAAGGCCAGCCAACGAGAACCTCGAACCCGCAAGGGTTCCCAAGCCCGACCGGGCGCCGCGGCACGTGCCGCGCCCTGTCCGGAGCGCTTCGCGCGTGAGGACAAAACACTTGCCTTGTGATGTTGTAACATTTAGGCGCTCCCCGCTTGATGCGTTCACCGGGAGCAGAAACCTTGTCGATCCGACCCCTTCTTCTCGTCGCCACCGTCCTTTCGTCCGGGGCAGCCCTTGCCCAGACGGCAGTTGAGGATGTCCATGGCGCCATCGGCCCCGACATCATCGTGACGGCGCCGTTCGAGCGCGAGCGCTTTGCCCTTCCGACTGCTGTCGGCGTGCTGGAAGGCGAGGCCCTGACCCGCGAGGTGCGCGGCACGATCGGGGAGACGCTGGCCCGCCAGCCGGGCGTAACGGCCAGCTTCTTCGGCCCGAACAGCTCGCGCCCGATCCTGCGCGGTTTCGACGGCGAGCGGGTGCGCATCCTGACCGACGGGATCGGCAGCTTCGACGTGTCGAACACGTCGGTCGACCATGCGGTTGCAATCAACCCGCTGAACGCGACCCGCATCGAGGTGATCCGGGGGCCGGCGAGCCTGCTTTACGGCTCGGGCGCGATCGGCGGTGTGGTGAACGTGACCGACCGGCGCATCGCCCGCGAGATTCCGGAAGAGTTCGCCCACATCGACGCCATCGGCACGCTTGCGAGCGTGAACGACGAGCGGTCGATCTCGGGCAGTGTCGATGTCCCGCTCGGCAAGTCGGGCCTGGTGGTGCATGCCGACGGGAGCTGGCTGAAGACGGGCGATTATCGCGCCGGTGGTTATGTCTTTTCGCGGGACATCCGCGAGGCGGCCGAGGCGATCGGCGGCGAGTTCGCCGAGGATGCCGAGAAGCGCGGCCGGGTCGACAACAGCGATGCCGAGACCTGGGAGGTTGCAGGCGGCGTCTCGTGGATCGGCGAGCGCGGCAACATGGGCCTGTCGGTCTCGCGGCTGGAATCGAACTATGGCGTTCCGCCGACGCTGGATCTGGACGGCGAGGACGAAGAGTCGGAGGAAGAGGGCATCTCCCGCGAGATGGGCGGTGGCGGCGAGGAGATCCGCCTCGACATGCGGCAGACGCGGATCGATGCCCGGGCCGAGGCCGTGGTGGGTGGCGCGTTCCTCGAATCCGTCAAGTTCCGCTTCGGCTGGGCCGATTATGTGCATGACGAGGTCGAGCCGAACGGCGAGATCGGCACGACCTTCACCTCGAATGCGCTGGAGGCCCGTGTGGAGGCCGTGCAGACCGAGCGGGATGGCTGGAAGGGGGCGACCGGCGCCCAGATCCTGAGCCGCCGCTTCGAGGCGGCGGGCGAGGAGGCCTATATCCCGCTGAACCAGACGGACCAGCTGGGCCTGTTCACGCTGCAGAGCTTCGACTTCGGCGGCTATGGCGTTGAGGTCGGCGCGCGGTACGAGAACACGAATGTGAGCTCGTCGCCCCTGGGCATCCGCCGCAGCTTCGATGCCTTTTCGGGCTCTGTCGGCGGCTCGGTTGCGCTGGGTGGGGCGTTCAGATTGTCGGGTAGCGTTGCTTACACCGAGCGGGCGCCGGCAGCCGAAGAGCTGTTCGCGAACGGCGCGCACGCCGCCACCGGCGCGTTCGAGATCGGCAACCCGGATTTCGACAAGGAGCGCAGCCTCGGCTTCGAAGCCGTGCTGCGCGGCCGTGGCGAAGGATGGCGGCTGGAGCTTTCGGGCTTCTTCAACCGCTTCTACGACTTCATCTATCTGGCGCCGACGGGCGAGGAGGAGGATGACCTGCCGGTGTTCCTCTACAGCCAGGGCGACAGCCGCTTCTGGGGCTTCGAGGCGGAGGGCGCGGTGACGGTGGCGCGGTTCGGCGAGACCGCGATCGACATCACGGGCCTTGCGGATTTCGTGCAGGCGGACCTGCTGGGCGGTCTTGGCCCTGTGCCGCGGATTCCCTCGCTGAGGTTCATCGGCGGGGTGGAGGCCAATGGCGGCGCGTTCGGCGGCCGGCTGGAAGTGGAGCATGTGACCCGCCAGGACCGGGTGGCGAGCTTCGAGACCGAGACGCCGGCCTACACGCTGGTGAACGCGTCCGCCGCCTGGCGCCCGTTCGGCGACGCGAACCCGACTGCGCTGATCCTGAGCGTCAACAACATCTTCGATGTGGACGCGCGGCGGCACACCAGCTTCCTGAAGGACTTCGCGCCGCTTCCGGGGCGGGATGTGCGGTTGACGGCGCGGTTTTCGTTCTGAAGGCGGCTGCCGTCAGCGCGCAAGCGCTGATCGGCAGACTCGCCGCAGAACCGGCCGGCGGGTCCTGTGGCAGGCCCGCTTTGCGGGCTTCGCCCGCAAACGCGGGTGTGCCGCAGGAGCCCGTCCGACGGCTTCAGCGCCGTGCGTTCACCGCTTCAAACAGGCCTCGGTAAACGCCTTCAGGGTCTCTGCAGTCGGCGCGGGTGCCGTGTTGCGGCCTGCGAAGGTGACCACCACCAGCCGACTGTTGCGGCCCATGCCCTCGAGGAAGGACTGGCGGTTGGCGACGAGCGCATCCAGGCGTGCGCCGCCGCCTGCGAGCACGCGGCCGTTTCCGCCGAGCACAATCTCGCGGTTGCCCTGGAAGACCGACATGCGGGTCGGGAACTCGCCCTCGGTCACGTTGCGGGGGAGCCGGCTGGTCCAGGTGCTGAGGCTCATCTTGCCGCCCGAGCAATCGAGCCGGAAGGCGGTCGCCGCCTCGGGCTTGCCGAAGACCATGGCGCTTGTCGTCGGGGTGGTCTGGACGGTCCAGCCGGTCTGGGCGGCGGCGGGGGCTGCCAGCAGGAGGGCGGGGGCGAGGAGTAGAGCCAGGTTTCGCATGCGCCTTCCGTAGCGGTCGGCACCGGATTGCGCCAGCGGGACCTCTCGACTGCATGTCCTCTTGTGCTAGCAATGCAGAATGGCAACGGCATCGCTTCCGGACCGGGCAGAAGGCCTAAGGCTCTTCATTTCCTATGCGCGCGTGGACCGGGCGCCCGTCGAGCGGCTGGCCAAGGCGCTGACGGCGGCCGGGCACCGGGTGTGGTGGGATGCGGCGCTGGAGGGCGGGCATCATTTCGCAGCCGAGATCGAGCGCGAGCTGAATGCGGCGGACGCGGTTGTGGTGGTGTGGTCGGCGGCGTCCATCACCTCCAACTGGGTGCTGGACGAGGCGATGCACGGGCGTGACCGGGGGTGCCTGATCCCCGTCCGCTTCGATGACACGTCGCCGCCGCTCGGCTATCGGCAGCTGCAGACGATCGACCTTGTCGATGGCGCCGACGACGAGGAGGTGGCTGCCATCAGCCGCGCCGCGGCCCGGATCACCGGCACGAAGCCCCTGCCGCCCCGCCCGAAGACGGCCGTGGAAAAGGCGATGGACGCCGCCCGGGTGATGATGGCGGACGACAGCCTCCTGGGCACAGGCCGGGGCCGAAAGAAGGAGCAACCGGTCTGGGTGCCGTTCGCCTGGGCTGCCTTCGGCCTTGTCGCCTGGCTGATCGTGAGCGTGATGCGCTGATCAGCCCTGCGCGTTCGCGCGAGGGCCCCGACCACCGCCAACCCGACCGCCGCCGCCGCGACCGCGGCCGCCGCGGTGCCCGCGCGGGCGGTCACCATGGGGGCGGTCGCCATGGGGGCGGTCGCCGTGGGGGCGGTCAGACCGCGGGCGCCCGGCGTGCGGGTGCGCATGGGCGGCTTCGCCATCGCTGCGGGCCTCTTGGGCGCGGCCATCGGGCCTGCGGCCCTGGTGCCGGCCCTCTTCCCGCGCGCCCGGCTGGCGGTTGCCGTCCCTGTCGCCGAAGCGGCGGGGTGCGTGCTTGTGGGTGCCGACTTCGCCGCGACGGGCGTGGTCCGAGCGGTCGCGCTCGTCCGTCACCGGCAACGGCTTGGGCAGGCGCGCGGCTTCCTTCAGGAAGTTTTCGGGAAGTGACAGCGGATCGATCTTCATCCGCGTCAGCTTTTCGATGTCCTTGAGGAACGGCTTTTCGTCAGGCGCACAGAAGCTGAGTGCGACCCCGTCGAGGCCCGCGCGCGCGGTGCGGCCGATGCGGTGGACATATTGTTCCGGCACGTTCGGCAGCTCGAAGTTGATCACGTGGCTGACGGCATCGATGTCGATCCCGCGGGCCGCGATGTCGGTCGCCACCAGCACGCCGATCTCGCCCTTCTTGAACTGCTCCAGCGCGCGCTCGCGCTGCGGCTGGCTCTTGTTGCCGTGGATGGCGGCCGAGCGGACGCCGGCGCCGATCAGGTGCCGGACGACGCGGTCCGCGCCATGCTTGGTGCGGGTGAACACCAGGCACTTGGCGAATTCCGGCTGGCGCAGCGTCATCGTGAGGAGCGCCTGCTTTTCGGCCTGGTTCACGAAGGTCACGTGCTGGGCCACCCGTTCCGCCGTGGTGGCGACCGGCGTGACGGCGACCTTCACCGGATCGGTGAGGTAACGGCCGGCAAGCTCGGCGATCGCGGTCGGCATGGTGGCCGAGAAGAACAGGCTCTGGCGCTGGCGCGGCAGGATCTGGGCGATGCGCTTCAGGCTGTGGATGAAGCCGAGGTCGAGCATCTGGTCGGCTTCGTCGAGCACCAGCACTTCGACCTGGTCGAGCAGCAGCGAGCGGCGGTCGACAAGGTCGAGCAGGCGGCCGGGCGTTGCGACGAGCACGTCGACGCCGGTTGCCAGCTGCTTTTCCTGGCGCGGGATCGGCACGCCGCCGAACACCGTCATCACGTTCAGCTTGATGAAGCGGGCATAGGCCCGGAAGCTGTCGGCGATCTGGGTCGCAAGCTCGCGGGTGGGGGCAAGCACGAGGACGCGAGGCGCCATCTTGCGGCGCTGGGCCGGGTTGCCGATCAGGTAATGGAGGATGGGCAGCGCGAAGGCGGCCGTCTTGCCGGTGCCCGTTTGCGCGATGCCCAGGAGGTCATGGCCTTCGAGCGCGGGCGGAATGGCCTGCAGCTGGATGGGCGTGGGGTTCAGATAGCCTTCGTCTTCGAGGGCTGCGAGAAGGGGCTGGGCGAGGCCCAGGGATTCAAAGGTCGTCAAGATTCAGTCTTTCAAGTCTGACCCGCCCGCACGTCCGGTCTGGACGACGGTTGAGCCGGTCAGACATCCCGCGTGGCAGGAATGTCGTTGGGTGCGCAGCGGCAAACCCGGGGTCGGTTCGGGGATCGCCAAGTCCCCCGCGTCGATCACGCGCCCCGGCGACTGGGCTCCTCGCACGCCTGAAGGTTCAGGCGGAGGCCATCGCTGCGGGGCTGCCTATAGGGCAGTAATGCTGAACAATCAAGAAACGAAAGCGGCGGCATCCAAGGGATGCCGCCGCCAATCGGATCGGGGGGAGCCGGCCCTATTCGGCCGGGATCAGGTGCGGATGGCCCACATGGCTCTTACGGTAGCCATAGAGCGCATAGACCACGAGGCCGATCGCTGCCCAGCCGAGGAACATGAGCTCGGTGTAGCCCGAAAGCTGGAAGAACAGGAAGATGCAGCCCGCCGTGGCAGCCGGCGCGACAAGCCACACCAGCGGCGTGCGGAAGCTGCGCGCCCGGTCCGGCTGTGTGCGGCGCAGGATCATCACGCCGATCGCGACGAGCGCAAAGGCAAACAGTGTCCCCGAATTGGAGATGTCTGCCAATGCGCCAACCGGGAAGAGGGCAGCGAACAGCGACACGAACACGCCCGTGCAGATGGTGACGACGTGCGGGGTGCCGTACTTCGGGTGCAGCTTGGTGAAGGCGGATGGCAGCAGGCCGTCGCGGCTCATGGTGAAGAAGATGCGGGTCTGCCCGAACATCATCATCAGCACCACGGACGGCAGCGCGAGACCCGCCGCGATCGCGACAAGGTCGCCCGCCCAGCCATGCCCGATCTCGCGGAGAACGAAGGCCAGCGCTTCCTTGGAGGACGCGAGCTCCCCGGCAGGCTGGGCGCCGACCGCACCGATCGCACCGGCTGCGACCAGCAGGTAGATGACGGTGCAGATGGCAAGGCTGCCGATGAGGCCGATCGGGATGTTGCGCTGCGGGTTGATGGTTTCCTCGGCGGCCGTGGAGACCGCATCGAAGCCGACATAGGCGAAGAAGATGGAGGCCGCTGCTGCCGCGACCCCGACCGTCACCATGTTGCCGGTGATCGGATCGACCACATTCTTCGCGAAGAAGCCGTTGGGGGCGAAGGGCTGGAAGTTCGCGGCGTCGATTGCGGGGATGGCAAGCGCGATGAACAGCGCGAGTGCGGCGACCTTGATGAACACCAGCACGGCGTTGAACCGCGCGCTTTCCTTGGTGCCGACGATCAGCAGCACCGTCACCAGGAGCGCGATCCCGAAGGCCGGCAGGTTGATGAGGCCCGGGGTCTTGTCGAACGGTCCGTTGGTGAAGGTGGTGGGCACCACCACATTGAAGATTTCCTCAACCAATCGAACCATATAGCCAGACCAGCCGACCGACACGGCGGAGGCTGCGATCGCATATTCCAGCACCAGCGCCCAGCCCACGACCCACGCGACGAGTTCACCCATGGTGCCGTAGCTGTAGGTGTAGGCGGAGCCCGAGACCGGGATCATCGAGGCGATCTCGGCATAGCAGAGCGCGGCGAGGGCGCAGACGGTGGCGGCGATGACGAAGCTGACCATCATGGCGGGGCCGGCCTTGGTGGCGGCCTCGGCGGTCAGCACGAAGATGCCGGTGCCGATGATCGCGCCGATGCCCAGCATCGTTAGCTGGAAGGCCCCCAGCGTGCGGGTGAGCGCCTTGCGCTCGGCGGTTGCAAGAATATCGTCGAGTGGCTTCACGCGCCAGAAAATCATGCCTGTCTCCCGAACCCGTTTCTTGTGAGGGGGACCCCCCCTCGAATGGCGGCGACCGTGGTGGGGGATTGCCGCGCCGTCAAGCGGGGGTGCGGCGAAATCCTTGGCCGTCGTTTACCGTGCCAGCATCGGCCCCAGCGGCCGGCCGGCGAAGATGTGGATATGGAGGTGGGGCACCTCCTGGTGGCTATCGGTTCCGGCATTGGCGAGGATCCGATAGCCGCCCTCCTCGAGGCCGAGCTGCCGCGCAACCTCGCCGACCGCGCGCCAGAAGCCGATGACCAGCGCGTCGGGGGCATTTGCGCTGAAGTCCGCCATGGAGACGTAAGCGCCCTTGGGGATCACCAGCACATGGACCGGCGCCTGCGGGTTGATGTCGTGGAAGGCGAGCGCATGCTCGTTCTCGAAGATGCGCTTGGCCGGGATCTCGCCCCTCAGGATCCGGGCGAAGATGTTTCCCTCGTCGTATGGGGTTCCGTTGGCGACGCTCATGTCCCTCTCCCGGCCTTTTCCACCAGACCCGATTTCCCTTCGCGCCGCTCGAGCTCGGCAAGCACTGCCGACAGCGGTATCCCGCGCGCGTTCAGCAGGATCATCAGGTGAAACAGCAGGTCCGCCGCTTCACCGGCGAGCGCCGTGTCGTCCTGGGCGACGGCGGCGATGACCGTCTCGACCGCTTCCTCGCCCAGCTTTTCGGCAAGCTTCAGCGGGCCCTTGGCGATCTGGCGGGCGACGTAGCTGGTTTCCACCGTGCCGTCGGCGCGGCGTTGGGCAATCACCGCCTCGAGGCGTTCGAGAATGTCCTTCATGCGCGCACCATGTCTGCTTCCGGGGGGCGGACGGGCACGCCCGCCTGCATCAAGGCGTGCTTCGCGTCTGCGATGCTGGCTTCGCCGAAGTGGAACAGGCTTGCGGCCAGCACGGCGGATGCGCCGCCCTGCGTGACGCCTGCCACCAGGTCGTCGAGGCCGCCGACGCCGCCCGAGGCGACGACCGGCACCGGCACCGCTGCCGAAACCGCTTTCAGCAAGGGCAGGTCATAGCCCGAGCGGGTGCCGTCGCGGTCCATCGAGGTGAGCAGGATCTCGCCTGCACCCAGATCCGCCATTCGCCGCGCGAAAGCCACCGCATCGATTCCGGTTGCGCGGCGGCCGCCGTGGGTGAAGATCTCCCATCGGCCGGGCGATACCTGCTTGGCGTCGATCGCGACGGTGATGCACTGTTCGCCGAAGGTGCGGGCGAGTTCGCCCACCAGTTCGGGGCGCGCGACGGCGGCCGAATTCACCGAGACCTTGTCGGCGCCGGCGCGCAGCAGGGCCTGTACGTCGGCGTGGGTGCGCACCCCGCCGCCGACGGTCAGCGGCATGAAGCAGTGGGTTGCGGTTTCGGCTAGGATGTCGAGGAGGATGGCGCGGTCCTCGTGGCTGGCCGTGATGTCGAGGAAGACGAGCTCGTCGGCGCCTTCAGCATCGTAGCGGGCGGCGGCTTCCACCGGGTCGCCGGCGTCGCGCAGGCCGACGAAGTTCACGCCCTTCACGACGCGCCCGTTGGCGACGTCGAGGCAGGGAATGACGCGGACCGTGGCGCTCATGCGCCACCTACCGGCGGCAACGCCGCCGCAAGTGCGACCGCACGCCCGGAGCGGAGCGGAGGAAGCAAGCCGCCCGGATGGGCGGCGCCCGCAGGGGGAAAGGAATTGCTCATGCGGCGGCGGCCAGGGCCGCTTTCAGATCGATCCTGCCGTCATACAGCGAGCGGCCTGCGATGACGCCCGAAATGCCCTTCTTCAGGCGGAGCGCGCGGATTTCGGCAAGCTCTGCAAGGCCGCCCGAGGCGATGACCGGCAGCTTGACCGCCCGTGCCAATTCGGCGGTCGCCTCGATGTTCACGCCCGTCAGAAGGCCGTCGCGGCCGACGTCGGTGAAGAGCAGGGCCGCGACGCCCGCATCCTCGAAACGGCGGCCGAGATCGGCGACCGGCACGTCGGACACATCGGCCCAGCCGCGGGTTGCGACCATCCCGTCGCGCGCGTCGACTGCGACGACGACCTTTCCGGGGTGGTCGCGTGCGGCGGTGCGCACCAGCGCCGGATCGGTGAGGGCGGCCGTTCCGATGATGACGCGGGCGACGCCGAGGCCCAGCCAGCGGTCGATGGATGCCAGCGTGCGGATTCCGCCGCCGACCTGCACTTGGGCCGGCGTTGCCTTCAGGATCGCCTCGACGGCGTGCGCGTTGCGGGCCTCGCCGGCAAAGGCGCCGTCGAGGTCGACGACGTGGAGCCACTTTGCGCCGACGTTGGCAAAAGCGGCGGCCTGGGCTGCCGGATCCTGCGCATAGACGGTGGCGCGGGCCATGTCGCCTTCGGCAAGGCGCACGACTTCGCCACCCTTCAGGTCGATTGCAGGGTAGATGGTGAAGGGCATCAGGGCCGCCATTTCAGCCAGCGGCCGAGCAGCGCGAGGCCATAGGACTGGCTCTTTTCCGGGTGGAACTGCACGCCGAGCATGCTGTCGCGCTGCACGGCGGCGGTGATCTCGGCGCCATAGCTGGCGGTGCCGGCGACATCGACGTCGTTTGCCGCTTCCAGCGCATAGCTGTGCACGAAATAGGCATATCCGGGCTCGACCAGAACGCCGGCAGGGGAGGGCACCACTTCGTTCCAGCCGATCTGCGGCACCTTCAGCGGCTCACCATCCGGGCCCTTGGGCTCCATGCGGCGGACGATGCCCGGGATCCAGCCAAGACCCTTGTGAACGCCGAACTCGTGCCCCTCGCTCGCCATCAGCTGCATGCCGACGCAGATGCCGAGGAAGGGACGGCCCTTTCCGCGCACCGTTTCCTCAAGCGCCTCTTCCATGCCGGGGATGGCGCGGAGCGCGGCCGCGCAGGCCCCGAAGGCCCCGACACCCGGGAGCACGATGCGCGTCGCCGCCCGCACCTCGGCCGGGTCGGCGGTCACGCGCACGTTTGCAGCGCCGGCAGCTTCGAGCGCCTTGGCCGCCGAGCGGAGGTTGCCGGCGCCATAGTCGATCAGGGCCACGGACATGATTCTAGACCAGCGTGCCCTTGGTGGAGGGAACCGAGCCTGCCTGGCGCGGGTCGATCGCGACGGCCTGCTTCAGCGCCCGGGCGAGCGCCTTGAACAGGCCTTCGGCTATGTGGTGGTTGTTGGTGCCGTAGAGCGCCTCGGCGTGGAGGGTGATGCCGGCCGCTTGCGCAAAGCTGTGGAAGACATGCCAGAAGAGCTCGGTGTCCATCTCGCCGAGGCGCGACTGGGTGAAGCCGACCTTCCAGACGAGGAAGGGCCGGCCCGAGATGTCGAGCGCGACGCGGGCCAATGTCTCGTCCATGGGGACATAGGCGTGGCCGTAGCGGGTGATCCCGGCGCGGTCGCCCAGCGCCTCGCGGAAGGCTTCGCCGAGCGCGATTGCGGTGTCCTCCACCGTGTGGTGGGCGTCGATGTGCAGGTCGCCGACCGTGCGGATCTCGAGGTCGAACAGGCCGTGGCGGGCGAGCTGCTCGAGCATGTGGTCGTAGAAGCCGATCCCGGTGTGGATGGCGCGCTGGCCCGTTCCGTCGAGGTTGACGGTGACGGTGACGTCGGTTTCGGACGTCTTGCGCTTGACGGTCGCGGTTCGCATCTGCCGGTGCCTTTCGGAAGCGGCGGCTATAGCAGGGGATGCCAGCCGTTCAACCGGTGGCGTTGGGGATTGCAGGCTGTTCGGCCGCGGTTGTGCTTTCGATCCGGTCGAGTTCGGGGGGCACGAGGCGCAGCGGGCGGTCGACCGGCTTTGGCGCTTCCACCTCCTTCTTCCCCTTGTCGACGCCCAGCTCGGTGAATTTCCTGGCCTTCGGGAGCACGTTGCGTTCCAGCGAGCCGAGCAGATCATTGTAGGCGCCGGCGGAGTCGCTGATGTTCTTGCCGACCCGGCCCAGATGCTCGGTCATGGTGGCAAGGCTGGCGTAGAGTTCGGCGCCCAGCGTGCCGATGGCGCGCGCTTCCTCGGCCATCTTCTCCTGCCGCCAGACCATGGCGACCACGCGTGCGATCGCCAGCAGGTTGGTGGGGCCTGCAAGCAGGATGCGCTGGTCGAGCGCCCAGGACAGGAGGTCGAGGTCCTGTTCGAGGGCGGCCGACAGGAAATTCTCGCCGGGAAGGAACATCACCACGAAGTCGGCGGAATCGGCGAATTCCTTCCAGTAGGCCTTTTCGCTGAGGCCCTTGGCGTGCGTCCGCACGGACAGCGCATGGCGTTTGAGGGCAGCCAGGCGCTCGGCCTCGGTGTCGGCTTCGGAGGCTGCCAGATAGTCGGCGAGCGAGCATTTGCTGTCGACCACGAGCTCGCGGCCGCCGGGCATCTTGAGGATGGCATCCGGGCGGCGGCGATTTCCGTCGGCGTCGGTCGTGCTGGTCTGCAGGGTGAAGTCGATGCCCTCGCGCAGGCCCGCCATGTCGAGCACGTTCCGGAGCTGCGCCTCGCCCCAGGCGCCGGACGCCTTCGACGACGAGCGAAGTGCGTTCACGAGCTTGTGCGCCTCTGCCTTCACCGCCTGCTGGCCGACGGCGACCGCCTGCAGCTGCTCGGCGAGCGAGCCATAGGCCTGCTCGCGCTTGCTCTCGAGCGCCTTCAGTTCCTCGCCGTAGCGGGCGAGGGTTTCCCGCATGGGCGTCACGAGGCCAGCGAGCGCCTCGCGGCTGTCGGTCAGGCCCTTGGCGGCCTCGGCGCGGTGCAGTTTCAGCGTTTCGGACGCCTGTTCGGTGAACTGCTTCTGCGCGCGCTCCAGCGCCTCGGCAGCGAGGCGCTGGAACTCGCCGCGCATCTGGTCGAGCTGTTGCGCATGAACCCGGTCGCGCTCGATCAGGGCGTCGGCATGGGCGCGGTCGCGCTCGGTGGCGGCGGATTCGGCGGCGGCGAGCGCTGCCTGCAGCTCGGCGGCGCGGCCGATGAAGGGCTTTGCCTCCTCGGCCTGCTGCTTGAAGGCGGCGACTTCGGCGATCGCCCGGCCCAGCGCTTCGCGGCGTTCGGAGAGTTCGGTGCGAAGCGCCCCGAGCGGCCGGCCCCAGATGGCCCATCCGGCAGCAAGGGCTGCGAGCAGGCAGACGATTGCAATGGCAGCGGACAGGACTTCGGGCGACATGGCCGGAACATTAAGCGAACAACGGTTCGCCTGTCACGCTCTTTCGGCAGAGCTTGTGCCGGACGGGGTCACGTGGAAGCATGGTGAAAACAGCGCAAGGGGAGTGGAGATGGATTTCGAGATTCTGGCCGAGGGCCTGGCCTTTCCGGAAGGCCCGGTGATGATGGACGATGGGTCCATCCTGGTGGTGGAGATCGCGCGCGGCCAGATCACCCGGGTGCGCCGCGATGGCAGCACCCAAGTGGTGGCAACACCGGGCGGCGGGCCGAACGGCGCCGCGATCGGCCCCGACGGGGCGCTCTATGTGTGCAACAACGGCGGCTTCAAATGGGCGCAGATGGACGGGCTGCTGATCCCGGGCAACGCCGCCGACGAGTATACGACCGGCCGGATCGAGCGGATCGACATCGCGAGCGGCAAGGCCGAGCGGTTGTACGACAGCTTCGAGGGGCATCGGCTATCCGGCCCGAACGACATCGTGTTCGATGCCGAGGGCGGATTCTGGTTCACCGACCTCGGCAAGCATTTCGACCATCACACCGACCATGGCGGGCTTTATTATGCGACGCCCGACGGCGCCACGCTGAAGCGCGCGGTGTATGGCCCCGATTTCAACGGCGTCGGCCTCTCGCCAGACGGGAAGACGGTCTATGCGGCCGTGTGCAGCCGTTGCTACATCCTGGCCTTCGACATTACGGGGCCCGGAGAGGTGGCGCCGTCGCCGCTGGGCGCCATTCCGGGGCGGCTGGTGGCCGACTTTCCGGGGCGCACGCTGCTCGACTCGCTGGCGATGCTGGCGTCGGGCAAGATCGCGCAGGCGACGCTGGTCGACAGGCCCGGGATCGGGGTGGCGGACCCAGCGACGGGCGAGGTCGTCTATCATGCCTTCCCGGACCTGCTGACGACCAACATCGCCTTCGGCGGCGCAGATATGAGGGATGCGGCGGTGTGCCTGTCCACCACCGGCAAGCTTGCCGTCTGCCGCTGGGACGAGCCCGGCCTTCGCCTCCATTTCAACGCCTGAAGCCCATGAACGACCTTCCGGATTCCCGTGCGATCGCCCTGTTTCTCGACATGCTGGCGAGCGAGCGGGGGGCCGCGAAGAACACGCTTGCCGCCTATGGGCGTGATCTCGAAGGCGCATCGGCGGATCTTTCGGGGGGGCTGGCCGGGGCGGAAGCTGCCGACCTGGAGCGGCTGTTCGCCGGCTGGCGGACGCTTTCGCCGGCAAGCCTTGCCCGCAAGCGCTCGGCGCTTCGACGGTTCTTCGGCTTCCTGGTGGCCGAAGGGATAAGGCCCGACAATCCGGCCGCCGCGCTTGCCGGCGTGAAACCGGGCCGCCCGCTGCCGAAGACGCTGTCGGCAGACGAGGTCGACCGGCTGTTCGCAACGCTGGACTCGGATCTTGCCGAAAATCCCGGTCCGCAGGCGATCCGGCTGAAGGCCTTGCTGGAGCTGCTCTATGGCTCGGGGCTCAGGGCGACCGAACTGGTCTCGCTGCCCCGCAACGCCATCCGCCCACCGCAGCCTTTCGCGATCGTCCTCGGCAAGGGCAACAAGGAGCGGATGGTGCCGCTGTCGCCGCCTGCCCTGAAGGCGGTCGAGGCGCAGCTGCAGCTGGTGCCCAAGGACAGCCGCTGGCTGTTTCCCTCGGGCAAGGCGCACCTCAGCCGGATCCGGCTGTACCAGCTGGTGAAGGCGCTGGGCGCGCGGGCGGGAATCGCCCCCGAACGCATTTCACCGCATGTGCTGCGCCATGCCTTTGCAACCCACATGCTGGCGAACGGGGCGGACCTGCGCGCCCTCCAGACGCTGTTGGGGCATTCGGACATCTCCACGACGGAACGCTACACCCATGTCGACGGCGCACGGCTGGCGGCGACCGTGACGACGCTTCATCCGCTGTCGGACAGCTGATCGAGCGCAGCGGCATGGAACCGCAGCCGGCCGCAACCGTTTTTCTCGACCATCCCGAAAGGCTGTGCCACTGTGTCCGCCATGCAAGCTCATCAAGCCACCGTCGCGCACGTGAACCGCATTTCCACCGCGGTTCCGCGGCACGATGTGCACGAGGCGTTCGGCCGCTTTGTCGGCGGCCTTCTGGAAGGTCGGCGCGAAGCCGTTCTGTTCAAGCGGCTGGCCGGTCGCTCGGGCATCGAGCGCCGCTTTTCCAGTTTCCAGCCGGTCGAGAACCCCGATGGGTTCGTGGCGGACACCGAAGGTTTCTACGTCCCCGGCCAGTTCCCGCCGACCAGCCGCCGCATGGCACGCTACGGGGAGGTGGCGCCCCAGCTGGCAGGCGAGGCGATCCTTGGCCTCGACACCGACCTGTCGACCATCACCCACCTGGTGCTGGCGAGCTGCACGGGTTTCATGGCACCCGGGCTCGACCAGGTGCTGGTCCGGCAGCTGGGCCTCGATCCGGGCGTGGAGCGCACCGTCGTCGGCTACATGGGCTGTTATGCCGCCGTGAACTCGCTGCGGCTTGCGCACCATATCGTGCGCTCGCAGCCCGACGCGCGTGTGCTGGTGGTGACGATCGAGCTCTGCACGCTCCACTTCCAGGACACGACCGACGTCGAGAAGCTGCTGTCGATGCTGCTGTTCGGCGACGGCTGTGCAGCCGCGCTGGTGACGGCCGAGCCCGAGGGCGTTGCGCTGGACGAGTTCCTGAGCTTTGCCCTTCCGGAATCCGACGGGCTGATCACCTGGGACATCGGCGACAGCGGCTTCGACATGCACCTGTCCGGCCATGTGCCGCAGCGGATCCAGAAGGCGATGGCGGACGAGCGGGCCCGCAATGCGCCTGACGGCGTGCTGCGCGGGCGCCAGCCGGAAGACTATGGCATCTATGCCGTCCATGCCGGCGGCAAGGCGATCCTGGATGCGGTGGAGACGGGGCTGGAGCTTGCGAAGGGCCGGCTGGACTGGTCGCGCGGGGTGCTGAAGGACTTCGGCAACATGAGCAGCGCGACGCTGATGTTCGTGCTGCAGCGCGTGATTGCGGGTGCGACCCCGGGGCCGGGGCTTGCCATGGCATTCGGGCCGGGGCTTGCCTGCGAGACCTTCACCTTCCGCAAGATCTGACCGCAGCCACCATGGCCTGGCCGGACTTTTCCGTGCGGGCTGACGAGCCCGAATGGATGGATGTGCGCGACTATCCGCTGGAGGATTTCGCCGCAGTTCTGGATGATCTGGAAACGGTGAACCTGGTGACGCTCGCAGCGCCGCCGACCTTGGGCTTTCTGGGCCGCCTGACGCAAGGGTGGCCGGCCGGCAGCGAACTGAGGGTGGCCGACCTTGGCTATGGGCAGGGCGGGATGCTGCGGCGGATCCACCGCTGGGCGACGGAGCGGGGCTTCCGGCCGCGGCTGACGGGGGTGGACATGAACCCGCGTTGCCGCACGCTGGCGCAGGCGCGGACGCCCGGTGATATGGAAATCACCTGGCACGAGGGCGACCTGTTCGACTGGGCACCGGCCGAGCGTCCGCACGCCATCATCAGCGCGCTCTTCACCCACCATCTGCCCACGCCCGACGTGATCCGCCTGCTGCGCTGGCAGGAGGCAACCGCGTCCCACGGCTGGTTCGTGAACGACCTGCACCGGCACTGGTTCGCCTGGGGTGGCTTTTCCGCACTTGCCTTCGTGGCGCGCTGGCACCCCTGCGTCCGGCATGACGGCGCGCTGTCGGTGCGCCGGGCCTTCGTGCCGGCGGACTGGCACCACATGCTGGCCGAGGCCGCCATCGGGGACGCCGCCGTGCGCTGGCATCCGCTGTTTCGCCTGTGCGTGGGTCGCCTGAAGGGCGCAGCGGTTCCGGAATGACGGCGAGGGCCATGGCCGGGACCCTGGTGGTGGGGGGCGGGCTGGCAGGGCCGGCAGCCGCCATCTGGCTTGCGCGCGCCGGACAGCCGGTTGCCCTGTGGGACCGGGAGCGGGTGCCCGCCCACAAGATCTGCGGCGAGTTCCTGAGCTGGGAGGCGCAAGCCTGGCTTGCCGACCTCGGGATCGAACTCGACAGCTTGGGGGCCGTTGCCATCGACCGGGTGCGGCTGGTGACGGCGCGTCGGTCTGCCGTCGGTCGACTTGGGTTCACGGCCCGCTCCGTCACGCGACGTGCGCTCGATGCTGCCATGCTGGACGCGGCAGCTGCCGCCGGCGTCGAGGTCGAGCGCGGGATCACCGTGCGCGAGGTGCTGGCCGACGGCACCGTCGTGGCGCCCCACGCTGCCCTGCGGCCGGAAACGCTGTTCGTCGCGACGGGCAAGCACAATCTTCGGGGCGTCGGGCGGGATGGCACCGGCACGCTCAATCACCAGCTGGGCTTCAAGGCCTATTTCCGGCTGACTCCGGCACAGCGCGCCGCGTTGTCGGGCCATGTGGAGCTGATCCTGTTCGAAGGCGGTTATGCCGGCCTGCAGATGGTGGAGCGGGACGCAGCCAACCTGTGCTTTCTGGTCTCGCCCGATCGGTGGAAGCGGCTGGACGGGGATTTCGCCGCGCTGATCGCCGACCTGTCTGGCGAAGTGCCGCACCTGGGCGAACGGTTGCAGGGTGCGGTGCCGCTTCTGGACCGTCCGCTGGCGATTTCGGGCGTACCCTACGGGTTCCTGCACCGGCCCTCGGGCCCGGAACCCGGGTGGCGCCTGGGCGACCAGGCGGCTGTCATCCCCAGCTTCACGGGCGACGGGATGAGCCTGGCGCTGCACAGCGCCCGGCTTGCGGCCACTGCGCGCCTGACCGGGGCAGGGCAGGGGGCCTATTACCGTCGGCTGGCGCAGGATGCAGGGCGCGCGGTGGCAAGGGCCACCTGGCTGCAGCGGGCAAGCGCGGATGGCGCCTGGCGGGACCGGGCGGCGTCGCTGCTTGCAGCAGCGCCGGCCCTGCTCGGGCTCGGTGCGCGGCTGACCCGCTTGTCACCGGCTGCGATCCGAAGGGCAGCGCAGGCTTGAACCTGCAGCGCGGGTCGGCCAGCCGGTCCGGGCGGAAACGAACGAAGGGCGGAACCTTTCGGCTCCGCCCTCCCGGTGCCTCCTGCGAGGCGCGCATCGCAGCCGGCCGCCTGGGCCGGTATCGCATGCCTCAGCTCAGATGCTTGGCCAGGTGCTTGTTCATTTCGAACATGGTCACGCTGTCCACCCCGAAGATCGGCTTCAGCTTGGCATCGGCGTTGATGCGACGCTTGTCCTTCGGATCCTGCAGATTGTTGGCCTTGATGTAGTCCCACACCTTCTTGACCACCTCGCCACGGGCAAGCTTCGCGCTGCCGACGATGGCGGCGAGCTCTGCCGACGGGGTCAGCGGAGTCTGGAGTGCGTTCGGTTTCTTGTCGGCCATTGTGTCCCTCTCCCTTGATACCCTTGCCGGCAACAACCCGAGCGGGCGGCCGGTCGTTACGTCATACGGCCCCGAACCGTTACATGCCGGGGCCCTGCTGCAATGGCCGGCGGGGCACTTCCGCGCACGACCCTTGTGAGCCCCCTCTTTTCACCGCTTTTTCGCGCCGTCAAACGGCAAAACGGCCCGAAACGCACGCATGCGGCGTTTTTTTGACACGCAGCCGCCCCATTCCGGCCCCTGAGTCGGCCCATGCACGCCGGGTGACGCGTGCCTGACCCGGTCGCCGCCGTGTCGATGCAGTGATTGCACCCCTGGTGCCATATTGAGCAATCTGATAAAAAGTTGCGCAAAAAGCACAGGTTGGACGGACTTGTTTCACTCCTGATGGAAGGACGTTGCGCCGAATGTCTCAGAAGTTTACAGTTAACGTGTCGCCCGTGTGGTAAACCACGGGGGTTGATCAACCGGCGTCCTTTCAACGAAGCGCCGGATGGAACGTAATAAGGGTCAGGATGCCGAACATGCGCTGTGCCGTACTCGATGATGACAAGGCCCAGACGGAGCTGGTGGCGAAGCTGCTGGCGGACGCTGGTCACCACTGCGAGGTGTTCCACCAGGGGCGCACGCTTATCAACCGTCTGCGCCAGGACACCTTCGATCTGCTGATCATCGACTGGAACATGCCCGGCATGTCCGGCATCGAGGTTCTGGAGACCGTCCGGCAGGGGCAGCACGCCAACCTGCCCATCCTGATGATCACGAGCCGGGCCGACGACGAGGATGTCGTCATGGGTCTGGCGGCAGGCGCCGACGACTACATCGTCAAGCCGCTGAACGCTGCGGTGTTCATGGCCCGTGTCGAGGCCGCGCTTCGGCGCGCCCAGCTCAACAAGCCGCAACGCACTGCCGCCAGCTGGGGCGTCTACAGCTTCGATGTGCCGACCGAGACGGTCACCGTGCACGGCGAGGCCGTGAAGCTGACGGCAAAGGAAATCGCGCTTGCGCTGATGCTGTTCGAGAACATGTCGCGTCCCCTGTCGCGCAGCTACCTGCTGGAGAGCATCTGGGGCCAGAGCCCCGAGGCGGAGACCCGCACGCTCGACGCCCATGTCTCGCGCATCCGCTCCAAGCTCAATCTCCGGGCCGAGAACGGCTATCGGGTGCTGCCGGTCTATTCCTACGGTTACCGGCTGGAACCCACCAACGCCCTGCAGGCAGTCGAGCGCGTCGAGGACGCGGCGTAAACTCCATGCGCCGCGCCGTTCCGTCCCTGCTGCTGCTTCTGGCGGCCACCGCTCCGGCGATGCCGAACGGCGCGCGCCTGGAGCAACGGCAGCGTGCGCAGCTCGAGGCGACGGACGAGATCATCGTCTACACGACGAAGCAGGGTGACACGCTGAAGGGGCTGGCCAAGCGCTGGTTCACCAACCCCGAGGACTGGCGCCCTGCCATGGCGCTCAACAAGGTGAAGGACCCAGACGCCCTTGCGCCGGGAACGGCGCTCAGGCTCAGGTCCGGCTGGTTGAAGACCAGCCCGATCACGGCCGAGCTGGCGGCGTTCCGCGGCGACGTGCGGATCGTCCGCAAGACCGCAGCGATCCCGGTGATGAAGGGCATGACCCTGTCCGAAGGCGATATCGTCGAGACCGGGCCCAACGGCTATGCCACCCTGTCCCTTCCGGACAGAAGCCAGGTCTCTCTGCCCTCGGCCAGCCGCATCCGGCTGGCGCGCCTGCGCCAGGTTCCGATGTCCGACTCGATCGACCGGCGGTTCACGCTGGAACAGGGGCGGTCAGAGGCGCGGGTGACCCCGATGTCGAACCCGGCGTCGCGCTTCCTCATCACCACCCCGGTGGCAGTGGCGGCCGTGCGGGGAACCCAGTTCGTCGTCACCTACACGCCCGGCGAGATGCGGGCCCTGACCGCCGTGACCGAAGGCAAGGTCGCGGTGCAGCGCAAGGGCGGGATCGAGGATGTGCTGCTGCGCGCAGGCTTCGGCAACATGACCACGAACACCGGTGCGACGAGGCCGATCGCCCTGCTGCCGGCGCCGGCGGTTGAAACACCCGAACGCGTGCAGGACGCCGAGCAGGTGACGTTCCGGGTCCGCCCTGTCGCCGGTGCCGTGCGCTACCGGGTCGAGATCGCAGCGGATGCCGGCTTCACCGACCGTGTCGGAAGCGTCGAGATCGATGGCACCACGGCGACGTTCGAAGGCGTGCCCGACGGAAAATACCATGTCCGCGCCTTTGCGCTGGATGCGCTCGGCCTGAGCGGGGCGCCCGCCGAACCGATCCTGTTCGAGCGCAGCTGGGTCGGCAACCAGCAGGCAGCGCTGGAGCGCCAGCAATCTGCGCTGCGCCAACAGATTTCCGAGCTGGGAACGGAACAGACGGAGTTCAGCTGGTTCGAACGGAACAACAGCGGCAGTGGCGAACTGCTGCTTGCCGCTGCCGGCGCGGGCGGCTTCGGCGGTGGTGCCGGCGGATCGGGCGGTGGCGCCGGAGGCGGTGACGATCCCGTGCTGCCGGCCGACGACGGCTTCGGCGCGGGTTCGCTCCTGCCGCCGGGCGGCGGCGGATTTGGCGGCGACGCAGGCGGCGGTGGGACCGGCGGCGGTGGATCCGGCGGTTCTGGTGGCGGAACCGGTGGCGGCGGCTCCGGTGGGACCGGCAGCGGCGGAACCGGTGGTTTTGGCGGATCGGGCGGCGGCGGCGGCGGTGGTGCCGGCGGCGGCGGCGGCGGTGGAGGATCAGGCGGCGGCGGCTTCGGCGGCGGCGGCGGCGGTGGTGGCGGCTTCGGCGGCGGTTCCGGCTCCGGTACGGGAACTGGCGGCGGTGCCGGCCCGGGCGGCGGCACTGGCGGAGCCGGCGGCACTGGCGGACTGGGCGGCACTGGCGGACCGGGCGGTATCGGTGGGCCGGGCGGCATCGGTGGGCCGGGAGGCATTGGTGAGCCTGGCGGTACCGGCGGATCGGGCGGCCTCGGCGGCATTGGTGGAGCGGGCGGTACCGGCGGCACCGGCGGAACCGGCGGCACTGGCGGAACCGGTGGTGATGCCGGCGAGGGGCCTGGCTCTTCCGGGCCGGCACCAGGCCCCGATCTTTCCAAGCCTTCCCAGTCCGAATCCGATCCTGACACCGGGTCCGATCCGGGCCCGGTGATCATTCCCGTCGACCCTGCACCACAACCGGGCGCGCCGCCCCCGCCGACATGGATCGGTGGAGGAGACCCGCCCGGCGGGCTCCCCCGTCCGGGCGGCGGCAACGCCGGTGCCATTCCGGAGCCGGCCAGCTGGGTCATGCTGATCGCGGGTTTCGGCATTTCGGGCTTTGCGCTTCGACGGCGTCGGGCGCGCGCCACCGGTCGGGTCGGCTGAGCCGAAAGGGCCGGGGCCGCGGTCGGGCTTGAGTGCGGGCCCTGCGAGGCCTAGCGATACACACCGATGAACATGCTGGATCGCCCCCAAGCCCTGGTTCCGGCGGACCCCCCGTCCAGCGCAATGGCTGCGCGGGTTTCCGGCGAGCTGAGTTTCCAGAGCCGGCGCATGGTCGTCGAATGGTGGGCCGTACTGGCGATCGCAACGCTTGCGATCATCGGCATCAGCCTCGTCTCGCCGCCGGTGCGGGCCGACAATCTGGTCTACGACCTCATTCTCCGGCTGAATCCGCCGCCGGCGAGCCAGCGGGTCCTGATCGTGGCGATCGACAACCGGAGCCAGTCCGAGATCGGCCGATGGCCATGGAACCGGGACGTGCACGCGCGCCTGATCGACCAGCTGGGAACCGCGGGCGCCGAGGCGATCGGCTATGACGTGCTGTTCCCCGAGCCCTCGGCACCGACCGGCGACGCCGCACTTGCCGCTTCGCTTGCCCGCAGCGGGAAGGTCGTGCTTGCCTCCTACATCGAGGTCCCGGGCCCCAACGGGGCGCCTGCGCTGCGCGTCCCCCCGGCACCGGACCTGGCCCGGGCTGCCCGTGCCTCCGGCCATGTGACCACCCGGCCCGATCGCGACGGCGTGGTTCGCGGCATCGACATCCTGTCGGATGCGCAGGGCCGGCGGGATCGCCACATGTCGGAATCGCTCGCCGCCCTCGTGACCGGCGATACCGGCCTGCTGGCAGCCGCCGTTCCCGAGGCCGAGGCGCCGGTCTATGCCCGGTCGCGCAACCTCATTCCCTTTGCCGGACCATCGGGCACCTATCCGCAGCTGAGCTTCGTCGACGTGCTGGAGGGCCGGGTCCCTGCCGAGGTGATCCGCGGGCGGGTCATCCTGGTGGGTGCGACGGCCGCCGGCATGGGCGACCGCTTTTCCACCCCCATGTCGGGCACGCTTGAGACCATGGCGGGCGTCGAACTGCACGCCAACTATGTCGACAGCCTGCTGTCCGGGCGGATGATCCGTCCGGTTCCGGGCCTTGTCTGGCTCGGCTATTCGCTGCTGCCGGTCTGGGCCCTGATGATGAGCCTCTTGTTCCTGGGGCCGCGCATCAACCTGTGGCTGGGCATTGCGCTGGCCTTTGCGGTCTTCTTCGTGTCGATGGTGGCCCTTGCCATCTTCCGCGTCTGGCTGCCGCCCGCGCTTGCGCTGATCGCGATCGGTCTCATCTATCCGCTCTGGGGCTGGCGCAGGCTCGATCTCGCCAGCCGCTACATGGTCGCCGAGCTTCGCGAGCTCAGGTCCGAGCCCGACGTGCTCCCGCGCCAGCGGCAGGTCCTGCAGGGCGACCCGGTGGAAAAGCAGATCGTGCTGATGCACGAGGCCATCCGCGATGTCCGCGATCTCCGGCAGTTCATCGCCCAGTCGCTCGACAGCCTGCCCGACGCCGCCGTGGTGTCGGATCTCGAGGGGCAGGTGGTGATCGCGAATGATGCAGCCGATGCGCTGTTCGCCGCGCGCCTTCCCGGCGCCCTGCTCGGCCGACCCCTGTCGGACCTGTTCCGGGCGCTGGACTTTGATCCGAGACTGCCCGATCCCCGGGCCGTCGAACTGCTTGCGGCCATGCAGGCGCGGACCCTGCCACCCGACAGCGGCTACGAGACCCGGCTTGCCGACGGGACGAGCCTCGAGATCCGCGTCGCCTTCTTCACCGACGCCGAACGCCGCCCATTGGGCTGGATCAGCCGCTTTGCCGACATCACCGAGCTTCGCGCCTCGGAACGCCAGCGCGAGGATGCCCTGCGGCTTCTGACCCATGACATGCGGGCGCCCCAGGCCTCGATCCTGGCAGTCCTGGAAGCCGAAGGCCACAAGGTGCCGCCCGAGTTGGCGCGCCGCCTCGAGCGCTATGCCCACCAGACCCTGGGGCTCGCGGACGATTTCGTGCACCTTGCCCGTGCCGAGAGCGGCCGCTTCATGGCCGAGGGCTTCAACCTGTCCGAAGCCGTGCTCGATGCGGTCGACGACCTGTGGCCGCTTGCGGATGCAAAGCGCATCCGCATCGTTTCGGATGTGCCCGAGGAAGAGGCCTGGGTCACCGGCGATCGCGCTCTCCTGACACGGGCTGTCACCAACCTCATCGGCAATGCGATCAAGTACAGCGACGAGCGGACCCGGGTGGAGGCGCGGGTCCGGGTGACGACATCGAAGGTGATCGTCGAGATCGCCGACGAAGGCCGCGGCATTGCAGCCGAGGATCTCGGCAAGCTGTTCGAGCCCTTCCGCCGGCTGGCGCCCCCGGAAGGCGCGCCCGCGGCCGCCGCAGCGCCCGGAGCCGGCCTGGGCCTTGCCTTCGTGAAGGCGGTGGTGGAGCGCCATCGCGGGCGGGTGACCGTGACCTCGGAAGAGGGCAAGGGGTCCGTCTTCGGGCTCGAACTCCCGCGCGAGAAGTCCGCAGACTAGGCCGGCCTTCGGGGCGTCTGGCCGCGCGCAACCCTCAGGCGGCGACGGCTTCGGCCAGCCTGCGGGCTGTCTCGTAGTCCGCTTTGCCATTGGGCGCGCGGGGGCATTTGTCGACCACGATCACCTGCTTGGGTGCCTTGTAGGCGGCGAGGCCCGCCTTCACATGCTGGATCAGCTCGGCCTCGGTGACGTGGGCATGGGCCTCCACGACGGCGGTGACGGCCTGGCCCCATGTCTCGTCCTTCACGCCGAACACCAGGGCATCCTCGACGGCCGGGTGGGTCTTCAGCCACTCCTCCACCTCCTCGGGGAAGATCTTCTCGCCGCCGGAGTTTATGCACTGGCTGCCGCGGCCCAGCAGGACGATCGCGCCGTCGGCCTCCAGCACGCCGAAGTCGCCGGGCATCGTGTAGCGCTGGCCCTCGACGGTGACGAAGGTGCGGGCGCTCTTTTCCGGGTCCTTCCAGTAGCCGCGCGGCAGCAGCCCGGTTCGGGCGACCCGGCCGGGGACTCCCGGCTCGGTGATCACGCGCAACGCACCCGTCGCCTCGTCCAGGTCGACGAGGATGGTGTTGGGATCGTGCAGGAAGCGGGTGGGGGCGTCGGCATTGGCGGCCGTGTTCACCGAGGCGCCATAGCCAAGCCCCTCCGACGAGCCGTAGGCATCGAAGCACACCATCGTGGGGCAGTGCTGCAAGAGCGCCGCCTTGATCTCCGGCGACCACATCGTGCCCGACGAGATCATCATTCCGGTCTGGCCCAGCCTGCCCTTGCCGCCCTCGATCGCGCGCAGCAGCGGCCGGGCGAAGGCGTCCCCCACGATCACGGTGACGTCGGGGTTGTGCTGCTCGGACAGGCGGAGCGCTTCTTCGGGGTCGAAGCCGCGCGCGGCGGTGGTGATCACCGTGCCGCCGAGCGCCAGGGCATAGATCCCCATCAGGAAGCCGGTGCCGTGCATCAGCGGCGGAAGGGCCAGCAGCCTGCGTCGCGCATCGCCCGCGAGCACGGCTGCGACATGGGCCTCCAGCGTTTCGGGCGCAGGCATGCCGGGAAGCGGCGCGCCCGCGCCCAGCACCGTCCAGATCACGCCCTGGTCCCACATCACGCCCTTGGGCATGCCGGTGGTGCCGCCGGTGTAGATGAACAGCATGTCCTCGGGCGTGTGATCGGCTGGAACAGGGTCGGACGGGCCGCGGGACACGGCGTCGAACGACTGCGCCCAGGCCGGCGGGGTGCCGCCCACCTGCAGCCAGAGCTTCACGGCCGGGAGGCGCGCGCGCAGGGTGCCGAGCACTTCGGCGAACTCCGCGTCGAACACCACGACCGCGCTGTCGCTGTTGTCGAGGATATAGGCCAGCTCCTCGCCGGTGTATCGATAGTTGACGTTCACATGCACCATGCGCGCCTTGAAGGCTGCGGCCGTGGTGAGGAGATAGGCCGGCGAGTTGCGCATCAGGTGCGCGACCCGGTCACCCGGCTCGGCGCCCGCTGCCAGGAAGGCGCGGGCAAGCGCATTGGTCCGCCGGTCGAAGCTGGCCCAGTCGACAATCTCGTCGCCGTGGATGAGCGCCGGCGCGCTGCCAAGCTGGCCGCCGAGCGCCGACAGAATCTGACCGAACGAAAACATGGGCTCTCCCTCGATGCCGTGCGGCCTCCCGCCGCGCCTCCCCGATGTTGCGGCATTGACATGGGGGTCGGCGCTGCCGCAACCCGCCACTTCGATAGAAAGCGGCGAAAGGCGAGGGATGCGGGCCTGGGTGGTGGAGCAGCTGGGTGGCGTCGAGGCGCTGACACTGCGCGAACTGCCGGAGCCCGCCGCGCCCGGGCCCGGCGAGGTGACCGTCGCGGTTTCGGCCGTCGGGCTCAATTACCCCGACCTGCTGATGTTGTCGGGGAGCTACCAGTACCGCCCGCCACTTCCCTTCACCCCCGGGATGGAGGGTGTGGGCCGCATCACGGCGGTGGGCGAGGGCGTGTCGGCGGACCTGCTTGGCCATCGGCTGCTGCTGGGCCGGCGGACGGGTTTGCTGGCCGAACAGGTGACGCTGCCGCTGGCATCCTTGCGCGAAGTGCCCGAGGCCCTGTCGGATTCGGAAGCTGCCGGTTTCACCACCGGTGCGCTGACCGCCTGGGTCGCGCTGGTGCCGCGCGGCCGCCTGGTGGAAGGCGAGCATCTGCTGGTGCTGGGCGCCGGCGGGGGCATGGGGCTTGCTGCTGTCGCGATGGGCAAGGCGCTGGGCGCGCGGGTGACGGCGGCTGCGTCCGATTCCGCCAAGCTGGCGGCCGCCGAGCAGGCCGGCGCGGATGCCTGTGTCCTCCTCGATCGTGCAGCCCCCGACCTCTCCCCACTGAAGGGCAGCTGCGACCTGGTGTTCGATCCTGTCGGCGGCCCTGCGGTGCTGCCGGCGCTGAAGGCGCTGCGCCGTGGCGGGCGCTATCTCGTGATCGGGTTCGTTGCCGGCCCGCCCGTGGGCGTTCCAACCAACCTCGCGCTTCTGAAGGAGATCGAGATCCTGGGGGTCCGGGCTGGTGAGGCCGGGCGGCAGGATCCGGCGCTCGGCCGACGGGCGCTGGCAGAGATCGACCGCATTGCGGCTTCGGGCCGCTTTCGGCCGATCGTGGGGCTCGAGGTGCCCTTCACCAGGGCGCCCGATGCGTTCCGGGCCATGCAGGCCGGTTCACTTGTGGGCAAGGCGGTGATTGCCATGGACCGGGCCTGACGCATTGCTCGTGGTGGAAGGGAGACAGGCATGACCAAGGCTGTTCGGACGGCGACCCTGTTGCTGCTTCCCGCGCTGCTGGTGGCGGGATGCAACACCACACGGGGGATCGGCAAGGATGTGAAGTCGGTCGGCTCCGCGATCGAGCGGGCGGTCGACTGAGCCGACCGGCCGGACCCGGCCGGTTCGTCAGATGGCGGCGCTGGCCTTGCGGCCGCGCAGGGCGGCGCCCACGAAGGCGAAGCCGGCGATCATCATCGTCCAGGTGGCGGGCTCGGGAATGACCGGCTGGGTGATGGGGCCGTTGCCGATGGTGAACTCCACGCGATTGCCCTCTTGTGTGCTCCCGAAGGTGCCCGCACGGTTGAACGTGCCCGTCAGCGTGAAATCCTGGCGGAAGTCGACGCCGGTGACCGTGAAGTAGCGGAACAGGCCGCCATCCACTCCGGCAAAGCCGCCGAGTGGGGCATTGGAGATGACCCTGCCGCGGTAGTCGATGCCCGACAGGGCGAGCCCGCTCAGGTCGAAGGTTCCCTGGCCGGTCGCGCCGTCTCGCAGGCCGATCTGGAGGGTGTCGAAAGGCTGGAGCGGATCCGCACCCGAGGCGTTGAACACATTCGCGAAGCTGCTGGTGACGCTGCCGACGGTCGCGCTGAGCGTGCCACCGCTGTTGCTGATCGTGAAGGCGTTGGCGGGCGCCCAGCTGAGGTCTGCCTGCGACCGGTTGGCGGCCACGCCCAGGTTTGAATGGCCGACATACAGCTCCGAGCTGCTGCCCGTGTTCAGCTGACGGAAGCGCACGCCCACGGTGGAGAAGCCGGTAAGAAGCTGCGGGTCGGTTGAGGCGCCGGACGCCAGGATGGCAGCGTCCGCCGGCGCAGCGAGCACCACAGCCGAAGCGATCAGCAGGGGCAGAACCGAAAGCGACTTCATCTCGATCTCCATACGCAACAGGCGATCTACGTCGCCCTCGATGACGGCCTTTAGCAGCCGTGAGGCGGGACGTTTGTGAAACAGGGTTAAGTCGATAAGCTGGCAAAAGGCCCGCTTGCTGCTGCCGGCGCTGGCCGTGCCGGGTTCCTGCAGCGCCGTCGAACGCACTGCCGATGCGACCATGTGGCCGCACTGGGGCGGCGCGCGGTTGACCGAATCGGGCTGAGCGGCCAGAGCGACAGGGTCGGCGGGCGCAAGCCCGGCGGCGCTGCGGGAGAGTGCCGCGGATGAGGCCCTGCGAAGGACCGGCATCCGGGGCCGCCGAAGGAGCAACCGCCCCCGGAATCTCTCAGGCCAACGGACCGCAGCGGCGCGTTGAAGAGCACGGCAGTCTGGAAAGCGTCCCGGAGCAACTCCGGGACCACCGAAGGGGTAAGCATCGGCATCCTGCCGGTGTGAAAGCTCTCAGGTCTCGTGACAGGCGGGGGCGGGCGATGGAGCCGATCAGGGCTCCGCCGCGTCGCGAGGGACTGTGCATGGCCGACGTCGATCTGTCCGACTGCAAGCTGCTTCCGCTCGATGCGCTGCATCGGCGGCTTGGCGGCCGCATGGTGCCGTTCGCGGGCTATGCGATGCCGGTGCAGTACCCGACCGGCGTGATGGCCGAGCATCTGTGGACCCGCGAGCGTGCGGGCCTGTTCGATGTCAGCCACATGGGCCAGCTGCTGCTGGAAGGCGAGGGTGCTGCCGACTGGCTTGAAACCGTGGCCCCCGGGGACTTCAAGGCGCTGCCCGCGGGCAAGATCCGCTATTCGCTGCTGCTGGCGCCCGACGGCGGGGTGCTGGACGACCTGATGGTCACCAACACCGGAAGGGCGCTCTACATGGTGGTGAACGGTGCCACCAAGCATGAGGACATCGCCTACATGGCCGGGTTGATGCCCGGTTCGCTGAAGCTGACGCACATGACCGACCATGCGCTTCTGGCGCTGCAGGGGCCGGAAGCGGTCGCCGTGCTGGAGCGGCTGGGCGTGGTGCCCGAGCTTCCGGACGTCCCTGCGGTCGGCGCGATGAAGTTCATGACCGGCGGGCCCTATCTGTGGGGCAGCGTGCGGCTGGGGCTGAGCCGCTCGGGCTACACCGGCGAGGACGGCTACGAGATCTCGGTGCACGCGTCCGATGCCGAGCGCTTTGCCGAGGCGCTGCTCGCGGACGCGGCGGTCAAGCCAATCGGACTGGGCGCGCGGGATTCGCTCAGGCTGGAAGCGGGCCTTCCGCTCTATGGGCACGACCTGTCGCCTGAGATCGAGCCGGTCGAGGCCGGGCTTGCCTTCGCGATTTCCAAGCGGCGCAAGGTGGAAGGCGGCTTTCCGGGCGCGGAACGCATCCTGACGGCGCTGCTGGATGGCCCTGCGCGCAAGCGGGTCGGGTTGAAGCTCGAGGGCCGGCAGCCCGCCCGCGAAGGGGCCGACGTGTTTGCCGGGGCGGACAAGGTTGGCGTGGTCACCTCCGGCGGCTTCGGGCCTTCGGTGGGTGCGCCGATCGCGATGGCCTATGTGGACAGCGCCCGGGCCGCCGACGGCACCGCGCTGGAGATCGAAGTCCGGGGCAAGCGGCTGCCTGCGACCGTGGTGCCCATGCCGTTCCACCAGAAGAACTACGTCCGCTGAAGGGGAAGTCCGATGCGCTATTTCACCAAGGACCATGAATGGATCGACGTCGACGGCACGTCCGCGACTGTCGGCATCACCGACTATGCGCAGGGGCAACTGGGCGACGTCGTGTTCGTCGAGCTTCCCGAGGCCGGCCGGGCGGTCGTGGCCGGCAAGGAAGCCGCCGTCGTCGAGAGCGTGAAGGCCGCGAGCGAGGTCTATGCCCCCGTTTCGGGCACGGTCACGGAAGCGAACGGCGCACTCGCCGACACGCCGGATCTGGTGAACACGGCGCCTGAGGGCGAGGGGTGGTTCTTCCGGTTGAGGCTGTCGAATCCTGCCGAGCTTGACGGGCTGATGGACGAGGGCGCCTACAAGGCGTTCGTCGCCAGCCTGTAAGCCCCATGGGCTGGAACCCCCGGGATTATGCGGCCAACGCCGGCTTCGTGCCGGCGCTGGGCAATGCCGCGCTGGAGCTGCTGTGCCCGCAGCCCGGAGAGGCGATCCTGGACCTGGGTTGCGGCGACGGAGTGCTGACGAAGCGCATCGCCGAAGCAGGGGCCGAGGTGATTGGCCTCGACGCATCCGAAAGCATGCTGGCGGCGGCCCGGGCCCTGGGGCTGGTGGTCGAGCAGGGCGATGGCCAGGCGCTGTTCTACGTTGACCGTTTCGATGCCGTGTTCAGCAATGCGACGCTGCACTGGATGCCGGACCAGCGGGCCGTGGCCGAAGGCGTGTTCCGGGCGCTGAAGCCGGGCGGGCGCTATGTTGGCGAATGCGGCGGGTTCGGCAACATCGCCGCGATCCGCACCGCGCTGCGGGCGGTGCTGCAGGCGCATGGGTTCAGCCCCGACAGCGGTGGGGGGCAGACCTACCAGACGGCCGAGGCCTTCACCGAGATCCACGCGGCGGCGGGCTTCACCGACATCGAGGCTTGGATCATCCCGCGCCCAACCCCGCTTCCGACCGGAATCCGCGGCTGGCTGAAGACGTTCCGCGCCGGTTTCCTCGACGAGGCCGGAGTCCCCGAGGATGCCCGGGCGAAGGTGGTGGACGCGGTGGAAGCCCTGCTGGCGCCCCAGCTGCGCGATGCTGCCGGCAACTGGAGCGCCGATTATGTTCGCCTGCGCTGGCAGGCCCGAAAACCCGATTGAGGAGAGAGACGTGCGGTACCTTCCCCTGACGCCGGACGACCGGCAGGCGATGCTTGCGAAGATCGGCGTGTCCTCGATCGACGACCTGTTCGTCGACGTGCCCGCCGAGGCACGACTTTCAGGCCCGATCGAGGGCCTTGCCTTCCACCAGCCCGAAATGCTGGTGGAGCGCGAGCTGACCCGGATGGCCAAGCGCAACATGGCGGCCGGAGAGCACCCCTTCTTCATCGGTGCCGGCGCCTATCGCCACCATGTGCCGGCCAGTGTCGATCACCTCATCCAGCGTGGCGAGTTCCTGACCAGCTACACACCCTACCAGCCGGAAATCGCGCAGGGTACACTGCAGTATCTGTTCGAGTTCCAGACCCAGGTCGCGCAGTTGACCGGAATGGATGTGGCCAATGCCTCGATGTATGATGGTTCGACCGCATTGACCGAGGCCGTGTTCATGGCCCGGCGCATCACCCGGCGCGGCACCACGCTGATCTCGGCTGGTGTCCACCCGCACTATGTGAAGGCGACGCAGACGCTCTGCCGCTTCACAGGCGACAAGCTTGTCACGGGCGTGCCGACGCTCGGTCGCGCGCCAGCCACCGCCGACTTCGACGAGATCATCGGCCGGATGGACGGCGACACCTCGGCGGTTGTCGTGCAGAACCCGGACAGCTTCGGCCATGTCGCCGACCTGACGGAGCTGGCTGCGGCCGTCCATGCGAAGGGTGCGCTGCTGATCGTGGTGGTGACGGAGGTCGTCTCCCTCGGGGCGCTGAAATCCCCCGGCGAGATGGGCGCAGACATTGTGGTGGGCGAAGGCCAGTCGCTTGGCGTCGGGCTGCAGTTCGGCGGCCCGCACCTTGGCCTGTTCGCCTGCAATGCCAAGCATGTGCGGCAGATGCCGGGGCGGCTGTGCGGCGAGACGGTCGATGCGGATGGGCGGCGCGGCTTCGTGCTGACTCTGAGCACGCGCGAACAGCATATCCGCCGCGAGAAGGCGACGAGCAATATCTGCACCAACTCCGGGCTGATGAGCCTGGCCTTCACCATCCACATGACCCTGCTTGGCGAGAAGGGGCTGCGGCACCTCGCCGAGCTGAACCATGCCCGTGCCTGCGAGGTGGCCGACCGGGTGGCCGCCATCCCGGGCGTGAAGCTGCTGACGGAGCGCTTCTTCAACGAGTTTGCGGTCGAATTGCCGGTGCCGGCCCGCCAGGCCGTGCGCGACATGGCCGAAATGGGCGTGCTGGGCGGCGTTGGCGCTGCCCGGCTGTGGCCGGGCGCAGGCCTGGACAATGTCCTCCTGATCGCGGTGACCGAGACCGTTTCCCCGTCCGATATCGATGCGCTGGTGCGCGCGCTGACCGAGGTGGTGTCCCAATGAGCATGATGAACCAGGGCCGTCCGTCGTCTCCCACAGGCGAGGTGCCGGTGCACCTTGCCCCCACCTTCACGGGCAACCGCGCCCTGATGCTGGAGGAGCCGCTGATCTTCGAAAGCGGGTCTCCGCAGGTGACGGGCGTCGATCTCGAGCCGGTGCCGGCGCACCGGTCGCGGCTGTCGGGCCTCGAGCGCAAGGGCGCAATCGGGCTTCCAGGGCTGTCGGAGGGCGAGACCGTCCGCCACTTCACCAGGCTCTCGCGGCAGAATTACGGGATCGATCTGGGGCTGTTCCCGCTGGGCAGCTGCACCATGAAGCACAATCCGCGCCTCAACGAGAAGATGGCGCGCCTGCCGGGCTTCGGCGATGTGCACCCGCTGCAGCCGCAGGATACCGTGCAGGGCGCGCTGGAGCTGATCCACCGGCTGGCCGGGTGGCTGATGAAGCTGACCAACATGCCCGCGGTCGCGATGACGCCGAAGGCCGGAGCCCATGGCGAGCTGTGCGGGATGCTGGCGATCCGGGCGGCCCACGAGGCCCGGGGCGATGCGCGCAAGGTGGTGCTGGTGCCGGAATCCGCGCACGGCACCAACCCCGCGACGGCTGCCTTCTGCGGCTATGCGGTGGAGGACATTCCCGCAGACGCCCGGGGGCGGGTCGACACCGACGCGCTGCTTGCGCGGCTGGGGCCGGATGTTGCCGCCGTGATGATCACCAACCCGAACACCTGCGGCCTGTTCGATCCGGACCTCAAGAGGATCTCGGACGCGGTGCACGCAGCCGGGGCCTATGTCTATTGCGACGGCGCCAACTTCAATGCCATCGTCGGCCGGGTGCGCCCCGGCGACCTCGGCGTCGACGCGATGCACATCAACCTGCACAAGACGTTCAGCACCCCGCACGGCGGCGGCGGGCCCGGTTCGGGGCCGGTGGTGTTCTCGCAGGCGCTGGCGCCCTTCGCCCCACTGCCGTTCGTGGTCGAGGAGCCTGCCGCGCCCGGAATTCGCGGCAGCAATGGGGTCCGATACCACCTGATCGAGGAGGAAACCGCCTCTGCCGAGGACCATGGGCAGAGCTTCGGGCGGCTGGCGGCGTTCCATGGGCAGATGGGCATGTTCGTCCGCGCGCTTTCCTACATCATGAGCCATGGCGCCGACGGTCTTCGGCAGGTGGCCGAGGATGCCGTGCTCAATGCCAACTACATCCTGCGCAGCCTCGAGGACGTGATGACGGCCCCGTTCGCGAAGTCGGGCCCCTGCATGCACGAGGCGCTGTTCGACGACGGGTTCCTGAAGGACACCGGCCTCACCACGCTGGATGTCGCCAAGGCGTTGATCGACGAGGGCTTCCACCCGATGACCATGTACTTCCCGCTGGTGGTGCATGGCGCGATGCTGATCGAGCCGACCGAGACCGAAAGCCGGCAGCGGCTGGACCAGTTCATCGGTGCGATGCGGACCCTGGCGACCGCGGCCCGCAGCGGCGAAACAGCGCGCTTTGCAACCGCGCCGCACTTCGCGCCGCGCAGCCGGCTGGATGAAACACGTGCCGCGCGCCAGCCCATCCTGACCTGGCAACCGCCGATAGACGATCGGCTCGCAGCCGAATGATGCAATTGGCTCCCACGGGGGCTGGATCTGGATGGGACCGGAATGGCTGACGAACGGGACATTGCTGTGTTCGCAGGCGGGTGCTTCTGGTGCACCGAAGCGATCTTCGACCGGCTGCGCGGCGTGGACAGCGTGGAGAGCGGCTATACGGGCGGGCATGTGCCGAACCCCAGCTACAGGCAGGTCTGCGGCGGTGACACCGGCCATGCCGAGGCGGTGAAGATCGTCTTCGATCCGGCCGTCATCCCCTATGCCGATCTGCTGGACATCTTCCTGGCCACGCATGACCCGACTCAACTGAACCGGCAGGGCAATGACGTCGGGCCACAGTACCGGTCCGCCATCTTCCCCCAGACGCCGGCCCAGGAGGCCGAAGCCAAGGCTGCCATCGCACGCGCGCAGGCCGACTGGCCGGCGCCCATCGTGACGACGATCGAGCCGGCCGCCCCCTGGTATGTGGCCGAGGACGAGCATCAGGAGTATTTCGACCGCGTTGGAGACCGAAATCCCTATTGCACGGCCGTCGTCAGCCCGAAGGTCCGCAAGTTCATGCAGACATATGGCAAGCGCCTGAAGGCCTGAGACTCGGGCCCGGCACGGCCGTTTGCGACGAACCTGCGACAAGTTTGCACACCCCGTGCACGTTCCGTCGCGATTCCATTTCGGGTCATCACGCCCGGCCCCTGCCTTGAATCGGACTCCCACGCCGGGGCTGCTAGGCGGCTTGCGTTAACGTTTCGCATAGCCGTGCAGCCAGCTCCCAACGGGCGTCTGCCGCAACCGGATGGGGGTCGCACCTCAGTGCCAGAAGCCGATCGTCGGAAAAGCCTTTCCGGCACCTGGAACGCATTGTTTCGGGATCATGAGATTTACGTGCGCACCGGCGGAGACGTCCGGTTCCTGCACCTGTCGGCGCGCGCGCAGCGCCGTGCGGCGTCCCTTGCGCTGAGTGTCGTTGGCGCTTGGGCGCTGGGGACGGCGGGGCTTCTGGGCTGGCAGGCCTGGACCAGCTGGCAGAACCGCGACGTGGCGGAGCGGGCAGCGGCGATCGCGCTGGCCGAAGCGCGGGTTGCAGCCGAAAAGCGCACGGTCGAGGAGATCGCCCGGACCATCGACACACGGCAGGACCAGCTGGAGGCACTGGTCGGCGCCCATTTCGGCGAACTGCCGAAAGAGGCGGTTCAGGCGCCCGCGCCGCAGACGGCGACCGCCCAGCCGGCAGCGGCCTTCGTGCCCGCCGCCGCCCCCGGCGGCAACCAGGTGGCAAGGCTCCAGGCGGCCGCATTGCGGCAGGACTCGATGATTGCCGAAATCGGCGGCCTTGTCGAACAGCGCTCCGCCGAGGTGGAGGGGGTGCTGAAGCAGGTGGGAATCCGCCCCTCCCCGGTGTCGGCGCGCGGCGGCCCCTTCATTCCCTGGCCCGGCCGGCGCGCGGCGAATTCGGCCGATCCGGCAATCCGGCAACTGGCGCTGAAGCTGGACCGGATGAGCCAGCTCGAAAGCCTGCTGGACGCAGTGCCTTCGGCCCTGCCGGCCGAGCGGATGGAGCTTTCGAGCGGCTTCGGCTATCGGTTCGATCCGTTCAACGGCCAGCGCGCACTGCACGCCGGCCTCGACTTCACGGGCGCCCATGGCAGCCCGATCCGCGCAGCCGCCGCCGGCCGCGTGATCTTTGCCGGCGTCAAGAACGGCTATGGCAATGTGATCGAGGTGGATCATGGCCATGGCATCGAAACCCGCTATGCGCACCTGTCGGGCTTCACCGCCCGGGTCGGCAGCAAGGTCGAATCCGGCGAACAGATCGGACGGATGGGTTCGACAGGGCGCTCGACCGGAACGCACCTGCATTTCGAGGTCCGGGTGGGCGGCACGCCCGTCAACCCGCGCCGCTTCCTGGAGGCACAGCCCCATGTTCTCGAAGTCAAGGCAGACACCGACACAAGGGTCCGGAGCGGGCAGTACAGCGATGTCCGCGCCAGCTAGGGGCGGCACCCAGTCCACCTTTTCCGTGCTGGGCGCGGACGTGGTGGTGACAGGCAACATCGCCGCAAGCGTGGATCTGCACCTGGATGGCCGGGTCGAGGGCGACATCAGCTGCGCGAGCCTCGTCCAGGGGCGCGACAGCGTGATCTCAGGGGCCGTTTCGGCTGAAGTGGCCAGGCTGGCCGGAACCGTCGTGGGTTCCGTTTCCGTGCGGGAACTGGTGATCCAGGCCAGCGCCCGCATTACCGGCGACGTGACCTACGAAAGCCTCACCATAGAGCAGGGCAGCCAGGTCGACGGGCATTTCCGACCCAGAAGTTCGGTTGCTGCGACCGTGGTTTCCATTGCAGGCGATGGCGCAAAGGTGGAAGCTGCCGCTGGCGGCTGAAGAGCCGCTCCGACAGGGAGGACGTCGATGCGCAGGGCAGGACAGAGATTCGGATCCGGACTGCAAGCGGCTACCTGTGCAGCCCTGTGCCTTGCACTATCGGCTTGCGTTTCCACCGGCGCTCCCGGGGTTGCGGGCCCACCCGGCCCGGCCGGCCCGCCCGGCCCGCCAGGGCCAGCGGCGTCAGGCCCGACCCGCCTTGTCGTCGAGACCGCGACCCGCAGCCTGCAGGTTGCCCCAACTTCCGACGTCGTGATCGTGACCGCCCCTGTCGTGATCACCCTGCCGCGAGCAGCGGTTGCGGGCGCCGGGCGGGTGATAACGATCCGCAATGCCGTTCCGCGACCTGCCCCCGGGGGCGGTCCGCCGCGTTCGACCGAGGTGGGCGTGGTGGTCGCCGTTCCCACCGATCTGGTCGAGGGCCAATCCGCCATCAACCTCGACCGGAACGAAATGGCCACCTTCGTCTCCAACGGGACCGATCAGTGGCTCATGATCGCGGTGAGCGACCTCTAGCGACTGAGGCCCGCGCGGTCGATGCGGGCGCGTCGGCTGCGGCCCGATCTGCGGCAGCGGCTGCGTCGGCGGGGCCTATCTGGCCTTGCGCTGGTTGAACCAGTCGATCGGTGCCAGGATCGACTGCAGCCATTGCGACGGCCGGCCCATGCCGTGCCCGGCGCCGGGCAGGCGGATCATCGTCGTCTCCACGCCGCGCAGCTTCAGCGCCCCGAACATCTGCTCTGTCTGGCTGATCGGGGTGCGATAGTCGTTCTCGCCGGTGATCAGCAGCGTCGGCGTCTTGATGCTGCCCGTCAGGCTGAAGGGCGAGCGGCTGAAGTAGAGATCCGGCTTGTCCCAGGGCATTGCCCCCATCCAGTGCTTGGCGAAAAAGGCCGATCCGTCGGAGGTCGTCGCCTGGTCCGTCCAGTCGACGACCGGCCTCAGTGCAACCGCCCCGCGGAACTTGTCGGGTTCCTTGCCGATCGCCCACAGCGTCAGTACGCCGCCGCCCGAGCCGCCGCCGATGAACAGGTTGCGGCCGTCGGCGTAGGGGCGCGCGGCAAGCGCATCGACGAGCGTCATCAGGTCGTCATGGTCCTGGCCCGGATAGGCGTTGGTGATCGCGTTGGCGAAGGCGTTGCCATAGCCGATCGAGCCGCGCGGGTTGGCGAACAGCACGATGTAGCCGGCGGCGGCATAGAGGCTGTGCGTCACCGAGAAGAAGGGGCCGTAATCGGTGTTGGGGCCGCCGTGGATGTCGAGGATGACGGGGTAGCGCCGGGCCGGATTGAAATCGGGCGGGAAGGCGATCCAGCCCTGCACGCGCTTGCCGTCGGCGCGTGAGGCTGCGGTGATTTCCTCGATGCGCGAAGGGGTCCGGGTGGCGGCCCACTGGGCGTTGAAGTCGAGTGCGTCGGACTGGGTGGCCAGTTTCGCGATGCCCAGGCCCGCCGGGCGGTCGGTCAGCGGGGTGGTGAAGGCGCAGACGTCGTTCACGCAGCTGGCCTGGCCGCCGGCGGACGGCAGGTAGAGGCGGGTTCCGCCGACCGAGGGGACCCGGATGTTGGTGGCCCCGGTCCGGGCATCGATGCGGGCGATCCGCTGCGTGCCTTCGTCGTGGTACAGAATGTCGAGCCCGCTGCCGTCCGTTGCCCATTCGGCGCTCGCGACAGGGCGGTCCAGCGCCTTGCTCAGGTGGCGCACCTCGCCTTCGGGCGTGGTGGAGGTCGTCCAGAGTTCCGGCATGTCGTAGAACTGGTTGCTGGCAACGCTGCCGAGGAAGGCGATAGTACGGCCATCGGGAGAGACGGCGGGCTGATATTCGCTGCCAGGGCGGCTGGTGAGCCGGGTGGGCGGCCACACCTTGCCGCCGTCGCCGATCCGCGCCTCGTAGAGATAGAGGTCGATTTCGCGCGGGCCCTTGATGGGGTCTGGGGTGAAGGGGGCGACGAGGGCGCGGCCGTCCTTTGTCCAGTCGAGCCCGCCGTCGTCGTTCACCTTGTCCGTGTCGCCGACCGTCAATTGCGTGACTGTGCCGGTGGCGGCGTCGGCCACGAACAGGTGGGTGGCACCCGGCTTGCGTTCGCCGGCGCCATCGGCGCGCCAGAAGAGGTCGGAGATGATCTTCGGGTCGGCGGCCGTGTCGGCCCCCTTCGGCTTTTCCGGCATGCCCGGGATCGAGACGGGCTTTGCCTCCACCCGGCCGATGAAGGCGATGCGCCGGCCGTCAGGCGACCATGTGGGCTGGGACGGCGACAGGTCGCCCGTGGTGAGCGGGCGCCCGACGCCGTCCGCCAGCGCAAGCACGTGGATCTGTGCCTTGCCGAGCGCCTGGGCGACATAGGCGATCCGGCTTCCGTCGGGCGACCAGCCGGCGGCGCGGGGGCTGACATCTCGGGCGACGAGGAGACGCTTGTCTATGATGCGGCCGGCGGAATCGAGGTGGGCAAGCCACAGCTCGCCGGTGCGCCGGTCCGTTCCGCGGTCGAAGGCCGTGCGGGTGAACAGCACCCGCGTGCCGTCTGGCGAGACCTGCGGCGACGTGACCATGGACAGGTCGTAGATGTCGGCGGGCTGGAACGGTCTTGTTTGGGCGGCGGCCTGCGCAGTGGGCAGAATTGCGGCTGCCAGCAGCAGGCTCACAAGAGTTTTCATCAGCTTATTCCCTCTCTTTCGCCTTGCTAGCGTGGAGACAGAGGAGAATTCAATGCGGCTGTTCGAAAAATGGCGGGCGAAGAGCCCCTTCTATGACGAGACCCACCAGGCCGTCGCCGACAGCGTGCGGACCTTCGTCCAGCGCGAGGTGGAGCCCAACATCGACCAGTGGGAGCGCGACGGCGAGCTGCCGCGCGAGCTGCACCGCAAGGCCGCTGCCGCCGGCATCCTGGGGCTGGGCTACCCAGAGGAGTTTGGCGGCCACTCGGACGGGTTCGACGTGTTCCATTCGATGGCCCAGTCGGAGGAGCTGGCGGCGCCCGGCGCAGGCGGCCTGGGGGCCAGCCTGATGACGCACGGCATCGGCCTGCCGCCGATCCTGGCGCTGGGCAGCGAAGAGATGAAGCGCCGGATCGCGCCGCAAGTGCTGGCGGGCGACAAGATCATCAGCCTCGCGATCACCGAGCCGGGGGGCGGCTCGGATGTGGCGGCGCTGAAGACAAAGGCCGAAAAGCGCGGCAACCATTATGTCGTCAACGGCTCCAAGATGTTCATCACGTCCGCCATGCGGGCGGACTATATGACGGTCGCGGTTCGCACCGGGGGGGCGGGCATGGGCGGCATCTCGCTGATGCTGATCGAGACCGATCGGCCCGGTGTCAGCCGCACCCGGCTGGAAAAGATGGGCTGGCACTGTTCGGACACTGCGGCGGTCTATTTCCAGGATGTCGAGGTGCCGCCCGAGAATCTGATCGGGCCGGAAAACGGCGGCTTTCTGGGCATCATGCGCAACTTCAATTCCGAGCGGCTGGGGATGGCGCACGGCTGCATGGCGATGGCGCGGGTGGCGCTGCAGGAAGCGGTCGACTGGGCGGTGGAGCGGGAGACCTTCGGCAAGTCGCTGATGTCGCACCAGTCCATCCGCATCAAGCTGGCGGACCTGGTGCGCCAGATCGAGACGACCCAGGCCTGGGTGGACCTGCTGGCGCACCAGCACAAGAACGGCACAGGCGAGCCGGCGAGCTATGCGATGCTGAAGGTGCAGGCGACCCGCACGCTGGAGGCCGTCGCGCGCGAGGCAGCACAAGTGCTGGGGGGTGCGAGCTATCTGCGCGGCAGCAAGGTGGAGCGCATCTACCGCGAGGTGCGGGTCAACGCGATCGGCGGGGGCAGCGAAGAAATAATGCTCGATCTCGCAGGGCGGCAGTTGTTCGGCGGGCGGCGCTGAGCGCTCGCTAGAAGCCGTGCCCTAAGGGCGTCGCCCGGATGGCGGCCGCCCACAGCCGCTGCCGGTCGGAGGGCGGCAGCATGTCCTTCAGCAGCGCGTCGGCTTCGTCCCTCTGCCCCTCGCTGGCCTGTGTCAGCAGGTCCAGAAGCGTCGCCTCGTCGGGCGAGACGGCGCAGGCGCAGGGCGGATAGGCCGTGAAGGCCTCGGGCCAGGCCGTCACCAGCGCCTCCATCAGCGTGCAGAAGGCGGCCGTCGTTCCACCGAGAAGGCTGGCGAGAACGGGCTTGGGGTTGCGGTGGTGCCGCGCCAGCATCACCCACATCCGGGCGGCCTTCAGCTGGATCCGCGCCTCCTCGGCCAGGGCCGCGACCGGGGGCGGGGTGAAGCTCAGGACGGTGAGGGCGCTGTGCATGGAGAATCCTTCCTGCGAACGAGTCGCAGGAAGCTATTGCGAACTATTCGCAGAAGCAAGCATCAAGTGGCGGCCCGGCGCGTCAGCAGCTCGGTGCGGTAGTGCCAGGCGGTGCGGCCCGAACGGCCTCCGCGGGAGAGCGCGAAGGCAATGGCGTCCGTCTCGTCCAGCGGAAGCCCCTCGGCATCGAGGTGGCGGCGGACCATTTCGAGGTAGGTGTGCTGGTCGGGCGCGTGGAAGCCGAGGACAAGGCCGAAGCGGTCGACAAGGGCGAGCTGGTCGTCGGCGGCATCGCGGGCGTGCCGGCTGTCGGCCGCCTCGCGCTCCACCAGATGCCGATGGTTCGAGGTGACGGCAAGGCGGATGTTGGCCGGGCGTTCGGCAATCCCGCCGTCCAGCAGCGAGCGCAGGGTGCGGACCTGCGGGTCGGCGCCCGCGAAGGCAAGATCGTCGACGAACAGCAGGAACGGGCGTGGCACGGCAGCAAGGCGCGCGAAGAGCCCCGGCAGCGAGGCGAGCGCATCGCCGGCGGCCTGCACCAGCGCGACCTGTCGTTCGGCCGCGACCGCGCGGACGAGGGCGGACTTGCCCATCCCGCGTGCGCCCCACAACAGCATGTCGTGCGCGGGCGAACCGTTCGCCAGCGCGCCGATGTTGCGGGAAAGCGCCTCCATCTGCTGATCGACGCCCGCGAAGCGGCTGGTCGGCAGCACGGACGGGCTGTCGACCGCGTGCAGCGCTGCACCGTCCCAGCGGAAGGCCATGCCCGCTGCCGGGTCGGCCTCGGGCGGGGCGGAGCCTGCAAGGCGGTCCAGACTGTGGGCGATGCGCAACAGGGCTGTGGGGATGTCTTCCGGCATGGCTTGTGCCTAGCCGATGTCCTCCCATTTGAAAAACACGGGGGCGGCGTGTAAGCGCGGCGCTTCGATACCCACCCCACTCGAGGGATTGCTGCATGTTTTCGACCCCTGCCTATGCTCAGGCTGCTGCCGGTGCGGCACCTGGAGGCGCTTCGGCCATCCTTGTGCAGATCGTGCCGCTGCTGCTGCTGTTCGTGATCTTCTGGTTCCTGATCATCCGCCCGCAGCAGCAGAAGCTGAAACAGCACCGCGCAATGGTCGATGCCGCCAAGAAGGGCGACGAGGTGGTGACCGGCGGCGGCCTGATCGGCAAGGTGACCAAGGTGACCGACGGCGAGGTCGAGATCGAGCTGGCGCCGAACGTGAAGGTGCGCGCGCTGAAATCGACGCTGGCCTCCGTGACGCCGCGCGGCGCGCCGGCGGCCGCCAACGACGCGAAGGCCTGAGACCCTAGATGCTCGATTTTCCCCGCTGGAAGGTCTGGGCCATTGTGCTCACCATCCTTGCAGCCATCGTCTTCACCCTTCCCAACTTCCTCAGCGAGGAGCAGGCGGCGGCGCTTCCCAAGGGCGTTCCCAGCCAGCAGCTGAACCTCGGCCTCGACCTGCGCGGCGGCAGCCATATCCTGCTGGAGGCGGACCCGGCCGATGTGCGCAAGGCCCGGCTGGAGACGCTGGAAGAGACCGTGCGGCAGGAACTTCGGGGCGCCAATGGCGGGCCGATCCCCTATCAGGACCTGTCCGTCCGGGATGGCTCCGTCAGCTTCACCGTGCGCAACCCGGGCGACGTGGATCGGGCGGTGGAGACCATGCGCGCGCTGTCGCGCCCGGTGGGGCAATTGTCGGCGCAGCGGGACATCGAAGTGAACCTCGCGGATTCGACCCGGGTGTCGGTCAGGCCCTCGGCGGCCGGGCTCGCCGACGAGACGGACAAGGCGATGGCACAGGCCGTTGAAGTGATCCGGCGACGAATCGACGAGCTGGGCACGCGCGAACCCACCATCATCCGGCAGGGCGAAACCCGGATCGTTGTGCAGGTGCCGGGCCTGCAGAACCCGGAGGCCCTGAAGGCGCTGATCGGCAAGACCGCGAAGCTGGAATTCAAGCTGGTGGACGTGGACGCCGACCCGGCGCTTGCGGCCGAGGGCCGCGCCCCGCCCGGAAGCCAGGTCGTGCCCAATGCCGAAGGCGGCGGCGTTCTGGTGGTCAAGCGCCGCGCCCTCATCACCGGCGACCAGCTGATCGACAGCCAGCCGAGCTACCAGGACGGCATTCCCGTCGTCAGCTTCCGCTTCGACAGCGTTGGCGGCAAGCGCTTCGCCAAGGCGACGCAGGAGAATGTGGGCAAGCCCTTCGCGATCATCCTCGACGGGCAGGTGATCTCGGCCCCGCGGATCAACGAACCAATCCTGGGCGGCTCCGGCATCATCCAGGGCAATTTCACCACCGAAAGCTCGAACGAGCTCGCGATCCTGCTGCGCTCGGGCAAGCTGCCCGTGGAGCTGACGGTGATCGAGGAACGCACGGTCGGGCCTGACCTGGGCGCGGACTCGATCCGGGCAGGCGCCATCGCCTCGGTGCTCGCGACGCTGTTCGTCGCGCTGTTCATGATCATCACCTACGGCCGCTTCGGCGTCTATTCGGTCGTTGCGCTGTTCCTGAACGCGCTTCTGGTGTTCGCGGTCATGTCGGCGCTTGGCGCCACGCTCACGCTGCCCGGCATCGCCGGCTTCGTGCTGACCATCGGCGCGGCAGTCGACGCCAACGTCCTCATCAACGAGCGCATCCGCGAAGAGCTGCGCAAGGGCAGGGCGGTCGTCGCCTCGATCGAGACGGGCTACAAGGAGGCCTCGCGGACCATCTTTGACGCAAACGTCACCAACGTGATCGCCGCCGTCATCATGTTCTGGTTCGGCTCGGGCCCGATCAAGGGCTTTGCCGTGGTGCTGACCATCGGCATCGTCACCTCCGTCTTCACCGCGGTCACCGTGACCCGGCTCCTGGTTTCCTGGTGGCTGCAATCGAAGCGGCCCCAGGCGCTGCTGCTGTAAGGACCACGCCCCATGCGGCTGCTGAAACTGATTCCCGACAACACCAACATCCCGTTCCTGAAGTGGCGGAACATCGCGATGGGGCTGTCGATCCTTCTGATCGTCGGCTCCATCGCGCTCGTCGCCATCCGCGGGCTCAACTTCGGCGTCGATTTTGCCGGCGGCCTGATGATGGAAGTGCGCTTCGAAAAGCCCGCCCAGCTCGATGATCTGCGCACGACCGTGAACAGCGCCGGCGCAGGCGCGGGCAACCTGCAGACCTTCGGCGACCCGCGGACGGTTTCCATCCGCCTGCCGCTGCCCCCCGGCGACGATGCGGCCGTGCAGAAGGTGGTGTCCGCGGTCCAGGCAAAGATCAAGGCCGACAACCCGGATGCCCAGTTCAGGCGGGTGGAAACGGTATCCGGCAAGGTGTCGAACGAACTGATCCGGGATGGCGCACTTGCCATGGCGCTCGCGATGCTCGGCATCTCCATCTACATCTGGTTCCGCTTCGAATGGCAGTTCGGGGTTGGAGCGCTGTTCGCGCTCATCCACGACGTGGCGCTGACGCTCGGCTTCTTCGCGCTGACCCAGCTGGAGTTCGACCTCAACATCGTGGCCGCCATCCTGACGATCATCGGCTATTCGCTGAACGACACCATCGTCGTCTACGACCGGATCCGGGAGAATCTCCGCAAATACCGCAAGATGGGGATCGAGGAGGTGCTGAACCTCTCGATCAACGAGACGCTGTCGCGCACCATCGTGACCTCCATCTCGATGATGATTGCGCTGGGCACGCTGGTGGTGCTTGGCGGCTCGGTGCTGTTCGGCTTCTCGGTGGCGATGCTGCTGGGGATCGTGATCGGCACCTATTCGTCGATCTTCATCGGCGCGCCGATCCTGATGTGGCTTGGCGTCAGCCCGCAGAGCTTCGTGCCGTCGGACGCGAACGATCCCGACGCAAAGCTGAAGGCGAAGCTGGCAGCCGAGCGCGGCCAGGTTTGAGCGGGCTGCGCTTTGCGGCCGGCCGCGCCCGGATCGAGGGGCGGGCGGCCGACGGCTGGGTGGTGGATGGGCGGCTTTACCGCCCGGCGCTGCTGATCACGGCCGAGCGAGCGGAGAGCCTGGCCGGGCTCCAGTTGGAGACGCTGACGCGGGAAGCGGTGCCCGACCTCGACGGCGCAGACCTGCTGCTGCTTGGAAGCGGCCCGATGCTCAGGCGGCCTCCGCGGCCCTTCACCGAAGCGCTGCGGGCGCGTGGCGTGCGCATCGAGCCGATGGACAGCGCTGCCGCCGCGCGCACGTTCAACGTGCTGGTCGCCGAGGAACGGCTTGTTGCTGCCTTGATCCTGTAGATCATCTGGCACGGGCTCGAAGCAGATGTGCGAGCACGACATAGACGCCCGCCACGCCAACCCCATAGATCATGCGGAACCCGGCCGCGAGCGCAGCAGCTGTCCAAGCCCCATCCTGCAAAGCCCGGAGTGAGTCTTCGAAAAGCTCGAGGTACAGCCATGCAAGGCCGCCAGCCGTCATCACGGCAATGGCGATTGCAATCGGACGGGACGTCAGATTGTGGTGCAGGCTGCACCCGTAGCCCAGGATCAGGAACGGCAGGACCAGAAGGCCAAACGCCGCCGGAAAGTCCCGGATGTCTGCCATCGTTTGCCTGAACGCAGCGGATGGCTCCAGAAGCTCGACCCTGGAGCGTGCCAGGACTTCGGTGGACACGATGATCGCAGACGCGACGAACGCTGCGAACAGAACGTATGCCCAGAAGGGCGAAGCGAAAAGACGGCGCAATCTACTCCGCAGCAAGTGCCGCCGCATTCTCGCCCAGCAGCCGTGCCCGCGCGGCCGCATATTCGCGCTTCAGGCGGGCGATCAGCTCGGCGGCCGGCAGCACGGCCTTCACTGCGCCGATGCCCTGGCCCGAGCCCCAGATGTCGCGCCAGGCCTTGGCTTCGGTGTTGCCGCCCGAGCCGAAGTTCATGGTCGAATAGTCGCCCTTGGGCAGATTGTCGGGATCAAGGCCCGCCGCCACGATCGAGGGCCTCAGATAGTTGCCCGACACACCGGTGAAGAGGTCGGAATAGACGATGTCCGAGGCCTGGCCTTCGACGATCGCCTGCTTGTAGCGTTCGTCGGCGCGCGCTTCGGTGGTGGCGATGAAGGCCGAGCCCATGTAGCCGAAGTCCGCGCCCATGGCCTCGGCGCCCAGGATGTTTGCGCCCGTGCCCATCGCGCCCGAAAGTGCCAGCGGCCCATCGAACCATTCGCGGATTTCCGACACCAGCGCGAAGGGAGACAGCGTGCCCGCATGGCCCCCGGCGCCGGCCGCGACCGCGATGATGCCATCGGCGCCCTTCTCGATCGCCTTCTTCGCGAAGCGGTTGTTGATGACGTCGTGCAGCACCACGCCGCCATAGCTGTGGACCGCGGCGTTCACGTCCTCCCGCGCACCCAGCGAGGTGATGACGACCGGCACCTTGTACTTCACCACCAGCTCCAGGTCGGCCATCAGCCGGTCGGTCGACTTGTGGACGATCAGGTTCACCGCATAGGGCGCGTCATCCGGCCCAAGCTCGGTGTTCAGGCGCTGCAGCCACTCTTCCAGCTGGGGAAGCGGCCGCGCGTTCAGGCTGGGGAAGCTGCCGATCACGCCCGCCTTGCACTGGGCGATCACCAGGTCCGGGTTGGAGATGATGAACAGCGGCGAGCCGATCAGCGGCAGCTGCATGCGGGCGCGGAGCCTGGCGGTGATCGGGTGCATGGGTGTCATCCTTCCAGTGATTTCAGCGGAACCTGTGCATCGGCCAGGAGCTCGGGCGAAACCCTTGCGCCGCGCTCCACCAGCGCCTTGCCCTGCACATAGTCCCTCGGCGCGTTGATGCAGTCGAGCGCGATTACTGCGCCAGCCCTCAGATAGACGAGGGACCAATTGCCGCTGGTGGGATCGCCCCGGACCACGCGCGAATCATGCCCGACCGACAGGCCGACCGTCTGCAGCTTGAGGTCATACTGGTTCGACCAGAACCAGGGGCAGGCGTCATAGGGCTTCGCCGCATCGCCATGGACGATGTGGGCTGCGGCGGCCTTTGCCATGTCGACGGCATTCTGCACGGATTCCAGCCGTATGCGCGCGCCCCCGGCATAGCGGTTCACATGCGCCGCGCAGTCGCCGATGGCATAGACGTGGGGCAGCGTGGTGCGGCAATGCCCATCCACCTCCACCGCATCGAGCCCGAGCGGGGCGACCGAGGGGATCAGGCCGATGCCGGCGATCACCAGGTCGGTGGGCAGGATGCTGCCGTCTGCCAGCCGTACCGCGGCGACACGTGCGTCGCCCTCCAGCGCCTCTACCTGCGCATCGAGCAGGACGCGTACGCCATGGGCTTCGTGCGCGGCCCTGTAGAAGTCCGAGACCTCCGGCCCCGCGACCCGCGCGAGAAGGCGGCCCTGCGCCTCGACGACGGTCACATCCTTGCCCGCCTTGCTGAGCACGGCTGCCGCCTCCAGCCCGACATAGCCGCCGCCGACGATGACGATCCTGTAAGCAGTCCTGAGGTCCGCGCGCAGGTCGTCGTCGTCTTGCCGCGTCCGGATCACATGGACGCCGCCGAGCCCGGCACCCGGGCAGGCGAGGCGCCGCGCGTGGCCCCCGGCCGCCCAGATCAGGATGTCGAAGCCGAAGCTGCGACCGTCTTCCGCCTGCGCCACATTGCCGTCGACGCGGGTGATGCGCACGCCCGTCAGGATCTCGACCCCGCGCTCGGCCCAAAAGGCGGGCGGGCGCAGCAGCAGGCGGTCAGCCGTGCGCTCGCCGGCGAGATAGTCCTTCGACAGCGGCGGGCGCTCGTAGGGCAGGTCGGGTTCCTCGCCCACCATGCGGATGCTGCCGGCAAAGCCCTCCTGCCTCAGCGAGATGGCGGCCTGGGCGCCTGCCTGGCCTGCCCCGATGATCAGGACGTCGCTATGGTCGCTCATTCGTCGCCATAGACCTTGATCTCGCGCGGGCCCTTCGCGCTTGCGCGGCCGCGGTACATGCCGGCCGAGTTGAAGCTGAACAGCCCGTCGCCCGAGGGGCCGAGCACGATGACCCCGCCATCGCCACCCAGCGCCAGCACCTCGGCAAGCGTTGTATCGGCGGCCTTCTGCAGCGGCACCTTGCCGAAGCGGGCCGCATCGCAGATCTGCGAGGCGACGCGCGTGCGGATGAAGATCTCGCCCGAGCCGGTCGCCGAGATCGCGCCGCAGCGGTTGTCGGCCAGCGTGCCGGCGCCGACCAGCGGGGCGTCGCCGACCCGGCCGGGGGACTTGCCCGTGAGGCCACCGGTGGATGTTCCGGCCGCGACCGTGCCTTTCACGTCGCGCGCGACAGCGCCCACAGTGCCCATCCGCACCTCGGGGCGTTCGAGCGAAGCGCCCTGGTTGCGCATCCTGAGGTCGTTCAGCTGCTTCCGGCGCCGCTCGGTCATGAAATGGCTGTTGGGCACCTGGGAGAGGCCGACCTCGCGGGCATATTCGTCGGCTGCGGGGCCGGCGAGGAACACATGCGGCCCCTTGTCCATCAGCGTGCGGGCGAGCGCGATGGGGCTGAGGGTGGATTTCACGCCCGTCACGGCGCCCGCCCGGCGGCCTTCACCCTCCATCATTGCGGCATCAAGCTCAATGGTGCCGGCCGACGTGAAGACCGCGCCGACACCCGCATTGAACCAGGGCGAGGCCTCCAGCGCTGCGACGGCGGCGACGACCGCGTCGGTCGAGCTGCCGCCAGCCTTCAGGATGGCAGTGCCGGCGTCCAGGGCCTTTGCGAGATCGGCGCGGATGGCCGCATCGTCGGCGGCGCTGATGTCGGCGCGCTCGATGACTCCGGCGCCGCCATGGATGGCGATGGCCCAGTCTGCCGCCGACGCGGTCGACGGGGTGGCGAGGAGGACGATTGCGGACGCGAGGAACCTGTGCATGGCGAACGCCATAGCGCGCGCCCACGGCTGCGGCAAAGCCGGGAATGCAGGCTGGATTGTCCTGGAGCTGCTGTCGAGCAGCATGGTGGCGGGGGCGGGACTTGAACCCGCGGCCTCAGGGTTATGAATCCTGTGCTCTAACCAGCTGAGCTACCCCGCCAGCCTTGAAAGAGCGCGCGCGATACCGTCTCGGGGCAGCAGGGTCAACTGTCTGCTGCAGCCGTTGACGTAGCCGGCCTAGCGGTCCCGTCCGTCAGGCGCCCTTCACCCAGGCCGCCACATCCACCGCGACCAGGTTCGCCGCCCCGTTCAGCGCCAGCGCCACGTCCGCCCCATCCGCGCTCGCAACGGGCGCCTCGCGCTCGAACCGCCGCTGTCGCACGCCATCGGGACCCGCAAGCGTCGCGTCGAAGCGAACCTTCACCTGCCGGCCGTCGCGCACATCCAGCCCGAAAGCCATCAGCTGCCCTGTCAGCCGCCGCCCGCCGGTCTGGCCCGATGAGCGCTGGTCCACGACCGCGATGCCCGCATGCACGAGCGTGTCGGCCAGCAGCCGCTGGAACAGCCGGTTGGGCTGTTCGGACCATTGCGCGCCCTTCACATACTGGATCGTCGTGTCCGACACGCTGACCGGCATCCTGAGCGTCTGCAGCGCGCCGGGTATCGATGGCGTGTCGACCGTGACGGCCCGCGCCATGTCGATCGGCGCCGTGCCGGCCGGCACGGCCGTGGGCGGTGCAGCCGACAGGGTGTAGACGGCATTCGGGCGGGGTGTATTGCCACCGATCTGGACGATCGGGCTGCAGGCGCCCAGCAGCAGCGGCAGCAGCAGGAGGGAGGTGCGGGTCATTTCGGCTGGGCCTCCGTGTCGGTCATCTCGGCTCCGCCTCCGGCTCGTAATCGGGAAGCGGGCGTCCGCCGGTGACGGCGCCCAGCGGATCCTCGTCCAGCTTGGCGGCGAGCGCGCCCATCTGCTGGCTGACATCGCGCAGATCGGCGACCAGCTGGTTCACCTGCGGCACCGTCTGGGTGGACAGGCTGTTGACGCCCGGCTCGGCTGCCTTTGCAAGCCGGTCGACGCGCTGAAGGGTTGCCTCGGCCGTCACGATGGCCCGCTTCAGTTCGGCGATCATCGGCCGGCCGTCCTCGGTGAGGATGGTGTTGGCAGCCTCGCTCGTCTTCGCCAGGCTGTCGGCGGCGCGGGTGGCTGCCTTCAGTGTCTGCTCGGCCTCGCGCACTGCCGCCCGGATGGCGGGGCCCTCCTGCGCCACCTCGCCCGACACCTTGTCCAGATTGTCGATCAGGCTCGCAAAGCGGGCGCGGTTCTCGTCGTTGAAGATCTCGTTCAGCCGCGCAAGCAGGGTTGAGGCGCGTTCGATGACTTCCGGTGCGCTTTCCAGGATCTGGCCGAAGCCGCCGGAGGTGGCCGGAATTACCGGCACGCCATAGGGACCCGGCTCGGTGAGCGGCGCCTGGCCGCGCATGCTGCCCGACAGCTGCACCTCGGTCACGCCGGTGAAGCCCACCGAATTCAGGCTGGCGGTGGTGCCCTCCAGGATCGGCGTGTCCGGCTGCAGCGCGACGCGAACGCGGATGAACTGCGGCGTTTCCGGCATCAGCGCGATGCGCTGCACCTGGCCAACCGGCACGCCCGAGAAGGAGACGTTGGAGCCGACGGCAAGGCCCGAAACCGACTGGGCGAAGAAGATGTCATATTCGGCCTTGTCCTCGCGCGAAAAGCGGGCGAGCCACAGCACGAAGCCGAACAGCGCGAGCACCAGCACGAAGGTGACGGCGCCCACCAGGACATGGTTGTGCCGGTTTTCCATCAGCCCACTTCCACCGGGGCATGGTGCTGGGCGATTGCAGCCGCACGGCCGCGGGGACCGGAAAAATACTCCTGCACCCACGGATGGTCGAAGCGCGACAGCTCGGCGACGGTTCCGCAGGCGATGATGCGTTTCTCGGCGATCACCGCCACCCGGTCGCAGATGGCGTGCAGCGTGTCGAGGTCGTGCGTGATCAGAAACACCGTCAGCTGCATGGTTTCCGCAAGGGTGCGGATCAGCGTGTCGAACCCGTCGGCTGCAATCGGATCCAGCCCGGCGGTCGGTTCGTCGAGGAACAGCAGCCTGGGGTCGAGCGCAAGCGCCCGGGCAAGCGCTGCGCGCTTCTTCATCCCGCCCGACAGTTCGGACGGATATTTGGGCCCGGCCTCGGGTGGCAGGCCGACCATCGCGATCTTGTAGGCGGCGATCTCGTCCATCAGCCCCTGCGACAGGGTGAAATACTCGCGGATCGGCACCTGGATGTTCTCCGCGACCGTGAGGCCGGAAAACAGGGCGCCGCCCTGGAACAGCACGCCCCACTGGCGCGTCAGGTCCTGGTTCTGTGTCGTGTCGCCGCCCATCACGCTGCGGCCAAGCACTTCGATATGGCCCTCCGCCGGATGCTGCAGCCCGATGATCGACCGCATCAGCACCGACTTGCCCGTGCCCGATCCACCCACCACGCCCAGGATCTCGCCGGGCCAGACATCGAGGTCGAGCCCCTCGTGCACGGTCTGGTTTCCGAAGCGGTTCACGAGGCCGCTGACCTTGATGATGGGCTCGGTGCCGGGCTCGCGCATCAATTGAACCCCAGCGCCGAGTAGAACACCGCGAACACGGCATCGAGGACGATCACGAGGAAGATGGCCTCCACCACGGCCTGGGTGGTCCGCTGGCCCACCGATTCGGCATTGCCGGAGACCTTGAAGCCCTGGTGACAGCCGATGATCGCGATGATGGCCCCGAACACCGGCGCCTTCGACATGCCGATCCAGAAGTCCGCCATCGGCACCACCTCGCGCAGGCGCTGCACATAGGTGGCCGGCGGAATGTCCAGCGAGATCCAGGTGAACAGCCCGCCGCCGATGATCGCCAGGATCGAAGCGTAGAAGGCCAGCAGCGGCATCATCAGGATCAGCGCGATCGTGCGCGGAAGCACCAGAACCTCGATCGGATCGAGCCCGATGGTGCGCATTGCATCCACCTCCTCGGCGAGCTTCATCGATCCGATCTGCGCGGCAAAGGCCGAGGCCGAGCGGCCGGCGACCATGATTGCGGTCAGCAGGATCCCGAGCTCGCGGAAGGTGGCGCGGCCGACCAGGTTGATCACGAAGATCTCGGCCCCGAACTGCCGCAGCTGCACGGCCCCCTGCTGGGCGAGCACGATTCCGATCAGGAAGCTCATGAGCCCGATGATGCCCAGCGCATTGACGCCCACCTGCTCCATCTGGACGGTGACGGCGCCCCAGCGCACGCCCCGGCGCGAGGTGAAGGCGTTCCAGGCGGAAATGATGGACAGCCCGATGAACCCCAGGATCGCCGTGAAGTTGACCCAGGCAAGGATCATGTAGCGCCCCAGCCGCTCCAGTTCGCGGGTGAGGAAGGGTTCATGCGCCGGGCGCATCTCGCAGGGTCGATCGGCCGCGGCCACTTCCAGGATCAGCCGTTCGGCGTCGGCGCTCGCCCCGACAACCGCGCTCCCGGGCCGGTCCCGAAGCAGGCGATGCACCATCCAGGCCCCCACCGTGTCGATCCGGCTGACCTTCGACAGGTCGATGAGCAGCGGCCCTTCGACGGTATCGAGCAGTTCGTGCAGGCGGCGTTCGGTTTCCGAGATCCGCGCGATCGACAGGCGGCCGACGAAGCGCAGGGTGCCGCCCTCAAGGCTGATGTCGAGTGCAGGGGCGTCGGAACGCGCGTCTGGTGGTGCCGTGTCTGGCATTCGCGGCCGATGCTCTCCTGTTTCCCCGCTATGGCTTTGCATATCGCCCGCCCCCGATGCAAGGAAGCGCCGATGTTTCGTGCCCTTCTCCTTGCGTGCTTCCTTCTGGTTGCTGCGCCGGCCGCCGCCAGGATCCTCGACGGCGAGGTCGTCCGCGTCAAGGATGGGGATTCCCTGATGTTCTACCGGCCCGACGTGAAGCGGACGAGCGAGCTGCGGCTGGCCGGGATCGACGCACCTGAGCTTGCCCAGCCCTGGGGCCTGCAGGCACGCTCGGCCCTGCGCCGCAAGGTGGAAGGGCGCATCGTGCGGATCGAGGTGACCGACAGGGACCGCTACGGCCGGCTCGTCGCACGCATCTGGGTGGGCCCGACCTATGTGAACGCCTACATGACCCAGTTCGGGCATGCCTGGGCGTTCGACCGCTATCTGAAGGACAGCCGCATCCGTGCCGGTCAGGATCTTGCCCGGAAAGAGAGACGGGGGCTCTGGGCGCTTCCGCCCGAAGACCGGCTGCCGCCGCCCACCTGGCGCGAGCGGAACCCGCGCGTGTCGGGCCCATGAAGCCGCTGTCGATCTACGACATGGACAAGACGGTGATCCGCACGCCGAGCTGGAGCTGGTGGTTGCTGCACTATGCCCGGACCGAGGCACCGTGGCGGTTGCTTCTGGCGCCGCTGGTCCTGTTTCCCGTCGCCGGTTTTGCCGTGGGGGCGCTCGGCCGCAAGGAGCTGAAAGAGGCGACCCAGGCCCTGCTGATGGGGCGTCGCGTGCCCCGGTCGAAGGTGGAGCGGGCTGCGGCCGGGTTCGCCGACCGCTTCGGCGCCCGCGAGGAACTCGCAGGTGCACTCGCCGCGATCGCGGCCGATCGGGCGGCCGGCCGGGAGGTGTGGCTGGCGACGGCCAGCTGCCGCTATTTCGTGGAGGCGCTCGCCCGCCGCTGGGGGGTCGACCATGTGGTTGCCACCGAAAACCACTGGGAGGGCGACCGGCTGACCAACCGCATCCGCGGCGAGAACTGCTACGAGATGGGCAAGCTCAGGATGATCCTCGCCGACTTGCCGGCGCGGCCGCCGCTGGTCCGCTTCACCTCGGACCATCTGAGCGACCTGATCGTGCTGGACTGGGCCGACGATCCGGTCGCCGCAAATCCCTCGTCCCCGCTCAGGCGGGTTGCGGGCTTGCGCGGCTGGCCCGTCGTCGACTGGGCATGAGCCTCAGCAGCAGAAGGGCCAGGACGAGGCCGGCGTAGATCCAGGGCTCGAGCTGGAAGCCCTTCACGCGCAGGATGAAGTGAACCGCCCCGGCGATGCCCGCCAGATAGACGAGGCGGTGGAGCGCCTGCCAGCGGCGGCCGCCAAGCGCCTTGATGGCGGCCCTCGTGCTGGTGGCGGCAAGCGGTGCCATCGCGAGAAGGCCGACCATGCCGAACAGGATGAAGGGCTTCTTCAGCGCCTCCGCCCAGAGCGCGGCGAGGCTGAAGTCGAGTTCGAGCCAGAGGTAGAAGCCGAGGTGAACTGCGGCATAGGCAAAGGCCCAGAGCCCGAGCATCCGCCTGAGCGACATCACGGGCGTCCAGCCGGTCAGGCGATGGACGGGCGTGACCGCAAGGGTGGCAACGAGCGTGCGCAGCGCCATCAGCCCCAGCGCATTGTGCGTGTAGGCAACCGGCTCTGCCGACAGGCGCAGCGAGGCCGGATTGGTGAACAGAAGCTCGGCCCAGCCGGCAAGAAGGAACAGGCCCGGCATGGCGACCAGCAAGTGCACGGCCGGCTTCAGCCAGCGGGGCGGGGCATTGAGGGGCCGCCGTCGGGCGGAGGGCTGCGGCATCAGTAGAATTTCTTGAGATCCATGCCCCGGTAGAGCCCGGCCACCTGCTCGCCATAGCCGTTGAAGGGCAGGGTGGGGCGCTTGCGGAACTCGCCGATGCGCCGCTCGGTCGCCTGGCTCCAGCGCGGGTGGTCCACGTCCGGGTTCACATTGGAATAGAAGCCGTACTCGCTGGGCTGGGACTGGTTCCAGCTGGTCAGCGGCTGGCGCTCCACGAAGTCGATGGCGACGATCGACTTGATGGACTTGAAGCCATATTTCCACGGCACCACCAGCCTGAGCGGTGCGCCGTTCTGGTTGGGGAGGCGCCGCCCGTAGAGGCCCACCGCCAGCAGGGTCAGCGGGTTCATCGCCTCGTCGATCCTGAGCCCCTCGCGATAGGGCCAGTCGAGCGCGGGAAAGCGCGTTCCCGGCATCTGGTCCGGATCGGCCAGCGTCGTGAACCGCACATATTTCGCGTTCGAAAGGGGCTCGACCGACTTCAGCAGCCCGGCCAGCGGGAAGCCGATCCAGGGGATGACCATCGACCAGCCCTCGACACAGCGCATCCGGTAGACGCGCTCCTCGAGGCTGAGCTTCGAGATCCAGGTGTCGACATCGAGCGTGACGGGCTTCTGCACCAGCCCGCCGACGCGCACCGTCCAGGGCCTGGGCTTCAGCGTGCCGGCGTTGGCGGCCGGATCGTCCTTGTCGAGCCCGAACTCGTAAAAATTGTTGTAGCCCGTCACGGCATCGATCGGCGTGGGCTCTTCGGATGTCGCAATGGTGCGGCGCGCCTTCAGCGGCGCGAGCTTCGTGACATCGGTCGAGGCGAGAAGGGGCGAAGCCAGCGCGGACAGCCCCATGCCGGCGACGATCTGCCGCCGGTCGAGGTAGAGGCGTTCGGGCGTCGCGCCGGATGCGCGGATGTGCCAGTCAGGCTTGGGGTGATATCGCATGGTTCAACTCTATACGTCGGGACTGAACGCAAGGTTACCCCTGTCTCCGCGATGGTTTCGATAGGCTGCGGCTATCCGGCGCAAGTCAGCCCACCGCCGCACAGGCCCGCTGGATGCGCCGGCAGGCCTCCTCCAGCGCCGCGGTCGAGGTCGCGTAGCTGATCCGGAACGCGGGGCTGAGCCCGAAGGCTGCACCGTGCACCACGGCCACGCCCTCGGTCTCCAGGAAATAGGCCGCCACATCCTCGTCGGTCGCCAGCAGCTTTCCGCCAGGCGTTTTCTTGCCGATCAGCCCCGAGCAGTCGGGATAGACATAGAAAGCGCCCTCGGGCCGTGGGCAGCTGAGGCCGGCGGCCTGGTTCAGCATCGAAACCACGAGGTCGCGCCGGGCCTGGAAGGCGGCGTTCCGCTCCTTCAGGAAATCCTGCGGGCCGTTCAGCGCGGCCGCCGCCGCCGCCTGCGCGATCGAGCAGGGGTTGGACGTGCTCTGCGACTGGATCTTCGCCATCGCCTTGATGATGGGCTTGGGGCCGCCGGCAAAGCCGATGCGCCAGCCCGTCATCGCATAGGCCTTCGACGCGCCATTCACCGTCAGCGTACGATCGAACAGCCGCGGCTCGACCTGCGCGATCGTGCGGAACGCGAAGTCGTCATAGACCACATGCTCGTACATGTCGTCGGTCAGCACATAGACGTGCGGGTGGCCCAGCAGCACGTCCGCCAGCGCGCGGATCTCCGCCTCTGTGTAGGCGGAGCCCGTGGGGTTGGAGGGCGAGTTCAGGATCACCCACTTGGTGGCCGGCGTGATCGCGGCGTCCAGCTGTTCAGGGGTCAGCTTGAAGCCCTGCTCGATCCCGCAGGGCACGATCACGGGCGTCGCGCCGCAGAACTGCACGATGTCGGGATAGCTCACCCAATAGGGCGCCGGGATCACCACCTCATCGCCCGGGTCCAGTGTCGCCACCATGGCGTTGAAGATGGTCTGCTTGCCGCCGACGTTCACGCTGATCGCGTCGAGATCATAGGAAAGCCCGTTGTCGCGCAGGAACTTGGCCTGGATCGCAGCCTTCAGTGCGGGCGTGCCGTCGACTGCGGTGTATTTGGTCTGCCCCTTGCGGATCGCCTCGATCGCGGCCTCCTTCACGAAATCCGGCGTGTCGAAGTCCGGCTCGCCCGCGCCCAGCCCGATGATGTCGTGGCCGGCCGCCTTCAGCTCGGCCGCCCTGTTGGTGACGGCGATGGTGGGCGAGGGGCTTATCCGGTTGATGGCGGCTGACAGCAGGGGCATGGCGGTTCCTCGGAAATGACACCGGCGCGATAGAGTTATGCTTGAGGCCCCGCAAGGCGGCCTGCGAACAATCCGCGCAGCGAGTTGCCGAGCAGAAAGCCTTGCGACAGGTCGTCCGCGGCCAGCTCGGCCTCGCGCGCCTGACCCGAAGCCAGCAGTTCGGCGCGCAGCACGCCGGGCAGCAGGCCGAGGCGCGCGGGCGGGGTCAGAAGGACGCCGTCGCGCGGCACGAACAGGCTGGTGAAGCTCCCCTCCGTCAGCAGCCCGTCCGCCCGCGCGAACAGGCATTCGAACGCGCCCGAGGCGCGCCGCGCATGGTCGTAGAAGGCGCGGTCGCCCGTCTTGTGATGCAGCCGCCAGTCGGCCTGATCGACGGGCAGCGGCACCAGCACCACGGGCGCCGGTTCGGGCGCCGGCAGAGGCAGGGCCGAGAACTGCAGCGCAACAGCGCCATCATCTCCCAGCACCAGGCGGAGCCGGCGCGCGTCGTTGACCGACAGCGCCGCAAGCCGCGCCTCGAGGGCCGCCCGGTCGAACGCGAATCCGAACCGCGCAGCAGACGCCGCCAGCCGGTCGAGGTGAAGCGACAGGCGCGTGATCCCCCGGGGCGCGATCCGCATCGTCTCAATGAGGGTGCGGGGGGCCGAGGCGCCAAGGAAGCGCGCCTTGGCCAGGCTCTCGGCCCATTCGGCCTCCGGAACGCTGTCCGCGACGATGCCCGCGCCAAGCCCCAGCGTCGCGGTCCGCCCCTCGACGTCCAGCGTGCGGATCGCGACCGCGAACGCGGCAGACTGCGCCTGCGGGCCGATCCATCCCAGGCTTCCGGTATAAAGGCCCCGCGGGTGTGGCTCCAGCTCGGCGATGATCTCCATCGCCCGGATCTTCGGCGCGCCCGTGATCGAGCCACAGGGGTGCAGCGCGCCCAGCACGTCCAGCGCATCGGCACCCGCCCGCAGCCGGGCTGTCACGGTCGACGTCATCTGGTGAAGGCTGGGGTAGGTCTCGATCGCGAACAGGCTCGGCACCCGGACGCTCCCCGGCTCCGCCACCCGCGAAAGGTCGTTCCTCAGAAGATCGGTGATCATCAGGTTCTCGGCCCGGTTCTTGGGGTCGGCCGCCAGCGCTGCCGCTGCGGCCAGATCCTCCGCCGTGCCGGCGGCGCGGGCAGCCGTTCCCTTCATGGGCCGCGCGGTCAGCACACCGTCCGCAAGCGTGAAGAACAGCTCGGGCGCAAGGCTCAGCCACCAGCGGCCATGCCCCAAGTGGACGATGCCGCCGTGGGGCGCGGCTGCAGGGCTGAACAGGCGGGCGAACAGGGCCAGCGGATGGCCGCGGATCGGCAGCGTCACCGGAAAGGTGAGGTTGGCCTGATAGATGTCGCCGGCGCCGATATAGTCGGCCACACGGGCTACGGCAGCCTGCCAGTCGGCGGCATCCACCAGCGGGGCGAGCAATCCGGCAGCAGCCGCGGTGCGGAACGGCGAAAGCAGGTCGGCGAGCGCAGTCGCATCCAGCAGCCGGGGCGCCGCGTGGCGGCTGAAGCGCGCCCAGGGGTTGCCGCGCGAAAGCGACGCCGTTGCCGGATCCAGCGCGGCACCAGCCTCGTACGACAGCGCCCCAACGGCCCAGTCGCCGCCCGCCGTCCAGCCGGCGATGCGCGCAAGCACGGCTTCCACATCCGGGGAATCGGCCACCTCCATCGGGCTGGTGAACAGGCGCGCAGCCCCGATTGCGCGGTCCCACAGCAGCGCGAAGGGCAAAGCCGGGTCGAAGGAAGGGAAGGCGCCCATGGCGGCCGCCCACTAGCCGAACGGCAGCCGGTTGCCAAAACGGCACCGAGCCGCAATGCAGGGCAAGACGGCCGGCCCGGTGCAGGCCACCGCTCGGACAGGGAGACTGGAATGCGGATTTCGATGCTCGCGATTGCATCTGTGCTTCTGGCGGCGCCGCTCGCGGCGCAGCAGGCCAACGGGCCGACCGTGCCGACCCCTGCGGCCATCGTCGCCGATGGCATCCCGGCCGTGCCGATCAGCCTTCGCGACGCCACGCTTCCCTACATGGAGTTCCGCTCCGCCGGATTCCTGTCCTGGGATCCGAAGACAAAAGCGATGCTGATCGCCACCCGCTTCGGCAATGCGAACCAGATCCACGAGGTGAAGGCGCCTGGCGCTGCCCGCACCCAGCTCACCTTCGAGCCCGAGCCGGTCGCCAATGCCGCCGTCCTACCCTCGGGCGATGCGACCATCGTGGTGAAGGATGTTGGTGGGGCCGAGAATTTCCAGATCTATCGCCTCGAATCCGGCCGGCTGGTGCTGCTCACCGATGGCAAGAGCCGCCACACCGGCGTCAGCGTCTCCAAGGACGGCAGGCTGATCGGCTATGCGTCGAACGCGCGCAACGGCCGCGACAGCGACCTCTATGTGATGGACCCGCGCGATCCCGGGACGGCACGCCGGGTGATCGAGCGCGAGGGCGGTGGCTGGGCGATCGCCGACTTCGCACCCGACGGGAAGACGGCGCTGGTGGGCCAGTACCGCTCGGTGCAGGACAGCGATCTCTTCAGCCTCGATCTCGCCTCGGGCGTGCTCACGCCACTGACGGTCGACAACGAGAAGATCGCCTGGGGCGAAGCCAAATACGGCCCCGACGGGCGCCTGTTCGTCACCAGTGACAAGGGGAGCGATTTCCAGCAGCTCGGCGAACTCGTCCCCGGCCGTCCTGGACAGGGTTGGGGTTTCGTCCCGATCGGCCCCGCTGCCAAGTGGGATGTCGACGGCTTCGACGTGTCGCCCGACGGCCGCAGCCTCGCCGTCGTCAGCAACGAGGCCGGCGTCGCCCGCCTGCGGGTGGTCGACAGCCGCACGGGCGCCGTCACGGCCGAGCCGAAGCTGCCGGCAGGCGTGATCGGCGGGCTCGAATATGCGCCCTGGGGCACGCTCGGGTTCAGCCTGTCGTCGGCAAGGTCCCCGTCGGACGCCTACAGCTTCGACCCCGCCACCGGCCAGGTCGCGCGCTGGACGCAGAGCGAGACGGGCGGCCTCGATGCCACCTTGAATGTCGAGCCCGAGTTCGTCCGCGTGAAGAGCTTCGACGGCCTCGAGGTGACCGGCTTCCTGTATCGACCCGATCCGGCGAAGTTCCCTGGGCCGCGTCCGCTGATGGTGAACATCCACGGCGGCCCCGAAGGCCAGTCGCGCCCCGGTTTCCTCGGCCGCACCAACTATCTCATCAACGAGCGCGGGGTGGCCGTCTTCTTCCCCAACGTCCGCGGCTCCACCGGCTTCGGCAAGCGGTTCGTCAGCCTCGACAATGGCCCCTTCAAGCGCGAGGACAGCGTGAAGGACGTGGCGGCGTTCGTGGCCGCGCTGCAGAAGGACCCCGGTCTCGACAGCAGCCGCTTCGCCGTCACCGGCGGCAGCTACGGCGGCTACATGACCTACGGCGCCCTCACGCTCTATCCGAAGCTCTGGCGCACTGGCCTCGCCGTCGTCGCCATCTCGGATTTCGTGACCTTCCTCGAGAACACGGCGGAGTATCGGCGCGACCTCAGGCGGGTGGAATATGGCGATGAGCGGGATGCCGGGCAGCGCGCGAAGCTGAAGGAGATCTCGCCACTTGGCCGCTCCGACCGGATTGCGGTTCCGCTGATGGTGGTGACGGGCGCCAATGATCCGCGCGTGCCCGCGTCCGAGGCCGACCAGATCGTCGCCGCGGTTCGGGCGAGGGGCGGCACCGCCTGGCACCTGCTGGCGAAGAACGAAGGCCATGGCTTCGCCAAGAAGGAGAACCAGGACTATCAGTTCTGGACCAGCCTGATGTTCTGGGAAAAGACCCTGCTGAACTGAGAAGCCGGGCGGCCCCGGTGGTCCGGGGCCGCCGCAGCCTGTGGGTCTTACTGGTCCTGCATCAGGGGCAGGTTTGCGGCCAGCTGCAGGTCGATGAGGGTCGAGAGCCGGCGATCGATCTGGATGAAGCTCGCAGCCTTGGTGGTGGGAACCACCTTCTCGAAGCGGGGCAGCCAGTCGGTCCTCAGCTTCGCCATCGAAACATCAACCGCAAGCGACCGGCGGGTCAGGCTGTCAGCGCGCTTGGCGTCGATCTTGCCGAAATTCTCGGCATATTCCTTGATGATCGCGGCACGCTCGGCCGTGATCTTCCCCGCTTCGGCGGCATACTGGTCATAGACCGGCCAGAAGCGGGCGGCCTCGTCGGGGGTCAGCGCAAGGGTCTGAGCGGTGATCTCCTTGCGGGCGGCGGCCACGTCCCGGCGCAGCAGGTCGATGTCCTGCTGGCTGATGCCGGGCTGCTGCTGCGGCGCCTGGGCGGCCACAGGCGCCGACGCAAGCAGTGCTGCGCCGAGAAGAAGTTGGAATCTGTTCATCGGGGTTCCCCATTCCGGCCTTGAAGGCCAACGCTCGAAGAGTGCCAGCGATCGCGGGCGCCCCTCTGTAGGTCGCAGCCGGGCCTGTGTCGATGCGCCAGCGTCTGCTGCACCTTGCGGCAGTTTTCCCGATGCGCCACAAACTGTTCCGACAGCGACTTGAGGGGGGGAACGGCATGGAAACCGAAATCGTGAGCCTGTGGGACCGGATGCTTCCGGTCGCGACCGCCGTCGGCCTGAAGATCGCCGCCGCCTTCGTGCTCTACATGGTCGGCCGCTGGCTGATCAGCATGGCGATCAACATGCTCTCGCGCGTTCTGACCGCGCGGAACTTCGACGCGACCCTCCAGCGCTACATCGCGAACATCCTGGCCGTCGTGCTCAACATCCTGCTGGTCGTCGCGATCCTCGGCTATTTCGGGCTCCAGACCACCAGCTTCGCAGCCCTCCTCGCCGGTGTGGGCCTTGCCATCGGCGCAGCCTGGTCGGGCCTGCTCGGCAATTTCGCTGCCGGCGCCTTCCTCATCATCTTCCGCCCCTACAAGGTCGGCGACTATGTGGTGGCCGGTGGTGTCGAGGGCACGGTGGTCGAGATCGGCATGTTCAACACCGTCATCACCAGCCCCGACAATGTGACGACCGTGGTCGGCAACGCCAAGGTGTCCGGGGACATCATCAAGAACTTCTCGAACAACCCCTATCGCCGGGTCGACCGCACGGTCCAACTCGCCTTCGGCGTGGATCCGCTGGAGGCGATGGAGAAGCTGCGCCCCGCGATCGCGGCGGTGCCCAACGTGCTCGCCGATCCCGCGCCCACGATCGAGATCCTGGACTTCAACGAGATGGGCACCCAGCTCGCCGTTCGCCCCAATTGCCACACCAACGACTATTGGCAGGTCTGGTTCGACACCAACAAGGCGATCGCGGCGACCTTCGGCGCGGCCGGCTTCCCGCCGCCCTTCGTGGTCGAGCGCGAGGAGGTCTTCCAGCGCAAGGGCTGATCCCGTTCCGGAGCAGGACATAAAGACTTAAAGAAAGTTGCAAGTGTTTGGCGGGGACGCTAAGGAGCGGCCATCTTCCAGCCCTGTTCCGAGGAGCCTTTCGTGGCCACTGCCCCCGCTTTCACCGATTTCGCCGTTGCCGACATGAGCCTTGCCGGCTGGGGCCGCAAGGAAATCCAGATCGCCGAAACCGAGATGCCGGGCCTGATGGCGCTCCGCGACGAATTCGGCACAACCAAGCCGCTGAAGGGCGCGCGCATCGCGGGCTGCCTGCACATGACGATCCAGACTGCCGTGCTGATCGAGACGCTGACCGCTCTCGGTGCCGAAGTCCGCTGGGCGTCGTGCAACATCTTCTCCACCCAGGATCATGCCGCAGCCGCGATCGCCGCGGCCGGCACCCCCGTCTTCGCCCACAAGGGCGAGAACCTTCGCGAATATTGGCAGTTCGTCGACAAGATCTTCCAGTGGGGCGACAAGCCCTGCAACATGATCCTGGACGATGGCGGCGACGCCACCTTCTACATCCTGAAGGGCGCCAAGCTCGAGGCCGGCGAGGACCTGCCCGAGCCCTCGAACGAGGAAGAGGTCGAATTCTTCCGCATGATCCGCGAGCGCGCAGCCGCCACCCCGGGCTTCTTCCTGAAGACCCAGGCCGCCATCAAGGGCGTGTCCGAGGAAACCACCACCGGCGTCCACCGCCTGTACGAGGTTGCCGGCAAGGGCCACCTGCCGTTCCCGGCGATCAACGTGAACGACAGCGTCACCAAGTCCAAGTTCGACAATCTCTACGGCTGCAAGGAAAGCCTGGTCGACGGCATCAAGCGCGCCACCGACGTGATGATGGCCGGCAAGGTTGCCGTGGTTGCCGGCTTCGGCGACGTCGGCAAGGGCTCGGCCGCTTCGCTTCGCACCCAGGGCGCCCGCGTGCTGGTGACCGAAGTCGACCCCATCTGCGCGCTGCAGGCCGCAATGGAAGGCTATCAGGTCGTCACCATGGAGGATGCAGCCCCGATCGCCGACATCTTCGTGACGGCGACCGGCAATGCCGATGTCATCACGCTCGACCACATGCGCGCGATGAAGGACCGCGCGATCGTCTGCAACATCGGGCACTTCGACGCCGAGATCCAGATCAACAGCCTGCAGAACTTCCAGTGGGAAGAGGTGAAGCCGCAGGTCGACGAGGTTGTCTTCCCCGATGGCAAGCGCCTGATCGTGCTTGCCAAAGGCCGGCTCGTGAACCTCGGCTGCGCAACCGGCCACCCCAGCTTCGTGATGAGCGCGTCCTTCACCAACCAGGTGCTCGCCCAGATCGAGCTGTGGGCCAATGGCGCCAAGTACGAGAACAAGGTCTATGTGCTGCCCAAGCACCTCGACGAGAAGGTGGCCGCACTCCACCTCGAGAAGCTGGGCGTGAAGCTGACGAAGCTGACGCCGCAGCAGGCGGGCTACATCGGGGTTCCGGAAACCGGCCCCTTCAAGCCCGAGCACTACCGCTATTGATGTGAGCCTTGCGCTCGACGAGGACGGGCTCCGAGCGATCGGAGCCCGTCTTGCGTCGGTGCTCCGCCCCGGCGACGTCATTGCGCTGTCGGGTGAACTCGGCGCGGGAAAGACGACGCTTCCCCGCGCGATCCTCGAAGGCCTGGGCCACGCGGGCGAGGTGCCCAGCCCGACCTTCACGCTGGTGCAGACCTACCCCGATCTCCCCGTGCCCGTCGCCCACGCCGACCTCTATCGGCTGGAGACCCCGGCCGAGGCCGAGGCGCTGGGGCTCGACGACTGGCTGCGCGACGGCGCGCTCCTCATCGAATGGCCCGAGCGCCTGGGTGACACGATCTGGCCCGATGTGCTGTGGCTCAGGCTCGACGGCGCGGGAACGCCGGCGCGGCGCTTGACTTCGCGTGCCGGCACGGCTTGGGAAGGCCGATGGCCGCCTGCCTGACGTCTCGACCCGCATGACCGTGCTGACCGACACGCTCGTCGCCCTCCTCTGGGTCGGCGGCGCCATCCTGCTTGTGCTGGGCGTGCATTGGGCTGCCCGCCGCACCATGCCGCCGCCCGTCGAGCCCGATGAGGACGGCCATGTCTATTCGGGCGTGGTGCGCGACATGGCATCGGCCACGGGCTTCCGCATCGCGGCCTTCTACGGGGTCATCCTCGCGCTGGTCTATGCCCATGAACTGGGCGAGTATCAGACCGTGCGCGACGGGCTCGCCGGAGAGGCGACCGCAATCGCCGACGTCTTTCACGATGCAGGCCGCTACGGCGAGCCGGTCGCGACCCCCGTGCGGAAGGCAATGGCAACCTATGTGACCTTCGTCGTCGACCGCGAATGGGACCTTCTGGGCGAGGAAAAGCGGCTTTCCAACCGGGCCTGGGCTGCCCGCGACATCGCCTATGAAACGCTTCTCGACACAGAGGCGGTCACGCCGCGGCAGGTGGCGCTGCGGCAGCACATGCTGAAGCGCATCCACGACATCACCACCTATCGCCACCTGCGCCAGGAGGTGGCCGCGAAGGATTTCGGCCTCGTCTTCTGGGTGCCGGCAATTGCCGGCCTGGTCCTCGTCACCATCCCCTTCTACGTCTATCCCCCCGGCCGGGTGACGCATGTGCTGCTGTCCTGCTTCGGCGCCTTTTCCGGCCTGATCCTCTTCTTCATCCAGGGCTTCGCCAGTCCCTTCACCTCGCCGTTCCGCACCCCGCCGGGCGCGTTCGAACGGCTGCTGGAAACCGACATCGGGTCGACGCCGGCGATTGACCGGGCCGAGATCGAGCGCCGGGCCGCCCGGTATCGGGGAACCAGGCCATGACCCCGCGCGATGGCCACCGCGCCTTTCTTCAAACCGTCGGCTGGGGCAGCGCCGACGTGCTGCCGCTTGCCGGCGACGCCAGCTTCCGACGCTACTTCCGCGTGGTGGAGCCGGCCCGCTGCGCGGTCCTGATGGATGCGCCGCCCGAACATGAGGATGTCCGCCCCTTCCTGTCGGTCGCCCGCCTGCTGCTCGACGCCGGCTTTTCGGCCCCCCGCATCCTCGGCGAGGACCAGCACCACGGCTTTCTGCTGATCGAGGATTTCGGCGACCGGCTGATGGGGCCGGTGCTGAAGGCGGAACCGGCGCTCGAGGCAGACGTCTATGCGCAGGCCGTCGACATCCTGTCGGCCCTGCACGCCGCCGTCCCGCCGAAGGGCCTCGCCCCCTATGATCGCGCAGCCCTCGTGCGCGAGGTGATGGTGTTCGCGGACTGGTATGCGAAGGCCGCCGGGATCGCTGTCGACGAGGAAGGCTATATCGCCGCTTGGGATGCCGTCTGGCAGGATGTGCTCGCCGAGACTGCGGCGTGCCCCGTCGTCACCCTGCGGGATTATCATGCCGAGAACCTGATGCTGCTCGACCGTCCCGGCGTGCAGGCGCTCGGCCTGCTCGACTTCCAGGACGCGCTTGCCGGGCACCCGGCCTACGACCTTGTCTCGCTGCTGCAGGATGCCCGCCGCGACGTGCCCCCGTCGCTCGAACAGGCCATGCTCGACCGCTTCGCAGGCGCCGGAAACGCCGCCTTCCGCGCCCGCTACGAAGTGCTTGGCGCCCAGCGCAACGTGAAGATCCTGGGCGTGTTCGTGCGGCTCAGGGATCGGGATGGCCGCAAGGGCTATGTGGAGCGGCTGCCCCGCGTCTGGGACTATCTCGAGCGCAACTTCACACATCCCGGACTGGCGCCGGTGAAGGCCTGGTTCGATGCGAACGTGCCGATGGACCTGCGCAAGGCCTGGTGCCGATGACTCCGGTTCCGGCAAGCGCGATGGTCCTGGCGGCCGGCCTCGGCCGGCGCATGCGCCCCCTGACCGCAACGCGCCCGAAGCCGCTGGTGGAGGTGGCCGGCCGCACCCTTCTGGACCGGGCACTCGGCACGCTTGTGGCAGGCGGCGTCCGGCACGTGGTGGTGAACGTCCACTACATGGCCGACCGCATCGAGGCGCATCTCAACGCCCGCCGCAGCGGGGTGGAGGTCAGCATCTCCGACGAGCGCGACCTGCTGCTGGAAACCGGCGGCGGAATCACCAGGGCCCTGCCGCTGATCGGCGCGGACCCGTTCCTGTCGATCAACGCCGACAACATCTGGGTGGATGGCCCCGTGGGTGCGACCGAACTACTGGCCGGTCGCTGGAATGCAGCCGAGATGGATGCGCTGCTGCTGATGGTGCCACTGGCGCGCGCCAACTGTCACCGCGGCCCCGGTGATTTCCACATGGATGCGATGGGGCGCCTGTCGCGCCGTCGGCCTGGCCGTGTCGCACCCTTTGTCTACACCGGCTTCCAGATGCTCTCGAAGCGGCTGTTCGACGGCGTTGCCGTCGAACCCTTCTCGATGAACCGGCTGTGGGACCGGGCAGCGGCCGAGGGGCGGCTTTATGGAGTCGTGCACCAGGGCCTCTGGTTCGATGTCGGCACCGCGGCGGCCGTGAAAGAGGCGGAGGCCCTGCTTGGCGTCCTCTGAGACGCCGGATCCCCAGGCGGCGTTCTCTCAGAGTCGCGCCGGCCTCTTTTCCATCCCGCCCTGGCGGCCCTTTGCAGACGACCTCGCGGCCGGGTTGCTCGCCCGCTACCCGGACCGGATGGCGCTCGCCCGGGTGCTGCTGCTGCTGCCCACCCGCCGCGCGATCCGCGCGCTCACCGATGCCTTCGTTCGCGAAAGCGATGGCGCGGCGCTGCTGCTGCCCCGCATGGTGCCGGCCGGCGACATCGATACGGACGCGATCGAGGGCTGGGAGGGAAGCCCGCTGTTCGCCGGGCTGGACGGCCCTGCCGATCTGCTGCCGGCGGTCGCACCTCAGGCTCGCAGGCTTGCGCTGGCGAAGATCCTGGGCCGTGCCCGCGGGCTTTCGGCGGCAGAAGCGCTGGCGCTCGCCACCCAGCTCGGTGTCGCGCTCGACACGCTGGAAATCGAAGGGCGGCGCGCCACCGATCTGGCCGAAGCCGTGCCGGCCGGCGGCGTGCAGGCGCACTGGTCCGCCAACGCCGAGGTGCTGAAGGCGGTGATGGAACATTGGCCGGCACTGCTCGAGGCGCGCGGGCTGGTCGATGCCGCGCGGCGGCGCAACCTGCAGCTTCACCGGCTGGCCGAGCGCTGGGCCGCCAGTCCGCCGCCCCACCCGATTGTCCTTGCAGGCTTCGCAAGCGCGCCCCCGGCCGTTGCCCGGCTGGCGCGGACCATCGCCCGCCTTCCCGCTGGGCTCGTGGTGATGCCCGGCCTCGATCTGGCCATGCCCGCGGACAGCTGGGCGCTGATCCGCGGCGAGGCGGAAGAACCCGGCCTGGAAACCCACCCCCAGCATGGCATGGCCCGCCTGCTCGACGCGGCCGACCTCTCCCCGCTCGAGGCGCAGCCCTGGCCGACCGCGTCGGCCCGCGCCGGAAGTTCGCCCGCCCGCGCGGCGCTGGTTTCGCACGCGCTGCTGCCGCCGGCGCTTGCAGGGGGCCAGGCCGAAGCCCCCGCCGACGCGGCACTGGCCGGGCTCCGGATGGTGGAGGCGGCCAACCCCGCGGAAGAGGCGCTGGTGGTGGCAATCGCGCTCAGGCAGGTGGTCGAGCGCCCCGGGCTCACTGCGGCACTGGTCACGCCCGACCGGGCCCTGGCGGCGCGGGTCGCGGTGCAGCTGCAGCGCTTCGGCATCGCGATCGACGACAGTGCCGGGGTGCCGCTGAAGCGCACGCTTCCCGGCAGCCTGCTGGTTGCGCTTGCGGCTGCGGCGGGCGAGGGCTTTGCCCCCGTCGCGCTGCTCACCCTGCTGCAGCATCCGCTGGTCCGAAGCGGCGAGGCGCGTCTCCCCTGGCTGAACAATGTCCGCGCACTCGACCGGCTGGCGCTGAGGGGCATCCGCCCGGCGCGGGGCCTCGGCGGGATCGCCCGGCGGCTTGCAACGACGCGCGACACGCCGGATGGGCTCAAGGACTGGTGGGCGGCCGAGGTGACCCCGTCGCTCGCCCCGCTCGAGCCGCTTCCGGCCACGGCAGAGGCGCTGCTCGACCGGCTCCGGGAGGTCGCCGTCTCGCTTGCCGGCGACGCGCTCTGGGCCGGCGAGGCAGGGCGCGCGCTGGTTCGAACGTTCGAGGTGCTGGAAGCCTGCCGCCCCGACCTCGCGCTGCTCCCCGTCACGGCGGATGATGCCGCTGCCTTCGTCGACGGCCTGCTCGGCGACCAGACCGTGCGCCCGCGCGGGAGCCGCCACCCGCAGCTTGCCATCTGGGGGCCGCTCGAAGCGCGGTTGCAGACGGCGGATCTCGTCGTGATGGCGGGCCTGAACGAGGGCACCTGGCCCGGCATGCCCGCGCCCGATCCCTTCCTCGCCCCGGTGATCCGCCGCACGCTCGGCCTGCCCGGTCTCGCCAGGCGCACCGGCCTGCAGGCGCACGACTTCGCAAGCGGCCTCGGCGCGCCCGACGTGCTGCTCACCCGCGCGGTGCGCGAGGGCAGTGCGCCGTCGGTTGCATCGCGCTTCTGGCAGCGGCTGCGGGCGGCCTGCGGCGGCACCCTGCCCGACGGCGGTCAGCTGGCACCCTCGGCTGCCGCCCTGATCGGCGCCGCACGGGCGATCGACCGGCCGCCCGTCGAGGAGAAATGGGCCCGCCCGGAACCGCAGCCGCCCGCCTCGGCGCGGCCGCGCGCGCTCAGCGTCACGGAAGTTGCCACGCTGAAGGCGGACCCCTTCGCCTTCTACGCGCGGCGCGTCCTGGGGCTGAAGCCGCTCGACCCGCGCGACGCGGAGCCGACCGCGGGCGACCGCGGCCAGGCGGTCCACAAGGTGCTCGAGCGGGTGCTCGAGGAACATCTGTCGGAGCCCGGGTCCATCGCGCGCCTGATCGATTCCGAGCTTGCGAAGCTGGGCGACCGGCCGGAGCTTGTCGCACTCTGGCGGCCGCGCGTGCAGCGCATGATCCACTGGGCGCTGGACCTGATCGCCGAAGACCCGGTCTGGACTCCCGTGAAGTGGGAGCGGGATGGCACGCTGGAATGGCGCGGCATCACCCTGAAGGGCCGGGTGGACCGCATCGACAGCAACGGGCGGGCCCTCCGGGTGATCGACTACAAGACAGGCGCCGTCCCGGCCGTGAAGGACGTGGAGGCGCTCTACCAGACCCAGCTTGCGCTTCTCGCCCGGATGGCGACGGCAGGCGAATTCGGCCTTGCCGCCGGGGCCCCGGTGGATCGGCTGGACTATCTCAAACTGTCGGGCGGGCGCGACCCCGGATCCAGCAAGGCCGCGCTCGGCAAGGCGTCGACCGACGAGATCCAGGCCCACATCAAGGCCGCGTCCGAGGACTTCCAGCAGCTCGTCGGCGCCTATCTGCTGGGTGACGCACCGTTCAGGGCTAAGCAGCACATGGTTTATGGAAGACGCTTCAGCGACTTCGACCAGCTGGCACGGGTGGCGGAATGGCTGGGCCGGTAGAGCGCGCCGCCCCCGAGCAGCGCACGAAGCCGCAGCGCCGCGCGGCCGATCCCGCCAGCCATGTCTGGGTCGCGGCGTCGGCCGGCACCGGCAAGACCCACGTGCTGACCGACCGCATTCTCAGGCTGATGCTGGCCGGCAGCCCGCCCGACCGGATCCTCGCGCTCACTTTCACCCGCGCGGCTGCGGCCGAGATGCAGAACCGGCTGGTGAAGCGGCTGGGCGACTGGCAGGGCTTCGATGACGCAAGGCTCGATGCCGAGCTGCAGGCGCTTGGGGGTCACCCCGAACCCGCCACCCGAAGCCGCGCCCGCAGCCTGTTCGCGCTGGCCCTCGACGTGCCGGGCGGCCTCAAGGTGCAGACGCTGCACGCCTTTGCGCAGGGGCTGCTCGCGGCCTTCCCGCTGGAGGCCGGGCTTCCGCCGGGCTTCCGCGCGCTCGATGATCGCGATGCAGGTCAGCTCAGGCGCCGGGCGCTGGCCGAAGCGATTTCCGAAGCCCAGGCCGCCGGCGACACCCGCTTCCTCGACGATCTCGCCGAACTGTCGGTCCTGAAGGGCGAGGGCGGCGTGATGCAGGCGATCGACACGATGATCGCCCATTCGGACGCGCTGCTAGCCTATGGCAACCCCCAGGCGCTCGGCGTCGCGGTGCGCCGCTGGCTGGGCGTCGGCGCCGACGAACAACCGGGCGAGCGACTCCGCGAGATGCTGGCGCCCGGGATGTTCGACGACGGCATGGCGCAGGCCTTTGCCGACGGCATGCTGGCGTGGGGCACAGCCACCGGCCGGAAGAGCGCGGCCGCGGTCGAGGAGTGGCTTGCCGCGGATGCAGAGGGCCGTGTTGCCGCCTTCCGCAGCTTCTGGTCCGAGTTCCTGACGAAGGAGCTGGAAAACAAGAAGCATCCGCACGCGGTGAAGGCCGTGCCGGGGCTGAGGCCCCTGATCGCCGAGATGGCCGACGACCTCCGCAAGCTCATCGACATCGAACGCGCCGTCGAAACGGCCCAGCTCGCTGCCCGCGCGCTCCGCGCCGGCCACCGCATCGTCGCCCGCTACGACCGGCTGAAACGCGCGGCCGTCGCCATCGACTATGACGACATGATCAGCCGCACCGCCCTGCTGCTCGGCCCCGAGACCATGCCCGGCTACGTCGGCTGGAAGCTCGACAGCCGCTTCGATCATGTGCTCGTCGATGAAGCGCAGGACACCAACGACCGCCAGTGGCGCATCATCGGCAGGCTGGTGGAGGATTATTTCGACGGCCAGGACAGCCGCCGCCGCAGCCTGTTCGTGGTGGGGGACCACAAGCAGGCGATCTACGGCTTCCAGGGCACCGACCCACAGGTGTTCGAGCGGGTCGTCACCCGGCTGGAACCGCGCGCTGCTGCCGCCGGCCGCCCGATCGAGCGCGTCGGGCTCGACCTCAGCTTCCGCTCCGGCCCGGCCGTCCTCGACGTCGTGAACCGCTTCATCCGCGACGTGGGGGCCGCGGCGCTGGGCATGTCGCAGACGCCGGCAGACCATCAGCCCCACCGGGCCGATGCGGCGGGCGAGGTGGTACTCTGGCCCGTCGTCACGCCCGACGGCGACGAGGCGGATGCCGAGGAGAGTGACGAGGGCGACCGGCTGGAGGACGGCACCGAAGCCGCCGACCGCGCGATGGCGAAGGCGCTTGCCGCACAGGTGGCGCGCTGGCTGGCGCCCGGCCCGGGCCGGCTGTGGCTGCCGTCGCGCGGAAGGTTCGCCCGCCCGCAGGACATCCTGATCCTGCTCAGGCGCCGCAGCTGGCTGATGGGCGGGCTGGTTGCAGAGTTGTACCAGGCGGGCGTGCCGGTCGCCGGTGTGGACCGGCTGCTCCTCACCGAGCCGCTGGCCGTGCTCGACTGCCTCGCGCTGGTGCGCTTCGCCGTCCAGCCGGAGGACGACCTCAACCTCGCCTGCCTCCTCGTCTCGCCCTTCCTCGGTTGGGACCATGAGGAGATCCGCGCGCTGACCGGCGGCCGGCCCGGGCTGTGGGCGGCGCTCGGCCGGGCGGCGTCCGCCGATGCCCGCGCCGCGCAGGCGCGGGACTGGCTTGGTTCGGTTCTCGGCCTTGCCGACCGGGTGGGCCCCTACGCCTTCCTCGACACCATCCTCTCCGGCCCGCTCAAGGGCCGACAGCGCCTCCTCGCGCGCCTCGGCGCGCAGGCGAACGACCCGATCAACGAACTGCTGAACCAGGCCATCGCCTTCGAGCAGCTGAACCCGCCCGGGCTTGCCGGCTTCCTCGCCTGGGTCGAGGCCGAAGGCTCGGAGGTGAAGCGCGACGCCGACGCGCCAGCGGGCCAGGTGCGGCTGATGACGATCCACGGCGCCAAGGGCCTTGAGGCGCCGGTGGTCGTGCTGGCCGACAGCGCGCACCAGCGAAGGGGCCGGCAGGACGGCTTCGTCGTTGCCGAGACCGACGACGGCATGCGCCTGCCGCTCTTCCATCCGCCCTCGGCCGCATGCCCCCGCAAGGTCGGGGACGCGCGCGAGGCCATGAAGCTGCGCGAGGCCGAGGAGGATTTGCGCCTGCTCTATGTCGGGCTGACGCGCGCGGCAGACCATCTGTACATCGGGGGGGCAGTCAGCGCGAAGTCCGCCTCAGGCCTTGAAGGCGAGGCGGACAATTGCTGGCACACGCGGCTGAAGCCGGTGCTGCGCAGCCTAGGCGCCGAGGCGCTGGACTGTCCCGGCTGGCCGGGCGAGACCTGGCGCCTGCGCCGCGGCGACTGGACCGCGCCGTTCGACACGGCAGCGAGCATCGCCGGCGAGGAAAGCCGGAGCGATCTGCGCCAGGTGTTGACCACGGCTGCGCCGGCCCCGGGCCGGCCCACCCGTCCGCTGACACCCTCCGGCTTGCCCGAGCCTCCGCCCGAGGGGCCGGCCGCAGACGCGATGCGCGCAGCGGCGGTCCGCGGCACCCTCATCCACAAGCTGTTCGAGCGTCTTCCTGCCATTGCCGTGCCCGACCGGGCAGAGGCAGCCCGGCGTTGGCTGCACGCCCAGGGCGCCGGCGCCCAGGCAGAGTCCATACTGGCCGAGGTGATCGCCGTTCTGGAGGACCCGGCGCTCGGCCGCCTGTTCGGCCCGGATGCGCTCGCCGAAGCGCCGGTGGCAGGGCTGGTTGACGGCCGGGTGATCGCCGGCATCGTCGATCGCCTGCTGGTCGAGGAGGACCGCGTGCTCGTCGTCGACTTCAAGACCGGGCTCAACATCCCGGCCACCGCTGCAGACGCCGCCCTGCCGCACCGGCGCCAGATGGCCGCCTATGCCGCGGTGCTCGCCCGGGCCTTCCCCGGCCGGCGGGTGGAGGCGGCACTGCTCTACACCGCCGCCCCCAAGTTCCTCTTGCTTGGCGAGAAGGACATGGAAGGGCTGCTCCCGCTTGATTGAGCGGAGCACAGGGCTATGTCGGGGGAAAGGAGATTCTGTCGATGGCGACCGTGAAGGTGACCGATGCCTCGTTCGAGGCCGATGTTCTGGAGAGCGACAAGCCCGTTCTGGTGGATTTCTGGGCGGAATGGTGCGGCCCCTGCCGCATGATCGGCCCGGCGCTGGAGGAAATCTCCGACGAACTCGCCGACAGGCTGACCATCGCGAAGGTCAACATTGACGACGAGCCCGAATGGGCGTCGAAGTTCAACGTCCGCTCCATCCCCACCATGCTGATCTTCCGGAACGGCGAGCTGGTCGCCCAGAAGCTTGGCGCCGAGCCGAAGTCGTCGCTCAAGAAGTGGGTCGAGTCGTCGCTTTGAGGCCTAGGCCGGCCTGACGATCTGCCCGATCCGGGGGAAGTGCACGGCCACCGTGCCCACCTCTGGATGGTCCCGCAGGATGGTGATGCGCCGGTCGGTCAGCACCATCAGCCGCCCGGCGCTCGGGCTGTCCTGCGTGCCCTCCTGTGCGACAAGAACCTGCTGCCCGGCGCTGAAACCGCTGTCGGGCGCGACGTTGGCCTGAACCATGGGGTCGGCGGCTCGGGCCATTGCGATTGCGGCCTCGGCGTCCATCTCTTCGGGTCGACCATGGCCGATCGCGGCGACCCGGGTGATCCATCCGGCCAGGTGCGGTCGCCCGGCGGTCAGGTGTGAAAGGTCCCCGCCCGTGCGGGCGCCCTGGAACCAGAGCAGCTGGTAATGGGCAAGATCGGCATGGCCGGGCGCTGCACCGCCCAGATAGGCCCGCCCGTCCGACAGCGTGGCGTCCAGCTGCGCAAGATGCCCTCCGAACTGGGCGGCAAGGTGCGGGGCGGCCATCCGGAAGGCGGCCGGCTTCATGCCGAACCGCCGCTCGCGGTCGGCCCAGAATGCCTCCATCCCCTCCATGGGCAGCGCCCCCATCGCGGCGCCGACCGCCCAGAAGAAGACCTGCCCCTGCGCCAGCTGTGCCAGCATCCGGTGCCCGTCACCCAATGGCTCGGGGAACAGCGAGGGCAGGGGGTGCGCCTCTTCCAGCGCGTCGATGGCAGCGGCGGTGTCGCAGAAGATGTCGGCTCCCTTCTGCAGAACCGGGATGCGGACATAGCCGCCGGTCAGCACCTCCAGCCGCGGCTTGGGGCAGATGACGGGCTGGGTCACCGACCCCCAGCTCAGCCCCTTCAGGCCCAGAGCCAGGCGCAGCAGCTCGCCCCAGGGCGATGTCGGATAATGGTGCAGCAGGAACATGCGCGCGCTCAGCTTCTGTAGTCGGCATTGATCGAGATGTAGCCGTGCGTCAGGTCGCTGGTCCACACGGTCGCGCGGCCGTCGCCCAGCCCCAGGTCGACCGCGATGTCGATTTCCGGGCCCTGCAGATGGGCCGTCACGGGCGCTTCGTCATAGCCGTCCACCACCATGCCGCTGGCTGCCACCTCGATCCCGCCGAAGCGGATCGACAGCAGGTCGCGCTCGGCCGGCTCGCCGGCCTTGCCGACGGCCATCACCACCCGGCCCCAGTTGGCGTCGCCGCCTGCGATCGCCGTCTTCACCAGCGGCGAGTTGGCGATCGACATCGCAACCCTGTGCGCGCTGGCATCGGACACGGCGCCCGACACGCGGATCTCGATGAACCGGCTCGCGCCCTCGCCGTCGCGCACCACCAGTTGCGCAAGCTCCCGGCAGAGGTCCTCCAGCGCGGCGGCAAAGGCGTCCGCACCGGCGTCTCCAACGGCGGCAAGCGGCCTGTTCCCCGCGGCCCCGGTCGCAAAGGCAAGCACCGTGTCGGATGTCGAGGTGTCGCCATCGACGGTGATGCACGAGAATGTGCGGCCATTGGCAGCCTCCAGCAGCGCCTGCAGCAGCGCCGGATCAATGGCTGCATCGGTCACGGTGAACCCCAGCATCGTCGCCATGTCGGGCGCGATCATCCCCGAGCCCTTGATGAAGCCGACCAGCCGGACGGTCGTGCCGTCGATCACCGCCTCGCGGGCGGCGGCCTTCGGAAAGGTGTCGGTGGTGCCGATCGCGCGGGTCACGTCCAGCCAGCTCGCCGTGCCGAGCGCGGCATGGGCGGCCTGCACGCCGGCGATCGCCTTTTCCTGCGGCAGCGGCACGCCGATCACGCCGGTCGAAGCTGCGAACACCTCGGCGGGCTCGCAGCCGAGCAGGTTGGCAGCCTCCGCCACCTGGCGCGCGCAGGCCTCCGCCCCCTTCAGCCCCGTGAAGGCATTGCTGTTGCCCGCGTTCACCACCAGCCCGCGTGCGCTGCCCCAGGGCAGGTGCCGGCGGCACAGCTCCACTTCGGGCGACGGGCATTTGGAGCGGGTGGTGACTCCGGCGACCGAGGTGCCGGGTGCGAAGGCCAGCAGAGTCACATCGGCCCGGGTCCAGTTCTTGTAGCCTGCGGTCGCCGTGCCCCGCGTGCATCCGGCAACCTCGGGAAGGTCGGGAAAGGGGCGGGCAAGGGGGGAAACATCGGCCATGGCCCAGCCGCTTAGCGCCGACCGGCCGATGGGGAAAGTCGCCTTTCCCGGGTGGGCACCGACACAGGAGTTGGGCGGGCGTGATTGACGCTGTCCTCCCCGCTTCCTATTTGGCAGCCTCGAGGGCGGGAGCATGAGCTGTCGCCCACCCGTTTTCGTGAAGGCTCCCCATGCTTGGCTTGAACAAGGTCGCCAAGGCCATCTTCGGGTCGTCCAACGACCGCTATGTGAAATCCCTGCAGCCGCTTGTCCGCCAGATCGGCGCGCTGGAACCCAAGTATGAAGCCCTGACCGACGCCGAACTGCAGGGCCAGACCGCCCTGTTCCGCGAACGCCTCGCCAACGGCGAGAAGCTCGACGCCCTGCTTCCCGAGGCTTTCGCGACCGTGCGCGAGGCCTCGCGGCGCGTGCTCGGCATGCGCCATTTCGATGTGCAGATGGTGGGCGGGATCGTCCTCCACCGCGGCGAGATCGCCGAAATGCGCACCGGCGAGGGCAAGACCCTCGTGGCGACGCTCGCCACCTACCTGAATGCGCTCGAAGGCAAGGGCGTGCACGTCGTGACGGTCAACGACTATCTCGCCAAGCGCGACAGCGAGTGGATGGGGCAGCTCTACCGCTGGCTAGGCCTGACGGTCGGCGTGATCATTCCCAACCTGCACGATGTCGAGCGCAGGGCGGCCTATGCGGCCGACATCACCTACGGAACGAACAACGAGTTCGGCTTCGATTACCTGCGCGACAACATGAAGTACGACCGCAGCCAGATGGTGCAGCGCGCCTTCAACCACGCCATCGTCGACGAGGTGGATTCGATCCTGATCGACGAGGCGCGCACGCCGCTGATCATCTCGGGCCCGACCGACGACAAGACCGACCTCTACCGCTCGGTCGACTTGATCGTGAAGACCTTCCGGCCCGAACATTACGAGAAGGATGAAAAGGGGAAGTCCATCATCCTGACCGAAGAGGGCACCGAGTTTGCCGAGCGTGCGCTGGAGACCGCCGGCCTGCTCGAGGGCGCCAACCTCTATGACTTCGAGAACACCCAGGTGGTCCACCATCTGAACCAGGCCCTGCGCGCGGTGCACATGTTCCGCCTCGACACCGATTACATCGTGCGCGACGACAAGGTGATCATCATCGACGAGTTCACCGGCCGCATGATGGATGGTCGCCGCTGGTCCGACGGGCTGCACCAGGCGGTCGAGGCCAAGGAAGGCGTCGACATCAAGCCCGAGAACCAGACGCTCGCCTCGATCACCTTCCAGAACTATTTCCGCCTCTACCCCAAGCTCTCGGGGATGACGGGCACGGCCATCACCGAAGCGCCGGAATTCTACGACATCTACAAGCTGAACGTTGTCGAGATCCCGACCAACCTGCCGGTCAGCCGGCAGGACGACCAGGACGAATTCTACAAGAACGAGGCCGACAAGTTCGCCGCCATCGTGAAGACGATCAAGGAGAAGGCCTCGGGCGGCCAGCCCTGCCTCGTGGGCACGGTCTCCATCGAGAAGTCGGAAAAGCTGTCGGGATTCCTGACCCAGGAGGGCGTGGAGCACAGCGTGCTGAACGCGCGCTACCACGAGCAGGAAGCGCATATCGTGGCCCAGGCCGGCCGCCTGGGCGCGGTCACCATCGCCACCAACATGGCCGGCCGCGGCACCGACATCCAGTTGGGCGGCAACATCGAGTTCCGCATCGAGGACGAGCTGCGCGGATTGCCCGAGGGCCCCGAGCGCGATGCCGCGGTCGCCCAGATCAAGGCCGAGGTGATGGCTGAGCGCGAGCGGGTGCGCGAAG
>JAIXYT010000047.1 GCA_027490095.1 Sphingomonadales bacterium | reverse complement strand
GGTTCCGCCTGTGTAGGTGTTGGCGCCGGTGAGGGTGAGTGTTGCCGTGCCGGACTTGGTGAGGCTGCCCGCGCCCGAGATCACGCCCGAGAGCGTGGTCGCAGCACCCGTGTTGATCGTGCCGCCCGGCGCATTCAGCGTGATCGCATTCGCAAGGCTGAGCGCGCCCGTCGTGGTGAGCGTGGTGCCCGTGAGGCTGATCACCCCGGTGCCAACGTTCGACGCCGATGCGATCGCAACCGACCCGCCGTTCACCGCAAGCGTGCCCGTGTGGCCCGTGTTGGTGCCGGTCAGCGTCAGGACGCCCGCACCCGCCTTCGCAACCGTGCCCGCACCCGACAGCGCGCCAGCAAAGCTCGCATCGGTCGGCTGGTTGAACTGAAGCGTGCCGGCCGCGTTCACCAGGAACGCGCCCTGCAGCGGCCCGACCGCTCCCGACAGCGTGCCGGCGTTCACCACCGTGCCGCCGCCGTACGTGTTCGCACCCGTCAGCGTGAAGGTGCCGGTGCCCTCCTTGACGAGGCTGCCCGCACCCGAGATCACACCCGCGTAGGAGGTGCTGCTGTTGTCGCCGCCCGTGGTCAGCGCAGCGCCAAGCACCACCGAACCACCCGAACCGGCAAGGCTGCCGATCGTCTCGGCCGCGTCCACCAGCAGCGTGCCCGACGTCGCAGGCGGACCGGCCGCCGCGTTCACGACAACCGCCGTGGTGTCGGCAATCGCCGCACCACCCGACAGCACGACCGTGCCGTTGTTGACCGTCAGCGGACCCGCGAACGTGTTCGCACCCGCCAGCGTCAGCGAACCCGCGCCGATCTTCACAAGACCATTGGCCCCGGAAATCACACCCGTGAAGTTGCCGCTGCCAAGCGACAGGTTGCCACCCGAAAGCGTCACCGAACCGGTGCCCGTCAGCGCACCGATCGTCTCGGCCGCCGCCACATCAAGGATGCCAGGCGCCGTCACCACGACCGAACCGGTGTCCACAAGCGCCGCTCCACCAGCCAGACGCAGCGTCCCGCCAGACACCGTCGTCACGCCCGTGTAGGTGTTGGCACCGGAGAAGGTGGTGATCGCCGTGCCGGCGCCGCCCACATTGACCGCCCCGGTGCCTTCGATCCCGCCGGTGAAGCTTCCGTCGGCCAGGTTCGAGAAGTTGAGCGTGGCGTTGTTGACGACGCGGTTTCCGGCAAGCCAGTCGGCATCGCTGGTGACGAGCGTGCCGGCGTTGATGTTGATGCGGTCTGCCAGGACGACGGGCTGCGACAGCTCCCAGGTGCCGGAACCGTCCTTGTTCAGCACATCGAAGTTGGTGACCGCGATGTTGAGGGTGTCGACCCCGCTGCCGAAGAGGTTGACGGTGTTGGTGCCGGCGGCCGCGGCCGTGAGGGTCCCCGTCGGGAGTGCGGCGGTGCTGCCGAAGCCGATGGTGTTGACGCCGGCGCCCATGTCGATGTTGCCGTCGATGGCGCCTGTGTTGGAGATGCTGTCGTCGCCGGCGCCCAGCGTGATGTTGCCGGTGAAGGTGCCGGCGTTGGCGATCACGGTGTTGCCGCCGGCCGTGATGTTGCCGGTGATCTGCCCGCCGACTTCGTTGGTGAGCGTGGCGGTGCCGGTGCCGAGGGCGACATTGCCCAGGATGATGCCGCTGTTGGTGACGGTGTCGTTGCCGTCGCCGAGCGCGATGTTGCCCTGGATGAGGGCGCCGACGCCGGTGTTGTTGATGGTGGTCGGGCCGGTCGAGCTGATGTTGCCGATGATCTGGCCGACTTCGATCCCGCTGAAGTCGTTGAGCAGGCTGAGCGCGCCGGCAGAGCTGATCGGCCCGTTAAATTGTCCACGGTTTTCCAGCGTGTTGACGACGCCGGTTCCAGTGACACCGAAAGAAAGGCTGCCGTTGACGGTGGCTTCCCGGGTGTTGGCGACGAAGGTTCCGCCGCCGGCCGTGATGGCCGAGGGGCCGGGGTTTCCGACAATGCCTTCGTTGTTGATCCGTCCGGCGAGGCCGACGGTCAGCGGGCCGTTGACGGTTGCGGTAGGGTTGACGTTGATGGTGACGCCGTCGCCTGCGATGAACCCGTCGGGGTCATTGGCGTTGCAGTTGACGATCGTGCCCGACGCGTTGGGAAGGCAATCGGCCCAGGCTGGTGCAGCTGCGACCATCGAAAGCGGAACGATTGCGGAACCGATCAGCCACCGGCTGGTCTTGCTGTTTGAAGCCATAAGGAGCCTCCCCCATCTTGTCGTGCCATTCGGATTCGTCCGAATTCCCACCGAGTCACCAGGCGGAGGCTGGATGGCCTGAGCCTGGATTCCCTTGAGCCCTTACTCGTTAACGGCAGGCGCTAAAAGATGAAAAGGGGATTCTTGGACCGCAATGACATGAACTGGGGATAAGTCGTGCGCCCGAACACGGTCGATATGCCCGGAATGCTGGCGCATGATCTCGCGAATCAACCGGCGTGGAAGAGGGTCTGGCGAACCATTTGTTCGAGCCTGCCACCGGAACTGGCCAGCCCCTTCAGCAGGTCGATCGTGTTCTGGGCTTCGCCTGTGAAGACCCACTCGCAATCGATGAAGTGGTTCTGCACCATGATCGGGGGCCGGCCACCGGCGTAGACGAGTTTGCAGTTGCGGAACTCGGTGTTCTGGAACACGCCATAATCGATACGAACAACTTCGTTTTCAACCAGTTTCATCGTTTGGCTCATTCAAGTTCTCCGGTACGGTCCGGAACAGTATGATGGAGGGCGACTGGCGGTCAATCGTCGCCGGTTCGTGCCTGCGCCGACGACCGGATGGCACCGGGCCGACGCGCGTCGGGAAGGTGGGTGCCGAGCCTTGCTGGAATGGCGCACCCGACACGATTCGAACGTGTGACCTTTGCCTTCGGAGGGCAACGCTCTATCCAGCTGAGCTACGGGTGCTGAGGGGGCGGCTGATGCGGGGTCGCCCCGTGAAAGTCAAGGTTCAGCGGATGTCGAGGTGCATCGCCGGCGCGAGACGGGGGAGAAGCGCCACGAGGGCGTTCCGCTCCATCGCGATGCAGCCTTCGGTTGGGCGCCAGTCCGGTTGTGCCACGTGCCAGAAGATGGCGCTGCCCCTGCCCTGCTCGACCGGCCGCTGGTTGTGGCCGAGGACGATGATGACATCATAGGCGTGGTCGTCGCGCCAGAGGCGTTCGGCCGAGGCCGGGTACGGGTGGCTGACCGGGCGGTTGTAGGCCGGGTCGCCGACCGCGTCGCACCAGCCATCCGAGGGCCGAAGCCAGCGCCAGGGGAGTGCGGTTGAGGGCGCGGATACGCGGTCAGGGCGGAGGAGAAGGCCGTCGAGCGACCAGCGGCCGAGCGGCGTTGCGCTGTCGCCCTCGCGCTTGGCGACCGCTGGCAGCGCGCCGCCCTTCCCCATCGCGATGCGGTGCGGCGTACCGAAGGCGGTCAACCTTTGCTGCGCCGTGTCGACGATCAGGCTCATGGCACAGGACCTGCCGGCGTGGCGCGCACGCTGGCGACTGCATCGAGGGTGGCGAGCACGATCTCGCGGTCGAAGCGCTTCGAGGCCTCGGGCAGTTCGTCCCAGGGCACGAGATCGGGATGGCGGCGACGCAGGTTGTCGCGCGCGTGGCCGTGCTGCCAGCCCGAAAGACGGCGTTCGGCCATCCAGCGCTTGTGTTCCAGCTCTGCCAGCTGTTCGAGCCGGGCGGGATCGCGGCGGAGATCGGGGACTGTGACAGCCCCGGCCTCGGCGCCCCGTCCAAGCCAGCCGGACACGTTGACTCCGGCGCTCGCGAGCTTGGCGGGGAGGTGGAGGAGCAGGCGCCGGTTGGACTCGCGCATTTCCTCGGTGAGGCTGCCCCACGGCAGGTTGGCGACCGAATGGTTGGGCGCGACACGGCGATAGGCTTCGTGAATGAGGCTTGGCAGGCGATCGGCCTCGGCATCGAAGATGCCTGCGGCCGTTGCGAAGTCGTAGGTCTCGCCGAAGGCAAGGAGGCCGGCAGCCTGCAGGCCATCCCAGGCCACCACATTCTCGGGCAGGGCGCCGGAGGCCTTGAGCCGGGTGCAGATTGGGCCGATCGCCCAGCCCTCGCGGCGGACGAGAGCCTGCAGCGAGACGGCAACGGTGAGCGCGCGCAGGTCGGTATCGACGCAGACATAGGCGAGACTGATCGGCACCTCGGCATGGGCGGCCTTGAGCGCCTCCCACGGGAGGATTCGGGCATCGGCGTGGTGGTGGGCCTCGATGATGACGAGGTCGAGGCTCTTGCGCAGTTCGGGGCAGCGCTGGGCGAGGCTGACCTCGATGTCGGCTGCGTCGGGGTCGACGATGGTGACGCGCGGGGTTCCCATGAAGCTGGTCAGGGCGGAGAGGAGCAGATCGTCGAGCACGGCCTCGCCGGCGCGGCCGAAGCCGATGATGAGGACGTGGAGGCGCCTGTGGCCGAGCGTTTGCGCGATCAGGAAGGGCGGGTGCTGCCAGTGTAGCCTGCGGAGCGCGAGATCCGTCAGCGACACGTAGCGGACGCCGGAGATGTTCTCGAGCTCGTCCATGCGCTCGCCGAACCAGGGGTCCTCGAAGCTCATCGTGATGGGCGTGGCGGGGGCGGCTCGGCGCAGATCCCGGACGGCGGCGATCTGGCTCACCTCGTCGGCGAAGGCGACGACGATGTGGCGGGCGTGGGCGGCGGCGTGATCGTCGGAGAGGCGGCGGTCCCACAGGCTGCTGACGATGAGCGCACCGGGCACAGGCGAGGGGTGGGCCTCGCTGTTGCTGATCCAGGTGATCCGTTCGCGGCGTTCGGCTGCGGTTTCGACGAGGCCCCGGGCGATCGGGTGGTCGCCGATCACCAGCAGGTGGTTGCGGCGGAAACGGCCGAACCACAGGCTGGCGTTGCGCGACATCAGGCGGGCGATGGCCTGGCTGGCGGCGAGAACGAAGGCAAGTGCGCCCAGCAGGCGCGCGGTTTCGAGCCGCCAGTCGAAGATCAGCTTGTCACCGGCCTCGTAGGCCGTGGCGACCACCATGCTGCCGAGGGCACGCATGACGATGTCGATGCCGTTGAGGCCGAGTTCGTCGGCCTTTGCTGCCCAGCCCCAGACGCCGAATGCGAAACTGGCGAGGATCACCAGCGGCAGCACGACTGTAATTCGGAAGACCCGCCCCATAAGCGTTACTTGCGCGGGTTTTGCGACTGCTGCAACCTGTGGGCAGGGGTTGCAGGCGCCCGGGGGGCGGCACGCACGGAGGGCATATGGCGGACGATTGTGACGGCCTCAGCCGGTTCGTCGACCTGTCGCAGCCGGGGGGCGACGGCACTCCGGCCGATCTCCCGCGGTTCGGGGAGCCGGTGGCGGCCGCGATTCCGGAGCCGGTGATCCTGCCCGGGCCGGATGGCGAGCCGGTTGCCCTGCCCTGCTTCGAACTGGGGCTGGTGATGGCAGGCGCGGTTTCGGCCGGGGCCTATACGGCAGGCGTTCTCGACTATCTGATCGAGGTGCTGGACGACTGGGAGGTTGCCAAGGAGGCGGATGCGAAGGCGCATGGCGCCGATTTCGCGCGCTGGTCGGTGCCGCCCCATGCGGTCAGGATCCGGGTGGTGGCGGGCGCGTCGGCCGGAAGTGTCTGTTCGGCGCTGACGGCGGTTGCGGCACAGCGGCGGTTCCTGCCGGTTCGGGCGACCGAGGCCAATGTGGGCGGGCCGGATTCGCCCCGGGCCGACAACCCCTTCTACGACCTGTGGGTGAACCGGCTGGACATCCGCGGAATGCTGGACACCGCCGACATCGGCGCGGGAACCACGCTGTCGACCCTGCCCTCGCTGCTGAACAGCGCGCCCGTGTCGGCCGCGGCGGCCTCGGTGCTGGCGGGGCACGGGCCGGCGCCTGGGGGGCGGGCTTTTCCCGGGGTGCGGCGCTATTTCGCCGACCCGTTGCCGGTTGCGCTGAGCGTTGCCAACCTGAACGGGGTTCCCTTCTGCTACCGGTTCGAGGGGCTGGAGGGCGCCCGGTTCGCGACCGTGCGGCATGCCGATGCGATGCGCTTCCTGGTGCACGCCGCGAAGCCCCCTCAGCCCCCCGAACTTGCGCCGGGGGGATACCGCACGGTGACAGGTGTGCCGACGGACGACCCATCCCTGAACCCGGCGGCGCACCAGTGGCGGGCGCTTGCGGATGCGGCACTGGGGAGCGGGGCCTTCCCGGTCGCTTTTGCGCCGGTGACACTGGCGAAGGACCCGGACGACTATCGCTTCGACCTGCGACTGAGGGGCGATGTCACGAACCCCGCACAAGAGCTGTGGGCGCAGGAGGCGCGGCTGAGTGCGGGCTATTCGACCGTTGCCGGACGCCTGGGCGCGGCATTCGACACGGTGGATGGCGGGACCATGAACAACCAGCCCTTCCAGTATGCGCGCGGCGTTCTGGCGGGGCCGCTGGGCGACCTGGACGGAAACGGCGCGACGGCGCGCAAGGCGATGATGATCATCGATCCCTTTCCGGCCGAACCACCGGCCGAGGCGCCTGCCGAAGAGACCCGCGACTGGTCGGGCCGGCTGGGGGTGGCGGCGGCGGCGGGCAAGCTGCTGAAGGCCTGGATCAACCAGGCGCGGTTCGACGCCAACGACCTGTCGCTGGCAGCCGACGCCGAATTGTACAGCCGGTTCATGCTGTCGCCGATGCGGGCGCGGCGATCGCCCAAGCCGGGGGTGGAGGGCGACACGGCGCTGGGCCAGGCGGCGATCGCAAGCGGCGCGCTGCAGGGCTTTTCCGGATTTCTCGACCGGCGGTTCCGGCACCATGACTTCCTGCTGGGGCGGCGCAACGCCGAGAACTTCCTGCGCAACTATTTCGCGCTGCCGGGCCACAACTCGCTGTTCCACAGGGGCTGGTGGGAGGCACAGAGCGCACAGGAGAAGGCGGAGCTTCAGACCCTGACGGCAGCACCGGGAAGCGCGAAGGACGTGGGCGAGGAGCGGCTGATCATCCCGCCGCTCGCGGCGCTGAAGGTGAAGCGGGTGGCGATCGACGATCCCGACCGGACGCACGACGACGAGACACGGCGCAAGCTGTTCGTGCGGCGGCACCTGACCGAGATGTCGCCGCTGTGGCCCGGCGCGCAAGGCGGCCGACCGTTCGATCCGGCGACCCTGGAGCCCGCGATCCGGGACCGCGTGGACGCCGTGCTAAACGTCGCGCTGGCGGGGTTCGTCGGTAGCGTGGGGCGGTTCCTGCTGTCGCCGATCCGCCGCACGATCCGGGCGAAGGTGGCCGACACGGCGGTCTCGACGCTGGCCGAGGCGCTGAAGGCGCATCGGCTGGACGATCCCTTCGGCTGAGAGCGCCTAGAGCCTGTGGCCCTGCCGGTCGCGCTTGGTTTCGAGATAGCGGCTGTTGTGGGGGTTCTCGCCGAAGCTGTGGGGGACGATTTCGGCAACGGCGATGCCCTGCCCTTCGAGCGCACTTGCCTTCAGCGGGTTGTTGGAGAGGAGGCGCACCTGCCGCACGTCGAGCGCCTTCAGCATGGCGGCAGCGAGGTCGAAGTCGCGCTCGTCCTCTTCAAATCCGAGCCGCAGGTTGGCGTCGACCGTGTCGAAGCCCTGGTCCTGCAGCTGGTAGGCGCGGAGCTTGTTGAGGAGACCAATTCCGCGGCCTTCCTGCTGTAGATACAAGAGGATACCGCCGGTTTCTGCGATGCGGTGTACGGCTGCGCGGAGCTGGGGCCCGCAATCGCACTTGAGGCTGCCGAGCACGTCGCCGGTGAGGCAGGCCGAGTGCAGGCGGATGAGGGGCGTGTCGCCGGGGGTGCCGATGAGGAGGGCGAGATGCTCGGGGCCCCCATCGGTCGGACGGAAGGCGACCACCGTCGTGTCCTCGGCGCCGTCGAGCGGAAGGCGGGCGCGGCTGACGATCGCAAGCCGGGTTGCGCGGCGCCAGGCCAGGATCGCTGCGGCGTCGGCAGCCAGGCGGCCGGGCGCGGGCGTGGTGGCAGGCACCGCAAACAGCGCCGGCAGCAGGGCTGCGCGCTTGGCGAGCGCCAGGCCGGCTTCGGCTGCGCGCGTGTCCGCCCCGAGTTCGCGGGTGGGGAACGGGCCCTTCAGAGGGGTTGCGAGATCGTCGACCGGATCGGCGGTCGCGAGGCTGGTGACGAGATCGTGCCAGGGCATGCGGGTGATCGCGATCGCGCTGGACCCGGCGGCCGCGCGCTGGTTCAGGATCTTCAGCGTCTCGGCCCGCTCAGGCGTGATGAGAAGGTCGGCCGCCTGCCCGGATTCGAGCTCGGCGAGGCGCGGCGCTGTTGCCAGTTCGGCGGCAAGCAGGTCGAGGCCGCGTGCGCCGTCGGTGACGCGGACGATCTCGCCGCGGCGGAGATCATCGAGCGCGCGGGCAAGCGCGAGGTCGGAGGCCGGATCGTTCAAAGCGCGAACTCGGCGATCAGCGGCACATGGTCGGACGGGCGCTGCCAGCCCCGCGCGGGGACGAGGGTGGTGAGGCCGCGGGCGGTACCCGCGAGTGCCGGCGAGCACCAGACATGGTCGAGCCGGCGGCCGCGGTTGGAGGCCTGCCAGTCGCTCGCGCGGTAGCTCCACCAGGTGTAGAGACGTTCGGGGCGCGGCACGAAATGGCGGCCGAGATCGATCCAGCCATGGCTTTGCTGCAGGCGGCCGAGCGTTTCGACCTCGAGGGGCGCGTGGCTGACGACGTCGAGAAGCGCCTTGGGGTCCCACACGTCTTCGGGGTGGGGGGCGATGTTGAAATCGCCGACCAGGATGGAAGGGTCGGCGAGTGCGCCCGACCATTCGGTCATGCGGCCGAGAAAATCGAGCTTCTGGCCGAACTTGGGGTTCTGGGTGCGGTCGGGGATGTCGCCGCCGGCCGGCACATAGACATTGTGCAGCACTGTGCCGCCGGGAAGGCGGACGGCGATGTGGCGGGCCTCTCCATTGGCCTGCCAGTCGTGACGTGCGACCGGTTCGACGGGCACGCGGGAGAGAATCGCGACCCCATGGTGCATGCGCTGCCCGGCGAGGTGGATGTGGGTGAAGCCGTGCGCCTCCATCGCTGCGCGCGGGAAGCTGTTGTCCTCGCACTTGGTTTCCTGGAGGCAGAGGATGTCGACCGCGTGGCCGTCGAGCAGTTGCTCGATCAGGTGCGGGCGGGCGCGGATGCTGTTGATGTTCCAGGAGGCGATGCGAAGCGGGCGGGACATGCCAAGCGCCTTAGGGCGGTGGCCGGAGTTCGTCACGCCTCAAAAAGGGAGTTCGCCGCGGGGCGGACGCCCCCCACTTCGGGGGGCTGACATCAGTTGGCCCGCGAACCGGGGGACTGACATAAGTTGGCCCCCGCTCCGGGGGCATGGAGCGGGGGCCGGTTATGCGTTCGTCACGCAAATTCGGTGGGCGTTACTGCGATCGGGCAACAGGGGGCAAATCCCGATGGCCACCGCACCGACATCCAGGTGACTAGCAGAGCGTATCTTGCCCGCACCTGAACGAGTTCACATTCGACTTCGGATGACGGTTTGTCAAATCCATTTGCCGCATTTCTGCGACCAGAATGGACCCGCAAAACGGTAAGCCCGCGTTTCAGCCCATTTTCCCGGGGGGGCGGGTTCGCGGGCGCGGATCCCGGAAGGTGAAGGCCGACTCGGGGATTTCGGGCCCGAAGCGGATGTTCGACAGTTCGACCGTGGTCAGGTTGCTCTGGGCGTCGGTGACGCGCCAGCCAGTGAGCCTGAGCCCGCCCGGAGCAGCCGCATCGGGCGCCAGGAAGAACAGGATCCGGCCGAGATCGGCCCGTTTCGGATCCTGGGCCAGCACGGCCACCTGCCCGGGCATCGGGTTGTCGGCATCCGGCACGATGCGGGCGACCCGGGCAAGATCGGCCGTGGGATCGAGAAGCACGCCCAGCGGCGTGGACTTCACCGGCCATTCGGACACCTGGGAGACCTTGTAGTCGATGAAGCTGAGGCGCTTGCCGTTGGAGACGACGAGGAGGCTGGCATCCTTGCCGTAATCGAAGCGGATGCGGCCCGGGCGTTTCAGCAGCATGGTGCCCCGCGCCTGGCGGCCGTCGGCTGCGGTCTGCACGAAGCTGGCCGACATGCTGGTGGTGGCGGCAAGTGCCTGCTGCACCTGGCCAAGCGTTGCGGCGGCTGCCGGCGCCTGAACGGCTAGCGCGGCGACGAGGATCAGCGCGATCGGGGCTTTCATGCAGTCTGCCCTGGGCGGCCCTGCGTTAACTGCCCTTGAATGGTGGCGACCGCCGGGACCAGCGCATCGAAATGGTGGATCAGCACATCTGCCCCCAGCGTCTCGACCGGCTCGGTCGAGTAGCCGAACGACACGAGCACGAGGGGGATTCCCGCGGCCTTTGCCGTGTCGGCGTCGGTGCGGCTGTCGCCCACATAGATTGCGGCCCGCCCGTTTGCTGCAGCAAGCGTATCGGTGAGGTGGCGGGGGTCGGGCTTTTTCCAGGGCCGCGAATCGGCCCCCAGCAGCGCCCGGAAGCGGCCGGCCCAGCCCAGCTCGGCAACCAGGGCCTCGGCCAGGGCAACCGGCTTGTTGGTGCAGATGGCGAGGCCGAAACCTTCGGCCTGGAGCGCGTCAAGCGCAGGCTCGACGCCCGCGAAAGGCCTGCTGTGGACGGCAATGTTGGCGGCATAATGCTGCAGGAACGGGGCAACCCCTGCCTCGACGAGTTCGGCTGTCATGACGCCGGTGGCCGCGAGGCCGCGTTCGAGGAGCTTGCGGGCGCCGTGGCCGACCATCGCGCGCACGCCTGCCGGATCGATCGGCTGGCGGCCGAGGACGCCGAGCGCGTGGTTGAGGCTGGCGGTGAGGTCGCCTGCCGTGTCGACGAGGGTTCCGTCGAGATCGAAGATGATGGTGTCGGCTGTCATGCCCCCTGCCCTAACCGGCGCGGCCCGCCGGGCAAAGCCGGTGCTGCCGCTTTTCTTGGTTGCACGGCTGTGGCAGGGCGCGGCGATGCCGACATCCCGCACGCGACCTGTTGCCGCCGTCATCCTTGCCGCCGGCAAGGGGACCCGCATGAAATCCGCGCTGCACAAGGTGCTGCACCCGCTGGGAGGACGGCCGATGCTGATGCATCTGATGGCGAGCCTGGACGCACTGGCGCCCGAACGGCGGGTCGTGGTGGTGGGCGACAAGGCCGAACAGTTGCGCGACGCCCTGGCAGGCACCGACGTGGTGCTGGCGGTGCAGGCGCCGCAGCTGGGAACCGGGCATGCCGTGCTGCAGGCCGAAGCGGCGCTGGCGGGGTTTGGCGGCACCGTGCTGATCCTGTTCGGGGATGTGCCGCTGGTTTCGTCGGCGACCATGGAGCGGCTGGCAGGCGCCGTGGATGCAGAAGGCGGCCCAGCGATCGCCGTGCTTGGCTTCCGGCCCCCGGTGCCGGGTGCGTACGGGCGGGTGATCGCCGACGCGGATGGGCGCATCCTGCGCATGGTCGAGGCCAAGGATGCGAGCCCCGACGAGCTGGCGGTGCCGCTGTGCAACGCGGGCCTGATGGCCGTGCGATCCGAACACCTGATCTCGCTGCTGAAGCAGGTGGGCAATGCCAATGCGGCCGGCGAATATTATCTGCCCGACATCGTGATGCTGGCCGCGGCGCAAGGGCTGCAATCGGTGGTGCTGGAAGGTCCGGGCCATGAGGTTGTTGGTGTGAACAGTCGCGCCGAACTGGCTGAGGCTGAGACGCTTTTTCAGTCACAGCGGCGCGCGGAACTGATGATGGCCGGCGTGACACTTGTTGCGCCGGAAACCGTTTTCCTGTCGTGGGATACAGAGATCGGTGCAGATACTGTGGTAGAACCGAACTGCGTCTTCGGACCTGGTGTGAAGTTGGCCGCCGGCGTCACGATCCGGGCGTTCTCTCACCTGGAGGGGGCAGAGGTGGCCGAAGGTTGCGAGGTTGGGCCCTATGCCCGGCTGCGACCGGGCACGCGGCTGGAGGCCGGCGCCAAGGTCGGCAATTTCGTGGAGACCAAGAAGGCCGTGCTGGGCGCCGGCGCCAAGGCGAACCACCTGAGCTACATCGGTGACGCAACTGTCGGCGCGAAGGCCAACATCGGGGCAGGCACCATCACCTGCAACTATGACGGCTTTGCCAAGCACCGGACGGAGATCGGTGCGGGCGCCTTCATCGGATCGAACACGGCACTCGTGGCGCCGGTGTCGGTTGGCGAAGGCGCGATCGTTGGCGCCGGAAGCGTCATAACCGATTCGGTGGCGGACGATGCGCTGGCGCTGACCCGCGCGCCGCAGGAACAGAAGGCCGGCTGGGCTGCGCGGTTCCGCGCGGCGGAGCGCGCGCGGAAGGGCAAGTAGCATGTGTGGAATTGTCGGCATCCTGGGGCGCGATACGGTTGCGGGCGAACTGGTCGACGGGCTGAGGCGGCTGGAATATCGCGGCTATGATTCCGCGGGTGTCTGCACCCTGGTCGACGGGCAGTTCCAGCGGCGTCGCGCCGAGGGCAAGCTGAAGAACCTGACGGCGCGGCTGGCGGCCGAACCGTTGGCCGGCGAAGTCGGGATCGCGCACACCCGCTGGGCGACGCACGGTGCGCCGACGGTGGACAATGCCCACCCGCACATCGTGGGCGACGTGGCCGTGGTTCACAATGGAATTATCGAGAATTTCAAGCCTTTGCGCGAGGAACTTGAAGCAGAGGGTCGGATCTTCCTGTCGGAGACCGACAGCGAAGTCGTCGGCCACCTGGTGGCCCGCGAGCTGGAGGCCGGACGGTCGCCGAAGGAGGCGGTTTCCGCTGTGTTGCCGCGGCTGCATGGGGCCTTTGCGCTCGCGCTGCTGTTCCGGTCTGATCCGGACCTGCTGATCGGCGCACGGCTGGGGGCGCCGTTGACCGTGGGTTATGGCGACGGCGAGAATTACCTGGGCTCGGACGCGCTGGCGCTGGCCGGGCTGACGCAGCGCATCGCCTATCTGGAGGAAGGCGACTGGGCGATGGTCCGGCGCGGCTCGGTCGAGATCTTCGACAGCGGGAACCGCCCCGTGACGCGCCCCGTGGTGACCTCGGGCGTGTCGGCGGCGCTGACGGAAAGGGGCAATTACCGCCACTACATGCTGAAGGAGATCTTCGAGCAGCCGCTGGTGGTTGCCCAGACCCTGCAGAGCTATCTGAAGCCGCTGCAGGGCCAGGTGGCGCTGCCGATCCCGGATTTCGACTTTTCCGGCGTGTCGCGGGTGCAGATCGTCGCCTGCGGCACAAGCTATTATGCCGGCATGGTGGCGAGCTACTGGCTGGAACAGTTCGCGCGCATTCCGGTTGAAATCGATTTCGCATCGGAGTTTCGGTACCGCGAGCCGGTGCTGGAAACGGGCGGACTTGCGCTGTTCATCAGCCAGTCGGGGGAGACGGCGGACACGCTGGCCGCGCTTCGCCATGCACGGGCCGAGGGGCAGAAGATCGCGGCCGTTGTGAATGTGCCGACGAGCAGCATGGCGCGCGAGGCCGACCTGCTGCTGCCGACGCATGCGGGGACCGAGATCGGCGTTGCCTCGACCAAGGCCTTCACCTGCCAGCTGGCCGTGCTGGCGGCGCTGGCTGCCAACCTTGCGCGGGTGCGCGGGCGGTTGAGCGCCGAAGCCGAGCGCGAGATCGTGACCCACCTGGCCGAAGCACCGGCTGCGATGAACAAGGCGCTTGAGCATGACGAGGCTATCTCGGCAATCGCGCCGCTGGTCGCGAAGGCGCGCGACGTGCTGTACCTTGGCCGTGGGCCCGACTTTCCCATGGCACTTGAAGGCGCACTTAAGCTGAAGGAAATCAGCTATATACACGCCGAAGGTTATGCGGCAGGTGAAATGAAACATGGCCCCATCGCCTTGATCGACGAGCATGTGCCGGTGATCGTGCTGGCGCCGAGCGGCCCCTATTTCGAGAAGACCGTTTCCAACATGCAGGAGGTGCGCGCCCGGGGCGGCAAGGTGATCCTGATCTCGGATGCGGACGGCATTGCCGCGGCCGGGGAAGGCTGCCTTGCAACCCTGGAGATGCCCAAGGTCCACCCGCTGATCGCGCCGCTGGTTTATGCCATCCCCGTGCAGCTGCTCGCCTATCATGTGGCGGTTCTGAAGGGGACCGACGTGGACCAGCCCCGCAATCTCGCGAAGTCGGTGACGGTGGAGTGAGGGTGACCGGCGGATGCCATTGCGGGGCCGTTCGGTTCGAGGCGGATGCGGCGGATGCGGCGCGGCTGCTGGATTGCAACTGCTCCATGTGCGCCAAGACGGGCTTCCTGCACCTGATCGTGCCGGCGGCGGATTTCCGGCTGCTCTCGGGGGCCGCCGACCTTGCGGAGTATCGCTTCGGAACCGGGGCGGCGCGGCATCTGTTCTGCCGGCACTGCGGGATCAAGAGCTTCTACCACCCACGCTCGCATCCGGACGGCATCAGCATCAATGCCCGGGCCCTGGACGGGGATGACTGGCGAGCGCTGCCGGTGGAGGCCTTCGACGGCCGGAACTGGGAAGACGCACGGGCCAATCTGTCAGACTGATCGCTTCTGCCGGTTGGTGCCGATGCTTGGACGGGCCTAAGGACGACACATGGATTTCGACTTCGACTATTTCGTCATCGGTGCGGGCTCGGGCGGCGTGCGGTCTTCCCGAATTGCGGCGGGGCATGGCGCCAAGGTCGGCATTGCCGAGGAGCATCGTGTCGGCGGGACCTGCGTGATCCGCGGCTGCGTGCCCAAGAAGCTGCTGGTGATCGGCGCGCATTTCGCCGAGGACCTGGATGATGCCCGGCGGTACGGCTGGACGATCGAAGGCAAGAGCTTCGACTGGCCGACGCTCAGGGACAATGTGCTGGCCGATGTTGACCGGCTGAACATGGCCTACCAGTCGACGCTGGACACCCACAAGGTGGAAACCTTCCTGGCGCGGGCTACGCTGACAGGCCCCAACCGCGTGCAGGTCGGTGACAGGGACATCACCGCGCGGCATGTGCTGGTGGCGACCGGTGCACGCCCGATGGTGCCCGATGTGCCCGGTGCCGAGCATGGCATCACCTCGAACGAGATCTTCCACCTGGACGCGCTGCCGAAGCGCGCGATCATCTGCGGCGCCGGCTATATCGCGAACGAGTTTGCCGGCATCCTGCACGAGCTGGGTGTCGAGGTGACGCTCGTGGTCCGCTCCGACACGCTGCTCAGGGGCTGGGACCGGGCGCTTGCCGACCGGCTGCTGGCAATCTCGACCGAAAAGGGGATCCAGTTCCGCTTCAACACCGTGCCCACCCGCATCGAGAAGCGGGCCGACGGAACGTTGGCGATGCACTGCGCCAACGGCAAGGTGCTGGAGACGGACCTGCTGCTGTGGGCGATCGGCCGGGTGCCGAACAGCGAAGGCCTGGGGCTGGAGGCGCTGGGGCTGGAGCTGGGCGCGAACGGTGCCATCCCGGTGGATGCGGCCAGCCACACGAAGCTGCCCTGGCTGCACGCGGTGGGGGACGTGACCGACCGGCTGCAGCTGACACCGATTGCCATCCGCGAGGGCCATGCGCTGGCCGACGGGCTGTTCGGCGGCAAGGACTGGGTGGTGGATCATGCGTGCGTGCCGTCGGCCGTGTTCAGCCACCCGCCGCTGGCGAGCGTCGGGATGACGGAGTCCGAGGCCCGGCAGAAGCTGGGAAATGTGAAGGTCTTTACCAGCGATTTCAGGCCTATGAAGAATGTTCTTGCAGGACGGAATGAGCGTTCGCTCTACAGGCTGGTGGTCGATGCGGCGACCGATCGGCTGGTCGGCGCGCACATGCTGGGGCCGGATGCGCCCGAGATCCTGCAGGCGCTGGCGGTCGCCGTGAAGGCCGGGCTGACGAAGCGCCAACTGGACGAAACGGTCGCGCTGCACCCGACCATGGCCGAGGAACTGGTGCTGATGCGCTGAGGCTGGCGCCCCGGGGCCGTTTGGACCCCGGGGTCACAAGGCTCAGGCCGTCTGCTGCCGGCGCCGGCGCATCATGCCGCCGACAAGCCCGAAGCCGGCGATCATCATGGCCCAGCTGGCGGGTTCGGGCACCACGTTCAGCCGGAACAGGTGGGTCCAGCCCTGGTCCTCGGCACTGGCGAGCAGATAGGCGTTGCCGTCCCAGCTGTCCTCGGCCGAAATGAACGTGAGCCCTTCGAAATTGTTGAAGGCACTGCCCTGCGCAAGGTCGTAGATCAGCCCCTCGAAGATGGGCGCGGTCGGGTCGGAAATGTTGAATGTGGCAATCGAACGCCCGCGCTCGATGCCGACGAACAGCCAGCGGCGCCCGTCGATCATGCCGACGACGAGGTTCTCGGGCTCGATCGACAGGCCGTTGCGGCGGTCGGAGTTGAGGCCGAGCAGGCCGAGTTCGGTCACGGCCTTCTCGAACACGTTGCCGGCGTCCCACACCAGCGTGCCGTCTTCGGTGCGGATGGAGACCGAGCGGCCGCCCGAATAGCTGATGGTGTCGGCGTCGCCGTCGTTGTCGAGATCGAGGCCCCAGAAGCGCTGGCGCTGCTGAAGCGCGGCGACGGTGTCGATCGACGACTGGGGAAGCGACGAATCGAAGGGCAGGATCGTGCGGTTGTTGCCAAGGTCTTCCCCCTCGTCGGCGGTCACGACGTAGGTGACCCCGTTGTGGACGAAGGTGGCGATGCCGTCGGGCTGACGCAGCGCGGTGATGCCTGTGAGGCCCTCGGACGTCTTGCGGCCCGCAGGCTCGGAGCTGCGGTGGATGAAGGCGTTGGCGGCCGTGCTGACGTCCTTGAGGCCCGCCGGGATCAGTTCCTTGATCGAGGCGCTGCCGCCCGACAGGTCGACAACGGCGATCAGATTGTTTTCCTGCAGGGTCACGAAGGCCTTGTTGCCATCGGCGCTGATGGCGACGAACTCGGGCTCCATGTCGCCCGCAACGGTGGTGCCGGGGCGAAACAGCGCGCCCTTGGCCTGCAGCGCGGTCTTCTGCGCCTCGAACCCTTCGAAGCCGAGCGTGTTCACCGCGCCGGTTGCGACCTGAACGACGGCGATGCCGCCAAGCGGGTTGGGGGTGGCGGGCTCGCCCTCGATCGCGACGAGGAGGCGCGCACCGTCGGGCGTGAAGGCGATGCTGTCGGGGCCGGTGCCGACCGCGACATCGCGGATGAAGGTACCCGACGTCGTGAAGAAGCGGACCCGGCCGTCGTTGCCGTTGGGGCCGGCGATGGCGACGATGCCATCCTTGACCGCGACGCTGGCGACCTCGCCGTTGCTGTCGGAAATGCGCAGCGTCCGCAGGTAGTTGCCGGCCTTGTCCAGCACGTCGACGCCGTTGGCGCCGGTGACGTAGATCTCCTGGCGGACCGGATCGAAGGCGTTGATCTCTGCGCCGTTGCCCTGGTTCGGATTGTTGTGCCGGAACGACCATTCGATCGCCGATTCGAGACGGACGGCGTGCGCCGGCTGCGATGCAAATGACGCAAGCGCGGCGACGCCGCCTAGCAGGATGGTGCGGATAGCCATGGTCGTGGAACCCCTCTGTTCGATTTGCCCGGGGTTGGGCCTAGGGAGATGAGGTTACCGCCAGTTTACCAACCTGTGACGGATTGGTGACCGGGCCGACGCGGGGTCGCGACCGCGCTGCTCTTGCACTTGGGGCGGTTTTGGAGGCATGGCAGCGCCCATCATGAGCATGACGAGCCGCACCACCTGGACCCCCGACAGCTGGCGCAAGGCCGAGGCCCGGCAATTGCCGGCCTGGCCCGACGCCACCAAGGCCGCCGCCGTGGAGGCCGAGATGCGGAGCTATCCGCCGCTGGTGTTTGCCGGCGAGGCGCGGCTGCTGAAGGACCGGCTGGCGGACGTGGTGGCCGGCAAGGCCTTCCTGCTGCAGGGCGGGGATTGCGCCGAGAGCTTTGCCGAATTCCACCCGAACAACATCCGCGACACCTTCCGCGTGCTGCTGCAGATGTCGGTGACGCTGACCTTTGCGAGCCACATGCCGGTGGTGAAGGTGGGGCGGATGGCCGGGCAGTTCGCGAAGCCGCGCTCGGCCGACCTGGAGGAGATGGGCGGTGTCGCCCTGCCCTCGTACCGCGGCGATATCGTGAACGACATCGTTTTCGAGGAGGCGGCGCGCAAGCCTGACCCGGAGCGGCAGAAGCGCGCGTATATGCAGGCGGCCTCGACCCTCAACCTGCTGCGCGCCTTTGCGACCGGCGGCTATGCCAACCTGCACCAGGTGCACAAGTGGAACCTGGATTTCGTGGCGCGCTCGCCCTGGGCGGAGCGCTATGCCGAGGTGGCCAGCCGGATCGGCGAGGCGCTGGCCTTCATGGAGGCCTGCGGGCTGTCGCCCGACACGGTGCCGCAGCTGAAGGGCACGGAATTCTACACCAGCCACGAGGCGCTGCTGCTGGGATATGAAGAGGCGATGACCCGTCAGGACAGCCTGACGGGCGACTGGGTCGACACATCGGCGCACATGCTGTGGATCGGGGACAGGACGCGGTTCGAGGGCTCGGCGCACATCGAGTTCCTGCGCGGGGTGGTGAACCCCATCGGCCTGAAGTGCGGGCCCAGCCTGAAGCCCGACGAGCTGATCCGGCTGATCGACACGCTGAACCCGGCGAACGAGCCCGGGCGGCTGACGCTGATCAGCCGCTTCGGGGCGGACAAGGTGGAGGCGCATCTGCCGGCGCTGGTGCGGGCCGTGAAGCGCGAGGGCCGCCATGTGCTGTGGAGCTGTGACCCGATGCACGGCAACACGATCAAGGCGGGATCGGGCTACAAGACGCGGCCCTTCGACCGGATCCTGGCAGAGACGCGCCAGGCATTCGCCGTGCACCGCGCCGAGGGCAGCTTCATGGGCGGCATCCACATCGAGATGACCGGCCAGAATGTGACCGAGTGCACCGGCGGCGCGATCGCGGTGACCGACGAGGCGCTGGCGGACCGGTACCACACGCACTGCGACCCGCGGCTCAATGCCAGCCAGGCTCTGGAACTGGCGTTCCTGCTGGCGGAGGAGCTGGCGGCGAACCGGCAGCGGATGGACGCGGCTGCCTGAGGTTCAGGCAAACGCCGGCCGCCTGAGGTTCAATTGACGGCGAGGCGCTTGGCCGCGCTTTCGCGCTTGCCGGTGGCCGGCAGGGTGCCGATGGCCTCGCCCAGGCCGAAGGCCGGCATGCTGCCATAGATGGTTTCGACCTTGCCGGGTTCCAGCACGATGGTTTCGTGCCAGATGCCGACGACGGCGCCGTCGGCGACCCCGATGCGGCGGTAGAAATCGGTCCAGGCCGGGCGGTGCAGGCGGTTTGAATCCGATGCGTAGCGGATGAGATCGTCGGTCGAGCGCCAATATTGCTGCACGAGGACGTTGCGCCACCCCATCCAGGTGCGCGCCGTCAGGAACCCCGAATGGCGGTCCTGGGCGAGTTCCGCGATCATGTTGCCCATCGATCGGGCGACCGGGACCCAGGCGCCGACACTGCGCAGCCGGTTCACCCGCATGCCGATGAGAAAGAGAACGCAAGGGTCGGTGAGGTTCGCGGTGTGACGCCCGTAGTTGATGACTGCCATGGCTGGCCCTTCGGCTTGCCCCTTCTCCCCTGCGCAACATTGCCGCCCATGCGCAGAAGTCAAGTTGCAGCAGGGCTGGCTGCTGCGTATAACAACTCCGCAAAATTTGCCGTACGGGAGGCTTCATGAACGCGCCGGTGAACCCCAAGGACCTTTATCCTGCCGACCTTCAGCGCCGGGGGCTCGAGGATCTGGCGCATGTGCCGGGGCCAAAGCCCGCAGTTTCGAAGACGTTGCGGACGATCAAGTTCCTGGCCGACCCGCTGAAGGCGGTGACGACGCTGGCCGACACCTATGGCCCGATCTTCCGCCGGCAGGATTACATGGGCTGGGGCGTGACCATCCTGGGGCCCGAGGCCAACGAGCTGGTCTTGTTCAACAAGGACAAGATCTTCTCGTCCAAGCTGGGCTGGGACCCGGTTCTGGAGCTGGTGTTCCCCAATGGCCTGATGATGATGGATTTCGACCATCACCGCATGCACAGGAAGACGCTGTCGGTGGCCTTCAAGCCGGCGCCGATGAAGGCCTATCTGGCGGGGCTGACCGAGGGCATCAGCCGCGCGACCGCGAAGTGGGAGACGGGGAAGCCGTTCAAATTCTACCCCGCGATCAAGAACCTGACGCTGGATCTGGCTGCCGGAAGCTTCCTGGGCCTGCCCTGGGGGCCCGAGGCGCAGAAGATCAACCAGGCCTTTACCGACATGGTGCTGGCGAGCGTTGCGATCGTTCGCCGGCCCCTGCCCTTCACGCAGATGAAGCGCGGGGTCGAGGGACGGGCGTTCCTGTGCGATTACTTCGGGAAAGAAATCCCGAACCGGCGCGGCAAGACGGGCGACGACTTCTTCACCCAGTTCTGCAACGCGACCGACGAGGACGGCAATCTTCTGACCGATCAGGAGATCATCGACCATATGAACTTCCTGATGATGGCGGCGCACGACACGCTGACCTCGTCGATGACATCGATGGTCTATTACCTCGGCAAGAACCCGGAGTGGCAGGAGAAGCTGCGCGAAGAGGTTGACCAGGTGCGCGGGCGGCACGGGGACGTTTCTGGTGGGCCGCGAATTCCAGGCGCGGCCAAGCTGCCCTATGAGGCGCTGGGCGAGCTGGAGCTGGTGGAGATGGCGTTCAAGGAATCGCTGCGCCTGATCCCGCCGGTGCCGATGATCCCACGCCGGGCGGTGAAGGACTTCGAGTTCATGGGGCACAAGATCCCGGCCGGTTCGGGCGTGGGGATCAACCCGCTCTACACCCACCACATGGCCGAGCATTGGCCCGACCCGGAGCGGTTCGACCCGCTTCGCTTCACCACGCAGATGTCGGCCAACCGGCACAAATATGCCTGGGTGCCGTTCGGCGGCGGGGCGCACATGTGCCTGGGGCTGCACTTTGCCTACATGCAGGCCAAGGCCTTCTTCTTCCACCTGCTTTCGAACTATCGGATCGTGCTGCCGGAGGGCTATGAGGGCGACTTCATGATGGTGCCCATTCCGCGGCCCAAGGATGGCCTTCCGGTGACGCTGCTTCCGCGATGACTGCGGCTGTGGCGCCCCGGCGGCGCTGGCCGTGGGTGGTGGCGATCCTGCTGGCGCTGCTGGTGGGGGCGTTTCTGCTGTTGCGGACGCCGGACGTGCCGATGGACGAGCTGAAAGCGCGCTATGCCTCGCCGGCGAGCCAGTTCCTGGAGGTGTCTCCGGGGTTCTTCGTGCATGTGCGCGATGAAGGCCTGCGGACCGCCCCTGCCCTGTTCCTGGTGCACGGCTCCAATGCGTCGCTGCACACCTGGGAGCCGTGGGTCGAGCGGCTGAAGACGAAATACCGGATCGTCAGCCTGGACCTGCAGGGCCATGGGCTGACCGGCCCGATCCCCAGCAGCTGCTACACGACCGAATGCATGGCCGGCACGATCGAGGCCGTGCGCTCGAAGCTGGGTATCGAGCGGATCGCCATTGCCGGCAACAGCATGGGAGGCGGCGTGAGCGTTGCCTATGCGCTGGCGCACCCGGAGCGGGTGTCGGCACTGATCCTGATAGATGCGGGCGGTGCATCGGTGAAGCGGGATGCGCCGCCGCCGATCGGGTTCCGGGTCGCCTCGTCCCCGCTGTTGGCGCCGCTGGCAGCGCAGATCACGCCCAAGGGGCTGGTTGCCGAGACGCTGGAGCAATCCGTGTCGGTGAAGTCCGTCGCCAATGAAGAGGCCGCGACCCGATACTGGGAGCTGCTGCGCGCACCCGGCAACCGCGAGGCGACCATGCAACGCTGGTCGCAGGGGTGGACGCGCTTCACGGTTGACGGGCTTGGCGCCTTGAAGGGCATTCCCGTGCTGATCATCTGGGGCGCGGAAGACCGGGTTATCCCGGTGGCGGCTGCCGACTGGTTCAAGGCCGCAGTGCCGAATGCCGAGGTGCTGGTGTACCCGAAGATCGGGCATATCCCGCACGAGGAAGCGCCGGACCGGAGCGCGGCGGATGTGGATGCCTTCCTCGGGCGGGCGCTGGCGCCCCCTGCCCTTCAGGCGGCGGCCTGATCCATCCGGTCTAGCCGGTCGCGAGCGTAGGCCTCGACCCGGCCTTCCGAAATCGCGTCCCGAAGGCCCTGCATCAGCTGCTGGTAGTGCCAGATATTGTGCTGGGTGAGCAGCATGGGGCCGAGCATCTCCTCGGCCTTGAACAGGTGGTGCAGATAGGCCCGGCTGTAGTTGGCACAGGTGGGGCACGGGCATTCGGGATCGAGCGGCCCCGTGTCCTCCGCGTGGCGGGCGTTCCGCAGGTTGAGCGTGCCCGTGGTCACGAAGGCCTGTGCGGTCCGCCCAGATCGGGTGGGGAGCACGCAATCGAACATGTCGACGCCGCGGAGCACCGCGCCGATGATATCCGACGGCTTGCCGACGCCCATCAGGTAGCGGGGCCGGTCTGGTGGCAGCATGTCGGGGGCGTAGTCCAGGACCTCGAACATGGACTCCTGCCCCTCGCCGACCGCGAGGCCACCGATCGCATAGCCTTCGAAGCCGATCTCCATCAGGCGTTCGGCGGATTCCTGCCGCAGGTCGCGGTAGAGGCTGCCCTGCTGGATGCCGAACAGGGCTGGCGCGGGGTTTTCAAGGAAGGCGTCGCGCGAGCGTTTCGCCCAGCGCATCGAGAGGCGCATGGAACTGGCGGCCTGTTCGTGGCTGGCGGGGTGCTTCGTGCACTCGTCGAAGGCCATCACGATGTCGGAGCCGAGCAGGCGCTGGATCTCGATCGAGCGTTCGGGACTGACGAAATGCTTGGAGCCGTCGACGTGGGACTGGAAGCTGACGCCTTCCTCCCGCATCTTCACGAGACTGCCCAGGCTCATCACCTGGAAGCCGCCGCTGTCGGTGAGAATGGGCCTGTCCCAGTTCATGAAGCGGTGGAGGCCGCCCAGGCGCGCCATGCGCTCGGCGCCCGGGCGGAGCATCAGGTGGTAGGTGTTGCCGAGGATGATGTCGGCGCCGGCGGCCTTCACCTGCTCGGGGTGCATGCCCTTCACCGTGGCGGCCGTGCCGACGGGCATGAAGGCAGGCGTGCGGATGGTGCCGCGCTGTGTCGCGATGGTGCCGGTGCGGGCGCGGCCGTCGGTTGCGTGGATGTGGAAATCGAAGCGGTTCATCGCGCCTGCGCCTAGGCGAGGATGCGGAAGCTGTCGATGATCCAGCGGTGGACAGCGGCGACACGCGGGGTTCGGCGGACGTCCTTGTGGGTGACGAGCCAGGGGGTTCGGGGGGCCGGAGGGTCTGGAATGGGGAGCTCGATGAGACCCTCGGCCAGTGCGAAATGGGCGGGGAGGAGCGCGAGGCCGGCGCCGGCGGCCGTGGCGGCCAGCAGCGCGCGTGTGCTTCCGGTGCGCAGCACGACCGAGCGTAGCAGGCCGTGGCCGGCGAGCCAGGCGAGTTCGGGAATGGGGCCGAAGCTGTCGTCGTAGGTGAGGACGGGGAAGCGGGCGGGATCGACCTCGCTGGGCGGGGTGCCCGCGAGCAGCGCCGGCGCGACAAACAGGCCGAGACGGATCTGGGGCAGCTTGCGGATGAGGAGGCTTGCGCCCTGCGGGCGGGACATGCGGACTGCGAGGTCGGCGTTGCGGAGCGCCAGGCTGACGACGGCGCCTTCGGAGCGGAGTTCGACGGCAAGGCCGGGGGCGCGGCGGGCGAGCATCGGGAGCGCAGGCGCCAGGATGTCGGCGACGACGGATTCGGTTGCGGAGACGCGCACCGGGGTGACATCCGCGCCGTCCTTCAGGGCGGCGGCCGTGCGGGCGAGACGCGCGGCCTGCTCGAGGAACGGGCGGGCCTGTTCGGCAAGCGCGGCACCCTCTGGCGTCAGCAGCGCGCCGTGCGGGCGGCGATCGACGAGGCGGAGCTTCAGACTGGCCTCGAGGGCCTCGATCCGGCGGGCGGCAGTGGAGACGGCGACATGCTGTTCGCGGGCGGCGCTGCTGAGCGAGCCGGTGCGGTGGATCGCATCGAGGGTGGCGATTGCGTCGAGGTCCATCTGTCCAAGTCCACTCGTTGCGCTTTCGCGAAGCTGTCTTGCGGCAATGTGCATAGCAGCCATGGAAGACATGGGGATAGCCTGTTCGCATCGAGACAGGAGAGATCCCATGCGACTGAAGCTTGCGATTGCCCTTTCCGCCCTGGCCCTGGCCCTGCCGGCTGCCGCACAGCAGGTGGCGACTCTGGTGGCTGTGCCGGTGCCGCCAGGGCTGCCCAAGGCTCAGCTGGTACAGATGTTCGAGGGCTCGACGCCGCAATATCGGGCGATCCCGGGGCTGATCCGCAAATATTACACCATTGGCGCCGACGGGAAGGCCGGCGGCATCTATCTGTGGAAGGACAAGGCCTCGGCCGAAGCCTGGTACACGGACGCCTGGCGGGCGGACGTGCAGAAGCGCTGGGGTGCGCCGGCCGAGCTCAGCTGGTTCGAGGTGCCGGTGCTGATCGACAACAGCGGGGGCAAATGATGCGCCAGCTGACCTTCGTGAAGCCGGGGCAGTTCGAATGGCAGGATGTGCCGGCGCCCCGGCTGATGGCCGACACCGATGCCATCGTGCGGCCCATCGCGGTCGCGCGCTGCGACCTCGATTTCTACATTGCGGTGGGCGTGGTGAAGTATCCCGGCCCCTTTGCCTTCGGCCATGAGTGTGTGGCCGAGGTGGTGGAGGCAGGACCGGCTGCCGGGGTGGTGCCGGGGCAGAAGGTGGTGGTGCCCTTCCAGCTGAGCTGCGGGCGCTGCGACAACTGCCGGAAGGGCTGGACCAACAGCTGCACAGCCTATCCGTTTGCGGCGGCCTTCGGGCTGAAGCCGACCTCGGGTCTGGAATCGGGCGGGGCCTTTTCGGACCTGCTGCGCGTGCCCTTTGCCGACCATATGCTGCTGCCCCTGCCGGAGGGCCTTGACCCGCTGATCGCGGCGGGCGCGGGCGACAATATCGCGGACGGCTATCGCGGCGTTGCCGGGCCGCTGGCGGAGCGGCCGGGCGGGCGCGTGCTGGTGGTGGGAGGCCTTGCGCAGAGCGTGGGGCTGTATGCAGCAGGCGCTGCCGTGGCACTTGGGGCGGGCGAGGTTCTGTACCTGGATGACGACTCCGGCCGCCGGGCGCGAGCCGAGTCACTGGGGGCGCGGGTCGAGCCGCTGGGGCTGGACGCCGGGCGGACGCCGAGCGACCAGTATGACGTGGTGGTGGAGGCGAACGGAATGCCGCAGGCGCTTGCCTTCGCGGTGCAATCCACGGGCGCGAACGGCTATCTGACGTCGGTTGCGATCCACCTGGCGCCCGAGACCCCCATCCCGCTGACGCGCGCCTATTACAAGGGGCTGACGTTCAACACATCGCGGGTGCATTCGCGCAGCACCTTGCCCGGCGTGCTCGAGTGCCTGGCGTGCGGGAAGCTGAAGGCGGAGGCCGTGACGCACCGCTGCGCCAGCTTTGCCGAAGCGCCGGACGCGCTGATGGACCCGGGGCCGAAGATCCTGTTTCAGCCCTGAGGGAGCAGCAGCGAGGAATCCCCGTAGCTGTAGAAGCGGTAGCGCTGCTGAATCGCGTGGGCGTAGGCGGCGCGCATGGTGTCGAGGCCCATCAGGGCGCTGACGAGCATGAAGAGCGTGCTTTTGGGCAGGTGGAAGTTGGTCATCAGGCCGTCGATGCCGCGAAAACGGTAGCCCGGTGTGATGAAGATGTCCGTTGTGCCGGTGAAGGGCTCGAGGCCGCTTGCCTCCAACAGGCGGAGCGAGGTGGTGCCAACCGCGATGATGCGGCGGCCTTCCGCGCGGGCGGCCTTCAGGCGGGCGGAGACGTCGTCCGCTACCCTGCCCCATTCGGCGTGCATCCTGTGGTCCTCGGTGCGCTCGGCCTTCACGGGCAGGAAGGTGCCTGCGCCGACGTGGAGGGTCACTGTCTCGCGCTGGATCCCGGCTGCATCCAGGGCCGCCAGCAGCTCGGGCGTGAAGTGGAGGCCGGCGGTGGGGGCAGCGACGGCGCCGTCCTCGCGGGCATAGACCGTCTGGTAGTCGGCCTTGTCCTGCGCATCGATGCCGCGCTTGCGGGCGATGTAGGGCGGCAGCGGCATCTGGCCAGCGCGCTCCAGCGCGACTTCCAGCGGGTCGGGGCTTTCGAAGCGCCAGTGGACTTCGCCGCCCTCGCGCTTTTCGACCACCACGCCGTCGAGGCCGGGGCCGAACTGCAGGCGGTCGCCGGCCTTCAGCTTGCGGGCGTTGCGCACGAAGGCGAGCCACTCGTGGGTGCCGAGGCGCAGGTGGAGGGTGACGTCGATTGCGGCGTCGCCCTTCTTCCCGAACAGCTGGGCCGGGATCACGCGGGTGTCGTTGAAAACAAGCACGTCGCCGGCACGCAACAGGGACGGCAGGTCGCGGACGATGTGGTCGGTCAGCTGACCGCCCGCAACGTGCAGCAGCCGGGCGCTGTCGCGGGGGTTCGCCGGGCGGAGCGCAATCCGTTCGTCGGGAAGCTCGAAATCGAAATCGTCGACACGCATGGGCGGGGGCAATGGCGGCTGAGGCGCGTGCCTGCAAGGGCCGACGTCAGCGCGGCGGTTTGGCCGGGGCCTGCTGGAGCAGCTTGGCGGCTTCCGCCGCCAGCGGGTCGACGGCGGCCTTGGGCGCGGGGAAGACCGGTGGCGCCTTGTTGTCGGCGCCGATCGAGGCCTGGAGGATTCGGCTGGGGCTGGCAGGCGGCTCGCCGCGCTCGATCGCATCGACCCACTGCATGCCCGCGATCACACGGCCGAACACGGTGTAGGTGCGATCGAGCCTCAACAGCGGCTGGAACATGATGAAGAACTGGCTGTTCGCCGTGTCGGGTTCGTTGGTGCGCGCCATGGAGACGGCGCCGCGCACATGGGGCAGCTCGTTGAACTCGGCCTTGAGGTCGGGGAGGTCGGACCCGCCCTGCCCCGTTCCCTGCGGGTCGCCGGTCTGCGCCATGAACCCGTCGATCACGCGGTGGAACAGGAGGCCGTTGTAGAAGCCCTTCCGCGTGAGCGTCTTGATGCGCTCCACATGATTGGGGGCGGCCTGCGGGCGCAGCATGATGGTGACGCGTCCGCCGGTCGAGAGATCGAGGTGGAGGATGTTCTCCGGATCGACTGCGGCCGCCGACGGCGAGGCGATCACCTGCGTCGCGGGTGCCGACGGCTCGGCCTTGGGCGGGGAATCCTGCGGCAGCTGGGCGAGCGCGGGGGCTGCCAGGAAGAGCCCCACAAGGGCAGCGAGCGCATGCCGGATCATGGGCTGCATCCCTTGCCCGCACCGGCTTGCGGCAGGCTGAACGGCAGCGGCCACGCGGTCAGCCCCTGGCAGCGTTGGCGGCGATGCGCGCCCGGACATCCGCTGCGATCGCCGGCGACACGAACTTGTCGATCGCGCCGCCATAGGCCGCGATTTCCTTCACGAGGCGCGAGGCGATCGGCTGCAGCGCCACGTCTGCCATCAGGAAGACGGTCTCGATCGCGCTGTTCAGCTGCTGGTTCATGCCGGCCATCTGGAACTCATATTCGAAGTCGGCAACCGCACGCAGCCCCCGCACGATGACGGATGCGCCCTGCTGTTCGGCGAAGTGCATCAGCAGCGCATCGAAGGGCACCACTGCGACGTTGGGGATGGCGGCCGTCTCGCGCCGGACATGGGCGACGCGTTCCTCCAGCGTGAAGAGCGGCGACTTGGACGGGTTGGTCGCGACCCCGATGATCAGGCGGTCGACCAGCTTCGCCCCGCGAGCAATGATGTCCATGTGCCCCAGCGTGACGGGGTCGAAGGTGCCGGGATAGACGCCGACGCGCATGTCAGCGGTCACGTTCTATCGCAAAGCGGGCGATGGCCCGAAGAAGGTCCGCCTCGGGCCCGAAGCCCTGCAGGTGGTGGATGGCCTGGTCGATCAGCATCTCGGCCTGGCTGCGGGCGCGCTCGACCCCCAGCAGCGAGACGAAGGTGGACTTGCCCTTGTCGCCATCCTTCCGGAGCGCCTTGCCGGCGGCCTCGGGGTCACCCTCCACATCGAGCAGGTCGTCGGCGATCTGGAAGGCAAGGCCGAGATCGCGGGCGTAACCCTTGAGCTTGAGGCGGGTCTGGTGCCCGACCTTGCCCATGATCGCGCCTGCCTCCACGGAAAAGCCGATCAGTGCCCCCGTCTTCAGCTGCTGGAGCCGGGTGGTGGTCGAAAGGTCGAAGCGGTTGGTTTCGGCCGCGATGTCCATCATCTGCCCGCCGGCCATGCCGGCCGGGCCGGAGGCGCGGGCAAGTTCGAGGACAAGCTCGGAGCGGACGAACGGGTCCTCGTGGGTCGCCTCGTCGGCCAGGATCTCGAAGGCGACCGCAAACAGGCTGTCGCCGGTGAGGACGGCGATGGCCTCGTCGAAAGCCTTGTGGACGGTGGGCTTGCCGCGGCGCAGGTCGTCGTCGTCCATGCAGGGCAGATCATCGTGCACCAGCGAATAGACATGGACCAGCTCGATCGCGCAGGCGACACGGAGCGCGCGCTCGCGATCGACATTGAACAGATCGCAGGCGGCAACCACCAGCAGCGGGCGCATCCGCTTGCCGCCGCCGATCACGGCATAGCGCATGGCTTCGTAGAGGACGGCCCGGGGATCCTCCGGAACCGCGAAGATGCGTTCGAAACGGGCGTCGATCTGCTGGCTTATCGCTTCCAGCGCCGGCTTCAGATGGTGGTTTGCCTGCATTGCCGCCCCCGACTCAGCCACCGAAGGGTGCTTCCCCGACGGGCCGGCCGTCGGAATCCAGCTGCAACTGGGCAATGCGGGCCTCGGCGGCACCCAGCTTCGCCTCGCAATGCGCCTTCAGCGCCTGCGCTTCCTCGTAGAGACCGATCGCGGCCTCGAGCGGGGCGTCGCCCGATTCCAGCTGCTTGACGATCGCCTCCAGTCGCTGGAGCGCAGCCTCGAAACTCAGGGTCGAAATGTCGCTACTCGAAGCCATGAAATCTCCCGGAACCTGAGCCTTCTGGACGGCGCGGATTGGCCGGTCAAGCCGCTTGGGCGCGCTTGCCCCGCCGGGCGCGCGCTTCTAGCGTCGGCCGACGACAGATCGGAGACTTCCCCGCATGCGCATGCTTCTTCTCGGCTTTCTGGTCGCGGCCGCACCGGCCGCAGCGGCCGTTCCGCTCGATACCGTCACGGCGCGCGCAGACGCGGTCGAGCCCAAGGTGATCGGCTGGCGGCGGGACATCCACCGGAACCCCGAGCTCGGCAATCGCGAGGTGCGCACGGCCGCACTGGTGGCCGCCCACCTCAGGACGCTGGGCTATGAGGTGCGCGAGAAGGTGGGCGTGACCGGGGTGATCGGCATCCTGAAAGGCGGGAAGCCCGGCGGCGTGGTGGCGCTGAGGGCCGACATGGACGCGCTGCCGGTGAAGGAGGCGACCGGCCTGCCCTTCGCCTCGACCGTGACTGCCACTTATCTGGGGCAGCCGGTGGGGGTTGCGCACGCCTGCGGGCATGATGCCCATGTGGCGATGCTGATGGGGGCCGCCGAGGTGCTTGCCGGCCTGAAGGCAGAGATTCCGGGCACCGTGATGCTGATCTTCCAGCCTGCGGAGGAAGGGCCGCCGCCGGGCGAGGAAGGCGGCGCGCGGCTGATGCTGAAGGAAGGCGCATTCACGCCGCTGAAGCCCGACGCCGTGTTCGGGATCCATGTGTGGCCGGCAAGGGCCGGAACGCTGAACTGGCGCCCCGGCCCCATGATGTCGGCAGCCGATACGATGCGGATCACGTTGACGGGCGTGCAGACGCATGGCGCGGTGCCGTGGCGCGGGACGGACGTGGTGGGCCAGGCGGCCGCAACGGTACAGGAGCTCAACCGGCTGGTGACGCGCACCGTCAACCCGGCCGAGACGCCGACCATCCTGTCGGTTGCAACGATCAACGCCGGCGTCCGCCACAACATCATCCCGGACAAGGCCGAACTGTCCGGCACGCTGAGGACCTTCGATTCCGCCCAACGGGACCGGCTGAAGCTGGACATCGAGAAGAGCGTGACGGGCCTTGCGGCACTGTACGGCACCGAGGCCAAGGTGTCGTTCACGCAAGCCGGCGCGCTCACCTACAACGAGCCGGCGCTCGCCGCCTGGATCGCGGGGCCGCTTTCCGAAGCAGCCGGCAGGGACGGCATCAACCCGGCGACAAGCCCGATCACGCCGTCCGAGGATGTGAGCCTGTTCATGAACGAGGTGGGCGGGGTCTATTATTTCCTGGGCATCAGCCCGGACGGCGTTGCGCCAGAGGCGACACCGCCGAACCACAGCCCGATGTTCACGGTGAACGAGACGGCGCTGAAGGTGGGCGTGAAGGCGCATGTGCTGAGCGCGATCCGCTTCCTGGAGCAGCAACCCCCGCGCGACCATGTGCGGCGCACGTCGCAATGATGCGCGGGCGCCGGGGCGCTGCTAACCGGCCTTCGCGCGCGCCTCGGCTGCCAGTTCCTTGCGGCTGAGCTTGCCGATCATCGTCTTGGGGAGGCTGTCGCGCACCTCGACTGAGACGACCTTCTCGTGCTTGCCGAGCCGCGGGTTCAGCCACGCCAGCAGCGCGTCGCCGTCGACGGTCGCGCCCTCCTGCAGGGTGACGAAGGCCTTGGGGCGTTCACCCAGGTAGGAATCGGGCACACCGACGACGATCGCGTCCTTCACCTGTTCGTGCGCATAGAGCTGGTCCTCCACCTGGGACGGGAAGACCTTGAAGCCGCCGACGATGATCATGTCCTTCAGCCGGTCGACGATCCGGTAATAGCCGTCGGAATCGACTTCGGCGACATCGCCGGTGCGCAGGTAACCATCTGCGAAAACGCCCGAATTGTCGCGCTTCCAATAGCCCTGCATCATCTGCGGGCCCTTGAAGGCAAGCTCGCCGCTCTCGCCAGGTGCCGCGAGCTTCGCGGGATCATCCTTGTCGAGCAGGCGGATGTGCGTCCCGGGCACGGGCTGGCCGATGGTGCCGGGCTTGCCGCCGGTCGCATAGGGGTTCACGCAGACGACGCCGGAGCTTTCGGTGAGGCCATAGCCCTCCACCAGTTTCGCGCCCGTGATCGTCTCGAACGCGGCCTTCAGCGGCTCGGGGCACGGCGCGCCGCCCGAAATGCACACGCGCACCGAAGAGAGGTCGTGCCGGCGGATGTCGGGGTGGTCCAGCATGGCGCGGTACATGGTCGGCACGCCCGGCAGCGCAGTGATCTTCGTGCGCGCGATGGCCGACAGCGCCGCCTTCACCTCGAACTTCGGCAGCAGCACCATCATCCCGCCATTGAGGACAGTCCGGTTCATGATGCAGGTGTGCGCGAAGATGTGGAACAGCGGCAGGGCACCGAGGATGCGGTCCGGCGCGCCGGGCTGGTCGTCCAGGGCGTTCACCTGCGCCGCATTCACCGACAGGTTGGCGTGGGTGAGCATCGCCCCCTTCGGCGTGCCGGTCGTACCGCCGGTGTATTGCAGCAGCGCGATGCTGTTGGTCGGCTGGGGCACCGGATCGGCGATCTCGGGCTGCGCCACCAGCTCCGCGAAGGTCTGGTGGCGGACATCTTCGACAAAGCTGCTGCGGTCCGAACCCTTCAGCAGGCGGTACAGGAAGGATTTGGCCGGCGGCAGGGCCTCGGCGACATTGCCGATCACCAGGGTCTTCAGCCGGGTGCTGGCAAGCACGGTCTCGATGGTCGGCAGCAGCGCCTTGACGTCCAGCGTGACCATCACGTCGGCCTCGCTGTCTTCCACCTGGGTCCGCAGCTCGTCGACGGTGTAGAGCGGCGAGAAATTGGCAAGGCGCGCGCCGGCTGCCCACGCACCATAGGCCGCGATCACATAGTGGGGGCAGTTGGGCAGGAACAGGCCGACGGTGCAGCCCGGGCCGACGCCCAGCGCACGGAAGCCGTTCGCCGCGCGCCGCACCAGCGCGGCAAGCTCGCCATAGCGGGTGATCCGGCCCATGAAGTCGATCGCGGGCGCCTGCGGAACCCGCGCGGCAGTGCGGAACAGAAGCTCCGGCATCCAGCGCGGTTCGAAGACCGTGTCGAAGGGCACCGGATGGCCATAGGCGGCAGCCATGCTCAGGGCTTGCGGACTGCTGTGATCTTCACCTTGACCGGAACCGGGAAGCCGACCCATGCGCCCTCTGCGTCACTTTCCATGCCGATCTTGAAACTTCGGCGATCGAGAACCGTCTGCCCCGTCATGACGGCGGTGTTGCCGTTGATTGCCAGAGTGAACGGCAGGCTGACGGGAACACTGACCCCGCGCATGCTGAGCGTGCCCTTGGCCAGATACTGGCCGGGCTTCACCTGGGTGAAGCTGGCTGCCTGAAAGCGCGCGGTCGGCACCTTTTTCACATCGAACCAGTCGCTGCCTGGAAGGCTGCCGTTCACCGTCTTGTCGCCGGTGGTGGCGGCCGACAGGTCGATGACGGCATCGACGCGGGCCTCGGCGAGCTTTGCGGGATCGAAGAGGATGTTCGCCGTGAACTTCGGGAAGCGCCCCTCGATGTCGGCGCCATTCCACTTGGAGGCGAATGTGAGGCTGGACTGGGCCGGGACGACGGCCCAGCTGCTGGCAGCGGCCGGTGCCGCCACGGCGAACGCCACGAGCAGCCTTGCAAGATGCATCATGCGGACCTCCGGCGGACGAGCGGCAGCATGCGGGCGAGCACATCGTCGCGGTCGAGATACTGGTGCTTCAGCGCGGCCGCGACATGCAGCAGCAACAGGCCGGCGCCGGCAAAGGCAATGATCTCGTGCGCTTCCGAGGCAGCGCCGCTGGTCGCCTTGCTGGTCTCGATCGGCAGGTGCGGCCACTCGAACAGGCCGAACCAGATGGTCGGGAAGCCGAGCGGGCTTGCCGAAACCATGATCCAGCCCGTGAGAGGCACGAGGATCATGATTGCATAGAAGGCCCAGTGGGTTGCCTTTGCGAGCAGCCGTTCCGTCGATGTCATGTGCCCCGGCAGCGGCGGGGTGCCGCTGACGAGGCGGGTTGCCAGCCGGAGCAGGCTGAGCAGCAGGATCGTGAGCCCCATCGACTTGTGCAGCTGCACGATCTTGAAGCCGAGCTGTTTCTGTTCGGGCGTGGCGCTGGGGGCAAGCAGGTCGCCCATGAACAGCCCGCCGGCAAAATTCCCGATCAGCAGCAGGGCAATCAACCAGTGCAGCGTGATTGCCATGCGGCTGTAGCTGCTCCGCGCGGAGGTCACTTCTTGAAGAACTCCGCCTCGACGATCACGGTTATCTCGTCGCCGATCGGGCCCTGCAGCACGGTCGAGCCGAAGTCGGAGCGCTTGAAGCTGCCGGTGGCGGTGAAGCCGACGACCGGGATCTTGCGGAACGGGTGCACCATCGCGCCATTGAGCGTGACGTCCATCGTGATCGGCTTGGTCACGCCCATCATGGTGAGGTTGCCCGTGAGCTTGCCGGTCTTGGCGCCGGTCGCCTTCAGGCCCGTCGACTGGAAGGTGATGGTGGGATGCTCGCCCGCCATCAGGAACTTCTCGGCGATCACCTTGTCGAAATCCTCCTTCTCGGGGAAGGGGAAGTCCGTCTTCACCGACTTCGGGTCGATGGTGACGCTGATCGTCGACTTGGTGGGGGTCTTCGGATCCAGCACCAGCACGCTGTCGAAAGACGCGAAGCGCGCGGTGTAGTTGGAAAGGCCGAGGTGCTTGATCTTCCAGGTGATGCTGGCGTGGGTCTTGTCGAGTGTGTATTCGCCGGCCGGCGCATCGATCGGGGCGCCTTGGGCCATGGCGGGCGCGGCCGCGATCGCCAGGAATGCCAGTGCGGCGGTAACGCTGAAGCTGCCCATAAGTCCCCTGCTCCTCAATCGAATCCTCGGTGCGCGCGCCAGAGTAGACGCGGCTCCGCCCTGCCGCAAGCGGGCGGCAGGGCCGGACCTTCCAGAGAGCCGAAGCGTCCGCCGGACGTGTCAGCCCTGCGCGAGCTCGGGGTTGGCCAGCGTGAACAGGTTGCGGATCTGCGACAGCGAGAAGAGGTGGGCGTAGACGAGGCCCAGCATGCCGTTCTGCACCATCTTGCGGGCCTGGTCTCCGCGGATGTTCTGCAGCTTCTTCTCGTCGATCATCTTGAAGCCGGCGAAGGTGGCGGGCTGGTCCATGCCGGGGTTCTGGATCTGGGCCTGGCCGTCCATCAGCAGGCCGAGCTTGTTCAGCTCGTCCATGAAGCTCTTGGTGCGGGCGACGGCCTGTTCGAACTGCTCGCAGAAGCCAAGGATGTTCTTCGTGGTCTCGCTGGGCTGCTTGTCGGCGTCGAACAGCTTGTTGGGCGCGTCCGCGGTGATCAGGCCGGCCTGGTCGTCGAACACAAGGCTCAGCACGTCGGCGTCGGGCGTCAGGCGCGCGAGCATGAAGGGGTGGCGGCGGATGTAGGCCGGCACATAGGCGCCATCGGTCCACTTGCCGTCGGCGTCGACGAACAGGTTCTCGCCTTCGCGAAGGCCCACCAGCGCAAGCGGCACGCCCTCGGGGCCGTCGGAAAAGACGATCGGATAGTTGCGCTGGGCCATCACGAACTCGTCGACGGTGACCGGAACGGCGTGGGTCGCGCGGGCGAAGCCGAGCTCGGTGCGTTCGAGGATGCCATGATCTGCGTGCAGGTCCGACGTCAGCGGAATGAGGTTCTGGTAGAAAAGCGGAAGCTGGGCGTTCGGTTGGCTGGCCATCGGGGGTTCCTGTTGCAGTTCGAAAAAGGCGCCGGAAGCCGCGGGGGCGGCATCGGCGCCGGTCTGGCGCGGGCTCTAGCCTGCCCTGCCGGTGGGTGCAAGCAAGCCGGTTCCCGGGGCCGGCATCAGGGGATCAGCTTGCCGGGATTCATCAGATCTGCCGGGTCAAGCGCGGCCTTGATGGCCCGCATGGCCGACAGCCGGGCCGGATTGCCGAGCCGGCCGAGCTCGGCCCGCTTCAGGGTGCCGATGCCGTGTTCGGCCGAGATGGAGCCCCCGAATTCAGCGATGAGGTCGTGCAACCGGCGGCGCGCGGCCTCCCCGTCCGACTTCAGCCAGGCCGGGTCTGCGCCCAGCGGAGCGCGGATGTTCCAGTGCAGGTTGCCGTCGCCCAGGTGGCCGAAGACGAAGGGCCGGCTGCCCGGGAATTCGGCCGCCAGCATCTCCTCTGCGCGGGCGTGGAAGGTGCCGATGTCGGCCACCGCGACCGAAATGTCGTTCTTGACTGCCCCGCCCTCGCGCTTCTCGGCCTCGGGAATGGCTTCGCGCAACGCCCAGAAGGCGTCGCCCTGCGCGCCCGATGCCGCGAGGGCCGCGTCGGCGATCTCGCCGGCTGCAAGCGCCTCGGCAAGGAGGGCTTCGAGAATGCTGCTGTCTGCCTCCAGCTCGATCAGGGCATGCCAGGGGTGCGATGTCGTCAGCGGCGGGCGCGCCCCGGGCAGATGCTGCAACACCAGGTCGTGCGCGGCAGCCGAGATCAGCTCGAAGCTCTCGATGGACTCCCCCGCGCCCCGCCGCAGCCTCTGCAGCAATGCGAGCGCCGCATCGGGCGACCCCAAACCGACCCAGGCGATGCTGCGCCACCCTTGTGCAGGTGCGAGGCGCAGCACGACGCGGGTGACGATGCCCAGCGTGCCTTCGGCGCCGACCAGCATCTGCTTCAGGTCGTAACCGGTGTTGTCCTTCGCGAGGGCCGAGAGCTGGTCGAGCACCGAACCGTCGGGCAGCACGGCCTCCAGCCCCCGCACCAGTGCGCGCATGGTGCCGTGGCGGAGCACCTGCACGCCGCCCGCGTTGGTAGACACCAGCCCGCCGAGCGTGGCGCTGCCCTTGGCGCCGAGTGACAGGGGAAAGCGGCAGCCCGCCCTTTCTGCTGCAGCATGGACATCGGCCAGGATGGCCCCGGCGCCTGCGCGCAGCGACAGGCCGGCGGGATCGACCGCCTCGATCGCGTTCATCCGGCGCAGCGACAGCAGGATGGTCGGGCGCGACATCGCGGGCTCGGGGACGCTGCCCCCGACGAGCCCGGTGTTCCCGCCCTGGGGCACGATCGCAACGCCGTGCCGCGCTGCCCACCGGACGATCGCGACGACATCGGCCGTGTTGCGGGGCAGCAGCAGCGCATCCGCCGCACCCGTCTTCTGGCCGCGCCAGTCCGTCAGATGCGGGGCCAGGTCTGCCGCTGCCGTCCGGACGATGTCGGGCGGCAGCTCGGCAAGCGCGCGGCTGAGCCTGTCGGACAAGGCTCAGTCCTTGACGAGATTGTCGATCTTGGCCTGGAGCGCGCGCAGCTCTTCCTTCAGCGCCTTCACATCCTCGCCCGCGCCGGCCTTTGCAGCTGGTTCGGCCGGCGTGTCTGCCTTGGGGACGGCCCCGGTTGCCCACATGTCGGTGGCGGCCTTCATCATCGCCATGTTCTGCCGGGCGAGTGCCTCGAACGGGTTGGAGCCGCCTGCCATCATGCCCATCATGGTGCTGCGCACCTGCTCCTGGTTGCGGCGGAACGCCTCCATCGAGGCCTCCAGATAATGCGGCACCATCGCCTGCATCTGGTCGCCGTACATGGCGATCAGCTGGCGGAGGAAGCTGACCGGCAGCAGGGTGGTGCCGCGGTTTTCCTCCTCGACGATGATCTGGGTCAGCACGCTGTGGGTGATGTCGTCGCCGGACTTGGCGTCGACCACCTTGAACTCGCGGCCCTTGCGGGTCATCGCGGAGAGATGTTCCAGCGTGATGTAGCTGGAACTTTCGGTGTCATAGAGGCGGCGATTCGCGTATTTCTTGATGATGATCGGGGCGACATCGCCTTCGGGGGCGGGGCTCGTTGGCATGGGGTTCCATTTCGAAAGGCAGGGAGGCTCGCGCCAGACTTAGCATGTGCAGCATAGGCCCGCAAATCGGTTGGAAACGGCCCGTCCCGCCACGCGCCGGGGTGCACAATGGCTAATGCTGCACCACGGCAGCCGGGGCGCCAAGCGCGGGGCCGCGGGCCGCATCCCCTGCCGCTGTTCCTGTCGCTTGCCAGCCGGCGCCTGGGGCACGAGCCCGAGCGGCTGGCGGCGGTGCTGGAAGGGCTGAAGCGCTACCAGGCGGCACCGGTTCCGGCGCCCATGCCGGCAATGGCCGAAGTGGCGCGGCGGGGCGGCGTGCGCCTGCGGCAGGTGGGTGGGCCACCGGACGGGCCGATGCTGGTAGTGGTGCCTTCGCTCATCAATGCGCCGGCCGTGCTGGATCTCGCGCCCGGGCGCTCGCTCGTCCGCTTTCTCGCGGCGCAGGGCCACAGGGTGCTGCTGGTGGACTGGGGGCCGATGCAGGCCTCGGAACGGCGGCTGGGGCTTGCCGGGCTGGTGTCGGCCCGGCTGATGCCCTTGCTTGCCCGGCTGGACGGACCCGTAAGGCTGCTCGGCTATTGCCTGGGCGGAACGCTGGCGCTTGCGGCCGGGCAGTTGCTCGGCGCACGGCTCGAGCGCCTCGCGCTGATCGCCGCGCCCTGGCATTTCGACGGCTTCGGCCCGGAGGCGCGGCTTCGCGCGCTGGAAACCTGGACCGCGATCCGCCCCGTGGGGCGCGGGCTGGGTGCCGTGCCGATCTCGCTTCTGAACCCGCTGTTCTGGAGCCTCGACGAGGAGGCGGTGCTTGCCAAGTTCGAGGCGCTCTCGCGGCGCCCGTCGGACGATCCGCACCTCGGCTGGTTCGCCGCGGTGGAGGACTGGGCGAACAGCGGCGCGCCGCTGACCCTGCCGGCCGCGCGCGACCTGTTCGTTGCCGGCTTCGGGACCGACCGGATCGGGCGGGGGCTCTGGCGGGTCGGCGGCGAACGCATCGCGCCCGAACGGCTGTCGGCCCCGATCCTCGACGTCGGCGCAACGCGGGACCGGATCGTTCCGCCTGAGGCCAGGGTTCGCCTGGCCGGGATCGACCGGCGCGACGTGCCTTCGGGGCATGTGGGCATGGTGGTGGGTGGCGGGGCGCGCGAAAGCCTGTGGGAGCCGCTTTCAAACTGGTTGCACCGGGGCTAGAGCAGGCGGGAAGCGGGCGGGACGGCCCGACAGCGAGACAGCGAAAGGACCCCACATGACCGACGTCGTCATTGCCTCTGCCCGCCGCACCCCCGTCGGCAGCTTCCTCGGCAGCTTCGGCGCCACGCCGGCCCATGAACTCGGCCGGGTGGCGATTGCAGCCGCGCTGGCCGACGCCAAGGTGGAGGGTGGCGATATCGGCGAGGTGATCCTGGGCCAGGTGCTGACCGCGGGCCAGGGCCAGAACCCGGCGCGGCAGGCGGCCATGGCGGCCGGCATCCCGCAGGAGGTTCCCGCCTGGGGCGTGAACCAGGTGTGCGGCTCGGGGCTGCGCGCGGTCGCTCTGGCCGCGCAGGCGATCCGCAACGGCGATGCGTCGGTGATGCTGGCGGGCGGGCAGGAAAGCATGTCCTTGAGCCCCCACGCCCAGGCCCTGCGGGCCGGCCAGAAGATGGGCGCGCTGGAGCTTGTCGACACCATGATCAAGGACGGCCTGTGGGATGCCTTCAACGGCTATCACATGGGCGTGACGGCCGAGAATGTGGCCGAGCGCTACCAGATCGGCCGCGCCGCGCAGGACGAATTCGCCACCCGCTCGCAGAACAAGGCCGAGGCCGCGAAGAAGGCCGGACGGTTCGTCGCAGAGATCGCGCCGGTGACGATCAAGGGTCGCAAGGGCGACACGGTGGTCGACACCGACGAATACATCCGCGACGGCGCGACCGTCGACGCGATGGCAGCGCTGAAGCCGGCGTTCAAGAAGGAGGGCTCCGTCACGGCCGCCAACGCCTCGGGCCTGAACGATGGCGCAGCCGCACTGGTGCTGATGTCGGCGGCCGAAGCCGCGCGGCGCGGGGCAACCGTGCTCGCCCATGTGAAGAGCTGGGCGTCGGCCGGCGTGGACCCGGCGGTGATGGGGATCGGCCCGGTGCCGGCGTCGCGGCTTGCGCTGCAAAAGGCCGGCTGGTCGGTCGGCAATCTTGATCTCGTCGAAGCGAACGAGGCCTTTGCAGCCCAGGCGCTCGCCGTCGGGCAGGAGCTCGGCCTCGATCCCGAGAAGCTGAACGTGAACGGCGGCGCGATCGCGATCGGTCACCCGATCGGCGCGTCGGGTGCGCGGATCCTTGTCACCCTGCTGCACGAAATGCAGCGCCGCGACGCGAAGAAGGGCCTCGCCACGCTGTGCATCGGCGGCGGCATGGGCATCGCGCTGACGGTGGAACGCTGAGCGGACTTCCCATGGGCGCGGGCGAGGCCGTTTCCGACGCAGCGGCGGTTTCCGTCGCCCGCACCCGGCGGCCGAGCCCGCCGGGCGAAGGCGAGACCATCCTGTGGCAGGGCCGGCCGGCGATGCTGTCCCGCAAGCTGTGGGAGCTTGCCGGGTTTCTGACCCTGCTGTCACTGCTGAGCTGGCTGGCGATCGAGCTTATCCGGCCGCACCTGTCTGGCTCGGGATTCGCCGGGCAGCCGGATGGAACCGCGCTTCCGCTGATCCTTGCCATGACGGCGGGCATGATCGGGATCATCGCGCTCCCTGTCTGGCTGCGCTCCAGCGCGCGGGCGCGCGCCGTCTATGTGCTGACCAACCGGCGTGCGCTGGTGCTGCTGGGACGCCAGGTGATCGGCGAGGCCATGCTGTTCGGCGCCGACATGTGGGCGAACGACACCGAGGTGCGCTTCGATGCCGCACACATGTATCTGAGCTGGCGGCTGAAGGATGAAGGCACCGACTGGCTGCGGTTCGAGCAGATTCGCGACGGCCTGACCGTGGCAGCGCTTGCCGAGGAACATGGCGCGCGCTGGCTGAACCGCCCCGCCGAGCCCGGCAATGGGGCCGACACGGAGAGCAAGGCGGCATAAGCCCCTTCGTGCAAAGGGTCTTTCCTTCCCGGATGATTGTGTCTATGGGGCGTCGCACCATGCAAACGCACGCGATCAAACGAATTATTCGACGCGGCTGACCGCCGCGCGCCCCGCATCCGGGGTGCAGCGCGGCGGGCGGGTGGCTGGCGGCCATCCGGGGAGACCTGGTCTCCGGACACATGGGGTTCTCCGAAGGGACATCCCCTCTTCACCCAAGTGAAACACCCTTGCTGCATGGACGCGCCCGTGGACTTTCTCTCGCATGATTCCGTTGCCCCCCAGGCGGTGGCAGAGCTTCTGGACAGCTGCTTCGGGCCGGCGCGACACCGGCGCACGGCGGCCCTGCTGCGCAGCGGAGCGCCGCGGATCGAACCGGCGAGCTTCGTTGCGCTCGACGGCGAGCAGCTCGTCGGCAGTGTCGAGGCCTGGCGGCTCGACTGGCAGCACCCCAGGGGGAGCCGCCCCATTGCCCTGCTGGGCCCGCTGGTGTCGCACCCGACGCGGCGGGGCGAGCGGATCGGCGCGCGGTTGATGGATCTTGCACTGGCCGAACTCGACAAGCTGCACCTGCCGGTGATGCTGATCGGCGACGCGCCCTATTATGCGCGCTGGGGCTTTTCAGCGAAGCACACGGGCGAATGGGTGCTTCCCGGCCCGGTGGACCGCGACCGGCTGCTGCTGCGCTTCCCGGCCGGCCATCGGCTGCGGGGCCCGGCTTCGTTTGCGCCGGCTGCCGGGGCAGACAGCGCCGCGGCTTGACGCTTTCCGCGGCGGGCCCCACGCCGGGCTTGACCGGCTTTCACTTGCAGCCCATCTCCCGGGCCATGGTGTCCACGGCAGAACCCATCAGGCCCGATGCGCTGGACCTCTCCCGCGCGTCGCTGGCGGACATCGCGAAGGCCGTGGCCGAAAGGCGGCTGCCACCTGTCGAGCAGTGGAACCCGAGCTACTGCGGCGACAGCGACATGGTGATCGGGGCGGATGGGCAATGGCTGCACGGCGGAACGCCGATCGGCCGGCCGGCGCTGGTGAAGCTGTTCTCCACCATCCTGCGGCGCGAAGCCGATGGCAGCTACGTGCTTGTAACACCGGTCGAAAAACTGAGCATCCGGGTGGAGGATGCGGCCTTTCTGGCAGTCGAGGCGACGAGCGAGGGCGAGGGCGAGGGGCGCACCATCGCATTCCGGCTGCTGACCGACGACATCGTGGTGGCCGGGCCAGACAATCCGCTGCGGGTGGAAACCGCGCCCGACGGCACGCCCAGGCCCTATCTGCATGTACGGGGGACAAAGGCGCGGCCGTTGGAGGCGCTGGTCAATCGGCCGGTCTTCTACCAGCTCGCCGACATGGCGCTCGACGAGCAGGAACGACTGGGCGGCCCCCTGGGCCTGTGGAGCGGGGGCGCCTTCTTTGCCTTCGCTTCTTGAGGATCTCCGGTCCGCCCTGCTGACATCTGCGGCGCCGGTGCTGACGGGCGACCAGGATTTCGGGCCGCTGGGCACGTCACCGGCAACAACTCTGGTGCCGGCCGCCGTGCTGGTGCCGATCGTTCGCGCCCCCGAGCCGCGGCTGCTGCTGACGACGCGGACGGCCAACTTGCGGAATCATGCCGGGCAGGTGGCCTTCCCGGGCGGGCGGATCGACCCCGAGGATGACGGGCCGGTGGCAGCCGCCCTGCGCGAGGCGCGCGAGGAGATCGGGCTGGACCCGGCCCATGTGGAGCTGCTGGGGATTGCAGACCGCTACCAGACGGGAACAGGCTATTCCGTGCATCCGGTGGTGGGCAGCATAGCGCCCGATCTGGAGTTCAGGCCGAACCCGCATGAAGTCGCCGATGTCTTTGAAGTTCCACTGGACTTTGCGCTCGACCCCAGGAACCACCTGCTGCGCGAGGCCGAGTGGAAGGGGCGCTTGCGGCGCTATTATGTGATCGAGTGGCAGGATCGGACGATCTGGGGCGCGACTGCGGGGATGCTGGTGAACCTGTCGGCGAGGCTGCGCTGATGCGGCTCGATCCGGCACTGTGGGCCGGGAAGCCGGGCCTGTCGAAGCTGCTCGGCGCGCTGGATGCCGACAGCGGCACAACCAGGTTCGTTGGCGGCGCCGTGCGCGACTGGCTGCTGGGCCTGCCGGTGTCGGATATCGATCTTGCGACCCGGCTGAAGCCGGACGCGGTGATTGCGGCGCTGGAGCGTGCCGGCATCCGCGCGGTGCCGACGGGCTTGCAGCATGGCACGGTGACGGCGGTTTCGGGCGGTGTGCCACACGAGGTGACGACGCTGAGGCGGGATGTTGCGACCTTCGGGCGCCACGCAGAGGTCGCCTTTACCGACGACTGGCAGGAGGATGCCCGGCGGCGGGATTTCACGATCAACGCGCTCTATGCCGATCCGGGCACGGGCGAATTGATCGACTTCTTCGGCGGGCTGGACGACCTGAAGTCCCGCCGGGTGCGCTTCATCGGTGCGCCGCTGGAACGGATTGCCGAGGATCATCTCAGGATCCTGCGCTTCTTCCGCTTTTCCGCACGCTTTGCGCCGGAACTGGATGCGCAAGGCTTGGCGGCCTGCGCCGCGCGCGCAAACGATCTGATGGCCTTGAGCCGGGAACGAATCCGCGACGAGCTGCTGAAATTGCTCGCCCTCCCCTCTCCGGAGCCCACCGTTGCCGCGATGCTGGCGCACGATATCCTGAAGCCTGTGCTGCCCGAAATCGCGGCGTCCCGCCTGCCCGCGCTTGCGGCGTTGATTGCAGCAGAGGGTGCAGCACGCGTTGCGCCCGACGGGCTGAGGCGCCTGGCGGCCCTGCTGCCGGAGAGTCCGCCGCTCGCAGCCGAAATCGCCGCGCGGTTGAAACTGTCGAACGCGGGCAAGGGCCGGCTGGTGCATGCCGCGGGGCGCCCGGCCGTTCCCGACGACCCGCGTGCGCTCGCCTACTCAATAGGCGCGGAACCGACGCTCGACCGGCTGCTGCTGACAGGAGACCCCCGCGCCGCGCAATGGGCCGGGCCGCTGAGCCACTACACCCGCCCGCGGCTGCCGATTTCGGGCAAGGACCTGATCGCGATGGGCCTGCCGCCGGGGCCGGCCGTCTCCCGCCGGCTGGCCGAGGTGGAGCAGTTGTGGGTCGCAGCCGGCTTCCCGGCCGACCGCAACAAGACAATGGCGATCGCGCGCGAGGTGCTGGGCGTTCGTTAGAGCGTCAGCGGCCCATGCTGCAGCTTCGGCAGCACGTGGCGGGCGAAAAGATCGCACTCGGCGGCGTGCGGGTAGCCTGAGAGGATGAAGGCCTCGATGCCCTCGGCCTGATAGGCCTTCAGCTTTGCGAGCACCTGGTCGGGCGTGCCGACGATTGCGGCACCGCAGCCAGAGCGGGCGCGGCCGATGCCGGTCCACAAATTGTCCTCGACGAAGCCTTCGCTCCCCGCACTTTCACGCAGCTGGGCCTGGCGCTGGACGCCGACCGACTGGCTGTCGAGCGATTTGGCGCGAATGGCGTCACCCGTTTCGGCGTCGAGCTTTGAGAGCAGCCGCGAGGCGTAGGCGCGGGCCTCGTCCTCGGTCTCGCGCACGATCACGTGGCAGCGATAGCCGAACTTCAGCGTGCGGCCGTAAGCGGCGGCGCGCTTCGTCATGTCGGCGATGATCTCGCGGACGGCTGGCATGGTGTCGGGCCACATCAGATAGACGTCGGCTGCCTTGGCGGCGGCTTCGCGGGCGTCGGGTGACAGGCCACCGAAGTATAGTGGCGGGCACTTGCCCGAAACCGTGGTGATGCGCGGCGGATCGAGCTTCAGCTTCCAATGCTCGCCCGGGTGATCCAGCGGCTGGCCGTTCAGCAGGGTCTTCAGGATCAGCATCAGCTCGACCGTGCGGTCGTAGCGCGGAGCCGAGCCGAGCGTTTCGCCGGGCATTTCCGACGAGATGATGTTGACGGTCAGACGCCCGTTCATCATCCGGTCCAGCGTTGCGATCTGGCGCGCCAGCTGGGGCGGCCAGGCCTCGCCCACGCGGACGGCGAGCAGCATGCGGATTGTGCGGGTAAGCGGCGCCATGGCGGCGGCAAAGGCGGTGGAGTCGATGCCGAGCTGATAGCCCGAGGGCAGCAGGATATTGTCGAACCCGCCCTTTTCGGCGGTCAGCACGATGTTGCGGCAATGCTCGAAGCTGGACTTCAGTGCCTCGTCGGGCTGGCCCAGAAATTCATAGTCGTCGTCGCACAGCGCGGAAAACCAGCTGACTTCGCATCCCATCAGAAAATCACTCCCCAAATATCTGTTATGGAAGCCGTTCGCCTATGGCCGACTGCAGGATTTCGTACCACTGTTCGCGGGTGAAGCTGACCTTCAGCGCGTCCTTCGCCTCCACGATGCGCGCCGCCGTCTGGGTGCCGACGATGGGGATCGGGCGGGCCGGGTGCGCGCCGACGAAGGCATAGGCGACCGCGGTGGCAGACACGCCCTGTTCCTTCGCGACACGCGCGATGACCTCTGCTGCAGCACGAACATTGGGGGCCGCATCGGCATTGACAGTGCCCAGCCTGCCCTGCCCCAGCGGCGACCAGGCCAGCACCGCCAGGCCCATCTGCATCGCCTGGTCCATCGTTCCGTCGAACAGCGGCTTCGTCGCCAGCGCCGAAAATTCCGGCTGGATCGAGGCGAGCGGGGTTTCGAGGTAGGAAGTAAGTGCGGCCACCTGGGCAGGCGTGAAGTTGGAGACGCCGACGGCGCGGGCGCGGCCCGAGGTCACGAGCCGATCGAGAGCTTCGGCAACCTCGGCCGGATGCGCCAGAAGGTCGGGCCGGTGGATCTGCCAGAGATCGACATGATCGACGCCCAGGCGCTTCAGCGAGGCGTCGACGGCCTCCGAGATATAGGCCGACGAGCTGTCGTAGGGCACGCCCATGCGGATGCCGCCCTTGGTGGCTAGGACCATCTGTCCGCGCAGGCCCGGATCGGCTGCGAACACCCGGCCCAGCAGCGCTTCCGAGGCGCCGAAGGGCTCGCCATTGTCGGGGCCATAGATGTCGGCGGTGTCGAACAGGGTGATGCCGGCGTCGAGCGCGGCCTTCACCAGCGACGTGGCGTGGGCGACGTCAGTCCCCTTGAAGCGCCACATGCCCCATGCGAGGGAGGAAACGGTAATCCCGGTGGCGCCCAGCGGCACGGGGTCGGCAGACAGACGAAGCTCGCTCATGCGGGCCAGATGGCAGAATTGGGGACGGAATGGGAGAGACAATCAGATACGGCCTGGTCGGGACCGGGATGATGGGGGTGGAGCATATCCAGAACCTGCTGATCACGCCCGGCACCGAACTGGTGGCGATCGCGGACCCGGTGGCGACCTCGCGGGGCTGGGCGAAGTCGGCGCTGGGCGGGAAGCCCGTGCGCGAGTATCAGAGCGCCGAAGAGCTTGCCGCCGCCGGCGGGATCGACGCGGTGATCGTTGCGTCGCCCAACCACACCCATCGCGCCACGCTGGAGCCGCTGTTCAAGGCAGGCGTCCACATCCTGTGCGAAAAGCCGCTGGCAACGACCGTGCCGGATGCGAAGTGGATCGTCGACCAGGCCGGGCGCTCGAGCAAGCTGTTCTGGACGGCGATGGAGTATCGCTTCATGCCACCCGTCGCCGAGTTCATCCGCGAGGTGCACGAGCACAAGGTGGGACGCTTGCGGATGCTCTCCATCCGCGAGCATCGCTTCCCCTTCCTGGTGAAGGTGGGGGACTGGAACCGCTTCAGCGCCAACACCGGCGGCACCATGGTGGAAAAATGCTGCCACTTCTTCGACCTGATGCGGCTGATCGTGAAGTCGGAGCCGGTGCGCGTGTTCTGCTCGGGCGGAATGGACGTGAACCATGTGGGCGAGCGGTACGAACAGGGCGTGCCCGACATCATCGACAACAGCTACACGGTGGTCGATTTCGAGAATGGCGTGCGCGCTTGCCTTGACCTCTGCATGTTTGCCGACGGCGCCGAGGAGCAGGAGGAAATCACTGCAGTCGGCGGCGAAGCCCGGCTGGACGTGTTCATCCCCTCGGGCAACCTGGTCCATTCGCCGCGCGTCGGCTTCATGAACCCCAAGAGGGTGGAGCGCCGCACGGTGGAGGTGGACGAGGCGGCGCTGAAGGCCGGCTCGCACCATGGCTCCACCTTTTACCAGCACCAGGAGTTCGCGAACGCGATCCGCACCGGGCATCCCCCGCTGGTCAGCGCGCACGACGGGATGATGGCGGTTGCGATGGGGGCGGCTGCCGAAAGGTCGGCCGCCGAAAAGCGGGTGGTGACGATCGCCGAAATGCTGGGCTGACCCGATACCGGACTGTGGCAGTCCTGTTACAGCCCCGCCGGAATAGCTTCGCCCAAGGCAAAATTCCATTGCTTTGAAAGACAAGCGCGGCGCATTAGCCCGCGCAACGCGGAAAGGGGTCATGAAGCCCCCCGCAACCTTGGGGAACAATCGATGCGCGCAACCCTTGCCCATGCCCTTTTCGGCGTTTCCATTCTGGCGATCGCGACCCCTGCCCTGGCGCAGGAAACCGCTTCGGATGCACCGGATGCCGGGGTCGTCGACATCATCGTCACCGCCCAGCGCCGCGAGCAGCGCCTGCAGGAAGTGCCGATCGCCGTCTCGGTGATCACCGGCGACCAGATCACCCGCACCGGTGCGCTCAACATCGAAAATGCCCAATATCTGGTGCCGTCGCTGAACTTCCGGAAGTCGGGCGTGCCGATTAACCAGACGATCTTCCTGCGCGGCATCGGCACCTCCACCTTCAGCCTGGCCGGAGAGCCTTCGGTCTCGGCCGTGGTCGACGGCGTGGTGCTGTCGCGCGCCGGTGAAGCCTTCACCCCGCTGGTCGACATCGAGCGGATCGAAGTGCTGCGGGGCCCTCAGGGCACGCTGTTCGGCAAGAATTCCTCGGCCGGCGTGATCAACATCGTGACGAAGCGCCCCGGCGACGAATTCGGCGGCGAAGTCGAAGGCGGCTTCTTCTTCGAGAACGGAACGGAATATCGCGCTCGCGCGGCCGTCGACCTGCCGCTGGGCGACAGCGTTCGCTCGCGCCTGACCGGCTTCTACGCCAACTGGGACGGCAACATCATCAACGAGACCTACGACCGCCGCGTCAACGGTTATGAACAATATGGCCTGCGCGGCCTGGTCGAGATCGACATCTCCGACAAGATCGACCTGACCCTCATCGCCGACTGGCGCAAGTCCAGCGACGATTGCTGCGCGGAAGTGATCGCCGAGCCGGCGATCCAGGCGGACGGCAGCCCGACGCCGGCGTTCCTTGCACGGGCCGCAGTCGCCCTGCCCCCGCTGAACGGCGACGAGACCCGCCGCGTGCGCAACAACCTCATCAACCGCAGCGAAGAATCCGCCTGGGGTCTCTCGGCCGAGCTGAACGCCGACATGGGAATGCTGACCCTGACCTCGATCACGGCCTACCGCTCGTATGACAACCGGGAAGTCCGCGACGGAGACTTCCTCGACACCATCTATGTCGGCATCAACCAGGTCGCCGACGACGGCCCGCAGACCGGCAACACCTTTACGCAGGAGTTCCGCCTGACCTCGCCGGGGAACCAGCGCCTCGACTATGTGCTGGGTGCCTTCTACTCGCGCGCCGAGACCGAGCGGACCTTCACCCGCGCCAACACCAACTGCTCGGCGTCGACGCTGGCCCCCACGCCGCCGCTGACGCCCTGCTCCACGGCGCCGGGGGCCTCCACCCTCACCTTCCCGGTGGGCACCGCGAACTTCGGCTCCACCTTCACCAACTTCGCCCTGTTCGGCCATGCCACCTACGACATCACCGACCGCTTCCGGGCGATCGCCGGTCTGCGCTACACGGTCGACCAGCTGGACGTGTTCCACATCCGCACCACGCCGGTGCCGGGCGCTTCGCAGCCGCCGTTCGACAACGGCGTGTTCAACGGCGGCCGCGGCGGCGGTACGCCGAACGGCATTCCGTGGCGCGGCAAGGCGACCGCCGAAGATCTTTCGGGAACGGCGGGCGTGCAGTTCGACCTCACCGAAGACAACATGGCCTACGCGACCTACGCGCGCGGCTACAAGGGCCCGGCCTTCAACGTCTTCTTCAACCTGACGACTGTCGGCACGCCTGCCCTCGATCCGGAAAACGCGGACTCGTTCGAGGTCGGCCTAAAGAACAGCATGTTCGACGGGCGGCTGATCCTGAACGTCGCCGGCTATTATGCGAAGTATTACAACTTCCAGGCGAACAACCCCGACATCGATCCCGTTACCGGCATCCGGATCACCCGCTTCACCAATGCGGGCACGGTCTCCACTCGGGGCTTCGAACTGGACATGATCGCGCAGCCGATCGACGACCTGTCGCTGACGGGCGGTCTTGCCTACACCGATGCCCGGGTCGACGCATTCCGGGTCGCCCCCGGCGCACCGCCGACCGACATCGTTCCGTCGGGCACGCCGCTCGCCTATGCGCCGAAGTGGAAGGCCTCGCTGACGGCCGACTACCGCATCCGCACCAACGGCTTTGCCGACGTCGAACTCGGGCTCCAGGGCAGCTACCAGTCGAGCCAGCTGGCGCTGTTCGTGCCGCAACAAATCATCCGCGACCGGTCGTGGATCCAGCCCTATGCCCTCGTCGATGCGACGATCGGGCTGGTCGACCAGGACGACCGGTTCAAGCTGAGCTTCATCGTTCGCAACATCTTCGACACCAGCTTCACCGCGGCGATCGCCGACGGTGGCCCGCTGTCGGGTGGCAACACCGGCAACTCGAGCCTGCGTTACATCATCCCGCGCGAAGCCGACCGCTCGTTCGGCCTGCTGGCGCGCTTCAACTTCTAAGGCCACCGGCCTTTCGAATCAGGGGCTGCGCCGACATCGGCGCGGCCCCTTTTCTTTTGGGCACGCCAGCCCATAATCCGATCCATGCGGCTTTCGGTTCTCGACCAGTCCCCCATCGCGGACGGCATGTCCGGCGGGCAGGCATTGCGCAACAGCCTCGAGCTGGCGCAGCTCGCCGACAGGCTCGGCTATCACCGCTTCTGGATGGCGGAGCACCATGCGAGCCCGGCCCTTGCCTCGGCCTCGCCCGAAATCATGCTGGCGGCCATCGGCCGCGAGACGCAGGCGATCCGCATCGGCACCGGGGGCGTGATGCTGCCGCACTATTCGCCGTTCAAGGTGGCGGAGAGCTTCTCGATGCTTGCCGGGCTGTTTCCCGGCCGGGTTGACCTGGGCCTTGGGCGCGCGCCGGGCTCTGACCAGCTGACGGCCTATGCCCTGCAACAGGACCGGCGGACCCGGGCACAGCTGGAATTCCCGCAGCAGCTCGCCGAGCTGTTGGCGCATTTCGACGGCACCTTGCCCGAGGGTCATCCGTTCCGGCCCCTTTCGGCCAATCTTCCAGGTGGTGAAGAGGCGCCGGACATCTGGGTGCTCGGCTCAAGCACCGACAGTGCCGAGCTGGCAGGCATGGCGGGCCTGCCCTACTGCATCGCGGATTTCATCGCCGGCGAGGTGCCCGAGCTGGCCGCGCGCTACCGGCAGGCATTCCGCCCGTCGGCGCGGGCCCAGCAGCCCTTCGTCATGGTGGCCTGCTGGACGGTTGCGGCTTCGGATGCCGACGAAGCCGCCTGGCTGACGGGCCCGTCGCGCATGATGCTGGCCCATCTGATGCGCGGGCAGCTGATTGCCGTGCCGTCGCCGGAAACGGCAGACGCCTGGCTGAAGGCAAACCCCGTGCCGATGCCGGCGAACCGCAGGCCCGTGACGGGCAGTGCCGCCGACTGCCGCGACCAGCTGCTGGAAAAGGCGCGGCTGTACGGCGCCGACGAGCTGATGCTGGTAAACATCCTCCACGACCATCGAGACCGGATTGAAAGCTACCGCCTGATCGCCGATGCCATGATCGCGCGCGACGCCGCGGTCGCCGCCTGACGTTCGGGTCAGCGACTGCCGCCGCGCGGCAGATGGCGCACCATCACGACATCCTCGACCGAAAAGGCATGGCTATACTGACCCGGCCTGGTCGAGGCCTCGGCAATTGCGCCATCCATCCGTAGCTGCAGCACGCCCTCGATGACGGGCCCCGACTTCAGGTGGATCGTGACGCTTTCGACACGCGACGACGCGAGCGCCGACCAGGCTGCTGCGAGGAGCGCCGTTCCGGTGCGCAGGGCAGCGGTTTCGCGCACGGATGCCGATGCGCCCCCGAACCGATCATGCCCTGCAAGATCCATTGCCCGATTCCAGCTCCCGCCTGCCCTGCGCACACAAAGAGGGCCGTGATTGCCCGAAGGCAGTCACGGCCCATAGGCGGTTGGGTTGCGTAAATCAGTTGGTCGCAGGTGCCATTGCATCCCGGACTGCATCGGCCTTGGCGACGACCGCCTCGGCAGCAGCGCCGGTGGCAACCACTTTGGCCACCGCGACGCCGGTCGGCGTGGCGACCGCGCCGGCTGCGATGACCGCCACCGGGGTTGGCGCCGGTGCAGGCGCACCGGCCCGCCAGACTTCCCTCAGCGACGGATTGTCCGCCAGCATCGAGACCCCGCCCAGCGGCTTCGAATAGCCCTGGTGGCAGGTCTGGCAGTTCACCTTCAGCGGATCGCCCAGCGGCCCGAGGCGCGCCTGGCCGTCCCAACCCTTGGCAGGGAAGACGGACGCGAGCGGCTGGATGTAGTCGGAGTTCGCCTGGCGGACCATCCGGATGCCGAACCATGCGGTCTGCTTCTGCACCCGGCTGTGGGTCCATTCCGCGAAGTTCTGCGTGTTGTGGCAGAAAGTGCAGTTCACCCCCAGCGCGCCCGACACCCGCATCATCAGCCCATAGGTCCGCTCGGCCGCCTTGATGTCGGCCGGGTTTTCGCCATTTGGATGGATCTGCTTGGAATTCACCCGGATCTCGTTCGGCTCCAGGAAGAAGGTGCCGTTGGGATCATTGGGCAGCGACGAATAGCCGACCACGGCCAGCGGTTCGTTCTGCCCGGCCCGATAGCCGGTCATCCCGCGCGAAACGGGCTCCGGCTTCAGGGACCAGCTGTATTCCGGAATGCCCTTGCCGCGGTGGCAGGTGTAGCAGGTGACGCCCGTCTGCTTCACGTGCGATTGCCAGTTCACGTTGATGTTCTGCGTCATCTTCAACATGTTGAGCGCCACGGACTTGGTGTACTTTTCGTACGAAGCCATGTTCTCGGGGTTGTGGCAGTAGTTGCAGCCGGCCTGTTCGGGCGGAGCGTCGGCCGGCACGACCCAGGCGGTCATGTTGGCCATCAGCAGGCCGAACTCGTCGACGCTGATGTCGCCCAGCACCTGGAGCTCGGGATAGACCTCCCGGGCCTTCTGGCCGTCCCGGCTGGTCAGCGCATAGGCCGAGGCCGGGGGGGCGGCAGGGGGCTTCACGAGGTTCAGGTTGGTGACCTGTTCCATCGCGGGCCCCCGTGGCCCCAGCTGCTGTGACTGCTTCGGTCCGAGCTCGCAGGCGGCGAGCGTCAGTGGCAGGGCGGCGATGGCGCCGAGGGCAAGAAGCCTCGGCCCGATCGGGTTTGAATGTCCTGTCATTGCGGTACTCCCGGCAGCGTGAGTGGGTCAACCGCACCGGTCGGCGGGTAGGGGCGGGCATAGCCGTGCTCCACCGCGAACAGGTACCAGTTGTCGACGACTGTGCCCGTCAGGAGGATGCCGATTCCGCCGGTCAGCGTGGTCAGCACCGCGAACCACCAGGCCCAGCGGTGGATCGATTCCATGGTGGCATTGAAGCCCATCGTCCAGCGCCAGAACAGCGCAGCGCGTTCTGTCGCAGTCCCCCGGTCGGTGATCTGCTCAAGCTCCCGTTCCCCACCATAGCGGCCGACCGCCAGGATGGTTGCCCCGTGCATCGCGAACAGCAGCGTCGACCCGTAGAGGAAGACGATGGAGAGCGCGTGGAAGGGGTTGTAGAAGAGGTTGCCGTAGCGGATCGAGAAGGCCGCGGTCCAGTCGAGGTGCGGGAAGATGCCGAACGGCACGGCTTCCGCCCAGCTTCCCATCAGGACGGGGCGGATGAAGCCCAGCACCAGGTAGAGGAAGATGGCCGAAGCGAAGGCCCAGGCGACATGGGTCCCCATGCCGAGTGCCCGCGCCCGCCGGTAGGTCCGTGCCCACCAGAGCAGGATCGAAACCGTCAGGAAGAAGCCGGCGATCAGCCACCAGCCACCTTCGGCCAGCGGCGGGATCTGCAGGCCATACTTGGCCGGCGGCGGCTCGAGCGCCAGCCAGAAGAGCTGGCGGACGAACTGGACCGGATCCCAGCCAACGGACGCCCACATGTTGAGACCGATGATCTCGAACGCGAGGAAGCCGCAGACCAGCGAGGCGAGCCCGAGGGGGCCGAGGTACAGCGGCCCGATCTGGGCGTGCAGCACCTTGCCGAGCCAGTAGTTGTTGGTGGTTGCGTTGATGCGGGCGTCAGAGCCCCGGCTCGGCACGCCGGCTTCGGCGGGGCCGGCCAGCTGCACCTGTGTGAAGATGTTCTGGTATCCCATGGCGGGCCTCCTCAGCTCCAGATCGGAAGTTCGAGCCACCAGGTCCACCATTCCGGCCACCCACGGGTCCAGAAGGGTCCACTGATGATGATGCACACAGCGCTCCAGAAGCCGGCTGACAGCGCCAGGAAGAGCCCCAGGCGGTGGATGCCGAGTTCCCCGACCGAGTAGCCGAGAACATCGCGGAAGAAGCTGTCTTCATATTCCGGGCTCTTCACATCCGTGCCCTTGGCGGGGTTCGCCGAGGAAAGGATGAGCGACCCGTGCAGGCCGAGCGCGAAGGTCGTGGTGAAGAAGAAGGTCACCGCGATCATGTGCGCCGGGTTGTAATGGAAATGCAGGAACTGGTAGCCGACGTTCGACACCCAATCGAGGTGGCTGAAGATGCCGTAGGGGAAGCCATGCCCCCAGGCGCCCAGCAGAAGCGGCCGGAACACCACCAGTGTCACATAGGCGAAGATGGCAACCGAGAAGGCGAACGGCACATGGTAGCCCATGCCGAGCTTCCGGCAGATCTCCACTTCGCGCAGAGCCCAGCTCGAGAAGGCGCCGATCGCACAGATCGTGATGATCTGCCACAATCCCCCCTCCATGAGCGGAGCCAGGCCGAGGCCGTAACTGAGGTCCGGTGGATCGATCGAGATCAGCCATGGGTTCCATGTCGGACCCTGGCTCGCCCCCCAGAAGATGAGCGCGGTGCCGAGCGCCGCGAAAAAGATGGTCGTGACTCCGAAGAAGCCCACATAGAAGGGGCCTACCCAGAAATCGAAGAGGTCACCGCCGATCAGCGTCCCCCCTCGAACACGGTATTTTCGTTCAAAGCTCAGCAGCGCCATGGCGCACCTCTCCTGTCGCCTTCGGGGCAACCCGCCGGCGCTTTCCCTTGCACTGGGCACCAGCAGAACATCCGCTGCCCCAGGCTCTTTGCTGGTCCGGCGGGCAGGAAGGCCTCAGCCCGAAAGGGCCTTGCCTGTCCTGCCCGGCCTCGCCGTCAGAACGCAGTACTTGCAGATGCGTCAGGGCGTTGCTGTCGCCGACGCAGACGTGGCTGCAACGGCGTTGTTGCCGCCATCCAGCCAGTTGAAGCGATCCGTGCTCAGCAGGATGAAGTGAATCAGAATTGCCAGCACGAACAGGAAGACCGAGAGAGCAACAAGTGCCTGCCTCGGATCAAATATAAGCCAAACTCTCCACATCGTCATTCTCCTTTTATTCAGAAAAGTCCCGAGACCCCTCAGCCGAACGCTGGGGCGGGCTTGAGATCAATTCAGAACCAGGGGCGCCAGCCCCAGACGAGGAAGTGCGCAACGATCGCAATCGCCGTGAAGCCGATGAAGCCGGTCACGAAGAGTTTGTGGAACTCCTGCGCCTCCTGCCGGGTGAGGTAGGTCCCCATCCCGAGCCTGTTGTCACTATTTTCAACCATGTCTTGCTCTCCACTTTGCCCGCAAGAAGGAGGAGCGACCGCGCCCTCCGGCGGAGTCTTCGACCGGGAGAGTCCCGGACGAAGGGTTATGGGCACCAGGATCGATGCCGCATCTGGTGCAGGGGGCCGCGATCATGCCGCCCTCGCCTGCTGAAGGATCTGGGTCAGCCGATCGACCGACACATGGGTTTCGCCTGCCGACCGGGCGGCAGCCTCGGCCGCGTCGCGCAGCCGCTTCGCCGCCGAAATGCGGACAAGCACGGGCTCGCGCTCCACCAGCTCGTCGAGCAACTGCTTGGCGTCGTCGTCCCACTGGATCTCGCGCACGATCCGCGCGGGTGTCGCCTCGGCCATGTCCATCTGGGTCGAAAGCGGCAGGATGTGGAACAGCGCGTCGAACAGCGCATTCACCACTTCCTGCACCAGCCAGGTGCAGCCCGAATACCCCATGTAGGGCGTGCCGGGATGCCGCCGGATCGCAGCCCCGGGGAAGGACGCCGGGATGTAGATGCCCCGCCCGCCGGTTTCGGCCAGATAGAGCCGCTCGTTGTAGGAACCGAACACCACCAGCGGCGGGGTTTCGGCAATCGCCTTCTTCACCGCGGCATTGTCGGGTTTCACTCCCGCCGAGCGCTGGAAGGCGAAGGCGCAGGGAAGCCCCAGGTCGCCCTCGAGGAAATTGCGGATGCCGCGCACATAGGTTTCGGTCGCGACGATCCCGAAGTTGGCCGTTCCGAAGAAGTCCTGCGTCACGCTGCGCCACAGGTCCCACAGGGGCTTCAGCGTGGTGTGCTTCTCGGTCTCGATGAAGGGCTGAGGGTCGAGGCCGAGCAGTTCGCCGAGCTTCTCGAGGAACAGGGTCGTCGACGACAGCCCGATCGGCGCCTGCAGCCACGGCCGCTCAAGTGCCTCGCACAGGTTCGGGCCGAACTCGCGGTAGAGGCTGACGTTCACCTCGGCATCCGCCAACTTGCGGACATCGGCGAGATGACTTCCCAGCGGGAAGACCATGTTGATCTCGGCGCCGATGCCTTCGACCAGGCGCCGGATCTCGGCGAGGTCGCTCGGCATGTTGAAGGTGCCGTACATCGGCCCGATGATGTTGACCTTGGGCTTCGCGCCTTCCTTGCGGGGGCGCACCGGCGGCACCTTCTTGGGGCCGAATTCCGTCCACAGCCAGGTGAGTGCCCGGTCGGCGGATTGCCACTGGTCCTCGTCGATCGTGCGCGGCAGGAAGCGCTGGATGTTCGTGCCCTCGGGCGTGACGCCGCCGCCGATCATCTCGGCGATGGAGCCCGTGACCACCACGGCCGGCAGGTCCGGGTCGAGCGTGCCCCAGGCGCGCTTCATCGCGCCCTCGGTGCCGTCGCGGCCAAGCTCCTGCTCGCCAAGGCCGGTCACCACGATCGGAAGCTCGTGCGGTGGCAGGCCATCGGTGTAGTGCAGCACCGAGGTGACGGGGAGATTCTCGCAGCCGACGGGTCCGTCGATGATCACCTGCAGGCCCTTGATGGCCGTGAAGGCATAGACTGCGCCCCAATAGCCGCCGGCCCTGTCATGATCGAGGATGAGGGTCATGAGCCGATGGCCTCCGCGGCCTTGGCAGCCGCGATGCGGCGCGCTGCGTACTTCGCCTTGAATTCGGGCCGGTCGACGGGCCGGTCTTCCCACACGCCCGCGGTGGCGCCGTGGCCCACACCGTCGAAGAACTGTTTCATCCGGCCGAAGCGATCGGTGTTCGCCATGGCGGCGTTCACCACCATCGCCAGGCTTCCGGCACCGGCCGGCCCCATCAGCGGGCGGGCGGAAATCAGGTTGGTGAAGTAGAGCGCCGGGATCGCCCGCTCCTTCGCGTGCTGCACCACGGGCGTGGTACCGATCGCGAGGTCGGGCCGGAACTCGGAGACGGCCGCAATGTCCTGCTCCAGGCTCGCGCGATACTGGATGCGGGTGCCACGGGCTTCCAGCCAGGCCCGGTCGGCTTCGGACCAGACGGTTTTCGGGCAGGCCGTGCCGACATAGGGCACCTCCGCCCCGCTTTCGATCAGCAGGCGCGCGACCAGCAGTTCAGAGCCCTCATAGCCCGACACCGTGATCCGGCCCTTCACCGGCCGTGCGGCCAGTGCGCCGGCGATCGCCGGCAGGAAGCGGTTCTTGGCGGCGTCGACCTTTGCCTGGGCAATCCCGAAAGCGGCGCCGATGGCGTCGAGCCAGGCAGCCGTGCCATCGCGACCCACAGGGGCCGAGCCGACAACCGTGCGGCCGGCGGCCTGGAATTCGCGGACGGACGCCGTGTAGAAGGGGTGGATCGCAGCCACCACCGGAGAGGCCAGGGCCGAATAGAGTTCGCGCCATTCCCGGGTGGGAACGACAGGCCCGACGGCAAGGCCAAGCGGCTCCAGCAGCAGGCCGATACCCGGCGGGTCCGCAGGGAACATCTCGCCCAGCAGGGTCACCGTCGGGCGGTCACTGCGCTCCTTGGGCGCAGCGACGGGGCCGCTTTCGGCTTCCTTGCGGGCATAGGCCAGCATGGCGCCGGCCAGCACGTCCTTCGCTTCCGCGTGCGTGGGGATGCCAAAGCCCGGCACGTCGATCCCGATGATCCGCACGCCGTTGATCGCGTCCGGCAGCAGCTGCAGCGGAACGCCAGACGCCGTCGGCACACAGAGGTTGGTGACGACGATCGTGTCGTAGAGCTTGGGATCAGCCAGTTCGTGGACCGCATCGCGGATGTCCTCGAACAGCTTGCCGGTGACCAGCGATTCCGAATTGAACGGCACATAGCCGACCGTGCGGCGCGCGCCGTAGAAGTGGCTGGTGAAGGTAAGGCCGTAAACGCAGCAGGCCGAACCCGAGAGCACGGTTGCCGTGCGGCGCATCCGCAAGCCGACGCGCAAGGATCCGAAGGCCGGGCACATGCTCTGTGGCTGGTCGTGCGGGCCGGTCGGATAGTCGGCGGCATAGCGATCGAGGATCTCGGCCTTGCCGGCCTGTTCGGCAGCAGCGCGCAGCGTGTCCTTGCTGGCGCACCCGCCCTCGGCCGGGGGCGCCGCCAGGTCGAGCCGGTCCGGCTCGCGGGGGGGCGTTTCGAGGCTCATACCGTGTCGTAGACCACTTGCAGGGACGGCTTCGGCGCCCAGTTCCCGCCGCGCATGTCGGCCTGGCTCGCCGGCTTCAGCGTGACGTTGCCGCCGGTGTCCTCGGGCTTGAACAGGCCGAGCAGGCCATCCTGGTCGAGCGGTGTCGGCCTGACCGGAGGGGCAGCCGCCACATTCTCGGCCAGCTGGGCGAACAATGGCCCCCACTGGCTCTCGGAGGTGCCGATGATCTGGTAATTCGCGGATTTCTTGCGAATATCCTCATGCGCGGGGATCGAGATCAGCTCAGGGATTCCGACCGCCTTCGCAAAGGCCTGCGCCTCGCCGGAGCCATCGTCCTTGTTGATCAGGATGCCGGCAACGCCGACATTGCCGCCCATCTTGCGGAAATATTCGACCGCCTTGCAGACATTGTAGGCAACATACAGCGACTGCAGGTCGTTCGACGCGACCACGATCACCTTCTGGCACATGTCCCGCGCGATCGGCAGGCCGAAACCGCCGCAGACCACATCGCCCAGGAAGTCGAGCAGCACATAGTCAAAGCCCCACTCGTGGAAGCCCAGCTTCTCGAGCGTTTCAAAGCCGTGGATGATGCCCCGGCCGCCGCAACCACGGCCGACCTCGGGGCCGCCGAGCTCCATCGCGAACACGCCGTCGCGCTGGAAGCAGACGTCCTCGATCCCGATCTCCTCGCCGGCGAGCTTCTTCTTGGAGCTCGTCTCGATGATCGTGGGCGTGGCCTTGCCGCCGAACAGCAGGCTGGTGGTATCCGACTTGGGGTCGCAGCCGATCAGCAGCACCCGCTTGCCCTGCTGGGCCATCATGTAGCTGAGATTGGCAAGCGCGAAACTCTTGCCCGAACCGCCCTTGCCGTAGATCGCGATGATCTGCGTTTCCTTGGTCACGGGCCCGGTGTGCGGGGCGTCGGGCTCATGGCCCGCCTCCTCGCGAAGTGCTTCGAATTGCTCGTCAAAAGCTGCCATCAGATCTCCCTCCAGTCGAGCACCATCTTGAGGCACTGGCTGTCCGCAAAGGCCTGCGGGTAGGCATCCTCCGCCTCTTCGGCGGCACGCATGTGCGTCAGCAGCCCAGCCAGGCTCAGCGAACCGTCAGTAACCCGGGCGCCGACGACCACCAGGTCGTCGGGCCGGAATTCGGCTGCGATCCGGAAGCGGGCCTCCTTTCGGAAAGCCGGCGTGAAACCGAAGTCGAGCCGTTCCTGGTAGAAGCCCGCCAGCACCACTTCCCCGCCCTTGGCCAGGCGCCCGACGAGCGTGTCGAGCAGCGAGGAATCCCCGCTGACGTCGACGATGGTTGCATAGTCCGTGCGCGTGTCGGCCCCGGGGTGCAGCACCTCATAGCCGTCTGCACCGGCCGAACGGGCCGAATCGATTTCCCAAACGGTCGGCGAACCGCCGGCCGCAACCACAAGACGCGCGATCAGGCGCCCAAGCACGCCATGGCCGACGATGAGGTCCGGCAGCGCACCGCCCACGATCGCGTGCTGGGCAGTTGCCGCAAGCGACAGGAGAACAGCCTCCGGCCCGAGCTCGCCGACCGGAATGACACGCGCCGCAGGCACCACGAGGCGGCGCGCAGCGCCACCGAACAGGCCACGCGCATCGGAATAGCAATTGGCGCCCGGAACGAACACGCGGGCACCGATCAGCGCCTGGGCATCCGCCCCGGCATCGACCACGCGACCGACCGTTTCATAGCCTGGCACCAGGGGATAGCCCATCCCGGGGAAGTTCGGCATCCGGCCCTGCCACAGCAGCTTCTCGGTGCCGGTGGAAATTGCGGACCATTCGGTCTCGACCAGAAGGTCGGCCGCCTGCATCGGCATCAGGCCAAGCCGGCGGAGTGCCAGCTGCCCAGGTGCTTCAACAACGACTGCCAAGGTGTCCACGTTACCGCCTCCCGCGGACGGATGGCCGAAGCTCGGGCTGATCCCGAATCCCGGCGGTCTTCATCCGCAGGTGTCACTTTATTTTGACAGGACCTAATGTCAACTTGAATTGACAGGTCAGCCGTCGCGCCGGCCTGTCACAAGCTGCGCCGCGAACGGATTCCGGGTCGGAATCTGCTGCAGCTGCCCGAACCCGCGGGACTGCAGCATGGACATCAATTCGGCCGGGCTGCGGGGCCTCCCGCGCCCCATCGCCCGCATGTAAAGGCGGAAATACACGTCCCCCAGAGCGCCCGCTCCGGCCGGGCCTGCCATCGGCTCGGCTATGAGAATTCGCCCCCCTTTCGGGAGGGCCGTATGAATTCGATCAAACAGTGCCAAAATCATCTCGTCGTCATGGTCGTGGACCACCCGGACAAGCGAAACGCAGTCCGCGCCGGCCGGCAGCGGGTCTGCCGGCGCGATTCCCGAATGCACCTTCGCAAAGGCCCCGACCCGGGCCGTCGCACGGGCTGCAACCTGCGGCAAGTCGAACAGCATCAGCCCCAGCCCCGGGTGGGCCCGGTGCACGGCCTCGATGAAGGCCCCTTCCCCGCCGCCGACGTCCATCAGCGTTCCGACCCCGGCGAAATCGAAGGCGGCCAGCACCGCTTCGGCGACGGCCGGCTGCGAGGCCGCCATCAGCTCGGAATAGGCATCCGCCTCGCCGTCGGGCCGATCCTGCGCATAGGGCCAATAGGCGGCCACCTGGCCGCCGCCGCGCGTGCGCAACAGGGCCAGCGGATCGGCAAGATCAGCGTAAAAGAGCTGGTTGTGCCTGACCATCGCCTCCAGCCCCGGATCGGCGACGAAGGCGGCGCCATGCACGCCCAGCGCATAACGGCCGGCCGCCAGGCGCTCGGCCATGCCGATGGCAGACAGGCCCTCCAGCAGGTCCTCAGCCGCCTGCGGCGACAGGTCTGCTGTCCGGGCGACATCGCCGGCCGTAAGCGGACCCCTGGCAAGCGCGTGGAACAGGCCGACCTCGACCCCGGCGGCGATCAGCTGGGAAAAGGTGAAGCCGGTAACCAGCCCGAACAGGGCATCCGCGCGATTGCGGGAGATGGGGCGAAACGGCGGAAAGGCCCAGGCGAATCGATGGAAGCGGGGATCGGACAACCAGCTGTTGCGGCGCCGGATCCATGCCTCGCGCCAGCCTGTCCCCCAGCCAGATTGCATATCGACCTTCCGTGTCCAGGATCGCATGATCTTCTGGTGTCAAGCAGTCTGGACATATGCTACCTTGCTGTCAACGCGGGCCTGTCCCGGCCGCGTGGCACGTCTGGCGGAGCCTGTTGATGCGGAATGACTTCAATGACTTGCCGCCTCTTCTTCGAGCGCTGGCTCCAATGGAGGACCGGCGGGCCAATGCCCCGGCGCCACGCCGGCCGCATGTCCCGCTGGAAGAGCTGCCGCCCTTGTGGACCGCGCTCGCCCGGGTCGGCGGACGGCTTCCGCCCGCGAACCGAAGCCTCAGCGACCCGGTGAGGACCATCCGCCCGGGCGAAGGCTTTCCCCACACCGCCTGCACGCGGACGGGTCCTCGCTTCGACGTGGAGGTCCCCCGGGGCGGATATGCCTGGTGGTACATCGACGCGATGTCCGACTGCGGGGCCTATGGCCTCACCATCATCGCCTTCGTCGGCTCCGTCTTCTCGCCCTATTATGTGCTCTCGGGCAAGACACAGCCGGAAGACCATGTCGCGATCAACGTCGCGCTCTATGGCCGCAAGCGGCGCTGGGCCATGACGGAACGCGGCCACCGCGCCCTCGACCGATCGGCGAACCATTTCCGGGTGGGCCCGTCCCACATCGACTGGGACGGCGGCTGCCTGTCGCTTGCCATCGAGGAGCGCGGCGCGGTCTTCGGTGAGCCGGTTCGCGGGCGGATCCGCATTCATCCGGAGGCCCTTGTCTCGCAGAGCTTTCCGCTCGACCCCGACGGACGGCACCGCTGGCACCCGATCGCTGCACGCGCCCGGATCGAGGTCGCGTTCGAACGCCCCGGGATCGCCTGGACGGGCGACGCCTATGTCGACAGCAATTTCGGCAGCGAACCGATGGAGAAGGGCTTCCGCACCTGGCAATGGTCCCGCCACCATGTGCCGGGCGGCGCCGCCGTCTTCTACGAAGGCACGCGCACCGACGGCAGCCAGTTCGCCCTTTCGCTGGGCATCGACCGTGAAGGCCGACTGACGCCCCGGGAGACGCCGGCTCTGGCGAAGCTCCGGACGACCAACTGGCTGATGCCGCGCGCGATTCGCAGCGAAGGCCCGGCGCGGGTGCTGAAGACCTGGGAGGACACGCCCTTCTATTCGCGCTCCGCCGCCGAGACGCGGATCGACGGCCACAGCGCGCTCGCCGTGCACGAAAGCCTGTCCCTCACCCGCTTCATCAGCCCGCCGGTGCAGTTCATGCTGCCGTTCCGGATGCCCCGAAGGCCGGGCTGAGGCACGCCACGGCGCTCAGCCTTCGCCCGTCTCCCGCGCGCTGCGCTCCGCCTCTTCGGCCCGCGTCTTCTTCAGCGTCCGGTTGATGCTCCACAGCTGCCATAGGCCGATCCCGAGCGCGATCCCGGTGAAGGCCAGCATCTCGATGAGCGCCAGCGTTTTCCCTTCCATCAGACCCTCTCCAAACCCAGATGCCGAATCGCTTCGACCAGCGGTTGCGCAACGGCAGCGGCGTCTTCCTCATGCGGCAGGTGCCCCAGCCCCGGCAACATGACGGCGCGTGCCTTGCCGGCGCGCGCAGCCACCTCTTCCGACACCCGCGGCGGCACCGCCTTGTCCTCGGTTCCATGCAGCAGCAGCAGCTCGGCCGAAAGGCGCGGAATGTCGCGCGCCAGCGGCACCAGGTCCCAGCTCGCCATCATGCCCAGCGTCGAGGCGACATGGGCCCGGTTGCGGAACAGCCGGCCATAGTAGCGCGCGGTGTCCGCATCGATTCGCGAACCCGTCGAGCGCGCAAGAAAGCGCTTCGCCTCGCCCGGCATTCCCGCAGTCATCGTGAAAATTTGCGGCGCCAGGGGGTTGAGAAACAATAGCTTTGCCATCTGCGGAAACAGGAAGGCGGCCGGCCCGGGAAAGGGCTCCAGCGCGCCCCCGATCCCCACCAGCAGCCGCGGCGAGACCCGCCCGTCCAGCGCCATGCGCGCAGCAACCGCAGCACCTGCGCTGTGCCCGATCATGATGTCGGGCGGTGCGCCCAGCACCTCGACAAGCGTCGCCACGGCATCCGCCATGCCGTCGAGCGACAGGTCGGCGGGCCGCGACGTGAAGCCGTGCCCCGGCAGGTCCATCGCGATCAGCCGGCCGTGGGGCCGCAGCAACGGCCAGAGGTTCCGCCAGCTGTGGGTCGATGCCCCGGTGCCGTGCAGCAGCAGGATGGTCGGCCCCTCTCCCTCCTCCTGCACATGCCAGCGCACGCGCCCCGCCTCGACGAACCGGCTCAGCGCCCGGTTCGGCCAGTCCGCCCCATCCTTCGCCCAGTCGAGCATGCTCATGCGGCAGCCTTCACCACGGCGGCGAGCGCACCGGCATCCGCACGCGGCAGGGCGACGAGCCGCGCCCCCATGGCAGCCGCAAGGCGCGCGCCCTCGCCCCGCGGGCGCGGCGACGTGTCGATGAACACCGACTTCAGGCCCAGAAGGCGCATCGCGGTGCCGGCTGCCTCGGCGTCGACCATCGGATCCTGCCCGCTCTCGCGCGCCACATTGGCGCGCCCGTCGGTCAGCACCACAGTCGTCACGCTGCGCCCCTTGGCCTGCACGGCCACCCCCAGCTTTGCCGCCGCCTCCAGCCCGGCGGCAAGCGGGGTTCCGCCCCCGCCCGGAAGGTCCTGCAGCGCGCGCTTCGCCCGCGCGAGCGAGCGGGTCGGCGGCAGCAGCACCTCGGCGCCCTCCCCGCGGAAGGCGATCAGCGCCACCTCGTCGCGGCGCACATAGCTGTCGGCAAGCAGCAGTTCGACAGCGCCCTTGGCCTCGCCCAACCGGGCAAGCGCCGCCGAGCCCGAGGCGTCGACCACGAAGATCGTCGTGGATTGCGCCCGGCGGACCAGCTTGCGGATGCGGAAATCATCCTGGCGCACCAGCACGCCGGTGGCAGCGGGCCGCTCGCGCCGGCGAACGGGCTGCCAGGGCGCGGCCGCCTTCAGCGTCTCGACGAGATCGAGCCGGGCGCCCCGCCCAAGCCGCCCTGCCCGCACACCGGCGCGCCGCCCGGTCGACGGGCTCTGGCGCATCTGCCCGGCCCCCTGCCCGCTTGCAGCACCCCGTTGCGCCCGGCCGGCCTGCGCCTCCAGGATTCCGGGCGGCAGCATGGCGCGCGCGACCTCGACCGCAAGCTCGGTCAGCTCGTCCAGGGTCGGCTCATTTGCGGGGCCCTCGCTGCTGCTCTCGGGCGGCGGCGGCGCCTGCTCCTCCGGTGCCTCGGGCTCGGCCGCCTCGGCCGGCATGCGCGTGGCCCGCGGCGCCAGCACCAGCCTCACCGCAGCCGCCACATCCGCCTCCGACACCGCACGCCCGGCAAGCCGCGCCGAGGATTGCGCCACCTTCACCGCCTGCAGCGCCGCCCGGATGCCACCCGCGCCCAGCGCGTCGGCAACCGCGCACAGGCTTTCAAGATAGGCGGGCGCGGGCGCCGGCGCCGGCGGCAGGTCATCGGCCTCCAGCAGCCGGTCGAGATCGAGGTGGATCGCAAGCCGCTCCGCCAACGTCCCCGGCACGCATTCATCGTCAACGCCCTCGTCCAGCAGCACCAGGGCAAAGCGCGCGGGGGCCTGGCCGTCGGGGCCGGGCACCTCGCCGGCATCCAGCACCTGCGCAAGCCGCGCAGCGGTTTCGGCCGGCAGCCGTTCGGCCATCGGAACGACGATCACGCCGCCATCGGCCTCCACCAGCAGACCGGCGGCGCGCAAAGGGCGGCCGGCGGACAGCGTTGCCGCAAGATCGAGCCCTCCCAGCAGCCGCTCGTCGGGAATGCCGACAGGCATCCGGCGGATCGGCGTTCCGGGCGGAAATGCCTGTGCCAGGGTCTCAAGCCAGGCGTCGCGGATCGGCCCGGCGCGTGCCTTCAGCACGATGCCGCCCAGCCCGGCGGGGTCCTCGGCCAGCAGCCGGGCTGCCAGCTCGGCGTCGGTCATGCCGGGAAGATCTCGGCGATCGCCCGCGCGATGCGCGGCGTAGAACCGGTCTCGTCCAGCACGTTGCGCCGCAGCCGGTGCCGCAGCGCCATCGGCGCCACCGCCGCCAGATGGGCAGGTGTCACCGTCTTCTTGCCGTTCAGCGCGGCCAGCGCACGCGCCGCGCGCATCAGCGTGAGTTCACCGCGCAGGCCGTCCGCCCCCAGCGCCTGGCACAGCCGCGAGGCAAGCTCCAGCACCTGGTCGGGCACCACAACATCGGGCGCACGCTTGCGGGCCTTTGCCACCTTCGCCACCACGGCGGCATCGGCTTCGGAATAGTCGGCGACAAAGCCATGCGGATCGCGATCGAAGCGGTCCCGCCGGCGCACCACCTCGATCCGGTCGGCCAGCACCTCAGGAGTCTTCACATCGACCGACAGGCCGAAGCGGTCGAGCAGCTGGGGCCTGAGTTCCCCCTCTTCCGGGTTGCCCGAGCCGATCAGCAGGAATCGCGCCGGGTGCCGCAGCGAAAGACCCTCGCGCTCCACCACATTCTCGCCCGAGGCGGCCACATCGAGCAGCAGGTCGACCAGATGGTCCTCCAGCAGGTTCACCTCGTCGATATAGAGAAACCCCCGGTGCGCCTTCGCCAGCAGCCCGGGCTCGAAGCGCTTCTCGCCGGTTGCAAGCGCGCGTTCCAGATCGAGCGCGCCCACCACCCGATCCTCCGTGGCGCCAAGCGGCAGGTCCACGAACGGCACGGCCTTCTGCACGGGCTTGCCGGTGCCGACAGTGCAGTCGAACGGGCATGGGCCATCGGCCTTCGCCTCGCAGGTGTAGCGGCAGCCGGCGCGCACCTCGATCGGCGGCAGCAGGCTCGCCAGCGCGCGAACGGCGGTCGATTTGCCCGTGCCCCGGTCGCCGAACACCATCACGCCGCCGATCCGGCCGTCCACCGCTGCGATCAGCAGCGCCTGCTTCATCTCGTCCTGGCCGACGATTGCGGAAAAAGGAAAGATTGCCTTCATCGCGTCAGGGTGTAGCAGGCAGCAACGGGCAAGCAATCCCGCCGCGTGGCAGTATGTCTGTCCTTCAAGGAGCGTAACATGCTGATCCCCCTGATCGTCGCCGGTGTCGCGGCACTGGTGCTTGCTGCAGGCGGCGGGCTGCTCACGGATATCGGCCCCTGGTACCGCAACCTCACCAAGCCCCGGCTGCAGCCGCCCGACTGGCTGTTCGGCCCGGCCTGGACCCTGATCCTGGGCGCCTGGGCATATGCCGCGGCGCTGGCCTGGGTTGCAGCCCCCGATGCGGCCACGCGCACCACGGTCGTCCTCGCCTTCGGAACCAACGCGGTGCTCCATTTCCTGTGGAGCCCGCTCTTCTTCAAGCTGAAGCGTCCGGACTGGGCGCTCATCGAGATCGTGCCCTTCTGGCTCTCGATCCTCGCCCTCATCCTGATCACGGCCCCCCTGTCGGAACGTGCGGCATGGCTGCTCGTCCCCTACATTTCGTGGGTCAGCTTCGCGGCCGGCCTCAACTGGAAGATCGTGAAGCTCAACAGGCCGTTCGGGGCCCGCTGAGCGTCACGCTGCCATCAGGCGCCCGCTGCCGTCAGGCGCCCGCTGCCGTCAGGCGGCCATCTCACGGCGCGCCAGCTCGCATTCCGACCAGATGTCGGACAGCGCGCGGACAAGCCGGTCGATGTCGCCGTCGGTGTGCACCGGGCTCGGCGTGATGCGCAGACGCTCGGTCCCCTTGGGCACCGTCGGATAGTTGATCGGCTGCACATAGATGCCATGGTCGTTGAGCAGCCGGTCCGAGATCAGCTTGGCGTGATGCGCATTGCCCACCATCACCGGGATGATGTGGCTGTCATTGTCCATCATCGGGATGCCCAGAGCCTCGAGCCGGCGCCGCACCTTGGCAACCGCGGCCTGGTGGCCCTGCCGCTCGGCGCTGGATGCCTTCAGATGCTGCACGCTCGCCAGTGCACCCGCCGCGATGGAGGGCGGCAGTGCGGTGGTGAAGATGAAGCCCGAGGCAAAGCTGCGCACGAAGTCGACGATGGAGTCCGAGGCTGCGATATAGCCGCCAACGACGCCGAAGGCCTTGCCCAGCGTGCCCTCGATGACCGTCAGCCGGTCCATCAGGCCCTCGCGCTCGGCGATGCCGCCGCCGCGCGGGCCATAGAGCCCGACCGCATGCACCTCGTCGAGGTAGCTCATCGCGCCATGCGCCTCGCAGACGTCGAGGATCTCGGCGATGGGGGCGATGTCGCCGTCCATCGAATAGACGCTCTCGAAGGCGACCAGCTTGGGCCGCGCCGGGTCCAGTTCGGACAGCAGCTGGTTCAGATGCTCCGGGTCGT
>JAIXYT010000023.1 GCA_027490095.1 Sphingomonadales bacterium | reverse complement strand
GCACCACCTCGGCGAACTTCGGCAGCAACTTCGGCGGCGGCAGCTTCGAGAACCTGGGCACTTATCAGAAGACCGGTGCGAGCCCGACGACGGTCAGCGTGGCGTTCACCAACGCGGGGACGCTCGATCTGGACAATGGCATCTTCCAGTTGAGCGCAACCTCGGCGCTCGGCGGGACGATCGATCTTGCCAGCGGTGCCGTGCTTGCCTTCAATGCCGGAACGCACAGCGTCAACGGGCCGACCTTCACGGGGTCTGCGAGCGGCATCGTGCGCGTGACGGGCGGCACGGTCACCTTCACGGCTGCGACCAATGTGCCGACCCTGCAGTTGCAGGGGGGGACGCTGGAAGGCCCGGGGACGGTGACCGCCTCTTCGGCGTTGCTGACCAGCACCAGCCTTCGCGGGGCAGGGAGCGTGATCGTCACGGGCGCGACCACGCTTGGCACCGGCGGGATCAACATCGACGAAGGCCGGGTGGTGGAGTTCCGGGGCGGGGTCACGACGGGGACGAGCTTCGCGTTCAACCTGGACCCGTTCAGCCCTGCAAACGGTGGCACGCTGCGCAACGCGGCGGGCTCGACGTTCGTCGACAGCACTACGACTTCGGGCAGCTTCGGCGGCAACTTCAGCGGCGGCAGCTTCGAGAACCTGGGCACCTACCAGAAGACCGGCACAGGCACGACGACGGTCAGCGTTGCGTTCACCAACTCGGGAACCGTCCAGGTCGAAGCGGGCACGTTCCGGATGCTGAATGCCGTCACCGGCGCGTCGGGCACGACGCTGACCGGTGGCACTTACAGCGTGGTCGGCTCGGCGGCCGGATCGACGATCGATTTCGATACGGCCAGCGGTATGACGAGCCTCGTCACCAATGCGGCCGATCTGCGGCTTGCAGGCGCCAACAGCAACATCGTTTCGGGCGCGGGCAACGCCGGCATCGAGGCGACCCTGATCACCAACAGCACCTCCGGCGCGCTGCGGATCGGGGCCGGCCGCGCCTATGTGGCGACGGCAGGCGGCGGCAACTTCGTCAACGCCGGGCTGCTGGACCTGCAGGGCGGGAGCTTCGGGGCCACCTCGCTGACGAACAGCGGCACGGTGCAGGGCTTCGGCACGCTGAGTGTGGCGGTGACCAACAGCGGAACGGTGCGGGCGAGCGGCGGCACGCTGACGACCGCGGGAATCAACGGAAGCGGTGCGATCGAGGTGGCGAGCGGTGCCAGCCTGGACGTGAGCGGGGCGGCGGCGAACCTGACGGCGGGCGCTCTCACCCACAACGGCACGTCGCTGAACCTGGGTGCGCGCAGCATCACCGTGACCAACGACTATCAGAACGCTGCGTTCGGCACGGGCAATGCCTTCAACGCGCGCGCCAATGTGGCGGGCACGGGCGAGATCAACTCGAGCAGCGCGACACAGGTGCTGAGCGCGGCCGGGCTGACGAACGGCGCGACCGCGAACCCGACGCTGAACCTGGGCAACCGGCGGGTGGGCGACAGCGGCGTGACGACGGTGACCATCAGCAACGGGGGCGCGACGACCACGCTGCGCGGCGCGGTCGGCGGGGCGGCTGCGCCCGGCGTGTCGATCACGGGCGGGCAGAGCTTCGCGGTTGTGGCGGGCGGGTCCACGACCTTCGATGTCGGCTTCACGGGGGCGGCACCCGGCAGCCTTGCCGGGCAGAGCATCCTTGTCGCCAACAACTTCGCCAATGTGGCCGACCAGACGATCGCACTGCAGGGCGCGGTGTTCCGGCTGGCGGCGGCAGGGGTTGCGCCGACGCCGGTGAACCTGGGCAATGTGCGCGTGGGCAGCACGGCCACGGGCACGGTGACGATTTCCAACACCGCTGCGGCCGACGGCTTCAGCGAAGGGCTGCGGGTGACGGGCGCGACGCCCGGCGGCAACGCGACGGCAGGCGCCTTCCCGGGCGGCGTGATCGCGGCAGGCGGCAGCGGCAACGCGACTGTCGGCATCAACACCAGCCAGGCCGGGAGCCGCACGGGCACGGTGAATTTCGCGCTTGCGTCGGACGGCACGGGCACCAGCGGGCTTTCGCAGCTGGCAATCGGCAGCCAGGCCGTCACCGTGAATGCGAATGTGTTCGCGCTGGCGAACCCGGATCTGCCAGCGACCCTTGGCTTCGGGAACCGCCGGGTGGGCGACACGGCGCAGGCGTTCATCACGGTTTCGAACCCGCTGGCCGGCGGGGTGCCGGCCGGGTTCCAGGAAGGGCTGAATGTCACGACCGGGGTCGTGACCGGGCCCTTCGGTGGTTCGGGCAGCGTGACCAACCTCGCCGCCGGTGGCAGCAACGCGACCCAGCTTCTGGTCACCCTGAACACCGCTACCGCCGGCGCGAAGGCCGGGACTGCCAACTATACGCTTGCCTCCAACGGCGCCGGCACCTCGGGCCTTGCGACGCTTGCGCTGCCGGCCGACAGCGTTGCGCTTTCGGGCGCGGTCTATCGCACGGCTGTTGGCTCGGTCACGCCGGCGCCTGCCACGCTGAAGGCGCGTGTGGGCGACACGGCCACCAGCGTCGTAACGATCTCCAACACGGCTGTGGCCGACGGCTTCTCGGAGTCGCTGGGCGTGACCGGCACCACCAGCGGCAGCGGCGTCGGCTTCGGCAACGCGGACGGCCTGGTTGCGGCCGGAGGCAGCCGGCAGGTGACTGCGACCGTGAGCACGGCGACCGCGGGCGCGAAGTCGGGCACGCTGAACCTGGGCTTCACGTCGGACGGAACGGGGACCAGCGGGCTTGCCGCGATTGGGGCCGGCAGTGGTTCGGTGACCGTGAATGCGGAGGTCTATGCCCTCGCCAACCCGGTTCTGACGGCGAACCTGAACTTCGGCAATGTGCTGCAGGGATCGGTTGCGACGCGGGTGATCACCGTGTCGAACACGCAACTGGCCGGCGCGCTGGGCTTCCAGGAAGGGTTGAACGCAGGCTTCGGCACGGTTGGGGCGGGCTTCAGCGGGTCGGGCAGCATCACCAACCTTGCAGCCGGCGCCACCAACACGACGTCGCTGATCGTCACGCTGGACACCAGCGCGGCCGGCGGCCGCAGCGGTGTGGTCGAAGTGAGGCTTGCATCGAACGGGGACGGCACCTCCGGGCTCGGCACGCTGAACCTGCCGTCGCAGTTCCTCGATGCGCTGGGCACGGTGGAAGTCTCGGGCGGGGTGTACCGCCTGGCCCAGGCCAATGTGGCGCCGACGGTCGTCAATCTCGGCAACCGCCGGGTGGGCGACGCAGCGCCGGCGGCGACCGTGCTGACGATCAGCAACACGGCCCTGAACGACGGCTTCTCGGAATCGCTCGACGCCAGCGTCGGCGGGACGAGCGGGCGGGCGACGGGCGCGGGCAGCGCCTCGCTGATCGCCGCGGGCGGCAGCTCGACCGGGATCAGCGTGGGCATCGACACATCGGCTGCGGGCGCCAACGGAACGGTGACGATTGCGCTTGCCTCGAACGGCGAGGGCACATCTGGCCTGGGCACAACCGCTCTGCCGTCACAGGTTGTGACGCTTGGCGGCGGCGTCTATCGCACGGCGACGGCCGATGTTGCCGGCTCGACGGCTCCGATCGTGGCGCGCGTTGGGGATGTGGCCGGACGCAGCTTCACCATCTCGAACACGGCGGTCGCCGACGCCTTCTCGGAAGCGCTTGGCGTCGCCGGCACCACGTCCGGCTCCGGCGTCAGCTTCACGTCGGCGAACGGCCTGATTGCAGCCGGTGGCACCAGGCAGGTGAACGCCACCGTCGACACCTCGGTCGCCGGCGCCAAGTCGGGCACGCTGGGCCTGGTGTTCACGTCGGACGGCACGGGCACCTCGGGCCTGGCGGCGATCGCGGCAGGATCGGACAGCGTGGCCCTGAACGCCCAGGTGTTCGCGGCCGCCGTTGCCGAGGTGGCCCCATCGGCCATCAACTTCGGGGTGGTGCGCGTGGGGGATGTGGTTCCGCTGCAGGGCATCTTCGTCAGCAACGGTGCAACCGCTGCATTGACCGACACGCTGATCACGACGCTCGGCGCAGCGCCGGCCGGCTTCACGGTGGGCGCCGCGCCCGGAGCCTTGGCAGCCGGGGTCGGCGGGGCGGTGTCTGTCGGGCTGAACACCGCTGCGGCCGGAGCCTACAACGGTGTCGTCGAACTGGGGTTCGCAAGCCGCAACCCCGTGTTGAGCGATCTCGCGCTGGCCGGACAATCCGTGTCGCTGATCGGGACGGTCAACAACCGGGCAGCGCCGGTGTTCATGCGCAACGGAGCTGCCCTGACGTTCGATGCGGCCCTTGGCGGTTATGTGTTCGACTTCGGATCGGTGCGGGAGGGTACCAGCCTGACCCTCATGGGGTTCGGGCTCGGGAACTTGGTGCTCGGGCCCGCCGACGATCTTTCGGGCTTCGTCAGCGATCCGCTGGGCGGCATCTTCAGCCTTGGCGGGGCGTTCGACATCGGCCTCCTGGGGGCAGGCCAGGTTTCGGATCCCTTCTCCATCTTCGTGCAGACGTCGACGACCGGCCTGTTCAGCGGACAGCTGGACTTTGCGGGCCTTGGCACCAACGCGTCGGACCCCGCAGGCGAAAGCCGTTCGGCGCGGCTGTTCCTGCGCGGGCGGGTGTCGAGCGCGCCGCCAGCCGGCGTCATTCCCGAGCCGGCCACCTGGGCCATGATGATCCTGGGCTTCGGCGCCGTCGGGGTTGCTGTCCGCCGCAGGCGCCGCGTGCAGCCGGCAGAAAGGGCCGCCTGATATGGGACATCGAAACACCACGACGGATTGGGCAGCACTCGGGCTGGCAGTTGCAGCGCTTGCGGCTTTTGTCGTGAAGCTCGCCCTGGCCGGCCAGGTCGCCGATCAGCAGCAACAGGCGGCCCAGCGGCAGAGCCAGATCGCATCGGCCAATGTGCTCGGCCAGGTCAACAACCAGCTCATCCGGATGCTGGTCGAGGCAGCCGCCCGAACGGATGACCGGGCCATTCGCGGTCTGCTGGACCAGAATGGCATCCGGTTCAACGTTCGCCAGGGCAACCCGGCCCCGGCGCCAGCGGAGGAAGCCAGGCCATGAACCAGGAAGTGCCGATCGAAGGCGTCGAAAGGCGTGGGGCTGCCCTGGGTTCGCTGACTCCGGTCCGGGTTGCACTGCTTCTCGGGCTTGCGACGCTCGCAGCCGATCAGGTGTGGAGCATCATGAATCTGCGCCGCACGTCTGCCGAACTGGCGACTGCCATAAGCGCGCAGGAGGGCCCGTTGCTGCAAGCCCGCCGCATCGAAACCCAGCTCGACGCATTGGCGACAGGGACCTTCAAGCTGGCGCAGGCCGGCAATCGCAACGCGCAGGCCATTGTTGCCGATCTGCAGGCGAAGGGGGTGTCCATCGATCCGGAGGCGCGCAAGCGCGGCGACGGATAGAGCGGCCGACGGAACTCGGCCGCAAGCACAAGGCCTGCAATCACCATGGCCTGGAAACTGCCGTCGATTTCCAGTCGCATGTCGGCTGCTTTCCGGACAGGTTCGGAACGCACCCTTTCCGCTCTCCGACCGTCCTTGAAATGGCACAGACGCTGTCGTCGCTGTGGTCAAGGCTGGCGAGGGCAACGCCCGCCCGCACGGAGTCGAGGAGCTCCTTGAAGTTCGCCTTTCGCGCCACAAACGACCTGCTGCCATCAAGGCGTCAGAAGTCGGCCTTTGCCCGCAGCCCGACATAGGCCGCCACCGGCGCTGCATTGACCACCGGATCGATCAGCTGTCCGTGCGCCGTCAACCGCAGGGCGGGGCTGACCTGGGCCGTGTAATAGAGCTCGACGCCCTGTTCGTCATTGACCGGCAACCGTGTCGCCAGCGCATTCCTCACACGCGGCGCCATCGAGAAGCGGAAATAGCCGATGCCCATCCGGTCGGCCGGGCGCTCGTCCCATGGCGGAGCGCCCGCGACGCCGGCCGTCATGCTCCAGTCGAGGATGTCGGGGGTTCCGGTCGACAGGCCAACATGGCCGAAGAAGCCGAAGCCACGCTTCGGATTGGCTGGATCGCGCCAGAAATACTGCTGGACTGAATATTTGATGTGCGCGCCCCCTCTCTCCGGCTGCGGCGCGCCCTCAAGCTCGGGCGGAGGCCGCACGTCGGGGAAATTCTCCCCGACCCTTGCCTGTCGGCTGGTCAACAGCAGGCTGAAGCTGTGCAGGCCGGATTGCCCGCCGATCCGGGCCGGCAGGGTCGCCACGAACATGGCATTGGTTCCCCCGCCGAAGAGTCCTTCCGGGGTGTAGCGCTGGGTCCAGTCTTCGGGTGTCCAGAGGCCGAGGCTGAGGACCCACCGCCCGGCCGGCGCCGACAGGATGGCACCGAAGATCTTCGGATAGGCGAGCAACGCCGGCGGCGATGCAAGGCCGACATGCTGGAAGCCCTCCTTGCCGCCCCCGCCCACGATCGGCACTGCGGAGCTGGATTCCTGCAGGTTGATCTTGCCGACCTGGATCCGCGTCCGGCCGATGCGCTGAACGGCACTGAAGGACAGATCGGCTTCGACATCCTTCACCGGCGGCGCGCTCAGCGAAGAATTCACCGGCAGCAGCAGCCGCGATCCGATGCGGTTCGTGGACGTCCCGTAGAGGAGTTCACCCTGCAGTTCGATCGTCAGCCCCTTCCACAGGCCGATGCCGTCCCCCCGGATGCTGGCGAACCCGTCGAGGCGTCCGCCATAGCGGGCCGCCTTGTCGCCGGACCCGGCAACGGCTGCCCCCAGAAACTGCGTCCACTCCCCCCTGAGATCGACTGGCCCGCCACCTGCCTGCCCAGCGCCTGCCGGCCCGGCACCTGCCTGCAAGGCCGAAGGCACCGCGAGGGCGAAGGCCGCAAGACATCTGAAGGCTGTCATGAGGGCTGGCCGCCGATCGGTCAGCTGAGCTTCAGGGGGTTGGGTTCTTGCACGGCCATGTCCCTTCATCGACTTGCAAAACCAGATTGTTGCGCCGGGAGCAGGGGCCTGCAAAACCTCGAAGCCCACGACGCCGGTCTTTTCTGGCGCGAAATGCCAACAAGGCGCGTGGCGTAGCCTCTGGGTCGGTTGCTTGTCGCCCCTTTCGGCCCAGTCACCCCTCCATGATCTCCCGATACCGCGGCAGGCCGAGCAGGTCGGCCTGCCGGCAGGCGGCTTTCAGGTCGTAGCTCAGGTCTTCCGCGAAGTCCGGCCAGATGCCGCGCTCCGCCCAATAGTCATAGAGGCCCAGGCGCACGGCCACCCCGGCAAAGCGCGCGTCGGCCCGAAGCGCCGCGCACACGGGCGCGAACAGGCCGGTCGATGCCAGCGTTCGGGAAAAGCCGCGGCCTTCGGGCGCCGGATCGATGCTGAGCGGCCGGCCCTGGCGGATCGCATCGTCGAGCCAGGCGAAGGCCTGGTCCAGCGCCCCCAGCTGGGCTGCCCGCCCCACATGGGTCAGGTGGCACACCGGGGCAGTCGCTGCGATCCGTGCCTCCAGCCGCACCAGCGCTGCCGAGGCGCCGTCGCTGTGGGCCCCCACGAATTCCGCACCGCGGCGGATCTGGTCCCGCATATAGGCGGGGTAGGCCGAGCCGGGGAAGGCAGCGACCGCCTCTTCGGCCAGCTGGAGCGCACGGCCGGTTGCCCCGGCTGCAAAGTGGAAAAAGGCGCGAACGCCCTGCGAATAGGGGCTGCCGGGTTCGCGCGCGACGATCTCGTCGAAGATCCGGCACGCCTCGCGGTTGCGGCCCACCGCCAGCAGGCAGCCGGCATAGAGATGGCCGACGGAATTCTCCGCCGGCGCAAGGTCATAGCCGCGCCGCGCCAGGCGGATTCGCTCGGCATAGCCGCCGAAGGCCGGTATCAGCAGCGCGAGGGCCATGTGGGCTGGCCCGCACTCCGGGTCCAGCGCCAGCGCGCGCTCGGCTTCCACCTTGACCGTCGGGCGGATCATCCCGCCGGCCGCGTCGCTCTCCTTGGGCAGCATCAGGCCGCGGAACATGGCAAGCTGGCCCCAGGCCATCGCGAAATCCGGCGCCAGCGCGACCGTCCGCTCCAGCAGGCTCACGCACCGGGCGCGGTCCGTGCTGGTCGAATCCTGATCATAGACGGCGCGGGCCTGCAGATAGAGGTCATAGGCCTCCGGATCGACTGCGCCGCGCTGCTGGCTGGGCTTGAAGTGCGCGTCCAGCGCCTGTGCGATGGCGGCCGCGATCTCGTCCTGCAGGGCGAAGATGTCGGTCAGCGCCCGGTCATAGCGTTCCGACCACAGGCTTTCGTGGCTCGCGGTGTCGACCAGCTGCGCGCTGATGCGGATTCGGTCGCCCGCGCGGCGCACCGAACCGTCGAGGATGTGCGTCGCCCCAAGCTCGGCGACGACGCGCCGGGTCTGCTTGTCGGCGCCGCGGAACTGAAAGCTGGAGGCCTTGCCGATCACCCGCAGCCCCTTGGTGCGCGAAACGGTGTGCAGGATCTCCTCGCTTACCCCGTCCGAGAAATAGCCGGTGTCGGCATCGCCCGAAAGGTTGTCGAACGGCAGCACGGCGAGCAGCCGGTCGGCCCTGCGCGGGTCGGGCTGCGCCCGGACCTCGCCGGTTGCAACCGGCCGCGCCGCCAGCAGCGAATCGATGCTTTTCGCCACGCGCTGCCAGCCCGTGTGCGCGGGCGTGCCGTCCCAGCCGGTGCAGTCCGCGCACTGGATCTCGCTGAAGGGCAGCGGCAGCGATGCGCCGTCGACCCGCATCTGCACCAGCGTTCCTGCCTCGCGCGCCACATTCGCCTCGGCCCGCACCCACTGCGACTGGGCGGCCTCCGCCGACCAGATCACCAGGACCGCGCGGGCCGCGCGCAGCCGCTCCTCGATCACGTCGGCATAGGGCAGATGCGCCGGAATCTCGTCGTCGCGCCAGACGCCATGGCCCTGCGCGCGGAGTGCGGCTGCGGCCAGCATGGCCTGCGGCTCCGTCGCCCGCGCGTAGGATATGAAGACATCTGTCATCAAACAGGCTGTTACCCGTCCCCGCGCGGCTGAACCACCCCCCTTTCCGAAACTGTCCAAGCTGCTAGCAACGGACCTGCAGGCCGACCTGCAGCCCCGGGGATTCCGCCGATGACATCGACCAGCGCGCTGCCGAAACAGCCGGACATCGGCCGGGCCGACATCTGGCAGCAGATCGTCACCGACGCGTCGGGCAAGGAGGTGGAGATGGCCGCCACCTATTCCTACATGTGGCTGGCCGACGAGGTCGGGCACATGGGGCTGGGCATCCTGCTGTCATTCGCGACCATCACCCTTGCGCGGCTGCTGATGCACGCCCCGCCCGACGCGCTGACGCCCCAGATCATCGGCTTCCTCGTCGCCAGCGCCATCGTCGCCGGCTGGGAGTGGAACAGCTACCGGGCAAGCTTCAAGGCGGCCCAGGGCTCCCAGTTCCCGCTGCAGACCGGGCTGCTTAGGCGGGACGCGCTGGTCGCCACCTTCTACATGGCGCTCGGTGCCGCCATCGGCCTCGCCCTGCACCAGAGCTGGATGGTCTCCGTGCCGGCGATCCTCCTGATGATCGCGCTCGCCTTTGCCGTCGCCTTTCCCTGGGTGCGCGAGAAGATCATCTGGCAGAAGGCGGGTCTGCCCTATCTCAGCCGCATGGCGGACCTCGGCAGCGCAGTCATGCCCGACCGTCAGGCCGAAGAACTGTGGGCCATCGTCGAGGCCCCGCCCCCCGTCGGCACCCGCGGCACGCCGCGCCATGTCCTGGTGGCCGGCCATGTCGGATCGGGCCGCACCCGTCTTGCCGCAAGCCTCGGCACCGAGCACGCCTTCCGTGGCAGAAGCGTGCGCTACATGGCGTTCAGCGAGTTGGTCGAACTCGCCCGCGCAGGCGACCTCGAGACGGACGGCCCGGCGCCGGGCCCGGTCAACATCGGCTACTGGCGGTGGAGCGAGGCGCAGGTGCTGATCATCGACGATATCGGACCTTTCCTGGGCGACCTGCCGGGCCAGGACACCGAGCAGGCGCTCGCAGACCTTCTGCACCGCCGGCTGGAGCCCGTGAAGACGGCGATCGGCGCGCGCGACACCATCTGGCTGGTGTCGGCCAGCGACCGCGATCCGCACCATCACCTCGAAAACCAGGCCGTCGCGCTTGCCGGATTCCTCGCAGCGCAGATCCCACCGCTCGCAATCCTGCTGAGCCGCGCCGCGCCGGCAACGCTGCGCCCGGCCGCCTAGGCGACTTCCGTCCGCGCGGCAGCCAGGGCCGCCGGCCTTGCCGCAAGCAGCCAGTCCGCCGGCCGGCCCTCGTCGTCGATCAGCACCACGGGATCGAAATAGTGCGCCCGGTCCGCGTCGGATATGCCGGCCGGGATCTCGGCATATTGCGGATCGAGCACGTCCTTGCCCGCCAGATAGTTGCGCCCGGCCGCGGGCGTGCCGCTCGACCAGAGATAGCAGTGCAGGTTGGCAGCCGCGATCACATACCAGCGGATCGGGTTCAGCGAGCCTGCCCGCCGGATCCGCCGCAGCGTCTTGGCGATCATCTGCCGTTTGCCGATCACCTCCCAGGGGCGGCGGAACATCTGGTCGCCGAACGCCGCCACCTCTGCCATCGGATCGGCGGAATGGGTGTAGCACAGCGTCTCGCCGTCGAGATCGCGCAGGCGAAGCCCCGGGGCCAGGTCGCCCGCATCGAGGTCCTGCCAGAAGCCCTGGGTGCCGGCGAGCGGTGCCACGAAGCTGATGTAGACGGGCATGGGCATCAGCGGGTCGTCGACGATCGCCTGCAACTGCGCACGCATCGCCGCCACCGTCTGGTGCCTGGGGTCGAACAGCAGCCCGTATCCGATGCCGACGCCAAGCGACTCGGCGTGGGCCACGGCCTCGAGCACATCGAAGCGCTTCGACAGATTCTGCTTCTTGCGGAAGCGTTTGAGCATTTCGGGGTCGAGCGATTCGATGCCCACGAACAGGCCGACGCATTTCGCCTCGGCCAGGCGCTGCATCAGCTCGCGGTCGTGCAGGACATTCTGCGTGACAAGCGCTGCCCAGCCCTTGATCCGCCGGTTCGCCTTCAGCCAGTCGGTCAGCGCCAGAAGGAAGTCCCGGTCGTCGGACAGGTTGTTGTCGAGGAACAGCACCATCGGCCAGAGCCGCTGGAAGCTCATGGGGGGGCTTGCCGCGATCGCGCGCTCGATGCTTGCCGTCACATCCGCCAGCCGGTGCGCCGCATGCCCGCCGAATTCCGATGGCATCACGCAGAAGCTGCACTTGAAGCTGCAGCCGCGTGTCGCCTCCACCAGCAGGAAGGGCGGGGTGATCCCGGCCTCCGTCATCAGCCCGTAGTCGACCACCTGTGGCCGCACGGCCCGGAACGGCGCGTCGTAGCGCGGCTTCAGCCGGCCGGCGAGAAAATCGTCCACGATGTCGGGCACGCTGTCGACGCTGCCCGAACAGACGACGTCGAAGAAGCGCGCGGCGAAATCCGGAAAGGATGTTGGGATGCTGCCGCCCGCCACCGTCACGGCGCCGCTCTGCCGGAACGCCCACGACAGCTGACGCATGCGGTCGAAATCCACCTGCAGGCCCGACAGGAAGACGATGTCGTAGCCCTGCGCCTTCGCAAGGTCGAAGGGGCCGTGCCAGTCTTCGTGGTACAGCGACACGTCCATCCGAGACCGGTCGATAAGGGAGGCGACCTGCAGCCCGGCGATCGGCTGCATCAGGTAGCTCGATCGCCGCTTGTCGCGGCTCGGCCGCAGGTGGCAGGCAATCACCAGCGCCCGCGGACGCCGCCTGTTTCCGTCATCCAATGCCCCCAACCGAGCCTCCGATCCACGCGCAAGTGCCGGGCGTTAAAGCATGGAATCTGTCGCAGGTCGTGCAGAATCCGCGCGCCACGGGCCCTCGGCGGGACGCCAGCGCCATGCCTGGCGCTCGTGCTGCACAATCGGGCGCCGGGCAATCGACAGCCGCTGCAGCATCGCGCAATAGGCGGGCCATGCCCATTCGCCACCTGTTCCCCACCCCCTTCTACGAGGGCCTGATCGCCGACGAGGCACTGATCGCCGACCTGTCGCACAGTGCCCGCAGCCTCGCCGCCCACGATGCGGCCGGCCGCCGCTGGTGCCGCGAGAACGGCTACCCGGGCTACACAAGCTATGCCTCGCTTGCCGACCTCCCGGCGCGCGATCCGGCCTTCCGTGCGCTTGCCCGCAAGCTCGCGCCGCATGCCGCTGCCTTCGCGAAGGCAGCCCATCTCGATCTCGGCGGCCGGCGCCTTCGGCTCGACAGCCTCTGGGTCAACATCCTGAAACCTGGCGGCGGGCACAGTGGCCACATCCATCCCCACAGCATCGTGTCGGGAACAGTCTATGTGGAGGTGCCCGACGGCGCTGCGGCCCTGAAGATCGAGGATCCGCGCCTGCCGCTGATGATGGCGGCCCCGCCGCGCAGCAGCGACACGCCGGAAGCGTGCCGCACCTTCCTGTACCTCGACCCGGCGCCCGGCACGATCTTCCTGTGGGAAAGCTGGCTGCGCCACGAGGTGCCGCAGGGGCGCCGCGCCGGAGACCGCATCAGCATCAGTTTCAACTATGCCTGATCCCTGTCACTTTGACATTGCAAAGGGCGCTGACTGATCGCAGACTGCTGACATAAGGCGACAATTTCTGGGGAATAGCATGCGCAGTATCCTGCTTCCGTTCGCTCTGGCAGCTCTCTCGGCCGCGCCGGCCACGGCGCAGCGGTTCGACGACACGCTGTCGCTCAGGGTCGAGGCCTATTTCGCCGGCATCAACAGCAGCCTGCGCGCCGACGGCAACAACGGCAATATCGGCACCGAGATCGATTTCGAGGATGATCTCGACCTGTCCGCCAACAAGACGCTCCCGGCGGTGGAACTGGGCTGGCGCATCAATGACGACTGGGTGCTCCAGGGCCAGTATTACAGCCTCGGCCGCCGCACCGACGCCACGCTCGACCGCGAGCTCATCGTTGGCGACACCGTCTACCCGGTCAACGGCACGGTGGCCGCCGGCTTCGACAGCGACGTGTACCGCTTCACCATCGGAAACCTGCTGATCCAGCGCGAGAAGCTGGAAATCGGCGTTGGAATTGGTCTCCACGGCACGGATTTCTCGGTTTTCCTCGAGGGCGAGGGGTCGCTGGCCGGGCAAACCAGCCGCTTCCGTCGGGAAGGCCGCTCAATCTTCGCGCCGTTGCCGACGATCGGCGCCTTCGGCCAGTGGGAGCCTGCCGACCGCCTCACCCTCTCGGGCCGGCTCGACTGGCTGTCGCTGACCATCGACGACTACAGCGGCCGGCTGATCAACGCCGAAGCGGCCGTTGCCTACCGCCTGTTCAAGCACCTCGATGCAGGCCTCGCCTATCGCTACGTCGACTATCGTCTCCGCGTGAATCAGGACGACTGGAACGGCCGGGTCCGCTACCAGTTCTCGGGCCCCTCCATCTTCCTGCGCGCCGGCTTCTGACCCGTCGGTCGCCGGGGCGACCGACATGTGCACGCTCTACAGGCTGAAATCGACCGAGGCGGAAATTGCGCGCCTGTTCGAGGCCGAGGCCCGGACACGCTGGGAGCCGCCGGTCTCCCTATACCCGGACAGGCCTGCACCGGTTGTCGGGCACGGCAAGGCAGGCCGTGTGCTTGCCGAAGCCCGCTGGGGCGTTCCGCCGCCTGCGTCGGGAAGCCGGCCGGTCGTCAACATCCGCAATCTCGCCAGCCCCTTCTGGCGCGCCGCCCTGGCCCGCCCGGCGCTGCGCTGCCTGGTGCCGGCCGACGACTTCTGTGAATGGACCGACACGCCGGACCCGGCGACGGGGCGCAAGCGCAAGGTCTTCTTCGGGATGGAAAGCGGCCACCCCTTCGCGTTCGCCGGGCTGATCCGGCCCGCGCCGGATGGCAGTGCCGAAATGCCCCGCTTCGCCTTCCTGACATGCGAACCCAATGCCGTCGTGGCGCCGGTCCATGCCAAGGCCATGCCGGTGATCCTGCAACCCGAGGCCTGGGGCCCATGGCTCGACGGGGTGCCCGCCGAGGTCTTTCAGCATCCGCTTCCGGACACCCTGCTCAGGATCGTCGACTGAGGTTCAGCCGGGCTCGCAAAGGTGCAGTGTCAGGGTCAGCCGGTCGCCGGCCGACACCCCGAGCGCCCGACGCACGGCCGCCTTCACCGGAAGGATGTAGCTGCCGGATTCCTTGTCGGGAAACAGCGAGGTGTCCCAGCGTGCGGCACCGGCCTCAGCCGTCACGCGCACCAGTTTCCATCCCCGCTTCGGGCCGGCCGCCGCCGCGAAGCCCGCCAGTTTCACGGCTTCGGCAAGCTCCACGGGCAGGCTGACGAACATCCATGTCGCAGGGCCCTGCCAGGCCCATAGCTCGGCCTCGAACGGACCTATGGTCGTGCGCATCCGCGGCTCATGGAAGGGCTGCGGTCTCCACCGGCTGGCGGTGGTAGCGGACCTCGCCCCCGCCGGGGACCTCGCGCACCAGAGCCAGGGCAACGCCCGTCGGCGCACGCTCGATCCGCAGCCGGGCGGCCGGGTCCTCCGCAAGGCTGAACCGGTCGTCGCCAAGCGCCACCAGGGTGCGTTGCGGGCGGCGGCCCTGCCGCAGCAGCGCCGTGCCGCGGTCGGCCACGATCTCCAGCTCGCCATAGCGCCCGACCAGAAGCTCGGTGGCCTGGGTGGAGCGGCCGGTCTTCAGCGTCTCCAGCACATGGGCCGCGATGCTCGGCAGGGCAGGCTCGGCCTCGAGCGCGCGCAGATGCGCCGTGCGCAGCGCGTCGGCCTGCGGCACGGCCACATCGGGCGCCACCCCCACGCCCTCCCAATTGGCCCTGGTGATCGGGTTCACCGGCGTTCCGCCCGAAATGAAGATGCGCAGGCCATCGGCCGTGCGGTGGATGCTGCCCGGATTGGCCGCCCCCCCCGTCCGCTCGCCAACGACCACGGCGCGCCCTGCCGCCTGCAGCGTATAGGCCAGCGCTTCGGCAGCCGACCCGGTCCGCCCGCTCACAAGGATGAACAGTGGCGTGTCCACCCTTGGCGCATGGCTGCGCGCAACGGGTGACAGTTCCAGCCGGTCCGGCCCCCGGCGCGACAGGAAGCGGTTGGCGATCCTCTCGGGCTCGGCCACGAACTGCTGAACCAGATAGCCCACCATCGAGGGCGAGCCGCCGCCATTGTCGCGCAGGTCGATGATAAGCGACGGCGCGGTCCGCACGAAGCCAAGGGCCGCGTCGGCCGCGGCCACAGCCTGGCAGGCCGGTCCGTCGATCGGCGCGAACTGGTCGATCTTCACATAGCCGACCCCGCCCGGCAGCACCCGGGCCTCGACAAAGCCATGGTTGACGCGCGAAAGGTCCGCAGACGGCGGCGGCAGCAGCCGGTGCTGCCCGGCCTCGGTCGCGGCCCAGCTCACGGCGAAGTGGCGGTCTTCGGGCGCAAGGCGCCGGGTCAGTTCCCAGGCAAGATCGCGTGGATCGGTCAGCCGGTCGAAACTGCCCGCTGCAGCCGCATCCTCGAGGGCAGTGGCGATCCGCGCGGCCCGCGCCGCGTCGTAGAATTCCACGCGAATGAGGGCCGCGATTCGCTCGACCGCACGCCGCGGCTCCACCGGCTGAGCAGCAAGCGACGCTTCCTGGCCCACCTCACGCGACTGCAGGGCCTGCACGGGCGCTGCAACTGCGGCGCCCGCCGCCAGCAGCGATACACCAACGATCAGCGCGTTGAGCGCCGGAGTCCTCGTCAGTTCCATATGTCTGCTCCCAGGAAGCCGGTCCCCTCCAGGGCCTGCGCGCTTCCATTCTCCCGGCACGCAGTCTGCCACCGGAAAAAGCCTGCGCCAAGTGCCAGACTTGCGGAGTCGAACTCCGCATGACAGGCTGATTGCAAGGCCAGAATTCCAAGGGAGCGGGTGGATGGAAAGCTTCGATGTGGTGATCGTCGGCGCGGGCCTCAGCGGCATCGGCGCGGGCTGGCACCTCAAGGACAAATGTCCGGGAAAGACCTTCACCCTGCTCGAGGCGCGCGACGCCATCGGCGGCACCTGGGACCTGTTCCGCTATCCCGGTATCCGCTCCGACAGCGACATGTTCACGCTCGGCTATGTGTTCCGCCCCTGGACCGAGCAGAAGGCGATCGCCGACGGGCCGGACATCCTTCGCTATGTGAACGAGACGGCCCGCGAAGGCGGCATCGATCGCCACATCCGCTTCCGCCACAAGGTGCGCGAGGCGCACTTCGACAGCACGACCGGCCGTTGGCTGGTGGTCGCCGACACGCCCGAGGGCGAGCGCCGCTTCGACTGCCGCATGTTGCTGATGGCGGCGGGCTATTACAGCTACGACAATCCGCACAACCCGCACTTCGAGGGCGAGGAAAGCTTCAGGGGCCGGCTGTTCCACGCCCAGCACTGGCCGCAGGATCTCGACTACCGGAACAAGCGGGTCGTCGTGATCGGCTCGGGCGCCACCGCCGTCACCATCGTGCCGGTGGTCGCGAAGGACGCCGCGCATGTGACCATGCTCCAGCGTTCGCCCACCTGGATGGTCTCGCGCCCGGCAACCGACCGGCTGGCCAACTTCCTCCGCCGCATCCTCCCCGACATGACGGCCTACAAGCTGATCCGCATGCGCAACGTGCTGTGGCAGAACCTTGTGTTCAAGCAGGCCCGCACCAACCCGAAGAAGGTGAACAAGCGACTGACCGACATGCTGCTGAAGGAACTGCCCGAGGACGTGGTGCAGGCCCATTTCCAGCCGAAGTACAATGTCTGGGAACAGCGCTTGTGCCTGGTGCCCGACAGCGACTTCTTCAACGCGGTGAAGGACGGAAGCGCCTCGGTCGTCACAGACCATATCGCCCGCTTCGACGAGACCGGCATCCAGCTGCAGTCGGGCAAGCGCCTCGATGCCGACATCATCGTCAAGGCAACGGGCCTGAGGCTCCAGGTGCTCGGCGGGGCGAAGGTCACGGTCGACGGCGTCGAGGTCCACCCCAACAACCGCTATGTCTATCGCGGCATGATGCTCGAGGGGATCCCCAACCTCGTCTATGTGTTTGGCTACTTCAACGCCTCCTGGACGCTGCGTGCCGACCTGACGTGCGAGTTTGCCTGCCGGCTGCTGAACGCGCTCGACAATCCGGCCACACCGATCGTCGTCCCCGAACGCCGGCAGGCAGTCGAGGACGAGCCGCTGCTGCTGACGTCCGGCTATGTGCAGCGCGCGCTCGGCACGCTGCCGCGCCAGTCCAGCACCGATCCCTGGCGCGACACGCAGGATTATCTGCGCGACCGCAAGTCCATCCGCGAGGACAGCCTCGCCGACGGCACGCTCCAGTTCAAGCCGCTGACCCCGGCAGCCGCGATGGCCGAAGCCGCCGAATAGGGCAGGGCAGGCGCTGGCCTGCCCGCAACCTCAGGCGGCCGCGCGCACGCCCATGTTGTCGCTCGCGGGCACCATCGCAGGCGTGATCACCGGCGGTGTCTGCTGGCTATACAGGCGGAACAGCCGCTCGAAATGCTGGGCAGGCGTCGTGATGTGGGTGTGCCGCGCCCCGATCGCCGCGACGCGCAGCTGGTCCGGGTTGCGGGTCAGCAGCCGGTGGATCGCATCGCGCGCAGCCGTCGGGTTGCCGGGCTCGTAGAGCTCGGTCCAGGCCGGGTCTGCCGCATCGGTGCAGCCGCCTTCGGACGGCAGGATCAGCGGAATGCCCGTCGCAAGCCCCTCGCTCGCCACCAGGCCGAAGGTCTCCGCGCGGCTGCCGTGGATCATCGCATCCGAAGACGCCAGCAGGCGCGCCAGCTGCTCCCGGTCGCCGATATGGCCCAGCAGCTTCACGTTTCCGGCCGCCTTGGCGGCGTTGGTCACCCGCTCATTGGCAAAGCCGTTGCCGATCTGGATCATCGCGACCTCTTCGTCGCGCAGCGCTCCGACAGCTTCGAACACCACCGGCCACTGCTTTTCATGGTGGTGGCGCCCCACACCGACCAGCAGCCGCGCCGAAGGCGGCAGGCCGAAGCCTGCCAGCATCTGGCGGCGCAGTTCCGGATCGCGCTTGCGCGGGTGGAACAGGTCGATGTCGATGCCCAGCGGGATCAGCTGGCTGTCGATGTTGGCCTGCTTCTTGATCCGCTGCCCGAACCAGCGGCTGCCCACGATCACGCTGTCATAGCGCCGCGCGGTGCGGGCCAGATAGCGCCAGTACCAGAAGGCAGCCTTGTCGACCGTGTCGGCCTTCAGGAAATCCTGCGTCCACACCTGCAGGTGCGCCGCCACCGGGTCGGCGTGCATGAACAGCGCCTTGTGGGCGCGGATCGCGGCCCGGCCCTTCCAGTTGGCGACGATCCAGGCGCCACGGAACGGCGAGGAGGCCTCGACAACGCTCGGCTTCAGCTCGTCGAGCAGCGCATGGACGGGCTTTGCGTTCCAGAACACATGGTAGCGTGTGTCGACCGGGATTGCAGGCGCCTTCACATAGATCACCTGCCCGCCCTCGCGCGGCTCCACCCGGTCTTCCGGGCCCGGCGCGATCACGCTGACCTTCACGCCGTTCTGGTGGCCGAACGCGAGCTTGGCGTCGATGTAGGTCTTCACCCCGCCGCCAAGCGGCGCATAGAATTCGGCCACGTCAACGATATGCATGTGCGATCCCCTCATCAGCGGCTCTCCGCCGACTGCAGCTCGTCCCGCGGGATCGGCTTGAAGCCCAGGCCCCGCAGATAGTTCATGGTGACCGTCGCTTCCGACAGCCCGTTGCTGAAACGCATCGCCACATCGGCGGCCTTGGGCTTCGAAAGCCCCACCTTCGGATTGCGTGTGAAGGTTGCCCCGTCCTGCCGGAAGTTGAACTTCCGCTGGCCGGACGGCGAATGGAAGGCGCCCACAGCATAGGTGCCGGGGCCCGGCAGCGGCACGCACACACGTGCAGGGCCCGAAGCCGGCACCGGCACCGTGACACGGTGGTAGGGCTTGCCTTCGGCCACCAGCTCATGGTGGTCGCGCATGAAATCGCCTTCCGTGCCCGGCCACAGCTCAAGCCGCAGCGTTCCCTCGCGGTTCTTGAACCCGTCGACCGTGACAAGCACGGCATCCTTGCCGGAACCGGCACGGCACTGGGCCGCGTCGGGGCCCAGGAACTCGGCAGCCATTGCCGGGGTGGAAAGCGCGGCAATCGCCGCAGCGGCAAACATGAATCGCATCAGATGCTCCCGACCGGCTGTGCCAGCCTGTCCTGCGCCCGGTCCTGCGTGACTGCATCGCCGCGGCTTTCGATGAACGAAGCCCCCGCATAGGAAATCGCATGGCTGACCAGGTGCAGCGCACCGGCCGCCGCCATCAGCGCCGCCACCTGCGGGGCGGCAGCGCCCGTCAGTGTCACGCCGATCGCCGCAAACAGCAGCTCCTTGTTGGGCACGAACGGCAGCCGCGTCACAACCATCCTCAGCGCGCCAAGGACGATCCAGGTGCCGACATCCACTTCCGGAAGCGCGATGATCCAGGCCAGCAGCAGCAGCGCAGAGCCGATCAGCAGCCGTGCGCAATGCAGGAAGAAGATCAGCGTGTTCTCGCGCGCGGACAGGCTCATCACCTTGCGGCTGAACAGCAGGATCGCGAGGCTGACCGAAATCACGAAGGCAAAGCCGAAGCCGACCGAGCGCATCGCCGTGCCCGTGAAGGCCTCTTCCACCGCAGGCCCGCCACCCATCGACAGCGCAAGCCCCAGCATCAGCAGCGTCGCCACATTGCCCGCCAGCGCCGAGGTGATGGCCACGTCCTTCACGGCGGCCAGGGGGCCTGCCCCCACCTCACGCGCACCCAGCGCCTTCTTGGCCCAGACGAACAGATAGGCGTCGCCCGAATAGCCGAAGATCGCCTCGTTCAGCACCCGCTTCTTGGAAAAGACCGCAAGCGCCCGCGGCGTCAGCGGCCACCAGCGCCGGAAGATCACGAACTCGGTCACCGGCGTCGCCATGTAGGACATGGCCACCAGCAGGTAGAACAGCGGGTTCGCCGGCAGCACGTCGAGAACCTCGCGCCAGCCGATCTCCGCCACCGCATTCACCAGATAGGCGAGGATGGCAGCCGACAGCCCGAGCGACAGCAGGCGCTTCGCCCCCGGAGAGAGGCTGATCGCCGACTGAAGCCGCGCGCGACTGGCCTCGAGGGCCTTCAGGGCAGACTCATATCCCATGCTGACATGTGGAGCTAAGGGCCGATTAAGACCGGAAAGGGGCAGCATCGCGCCCGAACTGCGCCATCTTGCCTGCCGTTCGGTTAACGAAAGCGGGTCACCAGGGGATTTCCGCCCCGTCCCAGGCCCGAAAGGTTCCGCTGTCCTCGGGGCCCAGCCCGTCCATCACCGCCCACAGATGCGCCGCCGACTGTTCGGGTGTGAACAGCTTCTCCGGCGCCACGTTGCGCTGGAACGGCTTGGACATGCCGGTGTTCACCGTGCCCGGGTGCAGCGCCACGATGCAACCTTGCGGGTTCTTGCGCCTCAGCTCGACCGCCAGCGTCCGAACCACCTGGTTCGCCGCCGCCTTCGATGCGCGATAGCTGTGCCAGCCGCCCAGCCGGTTGTCACCGATGGAGCCCACCCGCGCCGTCAGAACCGCGAACAGGGCGGGGCGCTCGCGCCTTAGGCGCGGCAGGAAATGCTTCGCCACCAGCGCGGGCAGCACCGTGTTCACGCGGAAGCTTTGCAGCATCCAATCGGCATCGATCTGCCGCCAGTCCCGCTCGGGGCCCACACCTTTCCGGTGCAGCAGCCCGGCCGCCACGATCACATGGGAAAGCCCATCCCCCGCCGCCTCTGCAGCTGCCGCGATCGTCGCCTCGTCTGCCACGTCGATCGCCGGGCGCGACAGCCGGATCACGTCGCCGCGCGCCTCGGCCTGGTCCGCCAGCGCCCGGCCGATTCCGCCCGACGCGCCAACCACCACCACCCGGTCGCGCATTTGCCCTGCTTCCGTTATCATGCCTCCATTGGGCAGAGGGCGGCTGCACGCGCAACATCACTTCGAAGGGGGGAGACAATGGGTCCCATCCGCATGGTCGTGCCGCAAGTGCCCGGTGCTGACGCCAAGCCCGTTTCCGAAGCCCATAGGACTGGGACGGCCGAAATCCGCTTCCTCGACGCGGCCGGTCGCCCAGTCGGGCGCAAGCGCAAGGTCGCCGTCCCGCCACCGCCCTGCCTCGAGGCCCCGGCAAGCGGCGGCGCCATCGGGCACGAGGCTGCCAACCCGCTGATCGCCTTCATGACCCGCCTCCCGGAGGGCGCCACCACCTTCCGCCTCGACCAGCCCGGCCGCGATTCCATCCTCGCCGCGGTCCGCGCCACCGCAAGCCCGCGCCCGACCCGCCCGAAAAGCCGCCGGCGCTTCGGCAGCGCCAACGCCCGCTTCGTCCTCGCAATTCTCGCCGAGCGCTACGACCAGGAGGCCGCCTTCCACGCCGACTGCGCGAGCCTCCTCGCCGCCATCGAGGCGACGCCGCCCTTCAACGAGGTGCCCGGCCGGGTCGCCGTCGAGGCGCTGTACTGGAAGACCGATCCGGCGAAGGGCCAGCTCGGTCCTCTGCAGTTCGGCACCGGCACCGACCTGCTGTTCGGCGACCGCGCGCTTGCGGCCGCCTTCCTGAAGAAATCCGGCGCAAAGGCCCATCGCGCGGTCGTGCTGGTCAACATCCGCCGCCGCGGCGGGGCTGGGGGAACGTCCCAGTTCCCGGCCTGGGTTTCCAACGAAAGCTCGGCGACCGACAGCTGGCAGTCGGTCGCCATCCACGAACTCGGCCACGCCTTCGGTCTCGGCGACGAGTATGACAGCGCCAACCCAGAAGCACCGCCGGGGATCGAGCCCAACATCTCGGCAAGTCCCGACCCGGCGCACAGCCCCTGGGCGCATCTGTGCACCCACCACGCGCCCGCGCCCACGGCCCCCTTCGGTGGCGGCGCAACGCTTCCGCCGGGCACGGTGGGCACCTTCCAGGGCGCCCGCTACGATGCGCAGCGCTTCTACCGCGCCCAGTTCGCCTGCCTGATGCGCAGCACGCGCGACCCCTTCTGCGCCCGCTGCCGGGAAATCATTCGGGGAAAGCTGAGCTAGCCGGCCGGCGGCAAAGCCGCCGAGTCCGGCGTGAGGGAAAAACAAGGGAGGAAGATTGCGTGGCCAAGCCACGCCGTCGGCCCTGTCGATTGCGGGGCTCCCGCAATCGCAGGCCGGCCGCGTTTTCGGCGAGTCTGCGGGTCAGCGCTTCGCACTGACTGCAGCCGCCTACAACGGAATATTGTCATGCTTCTTCCACGGGTTGGACAGCTGCTTCGTCCGCAGCTTCCGCAGGCCCACCGCAATCCGCTTGCGCGTGCTCCGCGGCGAAATCACCTCGTCGATGAAGCCCATGCTCGCTGCCACGAACGGGTTCGCAAAGCGGCTTTCATACTCCTTGGTCCGCTCGGCGATCTTCTCCGGGTCGCCGATGTCCTTGCGGAAGATGATCTCCACTGCGCCCTTCGCGCCCATCACGGCGATCTCGGCGGTCGGCCACGCATAGTTCAGGTCGCCACGCAGGTGCTTCGACGCCATCACGTCATAGGCCCCGCCATAGGCCTTGCGGGTGATCACCGTGATCTTCGGCACCGTCGCCTCGGCATAGGCGAACAGCAGCTTCGCGCCGTTCTTGATGATCCCGTTATGCTCCTGCGCGACACCCGGCAGGAAGCCCGGCACGTCGACGAAGGTGATGATCGGGATGCTGAAGGCATCGCAGAAACGCACGAAGCGCCCGCCCTTCTTGGAGGCTGCAATGTCCAGGCAGCCGGCCAGCACGGTCGGCTGGTTGGCGACGATCCCCACCGTATGCCCCTCGATGCGCGCGAAGCCCACGATGATGTTCGCGGCATGCGCCGGCTGCACCTCGAAGAAGTCGCCGTCGTCGGCCACCTTCCGGATCAGCTCGTGCATGTCATAGGGCTTGTTCGCGCTCGCCGGCACCAGCGTATCCAGCGAGGCGATGTCGCGGTCGAACGGGTCGAAACTTTCCCGGAGCGGTGCGCCGGCCCGGTTGTTCACGGGCAGGAAGTCGAAGAAATCGCGCGTCCTCAGCAGCGCGTCGACATCATCCTCCATCGCAAGGTCTGCGACGCCCGACTTCGTCGTGTGCGTGATGGCCCCGCCCAGCTCTTCCTGCGTCACCACCTCGTTCGTGACCGTCTTCACCACGTCCGGGCCGGTCACGAACATGTACGAGCTGTCCTTCACCATGAAGATGAAGTCCGTCATCGCCGGCGAATAGACCGCGCCGCCGGCGCAAGGCCCCATGATCAGGCTGATCTGCGGGATCACGCCGCTCGCAAGCACGTTGCGCTGGAACACCTCGGCATAGCCCGCAAGGCTCGCAACGCCCTCCTGGATGCGCGCCCCGCCCGAATCATTGAGCCCGATGACAGGCGCGCCCACCTTCATCGCCATGTCCATGATCTTGCAGATCTTCTGCGCGTGCCGCTCCGACAGGCTGCCGCCGAACACGGTGAAGTCCTGGCTGAACACATAGACGAGGCGCCCGTTGATCGTGCCCGACCCCGTCACCACCCCGTCGCCCGGCACCTTCTGCGTGTCCATGCCGAACTCGGTGCAATTGTGCTCGACATACATGTCGAGCTCCTCGAAGCTCCCCTCGTCCAGCAATATGTCCAGCCGCTCGCGCGCGGTCAGCCGGCCCTTGGCATGCTGCGCATCGATCCGCGCCTGCCCACCGCCCATGCGCGCGGCCTCGCGCCGCTTCTCCAGCTCTTCCAGAACCTTCAGCATGGCCGGTCTCCCCTCGATACAGATGCGGCCTTTCGCCTAGCGGCGCGGTCTCCGCCTGTCACCACTCCCGGAAACTCTAGTCCAGCAGGGCGAGAAACCGCGCAGCGGCCTCGAACTGCTGCCAGCGCCCTGTGCGGTCAGCTTCCGCCAGCTCGTCCGTGCCCCACTGCTCGGCCTGCCAAAGATCATCCAGGTGCGCGGCCTGAAATGCGGCCTCGGCCTCCAGCAGGCCCTCCAGCACGGAAAGCCCCAGGACCACCGAGCCGGACAGAGTGACAAGCGGCTGCAGGGGCGCAAGCTTCCAGGGCGTCAGCCCCGTCAGCATCCCGTGCAGCCGGGAGACGGTCTCGGCCGGCTGGGGCACGTGCATCACCCCGGCCGTCCGCCGGAAGACGAGCCCGTGCCGCGCCTCGACGGCCTTCAGCGGCGGCTCCCAGGCTGCCACCTGCCGGGCGACCAGCGGTTGTGGCCCGTCGGCGCGGTAGCAGGTGAGGTCGCTTTCGCCGTAGGCCGCCAGCGAAGCCGCAAAGCCGTGTGGGTCCGCGGCCACGATGTCGACTGCCGCGTTGGCGATTCCGGTCAGTGGCATGGCTCCGGGCCTGATCTCGTCTTCAACCGCCGCCCACTCGGCCGCAATCGCCTGTGCCAGTGCAGCGCTCGGCAGCACCAGCGCTGCCCGTTTCGGCGTGCGCACCGGCCGCCCGTCCAGTACCACGGCCCAGCCGTCCGCCGTGGGCTCCGCGTCTGCGACCGTCCAGAAGCGCTTCAAGCTTTCCACCTGCGGGCAAACCAGCGCGGCCCCAGCAGGCTGAACGCCCCGCCGCCCGCCATCAATGCAAGGCCAAGCGCGATCCGGAGGGAATCGCCGTCGGACTTCCCGGCCACCGCCATTCCCGCCAGCACCACCCCGATCCCGGCCAGCCGGACCAGCGTCATCAGCCACAGCCGCTTTTCCGCCTGGCTGTCCTCGTCTGGCCGCTCCGTCCGGCTGTCCTCAGTCATCCGCCGGCGGGTCCCACCGCAGTGCCGCGCGCATCCGCCAGGCGCCATAAAGGAACAGCACCCCGGCCCCGATCCCCGGCGCATGGACCAGCAGATCGCCAAAGGGCGCCGGCGTGTCGCGCACCAGGTCGAACAGGCCCGTGCCGGCAAACCACAGCCCTGCGATCAGCAGCGCGCGCGCTGCCCACACATCCCACGCCGAAGGCTCGGGCTCAGCCATCCAGCAGCGCCTTCAGGTGCATGGCATCGCGCGCCACGGCCGCAGCGCCGGCCTCCAGCAGCTCGTGCCGCTCGTGATAGCCCCAGTCGACCCCGAAGGCGGTCACCCCGGCCGCCACGCCCATGCCCACGTCGAACACCGTGTCCCCGATGATGCAGGCCTGATGGGGGGCAACCCCGGCATCCGCCAGGCATTGCAACAGCATGGAAGGGTGCGGCTTCGAAGGGTGCCGGTCGGCCGTCTGCAGGCTCACGAAGCGGTGCAGCAGGCCGTGATGCTCCATCACCAGCTTCAGCCCCCGGTCGCTCTTGCCGGTCGCGACCGCCAGCAGCCAGCCGTCGGCCTCCAGCGCATCCAGCAGCGCGCCGATGCCATCGAACAGCGGCTCGGGATCCAGCCGCTTGTCGGCGCGCAGGCGCTGGAAGGCGGTCTTGTAGTCCTCCGCAAGCCGCACATGCAGGTCGGCATCCGCGTCCGGCAACAGCGCCTGCATCGCCTCCACCAGGCTCAGTCCCACCACGCGGCGCACGGCATGCGGGTCCGGATCCGGCAGGCCGAGCCGGCCGAAACTGTCGTGCATCGCGCGCACGATATTGGCCTGGCTGTCCACCAGCGTGCCGTCGCAATCGAACACCGCAAGCCTCATTCCGGCATCTCCAGCACCCGGCCGCTCCGCGCCTCCAACAGGCTCCGGGCGTCCGCGCTCTTGTTCTGGCTCATCTTCCAGGTTCCCCGCCAGCTCACCGCGTCCAGCGCAAAGCCGATGATCGCGCCCAGCATCGCCTCGAACCTTGCCGGCTCCATCTTGGCCCGCGTCCAGTCCTCGCAGGCCCGCGCCTCGTGCAGCGCCGACAGCGCATCCAGTTGTGCCACCAGCTCGTCCCGGGAAAGCCGGCGGATCGTCCCCGCCACCTCGACCGCGCGATAGTTCCATGTGGGAACCGACGCAGCCCTGTCATCATACCAGTTGGCGCTGATGTAGAACCCCGGTTCGGCAAGGCTCGCAACGGCAGAGGCCCCCTCTGCCAGTGCCGCGCACAGAGCATTGCCACGCGCCAGGTGGAACCACAGGCTGCCGTCGTCGCGCACCAGGATCGGCGCATGGGCGACCGCCGTTCCGCCGGCGGCGAACAGGTGCGCAACCGAAAGCTCGGCCGCGAGCGCCCGCATCGCAGCCTCGTCGGTCCAGCGGAAGGCAGGGTTCGGATGCATCGGGCCTCAGCTCACCCGCGCCATCTCGTACAGGAAGTCGACAAAGCCCATGGTCGCACCCACCAGGCCCTGCACCTTGGGGTTCGTGCTGTCGATCACGAAATACTCGTTCGGCGCATGCGCACCACTGCCATGGCCGAGCCCGAACTGGCCCGCGGGAATCGCGACCGGCGGCTGGGTGAACACCGATCCCGGCCAGCTGCCGGCCAGCCGCGGGTTCAGCGTCGCCTTGGCGCCATAGCGATCATAGACCGCCTTCTGCGCCCGGATGACCCGCGCATCCTCGGCCGTCTCCGTCGGGTCGTACCCGCCCGACACCACCACCTCGATGTCGTCGAAGCCGCGTTTCTTCAGGTGCGCGCGCAGCTTTTCCTCGGCTTCCTTCCTGGTCTGGTTCGGCACCAGCCGGCACTCCAGCTTCGCCTCGGCGCGCCCGGGCAGTACGGTCTTGCCGCCCGGCCCCGTGTAGCCCGAAACAAGCCCCTGGATGTTCACCGTCGGCTGGCTCGCAAGCCGTTCCAGCGCCTGTTCCCAGGGTTCGTCGTTGATCCACCGCTTCACTCCGAAGGCGGCCTTCATGTCCGCCTCGTTCGAGGCGGCGGCGTTCAGGCGGATCAGCTCCCTCTCCCGCGCCGTCAGCGGCCGCACATTCTCGAACCAGCCGTCGATCGCCGGCGTGTGGCCATCCTCGGCGACCAGCGTGTCCAGCGCCTTTACCAGCCGCCAGACAGGCGAGTCGACCATCGCATGGGCGCTGGAATGGATGTCACCCTTCGGCCCCCGGCCCCAGCGCTCGCCGCTCGAGATCAGCTGGAATTCCAGCGGCCCCTTGGCGCCCAGGTTGATGGTCACCGATCCGTTGCGGTCCTGCCAGGCCGACGGGATGATGATCCCCTCGCACCGCTGCAGCGCCTTCAGGACATGCGGCTTCACCACGATCTCGCGGAAGTTCGGCGAGGCGATCTCTTCCTCGCCTTCGGCCACCAGCACCAGGTTCACCGGCAGCTTCTGCCCGGCCGCCTTCATCGCATGCAGCGCCCCCAGGAAAGCCGTCTGCGGGCCCTTCTGGTTCACCGCGCCCCGGCCCTGCACCACCAGGCCCCAGCCCGGCTTCTCGATGATCGCGGCGTCGAAGGGCAGCGTGCTCCATTCGCTGGGCGTCACCTGCTTCACGTCATACATGAAGTAGATGCCCATGGTCCGCTTCGCGCCCGCGTCCAGCGTCGCGAAGATGCCGGGTTCGCCGCTGGTCGGAACCTTCTCCACGGTCTGGAAGCCGGCATCGCGCAGCATCCCCATGGTGAAGTCGCAGGCCTCCTCCATCTGGAACTTCTCGGCCGCGATCCCTGGCTTGCGGATCCAGTCCTGCAGGCGCCGCACGCTGTTCGGCTTGTCGGCCTCGGCCGCCGCCGCGATCTTAGCCCGTGCAGGCACCGGATCGGGCTGGGCCACCGCCACCCCCGGCATCAGCGCCGCGGCCCCGGCCCCTGTAAGCAACGCCCTGCGATCCATCTCCATGCCCTTGTCCCCCGTCCCGCTATCGCGTGCGCCCGCGCCGCTCGCCCCGCCGGTTCCCCGAGGTGGCCGAACTGGTCTTGCGTGGCGCCTTCTTCTTTACCGGTGCGCGGGGGGCCTCCACCTCGGCAAGCTCGGCATCAGAGGCCGAAAAGCCCAGCGTCTCCAGCGTCTCGGCAAAGTGCAGCGGCAATTCCGCCACCACGTCCAGCTTGCCGCCGTCGGGCAGCGCGATCACCAGCCGACGCGCATGCAGGTGCATCTTGCGGCTGACGCCCCCGGTCAGGAAGGCTGCCTGCCCGCCATATTTGCCGTCGCCCACGATCGGCGTGCCGGTGGCCGCCGCATGCACGCGCAGCTGGTGGGTGCGGCCCGTCATCGGCTGCATCTCCACAAAGGCCGCCCGGTCACCCGCCCTGTCGATCACCCGAAAGCGCGACTTCGCCGGCAGCCCCTCTTCCTCGTCGACATGCATCTTCTCGCCGCCGGTGCCCGGCTGCTTGCCGATGGGAAGGTCGATCAGCGCATCGTCCAGTTTCGGTCCGCCCGCCGTCACGGCCCAGTAGATCTTCTTCGTGTCGCGCGTCGCGAAGCACTTCCCGAAGAATGCCGCCGCGCGCGACGTCCGGGCCAGCAGCAGGACTCCGCTGGTGTCCTTGTCCAGCCGGTGCACCAGCTTCGGCCGCGCCTCCCCGTCGAACTGCAATGCATCCAGCAGCCCGTCCACATGCTCGAAAGTCTTGCTGCCGCCCTGCGTTGCAAGCCCCGGCGGCTTGTTCAGCACCAGCGCATGCTTCGACCGGTGGATCACCAGGGCTTGCGCGAACTCCACCTCCTCCGGGCTCAGCTCGCGCTTGGGCCGCACCGGCTTCGCCGCAAGCGCCGCCACCGGCTGCACGTCCAGCGGCGGCACGCGCAGCACCTGGCCTTCCGCGATCCGGTCGCCCGGCCCCACCCGCGCGCCGTCCAGCCGCAGCTGCCCGGTCCGCGCCCAGCGGCTCACCTGGTTGAAGCTCACATCGCCCATGTGCCGCTTGAACCAGCGGTCCACGCGGATGCCGTCATCGTCGGCCGTGATGGTGAAGTCGCGGCTCATGCCAGCCGCCGCGCCTGGAATTGGGACGTCGTCCCAGCTTTGTTTCCGCGGCTCATGCCAGCAGATCCCGCGTCAGCCACAGCCCGACGGCAACAGCCCCGACCGACGCGACAACCGAGGCAATCACATAGATCGCAGCCTGCCCGGGGTTCCCCCGCACGACCAGCAGGATGGTTTCCAGCGAGAAGGCCGAGAAGGTGGTAAATCCGCCCAGCACGCCGACGCCCAGGAACAGCCGCATCTGCTCATTCCCGCCACGCGCCACCAGCCAGCCTGCCAGCAGCCCCATCAACAGGCCGCCGAGCACGTTGACAGCCAGTGTCGCCAGCGGAAATCCGCTGTCGCCCACAAGCCGCCCCGCGCCGAAGCGCGCCATGGCGCCCAGCGCGCCGCCAAGTCCGACGAGAAGGAAGGCATTCACGCCTGCTGCATAGGCATTGGCAGCCGCCAATTGCAACGGGGGGATCAGCCGATCCCGAAGGTCCATCCCTCGGTCCGCGCGACCTCTGCCGTCAGGCCGTTCGGCGCCCACCAGTGCGCGTCCGGGGAAAGCCGCCGCAGCGCCGCCGCGGTCACCAGCGCGTCGGTCTGATTGTCGTTCAACGGCCCCGGGGCGATCAGGGGCGAACTCTCCAGCGCCGCCAGCGCAGCGTTCAGCGCCTCCACATCGCGGAGCTTCAGCCCCCGCCCGCCCGCATGGCGCAGCATCGCCCGGCCATAGATTTCGACCACCGTGCGGGGGCCCGGCGGATCGAAGGGCCAGATCGCAAAGCCGCTGCGCAGCCGGTGCAGCACCCGCATCCCCGCAAGGCTTGCCTTCGCCACCTGCGCTGCCCCCACGCAGTCGAACAGGGTCGACGCCTTGCCCCCGCCGCCTGCGTTGAAGGCCAGCTCGCACACCCGCCAGTGGAGGTAGTCCGCCTTGCGCCCATCGGCAGCGCCCATCCAGAAATGCGGCCGGGCAGCACCGGCCATGAAGCCCGCTGCCCCATAATCCGCATCGTCCGACAGCGCATCGACGTGGCGCCAGAAGCCAGGCCCGTCGTCCGCCGTCTCCAGCCCGGGCAGATAGGCCCCGCGCGCCACGTAAGGCGGCGCGAACGAGAAATCGAACCCTGCGAGCACCCGCCCCGGCAGCGTCTCCAGAAAGTCCGCAACCTCGCCGCGTGCCCAGCCGGCAGGGGAGGGCGGCGAAACCAGCCGGGGCGCGCCATCGCCGGCCTCGGCCAGCGCGACGGCTATCCCCCGGTGCCGAACCCCCTTCGCGCCAGACCAGTCGATCCCGACAAAGCTGTCGAAGACCCCCTGATGCCCCAGGCCGGTCATCGGGCGGGTATGCAGGCGGGGGGGCGGTCGGCCGCCGTCTGCCATTCACGCCCATCGGTCCACAGCCACAGCGGTTGCCTGGCCTCCCCGTCGCGGCCCTTCGTCAGCCGCACACAGCTCCGGCCTTCCCAGCGCTCGATCACCGTGCCGCCCACAAGTGCCCGCTCATGATGCACGACACGCAACGCCTCCAGGTCGATGACTGCAACCCCGTTCAGCTCGCTGTCGCTGATCTCCCAGTCGTTGGCGACGACCGCCAGCCCCCCGTCGGGCGCCTCGACCGGACGGGTCTCCACATCCAGCATCCGCCGCCCGTCCGACAGGCGCAGCAGGAAATAGGCGTGCGGGCTTTCCCCATGGATGAAGCGGATGCCCAGCACGTCGGCACCGAACAACCGGTCCACACGGTACCGGGTGCAGGTGCCGAAGCCCTCGCAGGCCCCCGTGTCTTCCAGCCTGTGCGTTCGCCGCCGTGCGGTCACGGTCAGCATCGCGCCCTCCCGCCTCACGACCCCGGCCGGCAGACGCGCCATCGTCGCCGCATCGTCCGGGTCGGTGGTCAGGTCCGCCGCGACCGCGGCTGGATCCGGCGCCGGCAGATCGGCCGGGCGGGTCGCACAAGCCGCCAGCAGAAGTGCGAGGCTAACCGCGGCGCTGCGCACGAAGCCGCGCCCACTCAGCCAGTCGCTCGGCAATCGCCCGCTCGCGCCCGCGCTCGGTCGGGGTGTAGAACTGCTTTCGCCCCATTTGCTCAGGGAAATAGTCGGCACCGGAAAAGCCGTCCGGCGCATCATGGTCATAGGCATAGCCGGCGCCATGCCCCAGCTCCCTCATCAGCCGGGTCGGCGCATTCACGATATGCTTGGGCGGCGGCAGGCTCCCGCTCTCACGCGCGGCCTTCCAGGCAGCCTTCTGCGCCACGTAGGCCGCGTTCGATTTGGGCGCAGTCGCCAGGTACAGGCAGGCCTGCGCGATCGCCAGCTCCCCCTCGGGGCTTCCCAGGAAGTCGTAGCTGTCCTTCGCCGCCAGCGCGACCACAAGGGCATTGCTGTCGGCCAGCCCGATATCCTCGCTCGCAAAACGCACCAGCCGCCTCAGCACATAAAGCGGCTCTTCGCCCGCCACCAGCATCCGCGCCAGCCAGTAGAGCGCGGCATCCGGGTCCGACCCGCGCAGGCTTTTGTGCAGCGCCGAGATCAGGTCGTAATGCCCGTCGCGGTCCTTGTCATACACCGGCACGCGCCGCTGCAGCACGGCGGCCATCCCGGCTAGGTCCAACGGCTCGGGCACGTCCAGCGACAGCAGCGTCTCCACCTGCCCCAGCAGGAAGCGCCCATCGCCGTCGGCACCCGCCAGCAATGCCCCGCGCGCGTGCGGGTCCAGTGGCAGCGCCCGTCCCTCGGCCGCCTCCGCCCGCGCCAGAAGTGCCCCCAGCGCGTCCTCGTCCAGCCGCTCCAGCACCAGCACCTGCGCGCGGCTCAGGATGGCCGCGTTCAGCTCGAAGCTCGGATTCTCGGTGGTGGCCCCCACCAGCGTGACAGTGCCGTCCTCCATCGGCCCCAGAAAGCCGTCCTGCTGGGAACGGTTGAAGCGGTGGATCTCGTCCACGAACAGCAGCGTCCGGGTGCCTGCCACCTTCGCCGCCGCGAAGATCGCCTTCAGGTCGGCGGTCGAGGTCATCACCGCCGACACGCCGACAAATCGGTAGCCGCAGGCGTCGGCCAGCAGCCGCGCGATGGTGGTCTTCCCCGTCCCCGGCGGCCCCCAGAAAATCAGGTTGGGCAGCCGGCCGGCCGCAACCATCCGCGAAAGTGCGCCGTCCGCCCCCAGCAGATGCTGCTGCCCCACCACGTCGGCAAGGCACGTCGGCCTCAGCCGCTCGGCAAGCGGGGTGTTCCCGGCGGCAGTCTCCGATGCGAACAGGTCAGCCATGGCCCGCCATATGGGGCAGCCGCGGCGCCGATGCTACTTCCGCGCCCGGCTCACCACGGATTCCGGCAGCTCCTCGCCGAACACCCGCTGGTAGTATTCCGCCACAATCCCGCGCTCCGCCTCGTCGCAGCGGTTGAGGAAGCTGGTGCGGAACGCGAAGCCCACATTCCGGAAGATGTCGGCATTCTGCGCCCAGGTGATCACTGTCCGAGGGCTCATCACGGTGGAAATGTCGCCCGCGATGAAGCCTTGCCGGGTCATGTCGGCCACCTTCACCATGTTGGCCACCACCTTGCGGTCGGTGCCCGGGCACTTCGCCGCCACGATGTTGGTTTCCGTCTCGGCCGGCAGATAGTTCAGCGTCGTCACGATCGACCAGCGGTCCATCTGGCCCTGGTTGATCTGCTGGGTGCCATGGTACAGGCCCGAGGTGTCGCCCAGGCCGACCGTGTTGGCGGTCGCGAACAGGCGGAACCACTTGTTCGGCCGGATCACCCGGTTCTGGTCCAGGAGGGTCAGCTTGCCCTCCACCTCCAGCACCCGCTGGATCACGAACATCACATCCGGGCGCCCGGCGTCATACTCGTCGAACACCAGGGCGGTCGGCGTC
>JAIXYT010000013.1 GCA_027490095.1 Sphingomonadales bacterium | reverse complement strand
CCGCTTAACATGAGCCGGGCTGGAAACAGCGCGGCAAGAGTGCGAACAGGAGCAAGGCCTCATGGCCAAGAAAATCGAAGGCTATATCAAGCTGCAGGTGGCGGCCGGTGCCGCGACCCCCAGCCCGCCCATCGGCCCCGCGCTCGGCCAGCGCGGTGTGAACATCATGGAATTCTGCAAGGCCTTCAACGCGCAGACGGCGAACCTGGAAAAGGGGATGCCGATCCCGACGGTGATCACCGTCTATGCGGATCGCAGCTTCAGCTTCATCACGAAGACGCCGCCGGCGAGCTTCCTGCTGAAGAAGGCGGCTGGCCTGAAGTCCGGCGCGACGACGCCCGGCAAGGGTGCGCCGGCCGGCAAGGTGAAGCGCTCGCAGATCCGCGAGATCGCCGAGACCAAGATGCAGGACCTGAATGCCAACGACATCGACATGGCCATGAAGACCATCGAGGGCTCTGCCCGCGCGATGGGCCTCGAAGTGGTGGAGGGCTGACGCAATGGCAAAGCTGACCAAGAAGCAGAAGGCGCAAGGCGTTTCCGACCCGCTGAAGCTGTACCCTGTCGACGAGGCGCTGAGCCTGGTGAAGGCGAATGCGACTGCCAAGTTCGACGAGACGATCGAAGTGGCGGTGAACCTGAACGTCGACCCGCGCCACGCCGACCAGATGGTCCGCGGGATGGTGACCCTGCCCAAGGGCACCGGCAAGACGGTGCGCGTGGGCGTGTTCGCCCGTGGCGCCAAGGCCGATGAGGCCCGCGAAGCCGGCGCCGACGTGGTGGGTGCCGAGGACCTGCTGGAAATCGTGCAGGGCGGCACCATCGACTTCGACCGCTGCATCGCGACGCCCGACATGATGGGTCTCGTCGGCCGCCTCGGCAAGGTGCTGGGCCCCAAGGGCCTGATGCCGAACCCGAAGCTGGGCACGGTGACGATGAACGTCGGGGAAGCCGTGAAGGCAGCCAAGGGCGGCCAGATCGAGTTCCGTGTCGAGAAGGCGGGGATCATCCACGCCGGCCTCGGCAAGGCGAGCTTCCCGCAGGAAGACCTGAAGGCGAACCTGGACGCGTTCATGGACGCGCTGGTGAAGGCTAAGCCCTCGGGCGCCAAGGGCAAGTACGTCGAGAAGGTTGCGCTGAGCTCCACCCAGGGCAAGCGCGTGAAGGTGGACCCGGCGACCGTCGGCGCCTGATTTTCTCCCGCGTGACTTGCATATCGAACAGACGGGGGCCGGCGGAGACGTCGGCCCCTTTCTGCTGGGCTGTCGGCCTTGCAGCTGCCGCGCTCGGCGTCGGCTCGCCGGTGCGGGCGGCAGCGCCTTTGCCGGAGCCTTCGCGCACCTGTGTCTGGTCCGTGCGCCAGCCGCTGGTCGACGCGGTGATCGCGGGCAAGACCGTGCGGCTGCGGCTCGACTTCGGCGCCCATGCCCCCATTGTCCTGACACCTGCTGCTGCCGAGCGCCTGGCGCTCGCCTCCGACAGCCGGCCGGGCACGAAGGAGGAACCGGACCGCGGCACGCTTCTCACGCGGGTGGGCCGCAAGACGGTCCGCATCCCCTGGTCGCGCGAGACCGTGACCGTGGAGGGCGTGACCCAGCCGCTCGCGGTGCTGACACCGCCGGCCTATGCACCCGGAATCGGCGACGGCTCCATACGGCCCTCGGCGCTGCCATGCGGCACGGTGCGGCTGGAACAGCGCCCGGCCGGTGCGCGGGATGCCGAGACCGTGATGCGCGTGGTCGAGGATGGCACCTTCGACGGGCTGCCGGTGAAGGCCATGGCCGGAAAACAGGACATCCAGGTGGAGGTCTCGCCCTGGCGCCGGGAGACGATCGGAACGGCTGCAACCGGCGGCGTGCTGGTGACCCTGCTGGGCGGCAGCCTGACGGGCCCGGTGGTCGAGACACCGGTTGTCTATGGCGTGACCCGGCCAGCGCGGCGGCTGGTGCTGGACCGGCCCTGGCAGGTGGCGGGCGTTGCGGTGCCGGCCTTGATGATGCGGGTGAGCGACTGGGAAGGCGACCATGCCGTGCCGCCGGATGCCGACCTGGAGGCGGACCTGATCCAGGTGGCGAAGCGCCGCAATCCGCAGCGCAGCTTCCGGCTGATCCACCTGGGCGCCGATGTGCTGGCCGGGTGCGCAAGCTTCGAGTGGCGGCGGGCGGGCAATCTGCTGGCGGTGCGCTGCCCGGCGCCTTGACCTTTCCGTCGAGGCCTGTATAGGCGCGCGTTCCGTTTGCCTGCCCCTCGGGGCGGGTGGACACCGTCCGAGATTGCGGGTGCCCGAGAGGGCTTAAGCAAAAGGCCCGCATGAGACGAGGAAGAGCTTTGGCCCTCCGTGCCGTGCGATGGTTGGAGGGATCTGCAGTGGGGCTGTCGTGCCCGCGCTGCCGGCGTTCCTTTTCGGGCGGGCCATGTGGCCCGGACTTATCCTCCAGGCTGTGTGGCTCTTGCTGGCGCACCCAATTCGGGGTGCGCTGAAGTGATGGAGTGAGCATGGATCGGAACCAGAAGAAAGAGCTGGTCGCCAATCTCGCAAAGACGCTGGGTGAGACCCAGGTTGTGGTGATCACCCGCAACCATGGCCTTACCGTTGCGCAGGTTTCCGACCTGCGCACGCGGATGCGCGGAGCTGGTGCACAGTTCAAGGTGACGAAGAACCGGCTTGCCCGCATCGCGCTGGAGGGCACGCCCTATCAGGACATCGGCCAGCTTCTGGTCGGTCCCGTTGGTCTTGCCACCTCTGCCGACCCGGTTGCGGCTGCAAAGATCGCAATCGAGTTCGCGAAGACCACCGACAAGTTCGAGATCGTCGGTGCTTCGATGGCGGGGACCCTCCTCGATCCGAACGGAGTGAAGGCCCTGGCCGAACTGCCGTCGCTCGACGAGCTCCGTGCGAAGCTGGTGGGCCTGTTGCAGGCACCTGCGACCAAGATTGCGCAGCTTTCGACGGCGCCCGCCGCCAAGCTTGCGCGCGTGTTTGCGGCCTATGGCGACAGTGCCGCGGCCTGATAGAGATCAAGGAGATTTAGAATGGCTGACCTGAACAAGATCGTTGAAGAGCTGTCCGCTCTGACCGTGCTGGAAGCTGCCGAGCTTTCGAAGCTGCTGGAAGAGAAGTGGGGCGTTTCCGCTGCTGCTGCCGTGGCGGTTGCCGCGCCGGCCGCTGGTGGTGGTGCTGCTGCGCCGGCCGCTGAAGAGAAGACCGAGTTCGACGTGATCCTCACCGGCGACGGTGGCAAGAAGATCAATGTCATCAAGGAAGTCCGCGCCATCACCGGCCTCGGCCTGACCGAAGCCAAGACGCTGGTGGAGTCCGCTCCGAAGGCCGTCAAGGAAGGCGTGAACAAGGACGAAGCCGAGAAGATCAAGAAGCAGCTCGAGGAAGCCGGCGCGACCGTCGAACTCAAGTAAGCGCTTCGCGACTTTTCGCGCAAACGAAGGGGCGGTCCGCAAGGGCCGCCCCTTTCGCATTGGGACGGGGCCGCAGCCCGATCTGGTATCTGCCGCTGTCGCCGATTAGGAGCGGGCGGGCATCTTCGGCATGGGGGACCAATGAAGGCTTTGCGCGCGAAACTGCAGGCGGCCGGCGAGACGCTGAAGCATGAGATGGTGGTCTGGGCCTGGATATCCGCCTACCTCTTCATCCTGTTCTCGGCGATCCTGCTTTATGGCTGGGAGAAGGCCGGCAGCGGGGGCAGGGCGGTGACCGAGGTCGGCCTCGCCGCGGTCCAGGCCGTCGTGCTGGGCAAGTTCGTGCTGTTCGGAAAGATCCTGGGGCTGGGCAAGATGCCGCGGGAAGAACCATTGGTCCTGCGCGTGCTGCGAAGGACCCTGGGCGTGCTGATCGTCGTGGCCGTCTTCCTGGCGCTCGAGGAGATGGCCATGTCGGTTCTGCGCGGCGGAAGCCTGATGGACGGGATCGATGCGCTGTTGGCGCGTGGGGTCGCCGAGCTGGTGATCACAACGGTCCTGATGTTCCTGATCCTGCTGCCGCTGTCGGTGCTGCTGGAGTTCGCGCGGCACATTCCGCCGGCCGAGATCCGGCGCCTGCTGTTCGGCAGGCGGAGTGATGCCAACCCCCTTTGACACCCTGTAGGATCGCCCCTATATCGCGCGCTCTTCCACAGCCCGGGACATGGGACGCCGTCGCGCAGCGTTTCGTACGGATGGGGCGTGGGAGACCAGACGATGCGCAAAGCCGCTGCCTGGGGTAACCCCTTGGGCTTGCGGCTTTTCGTGTCTGGACTGCGCACAGGGATCTTTTGCGAAGGACGCAACGCCAAATGGCAACCAAGGCCGTCGAACCCGCCCGCTCCACCCCCGCGACTCGCTTCCGCGCCACGCGCCGGATCCGCAAGATCTTCGGCAACATTGCCGAAGCCGTGCAGATGCCGAACCTGATCGAGGTCCAGCGCGAGAGCTATGAGCAGTTCCTGCGCTCGCGGCCTGCCGACAATTATGTCTCCGGCCTGGAGAAGACCCTGCGCTCGGTGTTCCCGATCCGCGACTTCGCCGGCACCGCCGAACTCGACTTCGTGAACTACGAGCTCGAGGATCCGAAGTATGACAAGGAAGAGTGCCGCCAGCGGGGCATGACCTATGCCGCCCCGATGCGCGTGACGCTGCGCCTGATCGTGTTCGAGGTGGACGCCGACACCGGCACCCGCTCGGTCATCGATATCAAGGAGCAGGACGTCTACATGGGCGACATGCCGCTCATGACGGAGAACGGCACGTTCATCGTCAACGGCACCGAGCGCGTGATCGTCAGCCAGATGCACCGGTCGCCCGGCGTCTTCTTCGATCATGACCGCGGCAAGACGCACTCCAGCGGCAAGTTCCTGTTTGCGGCGCGGGTGATCCCCTATCGCGGCAGCTGGCTCGACTTCGAGTTCGACGCGAAGGACATCGTCAACGTCCGGATCGACCGCAAGCGCAAGCTGCCGGTGACGGCGCTGCTCTATGCGCTTGGCCTCAACGGCGAGGAAATCCTCAACCATTTCTACGGCACCGTCCGCTGGGAGCGCGACACCAAGCTCAACGGCTGGCGCATGCCGTTCGTCGTCGAGCAGTGGCGCGGCCAGAAGCCGGCCTATGACGTGCTGAACGCCGACACCGGCGAGGTGCTGTTCAAGGACGGCGAGAAGGTGACGCCGCGCGCCGCCAAGAAGGCGCAGAACGACGGCGTGAAGACGCTGCTGGTGCCGGCCGACGAGATCCTCGGCCGCTATTCCGCCTATGACCTCATCAACGAGAAGACGGGCGCCATCTACATCGAGGCCGGCGACGAGATTGCGCAGGAGCATCTCGACAAGCTGACCGACGCAGGGTTCGCCCATGTCGACGTGCTCGACATCGACCATGTGAATGTGGGCCCCTGGATCCGCAACACGCTGATGGCCGACAAGGCAGAAGAGCGCGACCAGGCGCTCGCCGACATCTATCGCGTGATGCGCCCTGGCGAACCGCCGACGCGCGAAACCGCCGAAGCCCTGTTCGGCGGCCTGTTCTTCGATCCGGAGCGCTATGACCTCTCGGCCGTCGGCCGGGTGAAGATGAACATGCGCCTGGGCCTCGATGCCCCAGACGATCTCGTCACGCTGCGGCAGGAGGATATCCTCGCTGTCGTGAAGACGCTCGTGGAGCTGAAGGACGGCAAGGGCGAGATCGACGACATCGACAACCTCGGCAACCGGCGCGTGCGCTCGGTGGGCGAGCTCTTGGAGAACAGCTACCGCGTCGGCCTGCTGCGCATGGAGCGCGCGGTGAAGGAGCGGATGAGCTCGGTCGACATCTCGACCGTGATGCCCAACGACCTGATCAACGCGAAGCCGGCTGTGGCCGCGGTTCGCGAATTCTTCGGCTCTTCGCAGCTCAGCCAGTTCATGGACCAGACCAACCCGCTGTCGGAAGTCACGCACAAGCGGCGCGTCTCGGCGCTCGGGCCGGGCGGCCTGACGCGGGAGCGTGCGGGCTTTGAAGTGCGCGACGTGCACCCGACCCACTATGGCCGGATCTGCCCGATCGAGACGCCGGAAGGGCCGAACATCGGCCTCATCAACTCGCTCGCCACCTTCAGCCGGGTGAACAAGTACGGCTTCATCGAGACGCCGTACCGCCGCGTCGTCGACCAGAAGGTGACCGACGAAGTCATCTACCTGTCGGCCATGGAGGAAGCGCGCCACACCATCGCGCAGGCGAACGTGGACGTCGACCATGAAGGCCGGATCATCGAGGATCTGGTGTCGGCGCGCGAAGCCGGCGAATTCCTGATCGCCCCGCGCGAGCAGATCACGCTGATGGACGTGAGCCCCAAGCAGCTCGTGTCGGTCGCGGCTTCGCTGATCCCGTTCCTCGAGAACGACGACGCCAACCGGGCGCTGATGGGTTCGAACATGCAGCGCCAGGCGGTGCCGCTTGTGAAGGCCGAGGCGCCGTTCGTGGGCACCGGCATGGAAGAGACGGTGGCCCGGGATTCGGGTGCCGCGATCGCTGCGCGCCGGGCCGGCATCGTCGACCAGGTGGACGCCGGCCGGATCGTGATCCGGGCGACCGAAGAGGTCGAGCCGGGCAAGACCATGGTCGACATCTACACGCTGATGAAGTTCCAGCGGTCGAACCAGAACACCTGCATCAACCAGCGTCCGCTGGTGAAGGTGGGCGACGTGGTGGCCAAGGGCGACATCATCTGCGACGGCCCCAGCACGCAATATGGCGAACTGGCGCTGGGCCGGAATGCGCTCGTCGCGTTCATGCCGTGGAACGGCTACAACTATGAGGATTCGATCCTCATCAACGAGCGCATCGTGAAGGAGGACATCTTCACCTCGATCCACATCGAGGAATTCGAAGTGATGGCCCGCGACACCAAGCTCGGCCAGGAAGAGATCACCCGCGACATCCCGAACGTCGGCGAGGAAGCCCTGCGCAACCTCGACGAAGCCGGCATCGTCTACATCGGCGCCGAAGTGGAGCCGGGCGACATCCTGGTGGGCAAGATCACGCCGAAGGGCGAAAGCCCGATGACGCCGGAAGAGAAGCTGCTGCGCGCGATCTTCGGCGAGAAGGCGTCCGATGTGCGCGACACCTCGCTGCGCCTGCCGCCCGGCGTTGCCGGCACGGTTGTCGAGGTGCGTGTGTTCAACCGCCACGGCATCGACAAGGACGAGCGCGCGCTCTCGATCGAGCGCGAGGAGATCGACCGGCTGGAGAAGGACGCGGCGGACGAACGCGGCATCCTCGATCGGGCGACCTTCGCGCACCTGAAGGACATGCTGCTCGGCCAGACCATCGTCACCGGCCCGAAGGGCGTGAAGAAGGGTGCCGTCATCGACGAGGCGGTTCTGGACGAGCAGCCGAAGCGCGAATGGTGGAAGTTCGGCGTGGCCGACGACGGGTGCCAAGCGAACCTCGAGGCCAGCCGGGCCCAGTATGACGAGGCGATGAAGTCGATCGCCGAGCGCCTGGAGGACCGGAAGGACAAGCTGCAGCGCGGTGACGAACTGCCGCCGGGCGTGCTGAAGATGGTGAAGGTGTTCGTCGCGGTGAAGCGCAAGCTGCAGCCGGGCGACAAGATGGCCGGCCGGCACGGGAACAAGGGGGTCATCTCCCGCATCCTGCCGTCGGAGGACATGCCCTTCCTGGAAGACGGCACGGCGGTCGACCTGGTTCTGAACCCGCTGGGCGTGCCCAGCCGGATGAACGTGGGGCAGATCTTCGAAACCCACCTGGGCTGGGCCGCGCGCGGCCTTGGCAAGCAGGTGGCTGGCCTTCTGGAATCCATCCGGGCCGCCAACGAGGATGCCGTTGCCAACGCCAAGGGCGACATGGCGACGCTTCGCAAGAACCTGGACGCCGTCTATGGCGAGCAGGCGAATGTGGCGGCGATGTCCGACGACGACCTGCTGAAGTTCGCCGACAGCCTGACGCCGGGTGTTCCGATGGCGACTCCTGTGTTCGACGGCGCCAAGGAAGCCGATGTGTCGATCATGCTGCAGCTGGCCGGGCTCGACAGCTCGGGCCAGGTGGAGCTGTTCGACGGGCGGACGGGCGAAGCCTTCGACCGCAAGGTGACCGTCGGCTACATCTACATGCTGAAGCTGCACCACCTGGTGGACGACAAGATCCACGCGCGCTCGATCGGGCCGTACAGCCTGGTCACCCAGCAGCCGCTGGGCGGCAAGGCCCAGTTCGGCGGCCAGCGCTTCGGGGAAATGGAAGTGTGGGCGCTCCAGGCCTATGGCGCTGCCTACACGCTGCAGGAAATGCTGACGGTGAAGTCGGACGACGT
>JAIXYT010000035.1 GCA_027490095.1 Sphingomonadales bacterium | reverse complement strand
TCACCCTGTCGCCCAAGCTGACGGGGCTGATGCTGTTCGTGATACCGCTGGTGATTCTGCCGATCGTGTTCATGGGGCGGAAGGTGCGCAGCCTTTCGCAGGCGAGCCAGGACCGGGTGGCGGATGTGGGATCGCTGATTTCCGAGGTGCTGCGGGCGATCAAGGTGGTGCAGGCCTTTGGCGCGGAAGCGCGGGAGGCGGCGCGCTTTGCGGCGAGTGCCGAGGCGGTGTTTGCAGCGGCGTTGCGGCGGATCCGGGTGCGGGCGGCGATGACGGCGATCGTGATCACGCTGGTGTTCGGGGCGATCACGCTGGTGCTGTGGGAGGGGGCCAATGATGTGCTGGCGGGGCGGATTTCCGGCGGCGACATCACGGCCTTCGTGCTGGCGGCGGCGATCGTGGCGGGCGCTTTCGGGGCGCTGACCGAGGTGTATGGGGATTTCATGCGGGCGGCTGGTGCTTCGCAGCGGATGCGCGACCTGCTGGCGGAGCAGCCGTCGATCACGGCGCCGTTGCGGCCTGTGGCGCTGCCGGTGCCGCCGGAGGGGCGGCTAGCGTTCGAGGGCGTGGGATTCCGCTATCCGAGCCGGCCGGACATGCCGGCAGTGCGGGACTTCGACCTGGTGGTGAAGCCCGGGGAGCGGATTGCGATCGTGGGGCCTTCGGGGGCGGGGAAGAGCACGCTGTTCCAGCTGGTGCAGCGTTTCTATGACCCCGAGGTTGGGCGGATCCTGATGGACGGGGTGGACCTGCGGGACGCGGACCCGGCCGAGGTGCGGGCGCGCATTGCCGTGGTGCCGCAGGAGGCCGTGGTGTTCATGGGGACGGCGCGATCGAACATCCTGTATGGCCGGCCGGATGCCAGCGAGGCGGAGGTGTGGAAGGCGGCCGAGGCGGCGAATGCGGCCGAGTTCCTGCGCGCGCTGCCGCAGGGGCTGGACAGCGACATGGGCGAGGGCGGCACGCGCCTGTCTGGCGGGCAGCGGCAGCGGATCGCGATTGCACGCGCGCTGCTGAAGGACGCGCCGATCCTGTTGCTGGACGAGGCGACGAGCGCGCTGGACGCGGAGAGCGAGGCGGCGGTGCAGGAGGCGCTGGAGCATCTGATGGAGGGGCGGACTTCGCTGGTTATCGCGCACAGGTTGGCGACGGTCAGGGATGCGGACCGGATTGTGGTGATGGATGAGGGGGTTGTCGTCGAGGTGGGGCGGCATGAGGAGCTGGTGGCGGGGGGCGGGTTGTATGCCCGGCTGGCTGCACTGCAGTTTGGCCCGGAGGCGGCTGCGATTAGTGCGCAGCACTAATTCGCAGACTCGCCGCAGGGCCCGGCCGGCGGGGCGGAGGCCCTAGGGCCGACGAGCCCGGCCGACGAGTCCGGCTTTGCTGGACTTTTTTCTCTTTGACGGACTGAGCCCTGGGCCCGGACTCGGAGGCTTTGCCGCCGGCCGGGGGCAGGGTGGTTTGCGGGCGCCGAGGTCTGCGTGTGGGGCGTGGGCCGGCCGGCGGCCAAGCCGCCGAGTCCGGCAGTAGGAAGGAAGAAAGAGAAGAGCGTGGCGGAGCCACGCCGTCGGACACGCAAAAAGGGCGGGGGTAGACCCCGCCCTTTTTCGTGCCGTCCGTGGGAAGCGGCGAGTCCGGGAGTTAGCGCTGCGCGCTAATCCCGGCCGCCTCTCGGCTTACGCTTACGCGTAAGCCTCGTTCCCTACGAACCCCATCTTCTGGATCCCGGCCTGCTGGGCCATTGCCATCACGCGGTTCACCGTTTCGTACTTCGCCAGCTGGTCGGGCTTCAGGCGAAGCTCGGGCTGGGACTCTGCGGGCTGCATGGCGCCGACCTGTTGCAGGTAGGTGTTGAGCTGCTCGAGGGTCACTTCCTGGTCGTTCCAGTAGATGGTGTTCAGGAAGTCGATGTTGATCTGGTTGAAATCCGGCTTGATGTCGTTGGGCAGGTTGGTCGGCGGCGGAAGGTCGAGCTTCGTCGCGTGGGTCTGGATGGGAATGGTGATGATGAACATGATGAGGAGAACGAGCATGACGTCGATCAACGGCGTCGTGTTCATTTCGCCCATCGGCTTGTCTTCACCACCACCGGCTCCGACTGACATTCCCATGGTGTGTTTCCTTTAGCGCCTGACGACCGAGCCGGCGGGCGGCTCGGAGATGAAGCCGATCTTCTGGTAGCCGGCCCGCTGCATGGCGAAGATGGCTCCGCCGACGCAGCGATATTCGGTGTTGGCGTCACCGCGGATGTGGACTTCCGGCAGCTCGATCTTGGCGCCGGCCGCCTTCATCTTCTCCACCTCGGCGAGGAGGTAGGTGCCGCCCTTTTCCCGGAGCTCGTCGGTGGAGTCCATCTTCTGGAGGCCCCAGAAGATGTCGCAGTTCGCGTCGACCGAGAGCGGCACGTTTTCCGGCTTGGTGGTGGTCGGGATGTTGACCACCTTCGGCAGTTCGACGGGCACGGTCTGGATGACGACAGGCACGGTGATGAGGAAGATGATGAGGAGGACCAGCATCACGTCCACGAGGGGCGTGGTGTTGATCTCGGACATCAGTCCGCCTTCTTCCTGTTCGCCGACGTTCATTGCCATGGGTTGTTCCCCTTGCTGGCGGTGGCGGCTGGCTTACTTGGCAGCCGGCTTGGCAGCGGCAGGCGCGGCAGGCGCCGGGCGGGCCATGCGGGCACCCGAAAGCAGGTAGCCGTGCACGTCGGCGGCGAAGGTGTTCAGCTTTTCCATGATCGCCTTGTTGCGGCCGGCGAGATAGTTGTAGCCGAGCACGGCGGGCACGGCGACGGCGAGGCCGACTGCGGTCATGATCAGGGCTTCACCGACGGGGCCGGCGACCTTGTCGATCGAGGCCTGACCGGCGATGCCGATGTTGATGAGCGCGCGGTAGATCCCGATGACGGTGCCGAGCAGGCCGATGAACGGCGCGGTGGCGCCGACCGAGGCGAGGAACGACAGGCCCGAGTTGAGCTTGGTGGAGATGAGGCCGGCCGAGCGGTTCAGGGTCATCGTCACCCACTCGTTCTGGTCGATCTGGTCGGTGAGCTTGCCTTCATGGTGATCGAAGGCGCGCAGGCCGTCGTCGGCGAGCTGGCGGAAGGCCGAGGACTTGTCGAGCTTGGAGGCGCCTTCCTTGAGGCTGCTGGCGGACCAGACCTTCTTTTCGACTTCGACGGCCTCGGACAGCATCTTGCGCTGTTCGAACCACTTGGTGAACATGATGTACCAGGAGACGACCGACATCAGCACCATGATGCCGAAGATGACCTGGGCGATGATGCCGCCCTGTTCGAGAGCGGCCATCAGGCCGTAGGGGTTTTCGGTTTCGATCGCTTCCTGGGCGAAGGCCGGGGCCGAGGCCATGAGAGCGATGCCCGCAACGCCGAGGAGCTGGGTGGTGCGCTTGATGAGATTGGTCATGGATGAATCCTCTGATGAAACTTGTACGGATGTCTGCTGCTGATGTCTGTGCGTGATCACTTCGGGATCTGCCACCGCACGCGCTGGCTCCGCGTCTCGGCGACGGGGGTGCCGTTTTCGAGGGCGGGGTTGAAGCGGAAGCGGCGTTCGATCAGCTCGCAGGTCCGCCGGTCGAGGCGGTCGAAGCCGCTGGACTGGGTGATCTTGCAGCTGCCCGCCTGGACACGCCCGTCGGTGCCGATGACGTAGGAGACGGACGTCGTTCCCTCTTCACCGGCGCGGGTCGAGGCCTCGGGATAGTCCTCGGTGGAGATGCTGGCGCCCAAGCGGCCCTTGGGGGTTGCGCGCTGGGTGGGGCCGGCGGCCGGCGGCGGCGGTGCCGGCGGGGCCGGCGGCGCGACGCGCGGGGGTTCCGGCGTGGCGATGGTGCTCTGCGTGCTGATCACGGGGGGCGGTGGGGCCGATTGCTCGATCACCACGTCCGGCGGGGGCACGTAGGGCGGGATGTCCTCGAGCTTGGGCGGCGGCGGCGGGGTTTCCTCCGGCGGCGGCGCCTGTTCCTCGATGTTGACGGTCTCGAGCGGTCCGGTGATCACCTTCACCGCCTTGATGGCAAGGCCCGAGATGAGGGCGTAGCCAAGCAGGATATGGAGAACCGCGACCCCGATGATCGCGTACCATGTCCGCCTGGAAAGGCCTTCTTCCTGAAGATACGACATAGGCTGATTGCCACTCCCTCTCAGCTGCAGCCCCGCGTGGGGCTGGCGGCCCAGTTTTCCGGTGCATGCGCGCCCCATCCCGGGGGCGCCCGTGCGCCGGTGATCCCATTTCCCGACCTCACCCCCCACAGGTGAACCGGACCAGTCGTGCAGGGCGGCACCGAAAGGCGGCTCCGTGCAACTCCGGCAAAGGTCGTTCGGTCCGAATCGGACGCGCCCCCTTACCGGCACTGGTTGCCGGCCCGCAACACGATATTGCCGCAATCCGAGCATGGCCACGGCTCTCCGGCGGCCGCGTGCCGGTGTCCCCCGCCGGCAGGCTCATGCGCGGTCTGTGGCGTGTGCGACCCAGACTGTCGATTTGATACCTGCGGCCCCTTCCAGCCGCAACCGCTTTTCGTGTAGCGCACGCGGCGCATGATGTGCCCAAATGGCTTTCCCCTTGCCCGGGCCTAGGACCGGGCGCCTTGCGCGGACGGCTGTTGCCCTCGTGCTTTTGGGGGGCGCAGCCGCGGTATGGGGCCAGCAGCAGACGGCGGGCCAGCCGAAGCCTGCGCCTGCGGCCGCGCAGATCGGGCCGGCCCCGGCCTGGACCGACTGGGCCGATCTGGCGCTTGCAAGCCCCGTGGTGCTGAGCCTTGTGGTGACCGATGTCGACCGGCTGTCGGCGCGGGAGGCGCCCGATGTGCCCCTGGGCGAGGTGCGCGCGATCGTGCGGGGCGGGCTGACGGCGGCGATCCGGGCGCCCGGCGTGCTGCCGGCCGAAGCGGCCTGGCGCTGGCAGGGCGCGGCCGATCCGAAGGGGCGGGCGCCGATCATCAGAGGCGCGCGCTATCTGCTGTTCGCCGCGCCGCTGAGCGGCGGGAGCGACCCGGCCGTCCAGCCCCTGAAGATGACGGGAAGCGCAGCGCTTCAGCCCTGGAGCGCGCAGGGCGAGGCGATCCTGCGCGATGTGCTGGGGCAGGTGCTGGGCGGCAAGGCCCGCGCGATGCTGGTGACGGGCGTGCGCGACGGCTTCCGGAGCGAAGGCGATGTCCCCGGCGCGTCGGAAAGCCAGTTCTTCCTGGAGGCTTCGGACGGCCTGCCGCTGACGCTGCTGGTGACCCGGGCGCCCGGTGCCGGCCCCCAGGTGCGGGCGGCGACCGGCGAGCTGGTGGACCGGGCGCAGCCCGTTCTGCCCGACACGCTGCTGTGGCGGGGGCTTGCCTGCGGGATGCCGGATGCGCTGCCGGCGGCGCTTGCCGGGAACGCCGATCTGGCCGCCGACTATGCCATGGCGCGGACGGCGATCGGCCCCTGCGGGCGCCGGCTGGCGCCGGACGGCAGTGGAAACCTGCCGGCGGCAGGCGCGGCGACGGCGCCGCGCTGAGCGTCAGTCGGAGGAGAGCAGGACGCCAACGGCCTTTGCGTCCGGATAGACGTCGGGCTTGCGCAGCCAGACGGTGAGACCGACCACGCCCGGCTGGGCTGCCACCATGTCGAAGATTTCCTGGGCCAGTGTTTCCTGCAGGTTGAAGCGGCGTGCTGCCACGAGCTGCCGGATCCCGGTGCGAATGAAATCATAGTTCCAGCTGGCTTCGCGCGTGTCGGTCTGCGGCCAGTGGGCGAGATCGAGGCGGACGCGCACGGTTGCCAGCAGGCGCTGGGGGCTGCCGACCTCGAAATCGTGGAAGCCGATGTCGGCATCGACCACCAGGTCCTCGAGAAGGATCTCGTGGGTGCGGGGGGTAAGGGCCGGGTGGCGGCCTTCGGTGAGGGGAATCACGGTCATTCGGGCACCATATAGGCGACGTCGCGCGGGAGCGCGAGGAAGCGTTGGCCGCCATCGACCACGAGTGTCTGGCCGGTGACGGTGGGGGTTTCGACGAGATAGAGGAGGGCGCGCACGAGGTCTGCCACGTCGACGCCCCGGTTCAGCGCGTTCAGGACATGGGCAGTCTCGAAATTGGCACGGCTCTGCGGGCCCGAGACCAGGGTGACGGCCGGTGCGATCGCGTTGACGCGGACGGCGGGTGCGAGCTTGCGGGCGGCGAGTTCGGTCGCGCCTGCGAGCCCCATCTTGGAGATGGTGTAGCTGAAGAAATCCGGGTTGGGGCTGGCGAGCTTGGCATCGGAGAGGTTGACGACGAGGCCGGTGAACCCTTGCGGCAGCCTTGCAGCGAAGGCCTGCATCAGGAGTACGGGTGCCAGCAGGTTGACGGCCATGTGGCGGTGCCAGAGGTCGAGGTCGAGGCTGCCGAGCTGATCCTCCTGGAACAGGGAGGCGTTGTTGACGAGGACGCGTGGGCCGCGGGGCAGCTGGGCGAACAGGGTTTGTGCGACGCCGGGGTCCGCGAGGTCGGCCTTGACGACGAGCGGGGCCGGCAAGCCTTCGTCTGCGAGGTCGGCGGCCAGCGCCTCGGCCTCGGCCCGGCTGCTGTTGCAGTGGATGGCGACCTGGAAGCCGCGCGCGGCAAGAGCGCGGCTGAAGGCGCCGCCGATGCGCTTTGCGCCGCCGGTGACGAGCGCGAGCGGGGGCTCGCCGCCGGCTGGGGCGAATTCGGCAGGAAGTTGGGCAGTCTGATGCGGCATGGCGCAGGCCTTTAGGCGCGGGCGTTTGCGTCCGCCAGAGGGGTGCGGCTAGATGCGCCGATGGCAACCGAGACCGCAGCCGCAGCTCCCGCGAAGGGCGCCCAGGGGAAAGATCTTGTCGAGAAGGCAAGCGAGGACCTGCTGGGCCTGCCCGAGCAGGCCGAGGAGCTGACGCGCGAGCTGTATCACTGGCTTCGGGCCGACAGCCTGTCGGCGCTGGCGGCGGTGGGCGTGGGCGTGCTGCTGTATGGCCTGTTCCTGTTTGCGCGCGGCCAGGCGCGAAGGCGCCTGAAGCGGGTTGCCGTGTTCGGCAGTTGGGGCTGGGTTGCGCTGCGGGTGGTCTCGCGGACGCGGAGCTTCTTCCTGCTGATGGTTTCGGCCCGGATCGTGGCGGCGCTGTTCGGGGCGCCTGGCACCTGGACCAGCCTGATCGGATTCCTGTTCACCGTGGCGGCAGCCGTGCAGGGCGCCTTCTGGGCGCGCGAGTTCCTGCTGGCGCTGGTGGAACGCAAGGCCGGCGGCGAGGCGGCGGACCCGGGCATTTCCTCGGCAGTCGGCGTGCTGACGGTGATCATCAACGTGGTCGTCTGGGGGATCGCGGCGATCATTCTGCTCGACAACCTGGGCGTGAACGTGACCGGGCTGATGGCGGGCCTGGGGATCGGCGGCATTGCGATCGGCCTTGCGGCGCAGGGCATCTTTTCCGACCTGTTCGCGGCGCTTTCGATCCTGCTGGACAAGCCGTTCAAGCGGGGTGACACGATCCAGGTGGGGCAGGGCGGGTTCGTGGGCACGGTGGACCATATCGGCCTGAAGACCACGCGGTTCCGCGCGCTTTCGGGCGAAGTGATCGTGATGTCGAACGCCAACCTCTTGAACCAGCAGATCAACAATTTCGCGGATTATTCGCACCGGCGCGTCGTGCTGCTGGTGCAGGTGATCTACCAGACGGACATCGACCTGCTGGGGCGGATCCCGGCCGAGATGGAGGCCATCGTGAACGCCGTGCCACGCGCGCGGTTCGACCGGGCGCACCTGTTCCAGTTCGCGGCCTCCGCGCTGGATTATGAGCTGGTGTTCATCGTGGACAGTGCCGAGCTGAAGGACATGTTCGATGCGCGGCAGGCGGTGATGATCGGGCTGGTGAAGCGGTTCCGCGAGATGGGCGTGGACTTCGCCTTCCCGGCGCAGGTGAGCTACCTTGCCGGGCCTGACGGGCGGATCGTGGACCCGCACCCGGCGGACGGGGCCAGCGGGCGGCCTGCTGCGCTTGGCGGGGCGCGGAAGCAGGTTCAGAAAGGCTGAGCCCCGCAATCTGCCCGGTTGCGCGGGCGCGAGGCTGGCGGCATGGAACGGCCGAAACCCTGGGGGAGAAGGACATGGGGCGCGGACTGCCGCTGGCCGAATATCTGGCGCTGACGGGCAAGGAGCTTGGTGCATCCGAGTGGATGCTGGTGGACCAGGCGCGGATCGACCGCTTTGCCGAGACGACCGAGGACCACCAGTTCATCCATGTGGACCCGGAGCGGGCGAAGGCGACGCCGTTCGGCACCACCATCGCGCACGGCTATCTGACGCTCTCGCTGCTGTCGAAGATGGCCTATGGGGTGATGCCCGGGATCGCGGGTGCGAAGATGGGCGTGAACTACGGGCTGAATTCGGTGCGCTTCCTGGCGCCGGTGAAGAGCGGCAGCCGGGTGCGCGGGCATTTCACGATGAAGGATGTGACCGAGCGGTCGGCGGGCGTTGTGCAGTCGACGGTCGAGGTGAGTGTGGAGATCGAGGGCGAGGCGAAGCCGGCTTTGGCCGCTGAGTGGGTTACTCTCGCTTATGTGTAAGAACTGAGCAGCTGTTGAGAACAGACTGATATCCTTGGGAGAAAAATCATGCGTGAAGCCGTTATCGTTTCGACTGCCCGGACGCCTTTGGGCAAGGCCCATCGGGGCGCGTTCAACGCGACCCTGACGCCGACGCTTGCGAGCCATGCGCTGAAGGCGGCCGTGGAGAAGGCGAAGCTGGAGGGGCCCGAGATCGAGGACGTGATCATGGGCTGCGTGCTGACCCAGGGGTCGGGCGGCGGGAATATCGCGCGGACGGCGCTGCTGCGGGCGGGGCTGCCGGTGACGGTGTCGGGGCAGACGATCGACCGGCAATGTTCCTCGGGGCTGATGGCGATCGCGACGGCGGCCAAGCAGATCATCATCGACGGGATGCAGATCGCGGTGGGCGCGGGAGTCGATTCGATCTCGACCGTGCAGAACGACAGGTTCCGGGCCGAGGGCGACCCCGAGCTGGTGGCGATGCACAAGGACATCTACATGCCGATGATCGACACCGCCGAGGTGGTGGCGAAGCGCTATGGCGTCAGCCGGGACCGGCAGGACGAATATGCCTACCAGTCGCAGATGCGCACGGCGGCCGCCCAGCTTGCCGGCAAGTTCGACGACGAGATCGTGCCCGTGACGGCCACCATGAAGATGGTGAACAAGGAGACGAAGGAAGTCGTCGAGAAGGTGGTGACCCTGACGAAGGACGAGGGCAATCGGCCGGAGACGACGCTGGAGGGCCTGAAGGGGCTGACGCCGGTGCGCGGGCCGGGGATGAACGTGACGGCGGGCAATGCGAGCCAGCTGTCGGATGGTGCCTCGGCGGCTGTGCTGATGGAGGCTGGCGAAGCGGCGCGTCGGGGGCTGGCGCCGTTGGGGCGCTATGTGGGCATGGCGGTTGCCGGGCTGGAGCCGGACGAGATGGGGATCGGGCCGATCTACGCCGTGCCGAAGCTGTTGAAGCAGAACGGGCTGAAGGTGGACGACATCGGGCTTTGGGAGCTGAACGAGGCGTTCGCGGTGCAGGTGCTGCATTCGGCCGATGTGCTGGGCATTCCCATGGACCGGCTGAACGTGAACGGCGGGGCGATTTCCATCGGGCACCCGTTCGGCATGTCGGGCGCGCGGCTGGTGGGGCATGCGCTGATCGAGGGCAAGCGGCGGGGCGTGAAGCATGTTGTGGTGACCATGTGCGTCGGCGGCGGCATGGGCGCTGCCGGGCTGTTCGAGGTGCTTTGACCCGTTTGCAGGGGTTCCGGGCCCATGGGGGCTTGGAACCCTTGAGGGGTGTGCCTAACTTGGGACGTGAGAGAGGTTGCTGCCCTGATGGGCGTGCGGGGAAAGGACCTTTGTGATGGCGACCAATGGCAAGACGATCACCGACCTGGCAGACGATGTGGCCGGCAAGACCAAGCGCGCGGCGAGCGCTGCAAAGGACAAGGCGGCCGATGTTATCGTCGATGTGAAGGGCGAGGCAGCCGAGATCTTCGAGAAGACGGGTGCGGGCGCGAAGTCTGCGGCGTCCAGCGGCAAGGACATGGCGGCCGATGCGGTTGCGGGCTTGGCCGACGCGGCGCGGCAGATGGCGGGCAAGCTGGACGACGGCAATGCCGAGAGCGGCAATGCGAAGGCCGCCGAGATGGCGCGCAAGGCGGCGGACACGATGGAGAAATTCTCCGGCAAGCTGCGCGAGAAGGACATCGAGGAAATCGCCGACGACGCCCGGACGGCGGTGCGCAACAACCCGGCGATCGCCGTGGGGGCGGCGGCCGTGATCGGCTTTGCGCTGGCGCGGTTCCTGAAGGGTTCCGGTGGCCGGGACGCCTGATCCTTCCATTGACGACGCGGGCGACCGCGCGGCTGCTCACACGGCCCCGCGGCGCTCGATCGTCGACACCTGGATCGAGCTGTTCGCGGATGCGGGCGGGCTTGTCCGGGTGGAGGCGGCGCTGGCGCGGGCGGAAACCGCGCAGAATCTGAAGGCGGTCGGCCGGGAATCGGCGAAGATGGCGGCGGGCTTTGCGCTGCTGATGATGGCGCTGGTGTTCCTGACCGTGGCCGCGGTGGTGGGGATCGCGCACTTCATCGGGTACCTGGCGGCGCTGCTGCTGGTGACGGCGGGCTGCGTCGGTGGAGGGCTTGCGCTGCTGGTTTCGGGCAAGAACCGGCTGGCGGGGCAGACCATCCTGCCCGAGCGGGTGCTGAAGCGCATGGCGCGGGACCTGGACGTGATTGCCGAACGGGCGCCGCTTCCAACGGTTGCGCCGCCGCCGGTTGCGCCGGTTGAACCGCCTGTTGAACTGGGAGCGGGTGCGCATGCGAACTGAGGACCGGATTCCTTCGGCAGCCGACATGGACGCGATGCGGATGGAGGCCTCTGCCCGGCGGCAGCGGCTGGCCGGCAATGTGGAAGAGCTGAGCTGGCGGATGCGGCCTTCGAACCTGGTGCAGGAAGCCAAGGACAGGGCCTGGGCGGAGGTGGACAGGGTGACGGACGAAGCTTTGGACGTGGTGCAGGACCTGGTGACGGATGCGAGCCAGTGGGTGCGGGACAATCGCGCGCTGGCGCTGGGCGGGACGGCGACGGCGCTGTTGAGCGCCGCGCTTGTCTGGTATGCGACACGGCGCACCACGGTTCCGCTGTATGCGGCCTATGACATGGAGGATTCCCCGATGAGCGAGACCGACGAGACATTGTCTGCCAAGGCCGCCGGCGCCTGGGACAAGGTGAAGGGCGAAGCCCGGGACGCGCAAGGAAAGGTCAAGTCGGTCGCCGTTGAAGCCGGCGACAGGGCTTCCGAAGCCTATTATTCGGCGCGCTCGAAGGCGGCCGTGCTGTCCGAAGAGGCGCGGGAGCGTGCCATCGAGGCGGCTGCCGTTGCGCGCGAGAAGGCCGCCGAAGCGGCCGAAGCTGCGCGGGACGCGGCCGAAAAGGCGCGGATCGCCGCCGGCGAGGCGGGCGACTGGGCGAAGCGCCAGCCGCAGGAGAACCCGGCGATGGTGGTGGTGGCGGCGCTTGCCGCCGGCGCGCTGATCGGTGCGCTGCTGCCTGCAGGCGGCCGCAAGAAGGCCTGAACCTCGTTCAGCTGGGTGTAAGCCACTGAATTCCATAAGGGCCGGTGTGACAGCCGGCCCTTTGCCGTGAACCCCCTTCCCAGGAGCACAGACCCTTGAAGTCCAGCCTCATTGCCCTTGCGCTTGTTCTTGGCGTGCCGATGGCCGCTGCTGCCCCGGTTTTCGCCCAGGAGGCTGCCGGGCCTGCAACGCCCGCCCAGCAGAAAGCCGCCGCCGACTTCATCGACAAGCTGGCCGCCGACGCCTTTGCCGTGCTGAAGGACAAGAGCCTGACCCGCGAGCAGGCGCGCACCAAGTTCCGCACCCTGCTGAAGGGCAATTTCGACGTGGATGCGGCCGGCCTGCGCCTGATCCGCACCTATCGGGCGCCGAACAGCCCCATCAAGCTGACCGACGCGCAGGTGAATGCCTATCGCGCGGCGCTGCCGGACTTCCTGGTGAACACCTATTCCGACCGGCTGTATGATTTTGCGTCCGCCAAGGTGATGGTGGTGCGCACAGCGCCGCGCGGAAACCGGGGCGATGTCGACGTGTACACGCGGATCACCGACCCCAAGGGCGGCAAGCCGATCGACGCCATCTGGACCGTGAAGGGCGGCGGCAAGCCGCTGGTTTCGAACATCACAGTGAACGGCGTGAACGTGGCGCTGACCCAGGAAGCCGACTTCAAGGCCTATATCGAGAAGAACGGCTTCGACGCGCTGGTGGAGTTCATGAAGAAGTCGAAGTAGTGTCCTCCGCATGAGCGGAAACAGCGAACTCGACCTCTCGGCAGCAGCCTTCGTCCACCCCAGCGCCCTGATCTATGGCAAGGTGCGGATGGGCGAAGGCAGCAGCCTCTGGTGCAACGCCGTCATCCGCTCGGAAGCGGCCCATGTGGACATCGGCGCCTACACCAACGTGCAGGACTTCGTGATGATCCACACGGATCCGGGCCGGCCCGTCACCATCGGCACCCACTGCTCCATCACCCACCACGCCACCATCCACGGATCCTCCATCGGCAACAATGTGCTGATCGGGATCAACGCCACCATCTATGGCGGCGCCCACATCGGCGACAATTCGATCGTGGGCCAGCACGCCTATGTGAAGGACGGGACGATCATCCCGCCCAATTCGATCGTGGTGGGCAGCCCGGCCAAGGTGATCAAGATGGCCAACAGCTGGGTCGCCAACCGGATGAACGCCCTGTTCTATCACCGCAATGCGCTGGCTTATGCGGCGGGCGATCACCGCGCCTGGGAAGGCCCGGCGTTCGATGCATGGCTGCAAACCACCCTTAAAGCCTTGACCGAGGAGTATGCGCGGCTAGAGCGCGCCGCATGAGCAAATTGCACCTCGTGTTCGGCGGCCGGGTGAAAGACCCGCGCGGCCTGGAGTTCGAAGACCCGTCGGCGCTTCACGTCGTGGGGATCTTCCCCGACTACGCCTCCGCCGAAGCCGCCTGGCGCGGCGAAGCCCAACGCACCGTCGACGACGCCGCCATGCGCTACGTGGTGGTGCACCTGCACCGGCTGCTGGAGCCGAGCGCGGAAGGCTGAGGGTTTCGAAGGGGCGCTGCCCCTTCACCCCGGCAGGGGACTTTAGTCCCCTGCACCCCAGATTTTTTCGTTGTGCATGAACCGCCGGGGTGGGCCCGCGCGAAGCGCATTTGATTGCCTGCGGCGCTGGCGATCGCCGCGCCGTGAGGCACTGAAAGTCAGGGGTGCAGGGGCGTATACGCCCCTGCCGGGGTGCCGGGGCAGCGCCCCGGCTTTACCTCAGCGTCCCTTCCACACGGGAGCGCGCTTTTCGAGGAAAGCCACCGGGCCTTCCTTTGCGTCTTCCGAGCTGAACACCATGGCCGACGTCTTGTTCGAGATTTTCCACAGTTCCTCTTCGGCGGCGTCGAAGGACATGCGGGCGACCTTGAGGGATTCGCGGACCGAGAGGGGGGCGTTTACGCTGATGGCCTTGGCGAGGGCTATGGCTTCGTCGAGGACCTTGTCGGCGGTGGTCAGGCGGTTGACCATACCGAGGGCGTAGGCGCGGGGGGCGTCGATCGGGTCTCCGGTGGCGACGATTTCGTAGGCGATGGCCGCGGGGAGGCGGCGGGTGAGGCGGAAGACGCCTCCGGCGCCTGCGAAGAGGCCGCGCTTCACTTCGGGGAGGCCGAAGCGGCTGTTGTCGCTGGCGACGATCATGTCGCAGGACAGCGCCAGTTCGCAGCCGCCGGCGAGCGCCGGGGCGGCGACGGCGGCGATCCAGGGCTTTTCGCGCCGGGCGCGGGCGAGGCCGCCGAAGCCACCGTCGGGGGTGGAGAGGGTGTGGCCCCGGCCCTTGGAGATTTCGGAGAGGTCTGCGCCGGCGGAGAAGGCGCCGTCGGACGAGGAGGCGAGGATGACGACGCGGATGTCGGGCGAGGCTTCGGTGTGCTTCACGATCCAGTCGAGGGCGGCGGCGAGGTCGCCGTTGACGGCGTTGCGCTTGTCGGGGCGGTTGAGGCGGACGAGGCCGATATGGCCTTCGACCACTTCGTAGAGGACTTCGCGGCCGACGGATTCGGGCTTCTCGGTCATGATTATCTCCCCGGAACTGGTGTTTCGGTTGATGGGATAGGCGGGAATGGGGTTCCGGGGAGCCCGTGCAATGTCAGGGGATTGGTCAGGCCGCGCTTCGCGAGTCGTCGGGCGGGACCCGCGTTAGCGGGCAAAGCCCGCAAAGCGGGCCCGCCGGCCGGGCTGCGCGCGAGTCATGGACGAAGGCTGCGCCTTCGCTCATGCCGCACTCCGCCAGTGACAGTGGAACCCACCCGGCACGCGCGCCGGCATGCGGATGCGGGCGACCGGGCCTGCCGAGACGTTCCGGGCGTCGGTGATGGCGAGGATGCTTTCGTTGGCGTGGGAATCCCACACCAGGTTGAGGAGCCAGCCTTCGCCTTCGCTTGTACCTGCGGGGACGAAAACGGGTTCGCCGCAATAGGCGCCGTCGCCGAAGCTGAACTCGTCGCGGTTGCCGGATTCGAGGTGGATGGCGGCGATCGAATCGAAACCGTCGAGGCGGCCGGCGGTGGGCCTTGCGGTGCCGTTGACGAAGGCGCGGGCGTAGCGGCTGCCCTGGACGCGGTCGTCGATGCGGGGGAATTGCAGGTCGAGGTCGTCGATCTGTTCCTCGCGGAAGGTGCCGTTGTGTCCGATGCGCCAGCGCTTGAGGGTGAAGCGGGTCTGCTGCGGGTCGGGGAGGCTGCCGTCGGCGGCCGGCATGAGGGGCGCGCGCTTCGAGCCGGCGACGTCGATCACGATGTCGTCGCCGTCGTCGAAGCTGTTGGCGATGTGGAACATGAAGGTGGGGTCGGTTTCGACCCAGCGGATGTCGGCGCCGTCGGAGCCTTTCGCCATCACGCCGAAGACGGACGGGCGGTCGGTTTCCCAGGCGGCCATGGGCTTGCCTTGCATCGCACGCTCCATGGAGATGACGACGGGGAGGCAGGGGAAGACGATGTGGCGCTGGGTGAGCGCGAAATCGTGCATCATGGAGGCGTAGGGCTGGTCGACCCAGGCGGTGTGGCGGGGGCGGCCTTGCGCATCGACGATGTTGTAGCGGATCGCGGTGGAGCCGGGGCCTTTGGCGGAATAGCCGAAGGCGTGCATGGCGCCGTCTGCGGGATCGGTCTTTGGGTGGGCGGTGAAGGGGCCGGTGACCGTGTTCTCGAAGGTTTCGTAGCCGACCGTTTCCAGCGTGTCGGGATCGAGCGCGGTTGGCGGGCAGCCTTCCATCAGGGCGAGCAGCTGGCCGGCGTGGGGCCAGATGTGGGTGTTGGCGGTGTTGTATTCCATCGGGGAGACCGACGGATCGTTGAAGCGGGGGTTGCCGAACACGCCGAACAGGCGGCGGCCGGCTGCGCGCTCGAGTTCGTACTTGCGGGTGCGGACGTAGCGGTTCTTCATGGAGGCGCGGCCGCCGGCGAGTTTGATCGCGTAGATCATGCCGTCGCCGTCGAACACATGGTAGCGGTCGTCGGGGTGGGGCGGGTGCGCCGGGTCTGGGCCGTTCCTGTAGAAGGTGCCTTCGAGGCCTTCGGGGATCTTCCCTTCGATCACCAGGTCGGGGGCGTCCATCTCGGCGCCGAAGGGGCGGTAATAGCCCTTGAGGTAGGGATTGTCGGGGAAAGGGAGGGACATGGACGCGTCTCCTGCAAGGGGTATCCGGGGGATGTCAGCTGTCGCGGCTCCAGCGCATGGGGGCGGGATCCAGGCGTTCGAGGATGTAGAGGCTGCCGAAGGCGCCGCGGGCGAGGCGGAAGCCATCGTCGAGGTAGGTGATTTCGGTGCGCAGGTGTCCTGCGCGGACGCCGTCGGCCGAGAGGCGGATGGGGGCACCGGGGCCGATGACGAGGGCCTCGGTGTAGACGAGATTGATGGCCTGGTCGTCCTCGGCCTCGTACTGGCCGGCCATCACCTGGATTCCGGGGGAGCCGTCCTGGCCAAGGAAGTGGATGACATTGTCGTAGAGGCCGGTTGCGGGGTCGATCTCGTTGTAGAGCTCGGTGACCACGACCTTCTGGTGGGGCAAGATGCCGAGGCTGAGCTGGGCGAGCGTGGTGGAGCGCTGGAGATCGAGGTTGGAGTAGAGGAGCCGCCAGCGGCCGCGGAGCAGGGCGGCGGCGCGCGCGGGTTCGGGGGTGGGGTTCAGCGCTTCGAGTTCGGCGGCGAGCGCGCGGATGCGGGCCGAGTCGGCTGCGCTTGCGTCGAAGCCGACCTCGGTGAGGGCGCCGAGGCTTGCGAGATCCTGCTTGAGGGCGGCGGGAGAGCGGGTGACGGCGGCGTCTGGCATGGGCGCAGAAGGCGCTGTTGCGGCCGCTGCCGTCAACCTCCCGGTGGCGTCAGGTGTCAGGCCTCGAGGGTGAGCGCGATCTTGCCGACATGGCCGCCGGATTCCATCAGGCGGTGGGCGTCGTCTGCCTGGTCGAGCGGGAATTCCTTGAACAGGTGGGGCTTCAGCGTGCCGTCGGCGAAATGGGGCCAGACGTGGGTGCGGAGCGCTTCGGCGATGGTGCCTTTTTCCGCGGCCGAGCGGGGGCGGAGCAGCGAGCCGGTGACGTGGAGGCGGCGGCGCATCAGGAAGGCGATATCGAGTTCGAGGCGGTTGCCCTTCTGGAAGGCGATGGAGACGTGGCGGCCGCCTTCCTTCAACGAGGCAAGGTTGCGCGGGAAATATTCGCCGCCGACCATGTCGAGCACGACGTCGACGCCCTTGCCACCGGTGAGGTCGCGGACGACGGGGGCGAAATCGCCGTCGCGGTAGTTGATGGCGTGGGTGGCGCCGAGTTCGAGGGCGGCCTTGCACTTGGCGTCGGTGCCGCAGGTGACGATGATCTGCAGGTTGAAGAGCTTTGCGAAATCGATCGCGGTGACGCCGATGCCGGATGTGCCGCCGTGGACGAGGAGGCTCTCGCCGGCCTTGCAGGTGGCGAGGTCGGCGAGGTTGGCCCAGACGGTGAACCAGGTTTCGGGGAGGGTCGCGGCTTCGGCGAAGCGCATGCCGGGGGGGACGGGGAGGCATTGGACGGCGGGGGCGGCGACATAGTCCGCATAGCCGCCGCCCGCGACGAGGGCGGTGACGGGATCGCCGACCGCGAGCGTGCTGACGCCTTCGCCGAGTGCGACGACTTCGCCTGCGGCTTCGAGGCCCATGATGGTGGGGGCGCCGGGCGGCATGGGGTAGAGGCCCATGCGCTGGAGGACATCGGGGCGGTTCACGCCGGCTGCGTGGATACGGATCAGCACCTCGCCCGGGCCGGGGGTGGGCACGGGGCGCTCCACCACCTGGAGGACGTCGGGGCCGCCGGGCTGGGCGGGATCGATTGCGCGCATGGTGGCGGGAATGGTCATGCTTCCCCCGTTGCTGCGACAGCGGGTAAAGTGCAAGTGGAGGCGTTGGGAGGGAGAGGCGATGGACCCGGAAGAGTTTCTGTCGAAGCGGCCGGAAAGCCTGCTGGCGCAGCTGCGCCGCGAGGACCTGGACCGGCTGTCGGTCGACGAGCTGGGCGAGCGGATTGCGCTGCTGGAGGCCGAAGTTGCCCGCACGAAGGCGAAGCGGGATTCGGCGAGCGCCTTCCGATCCCAGGCGGACAGCCTGTTCAGGTCATGAAGCTGCTGTGGCGCCTGATCGCGCGGGACCTTTCGCTGATGGCCGGGCGGCCGGGGGAGTGGCTGATGCCGCTCGCCTTCTTCCTGCTGGTGGCGATGCTGCTGCCGTTCGCGATCGGGCCGGAGCCGACCCTGCTGGCGCGGCTGGCGCCCGGCATCCTGTGGGTGGGGGCGCTGCTGGCGAGCCTGATGCCGGTGAACACGCTGTTCGCGCTCGATTCGGCGGACGGGACGCTGGACCAGCTGATGGTGCGGGGGATTGCCGCCGAGACGCTGGCGGCCGCGCGGCTGGTGGCCTTGTGGATCGGCTTTGGCGTGCCGCTGCTGCTGGCGGCGCCGCTGGCGGCGCTGCTGCTGGGAATGCCGATGGATGTGCTGGGTCTGCTGGTGCCGGGGCTGGTGGCGGGTGCGCTGGGGCTTGCGGCGCTGGGCGTGCTGGCGGCCGCCGTGACGCTGGGCGCGCGCGGCGGAGGCGGGCTGGTGGCGCTGCTGGTGGTGCCGCTTGCGATTCCCCTCCTGCTGTTCGGAAGCCGGCCGGCCGAGCCGGGGTCGGTGGGGCTGGCCATTGCGTCTGCGCTGCTGCTGGCGGCGGTTGCGCCCTTTGCGGCGGGCGCGGCCCTGCGCGCGAGCCGGGGATGAGTGCGGTTTCAGCAGATCGGTTCATGCCTTCGGCTGCGGCAAGCTGTGGGGCTGTCGGCTTGCAATCGGGCGTGCTAGGGCCGAATTGACTGCCATGGCTGCCCCCGACATCTCCAACCTCGATCTGCATGCGCTGGCGAACCCGCTGCGGTTCACCCGGTTTGCGACCGTGCTGACGCCGTGGCTGCTGCTGCTGGGGCTGGGCTGCCTGGGCGCCGGCCTGGTGCAGGGGCTGTTCCTGGCGCCGCCCGATTACCTGCAGGGCGAGGTGGTGCGCATCCTCTATGTGCATGTGCCTTCGGCCTGGTTTGCACTTGGGGGCTATCTGGGGATGGCGATCGCGGCGCTGGCTGCGCTGGTGTGGCGGCATCCGCTGGCGGCCTTGTCCGTCCGCGCGATTGCGCCGGTGGGCGCGATGTTCGCTGCCATCTGCCTTGTCACGGGTTCCATCTGGGGCCGGCCGACCTGGGGCACCTGGTGGGTGTGGGACGGGCGGCTGACATCGATGCTGATGCTGTTCCTTCTGTACCTGGGGGTGATCGCGCTGGTGCATCTGCACGAGGACCGGGCGCGGGGCCTGAAGATGGCGGGCTATCTGGCGATCGTGGGCACCATCAACCTGCCGATCATCAAGTTTTCCGTGGAATGGTGGAACACGCTGCACCAGCCGGCCTCGATCCGGGTGTCGGGCAGTTCGATCCATCCCGAAATGCTGACTCCGCTGCTGCTGTCGGCGCTGGGTTTCCTGTTCCTGTTCGCCGGCTTGGTGCTGGTGCGGATGCGGACCCTGATTGCCGAGCAGCGGCTGGAAATGCGGGCGCTGCGGCGCGCCGCACGGGCGGGTTGATGGCGATGAGCTATGATCCGGCACCCTTCATCATTGCGGCCTATGCGGTGACGCTGGGCGGGCTTGGCGGCCTTCTGGTCTGGGCGCTTGTGCGGATGCGGCGCGCTGAACGGGCCCTCGACGGAGACAGGTGATGGCGGTTGCGAAACCCAAGCAGCAGCGGCTGGTGCTGGCGCTTGCAGCGCTTGCCGTGCTGGCGGTGGCCGGGGTGATTGCCGCCTTCGCGCTTGAGGACACGGCGGCCTATTTCAAGGCGCCTTCGGACATTGCAGCCGAGCAGCCGACGCCGGGCCAGGTGATCCGGCTGGGGGGGCTGGTGAAGGAAGGTTCCGTCACGCGGTCGGCCGACGGGCTGGTGCTGAACTTCACCGTGACGGACATGAAGGCCGACACGGCCGTCAGCTATCGCGGGCTGGTGCCCGACCTGTTCCGCGAGAAGCAGGGCGTGATCGCGACCGGCAGCTTCGACGGCAACGGGCGGTTCGTCGCGAAGGAGCTGCTGGCCAAGCATGACGAGAATTACATGCCGCCCGAGGTGGCCAAGGCGCTGGAGAAGAACGGGCATCCGGTGAAGGGGGCGCCGACCGCCTCGGTCGGCGGCGACATGGTTGCCGGGGACCCGGCGGCATGATCCCCGAGCTCGGCCATTTCGCGCTGTGGCTGGCGGCGGCAGCAGCGCTGCTGCAGGCGGTTGGCGTGACCATCGGGCTGTGGCGCAATGACGAGGGGCTGATGCGGCTCGCCGTGCCCTCGGCGCTGGTGCAGGCGCTGATGACGGTTGCGGCCTTCGGGGCGCTGACCTGGGCGTTCGTCGTGTCGGACTTCTCGGTGAAGCTGGTTGCGACCAACAGCCATTCCATGAAGCCGGACATGTATCTGTGGACGGGCGTGTGGGCCAATCACGAGGGCTCCTTGCTGTTGTGGGTGCTGGTGATGGCGCTGTCGGGCGCGATGGTGGCGCTTGCGCCCGCGACGCTGGGGCCGCGCTTTCGCGACCGGGTGCTTTCGGTGCAGGCGATGGTGGCGCTGGGCTTCTTTGCCTTCCTGCTGATCGCGTCGAACCCGTTCGAGCGGCTGGTGCCTGCACCGACCGAGGGGCAGGGGCTCAATCCGCTGCTGCAGGACCCCGGCCTCGCCTTCCACCCGCCGCTTCTCTACATCGGCTATGTCGGGCTTTCGGTGGCCTTTGCGTTTGCGGTGGCCGGCATGCTGGAGGACAAGGTGGGCCCGGCCTGGGCCAAGGCGACGCGGCCCTGGGTGGCGGGGGCCTGGGCCTTCCTGACCATGGGAATCGCGCTTGGCAGCTTCTGGGCCTATTACGAACTGGGCTGGGGCGGCTGGTGGTTCTGGGACCCGGTCGAGAATGCGGCGCTGATGCCCTGGCTTGCCGGCACCGCGCTGCTGCATTCCATTGCGGTCGTGATGAAGCGTGACGCGCTCAGGGCCTGGACACTGTTGCTGGCGGTTGCGGCCTTTTCGCTGAGCATGATGGGCACCTTCATCGTGCGCTCGGGGCTGCTCACCTCTGTCCACGCCTTTGCCGTCGACCCGACGCGCGGGCTGTTCCTGATGGGGCTGATGGCGCTGTACATCGGGGGCGCTCTGACCATCTATGCGCTGGCCGCAGGGCGGGTGGCCGAAGGGCGCCAGTTCGCGCTGGTGAGCCGGGAATCGGCGCTGGTTGCCAACAATCTGTTCATGTCGGCGATGCTGGGGGTGGTGCTGGTCGGCACGCTGTACCCGATGGCGCTGGAGGCGAGCGGCGGCGCGCAGATTTCCGTGGGGCCGCCCTATTTCAACCGCACCGTGCTGCCGATGCTGCTGGTGGCGGCGATCCTGATGGCGGTGGCGCCCTTCCTGGGCTGGCGCAAGAGCGCGACCGGCCATCTGGCGAGCCGGCTGCTGCCGGCGGGAATCGCGGCGGCTGCCGTGGTGGTGATTGCCGTGTGGCCGCTGGGCGTGCGGGAGATCGGGTCTCTGCTGGGCTTCGGCGCTGCGGCGTGGCTGGGTGTCGCCAGCCTGTCGATCCTGGTGAAGCGCGGGCTGACCTTGAACGCGGCCGGCATGGCGCTTGCGCATTTCGGGGTGGCGGTGTCCATCCTTGGGGCGACGGCTTCCGGCGCGTTGCAGCGCGAGGCGCTGGTGACGATGCGGGTGGGCGAGGCGATCGAGATGGGCCCCTGGCGGGCCGAGCTGATGGATGTGCGCCCGGTGGCCGGATCGAACTGGACCGCGATCGAGGCGACGCTGGACGTGCGGCGCAACGGGGCGCCGGTTGCCGTGCTGAAGCCGCAGTCGCGCGTGTTCGTGGCGCCGCCGCAGGAGACGACCGAAGCCGGCCGGGCAGGCTGGCGGACGGGCGAGCTGTATTCGGTGATCGGCAAGCCCGACGGCACGGGGCGCTGGCAGGTGCATTTCTGGGTGAAGCCGCTGGTGCGGCTGATCTGGATCGGCGGGCTGCTGATGGCGCTGGGCGGTGTGCTGGCGCTGGGCGGAAAGGTGCGGGCAGGGGCCCGGCGCCGCAGCGCAGTCGCCGAAGGTGCGCTGCCGCTGCCGCAGGCTGCCTGAGCGGACGGGCCGGGACAGGATAGCGATGAGCTGGACGACGCGCGCCCTGTGGCTGCTGCCGCTGCTGCTGTTCACTGGCCTGGTGGTGCTGATGGCGCAGAACCTGGGCAAGCCGCAGCAGGCGGTGGTCCGCAGCCATATGGTGGGCAAGCCTGCGCCGGCAATGGCGCTGGAGGGCGTGGCCGGGGTGCCTGGGCTTGCGACCGCGGACCTGAAGGCGGGGACGCCGGTGCTGGTGAACCTGTTCGCCAGCTGGTGCCTGCCCTGCGCGGTGGAGGCGCCGCAGCTGAAAGCGCTGCAGGCCAGGGGCGTGACGCTGTACGGCATCGCCGTGCGGGACCAGCCGGCCGACGTGGAAGGGTTCCTGGCGAAGCATGGCAACCCGTTTGGGCGGATCGGGCTGGACCCGGGCGGGCGGATGATGATCGGCTTCGGCGCCTCGGGCGTGCCCGAGACCTATGTGATCGATGGCCGGGGTGTCGTGCGCTACCAGCATCTGGGTGAGATCCGGGCCGAGCATGTGCCCATGCTGCTGGCCGAGCTGGAGAAGGCGAAATGAGGGCGCTGGCTGTTGCGCTGCTGCTGCTGGCGGGGTCTCCGGCGCTGGCCGAGCCTCCGCCGCCGCCCGACGTGCCGCTGGCGGACGCGCAGCTGGAGGCGAAGGCCAAGGCGCTGATGGGGGAGCTGAGGTGCCTGACGTGCCAGAACCAGTCCATCGCGGATTCGAACGCGGGGCAGGCGCAGGCGATGCGGGTGGAGGTGCGCGAGCGGATCGCCTCTGGTGATTCGCCGGACGAGGTGCGGGCATTCTTCGTGGAGCGCTATGGCGACTGGGTGAGCTTCGTGCCGCCGGCGCGCGAGGACACGGCGCTGCTGTGGGCGGCGCCCCTGTTGTTCCTGACGGTGGGTGCGCTGCTGGTGGCGCGGCGGTTCCGGCGATGAGGGGCAGGAGCCGGGCATGAGGTGGCAGCCGATCCTTGCAGTGGCCGTGGCGCTGGGCGCGGGCATGGCGGGCTATGCCGCCATGGGGAGCCCGGGGCTGAAGGCGCAGCCGGCGCCGGCGCGGGTGCAGAACCCCGACCTGACGCCCGAGGCCGAGAAGGCCTCGAAGCAGCTGCTGGAGAATTTCGGCGACGTGCGCGCGTGGCTGACGCTGTCGGACGCGCTGATCCGCGCGGGCCGGACGGAGACGGCGGTCTATTCGCTGGAAAGTGCGCTGGAGGCGATTCCGGGCAATGCGGACCTGTGGGTCCAGCTGGGGGTGGCACTGGTGGCGCATGCGAATGGCGAGGTGGTGCCTGCAGCGAGGCTGGCGTTCGACCGGGCCGGTCGTCTGGCGCCTGACCATCCGGCGCCCAGCTATTTCCTGGGGCTGGCGTGGATGCAGGCCGGCGAGACGGAAAAGGCGCTGGAGACCTGGCGGGCGCTGCGGGCGCGGAGCCAGGATGATGCGCCCTGGGTGCCCTCGCTGGAGCGGCAGATTGCGGCTGCGGTGATGATGGAGCAGATGGGGATGGAGCCCGGCATGATGCAGCCGGGCGGGGCGCCGGCTGCCGAGGGGGCTATGCAGGGGAACTCTTAATGATCGTCGTTCATCACCTCAACAACAGCCGTTCGCAGCGGATCCTGTGGTTGCTGGAAGAGCTGGGGCTTCCCTATGAGATCAGGAAGTACCAGCGTGACGCCGCGACCAACCTGGCGCCGCCGGAGCTGGAGGCGGTGCACCCGCTGGGCAAGTCGCCGATGCTGGAGCTGGATGGGCGGCTGCTGATTGAATCGGGGGCGATCATCCAGACCGTTCTTGAGCGGGTGGGCGAGGGGCGTTTCCAGCCTGCGGCCGGGAGTGCGGACCATGACCGGTACACCATGTGGCTGCACTATGCGGAAGGGTCGGCGATGCTGCCGCTGATGCTTCAGCTCTATACCAGCCGGTTGGGGGATGGGGCAGCGCCGTTGAAGCCCCGGATCGACAGCGAGATTGCGCGGCACCTGGGGTTCGTGGAAGGCGAGCTGAAGGGGCGGGACTGGCTGGTGGGCGACGGGCTGACGGGCGCCGACATCCAGATGAGCTTTGTCGGCGAGATTGCGGGGGTGTTCGGGCTGAGGGCGCAGTATCCGGCGATGGATGCCTGGGTGAACCGTTTCCAGGCGCGGCCGGCCTATGCCCGGGCGCTGGAGAAGGGCGGGCCGTACGCGTTCCAGTGAATGTTGTTGCGTTGCAGCGCGTGTGGAATGCTGCTAGCGCGACGCGCGTTGGCTGATCGGCCGCCGGAGAACGGGTGAAACCTTGGGTTGCACTAGCTTGCAGACAGTTCGATGAACGCCCCGCAGTCGGCTGAGGCCATTGCGGACCGCGGCCATGGCGAGGACGGCCTTGCCAAGCTTATGGTCGGCGCGCTGGGCGTGGTGTTCGGGGACATCGGTACCTCGCCGCTCTATGCGCTGAAGGAGAGCTTCATCGGGCATCATCCGCTGCCCGTGGATGCCGTGCACATCTATGGTGTCATCAGCCTGATCTTCTGGACGATGATGCTGATCGTCACCGTGAAATATGTGATGATCATCCTGAGGGCCGACAACCGTGGCGAGGGCGGCTCGCTAGCGCTTTATGCGCTGATTTCGCGGCAGAGCCACGGCAGGCCCTGGATGCGTCCGGTGATGCTGCTGGGAATCCTGGCGACGGCGCTTTTCTTCGGTGACTGCATCATTACGCCGGCCATTTCGGTGCTGTCTGCCGTCGAGGGGCTGACGACCGTGCAGGCGAGCCTGGGGCCGCTGGTGCTGCCGGTGGCGGTGGGGATCATCATCGGGCTGTTCCTGATCCAGGCGGTGGGGACCGCGAAGGTGGGTGCGCTGTTCGGGCCGATCACGCTTGTCTATTTCCTGGTGCTGGCGGTGCTTGGCGTGCTGCAGATCGTCGAGCGGCCCGACATCCTTCAGGCGCTGTCGCCCCACCATGCGGTTGCCTTCTTCGTCGATGATCCGATGCTGGGGTTCCTTGCGCTCGGGTCGATCGTGCTCGCGGTCACCGGTGCCGAAGCACTCTATGCAGACATGGGTCATTTCGGGCGCAAGCCGATCAGCTTTTCCTGGCTTTGGATCGTGCTGCCGGCGCTGATGCTGAACTATCTGGGGCAGGGCGCCCTGTTGATGGGCGATGCATCCGCCATCAAGAACCCCTTCTATCTGCTCGCGCCCGAGCAGTTCCGCCTGCCGCTGGTGATCCTGGCGACCCTTGCCACCATCATCGCGAGCCAGGCTGTCATTTCGGGGGCCTTCTCGGTGACCCGCCAGGCGGTCCAGCTGGGGTATCTGCCGCGGCTGCGCATCCTGCACACCTCGGCCAGCACGCAGGGGCAGGTCTATATCCCGTTCGTGAACTGGATCCTGCTGGTGCTGGTGCTTCTGCTGGTCGTCGGGTTCGAAACCTCGTCGAACCTGGCTGCGGCCTACGGGATCGCGGTGACCGGCACGATGTTCATCACGACCTGCCTGATGGGCATCCTGATCCTGTCGATCTGGAAATGGAACCGCTGGATCGGCATTCCGCTGGTGACGGTGTTCCTGATCATCGACGGGGCCTTCCTGGGATCGAACCTGCTGAAGATTCCTGATGGTGGCTGGTTCCCGCTGGTGGTCGCCCTGTTCGTCTTCACCCTGTTGACGACCTGGGCGCGGGGGCGGTTCCTGATGAACCAGCGGCTGACCGAATCGGCGATGCCGATGGAGGTGTTCATCAAGTCGGCCTCGCGCGCGGCCGTGCGGGTGCAGGGGACGGCGGTGTTCATGACCTCGAGCCCGCAGGGGGTGCCGCATGCGCTGCTGCACAACCTGAAGCACAACAAGGTGCTGCACGAGCGAATCCTGATCCTGACCGTGGTGATCGACGAGGTGCCGTTCGTCGACCTGGAAGACCGGGTCGAGGTGGTGGACCTGGGCGAGAATTTCTATCGCATGATCCTGCGCTATGGCTTCATGCAGGACCCGGATGTGCCGGCGACGCTGAAGATCGTCGAGAATTGCGGGCCGCAGATCAAGATGATGGACACCAGCTTCTTCCTGGCACGGCAGACGCTGCTGGCCTCGGAACGGCCGGGGATGGCGATCTGGCGGGAGAAGCTGTTCGCCTGGATGCTGCGGAACGCGGAAAGCGCGATGGAGTTCTTCAAGCTGCCGACGAACCGGGTTGTGGAGCTGGGGAGTCAGGTGGAGATCTAGGATCTAAGGCGGCCGCCGTCAGTGCGCAGCGCTGATCGGCGGACTCGCCGTGATCCCGGCCGGCGGGGCGTGGGCCCGCAGGCCCACGAACCCGTCCGACGTGCGGGCTTCGCCCGCAATTCTTCTTCTTTTCTTGGTACCTCGCCGGACTCGGCGGCTTGGCCGCCGGCCGGCTTGTCGCCGCGAGAGCCAGTGCTGCGTGGAGAGCGCCGGCCGCCCGGCAAAGCCGTGCGAGTCCGGCTTGGAAAAGGAAGAAAGGAAAGAGGCGGCATAGCCGCCTCGTCGGACCTGTCGCCTGCGGCGCAGGCCGGCCGCGTTTTCGGCGAGTCTGCCGATTAGCGCTGCGCGCTGACGGCAGCCGCCTTCAACGAAAAAGGGGCGGCAGAGCCGCCCCTCCGTCGGACTGGTCGCGGGTAGAGACCCGCGACTCAGCCGTCCGAGCTTTCCGTGAGTCCCCGGACCAAGGCTGCGCCTTGGCCGGGGCCACGTTCAGCTTACTTGGCCATTTCGCCTGCCTTGGCTTCGACGGCAGCGGCAGCTGCTTCGGTCTTGGCAGCAGCGTCGGCCACGGTGCCGGCAGCGGCTTCGGTGGTGGCGGCAGCAGCGTCGGTGGTGGCGGCAGCCGCGTCAACGGCAGCAGCTTCGGTCGTCGCAGCAGCGGCGTCGACGGTTGCAGCAGCGGCGTCGACAGTGGCGTCGGCGGCAGCGGCGGTGTCGGCAGCGGCTTCGGCAGTGGCGTCAGCGGCCTTCTTTTCGCCGCAGGCGGCGAGAACGGCGAGGCTGGCGACAGCAGCGATGGTGAGAGCCTTGTTCATGTATGACCTCCTTAAGCGGGCAACGGCGCCCAAGAATTGCAGGCCATTCCGGCACTCCGAACCCTTGCGGGTCAGAACCCAGTACGGGGACCTAGCGGCCGCAAACCCGCCCCGTGCGGCAGTCCATTCTGCCGTGCGGAAGCGAAGTGGGCGGGCATTGCAACAAGGCGTGACATATTTCAAGCCCTGTTGTTGACAATGCTGTGACGGCAGCGGCCGCGCATGCCGTGTTGGCGGCGACGGCGGATGCCGTCTTGGCGGCGGCTGCGGAAGCGGGCAGAAGGGCGCGGTGACCGACCAGACCCCGACACCGCCCACCCCTGAAAACCCCCTGCGCCTTGGCACCCGTGCCTCGCCGCTTGCCATGGCGCAGGCGCACATGGCGGCGGCTGCCCTGTGTGCGGCGCACGGGCTGCCCGAGGCGGCGATCGTGATCGATGCGGTGCAGACGGTCGGCGACAAGGTGCTGGACCGGCCGCTGGCCGAGATCGGCGGCAAGGCGCTGTGGACCAAGGAGCTGGACGGCGCGCTGATCGAGGGGCGGATCGATTTCGCGGTCCATTCGATGAAGGACGTGGAGACCGAGCTTGCACCGGGTATCCGGCTGGCCGCGGTGCTGGAGCGGGCGGATCCGCGCGACCGGCTGGTGGGCGCCGCCCGCCTGCAGGACCTGCCGGCCGGCGCGGTTGTCGGCACGTCGAGCCCCCGGCGGACCGCACAGCTTCTGAACCGGCGGCCCGACCTGAAGGTCGAGGTGCTGCGCGGCAATGTGCAGACCCGCCTGAAGGCGATCGCCGAGGGGCGGGCGGCCGCCACCTTCCTGGCGGCGGCGGGCCTGGACAGGCTGGGGATCGCCGAAGGCACGCTGCTGACGCTGGAGGACTGGCTGCCGGCGGCTTCGCAGGGCATCGTGGGGATGACCTGCCGGGCGGACGACGCGCGGACGCGCGCACTGCTGGCGGCGGTGAACCATGCGCCGAGCATGGCCTGGCTGGAGGCGGAGCGCGCCGTGCTGGAGGGGCTGGGTGGAAGCTGCCACACCAGTGTTGCCGTGCACGCGGCGGGTGGTGCGACGCTGGTGCTGAAGGCCGAACTGCTGAGCCCGGATGGGCGCGACCGGGTGGATGCGGCGATCAGCGGGCCGGCTTTGGATGCGCGCGGGCTTGGGCTTGCGCTTGCCGACCGGCTGCTGGCGCAGGCGACGCCTGCCATCCGCGAATCGCTGGAGCCGGTGGTGCGGGCCGGCGCTTGAGCCGTCCGCTTCTGCTGGTCACGCGCCCGGTCGAGGAGGCCGGGCGGACAGGCGAGGCGGCAGACGCCATGGGTTTCGCCACGCTGGCGGCGCCCCTTCTGGAGATCGGGCCCTTGCCCTTTGCGGTGCCGCCGGGCTCCTTCGATGCCCTGCTGTTCACCAGTGCGCGGGCGCCGGCGCTTGCGGCGGCAGCGGCCCCGCGGCTGACGGAGCTGACGGCCCATGCCGTCGGCGCGAGGACTGCGGCCGAGGCGGCCGCTTCGGGGTTTCGCGTCGGGCTGGTGGGGGACAGCGACGGCACGGCGATCCTGGCCGAGGCCGCCGCGATCGGGGCGCGCCGGGTGCTGCACCTGGCGGGTGAGGCGACGGCGCCGCTGGATGTGCCGCCGGGCGTGGAGCTGGTGCGCGTGCCGGTGTACGAGGCGCGCCGGGTGGCCGGACTTTCCGATGCCGCAGCCGTGGCGCTGCGCGAGGGGAAGGTGTTTGCGACGCTGCTGTTTTCGGCGCGCACGGCCCGGCATTTCCGGCGGCTGGCGGAGGAAGCGGGCCTGGAGATTGCCGGGCTGAGGCTGGTGGCGCTGAGCGCTGCGGTTGCCGAGGGGGCGGGCGCCGGGTGGGGCGCGGTCGCCGTGGCCGATCGTCCGGATGTGGCGGGAGCACTGGCCGCTGCCTGCCGGCTGTGGCAAGGCGTCCAGGATGGCCGATAACCCGACCGACAGCCACTATGAGGAACTCGATCGCCTGGCCGCGCGAAGCCTGGCTGCCCGTGAGGCAAGTGCGGCATCGGCCGGCCAGGGTGGCGGCGCGCGCCCGATCTGGCCGTGGGTGATTGCCGGGCTGCTGTTCGCCTTCGTGCTGGGGCTGGTGGGAAGCCCGCTGTTCGAACGCGAGCTGCGGGGGACATTGCCCCCCGCGTTGCAGTCGGAGCAGGTGGTGCCGGCCGATCCCCGTGTCGACGGGCTGCTGGAGCGCGTTGCGCGGCTGGAGGCACAGCAGGCGAAGCCTGTGGCAGGCGCCCAGGTGCCGGCCACTGCCGACAACCTGGGGCTGAGGCTGCAGGCGGTGGAGAGCCGGGCCGTGGCTGCGGAGACGAATGACGCGAACATCCTGGCCCGGATCGATGCGCTGGCGGCCGAGGTGGCGCGCACCAGCAGTGCGGCGGCCGAGACGGATGGCCGGATCCGCGATCTCTTCCTGCTGTCGGTCGCGCGGCGGATGCTGGAGGCAGGCCGCCCGCTGACGCCTATCGAGGCTGCGATCGACGGGCGTTTCCGGGCGAAGGACCCGGCTGCTGTCGAGGCGCTGGCCGCCTGGTCTGCCGCGCCGCAGACCCGGCGCACGCTGGAGGCGCGGCTGGCGACCGTGGGGGACCTGCCGGTGGCAGCCGACAGCGGGAGCTGGTGGGACCGGTTGAAGGCGCGTGTGGCCGGGCTTGTGACGGTTCGCGGCGAGACGGCGGCGACGCCCGACAGCGCGGCCTTGCTGGCGCAGGCGCGGACCGCGATGGCGTCGGGCGATCTGGGGCTTGCGATATCGGCCCTGTCGGACGGGGACTGGCCACCGACGGTCCGCCAGTGGGTCGAGGATGCGCGGATCCGGCTGGCAGCGGAAGAGGCGCTGGGCCGGCTGGAGACAGGGGCGCTGGAGACCGGTGTCGGCGCGCTGCAGGCGGCGCCGGCCCCCTGAGGGGGCCGGGCGGTCGCCACCCCGGCGCCCCTGGGTGAATGGTTGCCCGGGCCGAATTGCTTGCGCGCGGCTTGCCGCACCGGCTAACGAGCCCGCGAAATCGGGCAAACATCGGAACTGGAACAGACATGCGTGTCGCAATGATCGGGTCGGGCTATGTGGGGCTGGTGTCTGGCGCCTGCTTTGCGGATTTCGGGCATGAGGTGGTCTGCGTGGACAAGGATCCGGGCAAGATCGAGCGGCTGAAGCGCAATGTGATGCCGATCTATGAGCCCGGGCTGGATGCGCTGGTCGAGACGAACGTGAAGGCCGGGCGGCTGAGCTTCACGACCGATCTTGCCGAGGGCATGAAGGGCGCGCAGGCGGTGTTCATCGCGGTCGGCACGCCTTCGCGCCGGGGCGATGGCCATGCGGACCTGAGCTATGTCTATGCGGCGGCCGAGGAGATGGCGCCCAACATCGAGGGGTTCACCGTTGTCGTGACCAAGTCGACGGTGCCCGTGGGGACCGGGGACGAGGTGGAGCGGATCATCCGCGAGGCGAACCGGCAGGCGGATGTGGCGGTTGCGTCGAACCCGGAGTTCCTGCGCGAAGGGGCTGCGATTGCGGATTTCAAGCGGCCCGACCGGATCGTGATCGGGGTTGAGGATGATCGCGCCCGGGCCGTGCTGGAAGAGCTGTATCGCCCGCTGTACCTGAACCAGGCGCCGATCATGGTGACGAGCCGGCGGACGGCGGAGCTGACCAAATATGCCGCCAACGCCTTCCTGGCGACCAAGATCGGCTTCATCAACGAAATGGCCGACCTGTGCGAGAAGGTGGGCGCCAATGTGCAGGACGTGGCGCGCGGAATCGGGCTGGACAACCGGATCGGCTCCAAGTTCCTGAATGCGGGGCCCGGCTATGGCGGGAGCTGCTTCCCGAAGGACACGCTGGCTCTGATCAAGACGGCGCAGGACAATGACGCGCCGGTCCGGATTGTGGAGACGGTTGCGCAATCGAACGAGAACCGGAAGCGCGCGATGGGCCGCAAGGTGATCGCGGCCATGGGCGGGGACGCGCGGGGGCGGAAGGTCGGCATCCTGGGGCTGACGTTCAAGCCGAACACGGACGACATGCGCGACAGCCCGGCGATCGCGATCATCCAGACGCTGCAGGACGCAGGCGCACAGGTTTCGGCCTTTGATCCGGAAGGGGTGGAGCAGGCGAAGCTGGTGCTGCAGAATGTGGACTATGCCGAGAGCCCCTATGCTGCGCTGGAGGGCGCTGACGCCATGGTGCTGGTGACGGAGTGGGACGCCTTTCGCGCGCTGGATCTGGCGCGGGTGAAGGCGCTGCTGAAGCAGCCGGTGGTGGTGGACCTGCGCAATGTGTACCGCCCGGAAGAGATGGCCCGGCACGGGCTGAGCTACAGCGGGATCGGGCGCTGAGGGACGTTTGCCAAAGCTTTCTGGCCTGACTATAGCCGCGCTTCTGCCGGCGCTCGGAGTCGTGGGTGAGTGGCTGAAACCAGCAGTTTGCTAAACTGCCGTACTGGGTAACCGGTACCGAGGGTTCGAATCCCTCCGACTCCGCCAGTCTTCTCTGCTCACGGCGTAGCCTCCGCAGGGGGCGGCCTGACGGCCTGCGCGCGGTCGCGCTTGCGAACCCTTGCGGGTTCGACTTCGCGCTCGGATGGTTCGCCGGTCTTTTCGGCTTGCAGCGTAGCCTCCGCAGGGGGCGGCCTGACGGCCGGCGCGCGGTCGCGCTTGCGAACCCTTGCGGGTTCGACTTCGCGCTCGGATGGTCCGCCGGTCTTTTCTGCTTGCGGCGAAGCCTCCGCAGGCGGCCTGCCAAGTCGGGGCCGTGCCGGCCCTGTCTCGCCAACGAGCTTCATCATCCGATTCCCTTCTATGCGTTAGTCATGTTGGCACTGGCACTGCCATTGCCGTTGCTATTGGGATCCGATATCGCGTTGCTGCCGTTGGCAATGCTGGCGTCGACAGCAAAGCCGAGCTGCGATGGAAGCTGCAGCCGCCTGTAGGGGGGGAACTGTTGGGGCAGGCATCTACCTCGGGAAGATACATAACGGAAATTGACACGCTGCGCGCAGTTGCGGTGTTGCTTGTCGCCGCGCAGCACTGGACCAGTCTGCTTGACCAGCTCCCCCTGGCGCGGGCAGGCGTGCGCCTGTTCTTCGTGATATCGGGTTTCCTGATCACGTCCATTCTGCTGGAAGCGCGGCAGCGTCGTCTGACAGGGGTTTCGACCTTGGGCTCAGAGCTCAAGACATTCTATGCGCGCCGGACGTTGCGGATTTTCCCGATCTACTACGCAGTCTTGTTCTGCCTGTTGATCGTCAACGAGGCGGATTCGCATTTCGTGCGCCATTTCCACTGGCATGCGCTTTATGGAACCAACCTCCTCATTGCACGCGAGGGAAACTGGATCGGCCAGGTGACCCATTTCTGGTCTCTTGCTGTCGAAGAGCAATTCTATGCCTTGTGGCCCCTGCTGATCCTGTTGGTGCCCAGCCGGTTCATCCTGCCTCTCCTGATCGCCGTCGTCCTTACGGGACCGGCTTTTCGTCTCCTCATGGTCCTCCAGGACGCCTCCCCGATCACAACCCGGGTTCTGACACCTTCCGCCCTCGATACGCTGGGTGCCGGCGCGCTGCTTGCACTTCTGCGCCACAAGGGGGCGGATCTGCGGGCCTTGGCCCCGGCAGGCCTGTTCATCGGCCTTCCGATCACAGTTGCGACCTACCTTGTCGGACTGCAGTTACCTGATCATCCCTTGGTCCTCATCCTGCAGGATTTCGGATCTGCCATCGTCTTCGCGATGATCCTCAATTTCCTGATCGACAACAGCGGTAGCCCACGCCTTTGGATGTTCAGGCTTCGCCCCTTGCTGTTCCTGGGCACAATTTCCTATGGGTTCTACGTCTATCACAACTTCGTGCCCGAACTGTTCCATCTGGCAGGGATCGGCCTTTCCGGCTGGATCAGGCCTGCTGCGCTGTTGGCGGCAACCGTTGCCATATCTGCCATGTCGTGGTGGTGGTTCGAAAGCCCGATCAACGGGTTGAAGCGGCACTTTCCCTATTCAGGGGCTCCGACGCGGCGCCCATTGGTCGCCTGAGGTCTTGCCGTCGCTGATGACAGCCAATGATGGCGCCCGGTTGGCGGGCTCCGACTTTGGCGGTCTTCAGTCCTCACGGGCGAAGCCCTCCGGACGGGGCGCGGCACTTGCCGCGGCGCCCGGTCGGGCTTGCGGGACTTTGGCCCGAGATCCTTGCATTCGCCTCAGCCCGGTCTTGCGGCCTTCATGCGGTAGAAGATGCCGCTTTCGTCCTGGCCGGTGAGTTCGAGCACGCCTTCCACCACGATCGCCTGTTCGATCTCGACGGCGAAGGCCTGGTCGGCCTTCACCTCGATGAACTGGTTGGGCAGCGCGTGGGTGTGGAAGGGGCAGCCGGGCGGGTAGGCCATCAGCACGAAATGCTTCTGCTTCGAGGCGTTTTCGAGCGGCATCATGAAGCCTGCGACGCGCACCTTCTTGCCGTTGAGCGCCTGGACCGAAGCGGGGAAGACCGGCTTCGACCGGAGGTATCCGTCGGGCGCCTTGCGGGTGGTTTCCTTCGTGGATTCCAGCACCTGCCAGCTGACGCCGCCCTTGGGTGTTGTGGCGGGCTTCCAGACGTCCTTGATGTCGGCCTTCTGTTGCTCGGTGTAGGGGCCGGTCTGCCGGGGTGCCTGGGCCGAGGCCGGGAGGGCGGCGAGGCCGGCTGCGACGAGGAGGATGTGGGCTGGTTTCATGGGCCTCATGTGGCGCGTGCGAGGGTTTCTGCCAAGTCGGTGCGATAGACCTTGAGCGCGGGGATGAGCGCTGCAAGCACGCCGAGGCCGAGGACGGCTGCCGCGATGCCGAGCTCGCCCGGGTGGAAGAGGGCAGGGCCGACGCCCACTGCGCGCAGGGTCGGGAACAGCGATGCGCCGAGGGCGAGCAGGGCATGGGCGGCTGCGAGGCCGAGCAGGGCGCCGGCCGCTGCGATGATCAGCCCCTCCAGCAGCACGGTGCCGGCGGCCTGGCTGCGGCTGGCGCCCATCACGCGGAGAAGCGCCATGTCGCCTTCGCGGGCGGTGGCAGCCGCCAGCAGGATCACGAACACCGAGGCGAGGCCGGTGAGCGCGACCAGCCAGGCGAACAGCCGCGCGCCATCGAAGGCGGCGCCGAACAGGCTGAGGAGGCGCGCGGTTTCGGTGGCGGGGCTTGCGGCCTGGAGGGCGGTTTCCCGGTTGATCGCCGAGGGCAGACGAACGGCGGCCATGGCGTTGCGGTAGGTGACGAGGATCGCGGTGATGTCGGGCGCCGGGCCGCCGCGGGGATCGAGGATCGCCCCCTTCGGTTCGGCCGCGTCCGCATGATCATGGTCGTGCGCGTCGCCGGGGCCGTGGTCGTGGGGCTCGGCGGCGTGCTTTTGCGTTGCCGGGCCCTCGATGCCGTGCATGGCCCAGACGCTGTCGATGGTGGTGAGGATCAGCCGGTCGGTGACGGTGCCGGTTGGGGCGAGGATGCCGACCACGGTGAAGGCGAAATTGTCGTGGGCGTGGCCGTCGGCACCGGTGCCGTGGGTGCCGGCGAAGCGCCGGCCGATGGTGAGGCCTGTCGTGCGCGCGGCCTCGGCGCCGACGACGGCCTCGCCCGTCGTCGCAAAGTTCCGGCCATCGGCGATCGTCGCGCCATGGATGGCGAGGAACGGGGGTTCCGTGCCGACGATGCGCGCGCCGCGGAAACTGTCGCCGAGCGCGAGCGGGACAGCCCGGGCGACGCCTGGGTCCCCGCGCAGCAGGTCGAGACTGGCGGCCGGCACATTCCCGGTGGGCACGTCGACATGATAGACGGATGACAGGATCAGCTGGAGCGGGGAGCCCTTGGCGCCGACCACCAGGTCGATTCCGGCGGAATCCCGGGTGAAGCGCTGTTCCACCTGGCTGGAGACCAGCAACAGGACGGCAAGGCTGGCGACGCCGAGTGCGATGAGCAGGATGTTGAGGGCGGTGACCAGCCCGCGGTCGCGCAGATAGGCGAGGGCGAGGCCGATCATGCCGCCACCCTGTCCGGGGCGGCTGCGAGCTGGATCGCGCGCGGAATGTGCGCCTTCAGCCGGCTGTCGTGCGTTGCGATCAGGAGGGCGCTGCCCTGTTCGGCGGCAAGCCGGACGAGGAGCGCGGCGGCGCGATCGGTGTTCGCGTCGTCGAGGGCGGAGGTGGGCTCGTCTGCCAGCAGCAGGGCCGGGCGGGCGACGAGGGCGCGGGCGATGGCGGCGCGCTGGGCTTCGCCCTGGCTGAGCGCGCGGGGGCGGGCGCCTGCCCGGTGGGAGAGGCTGAGTTCGGCGAGCAGGCGGTCGATCCCGTCGGCCGGCTGGCCTGCCAGGCGGGCGGCGAGCGCGAGATTGTCGCGAAGGCTGAGCGCGGAGATGAGCCTGAGGGTCTGGAACACGATTCCGACGGTCCGGCGGCGGAGCGCGTCGCGGTCTGCCGCGCGCGCGGGCATCCGTTCGCCCATCAGCAGGACATCACCGCTGTCGGGGGTGAGGAGCCCTGCTGCGATGTTGAGAAGGCTGGTCTTGCCGCAGCCCGAGGGGCCGAGGAGCAGGGCCTGTTCGCCCGGGGCGAGCGACAGGCCGAAGTCCGCGAGGATCGGGCGGCCATTGCGGGAGAAGCGGATCGACCGGAGTTCCAGGGCATTCGGCATGGGGGTGCCATGATACAGTGTAGCATGCGGCGCAAGGGCCGGGACCGCAGGCGTGCGACAAGTCGCGCACACCAAGTTCGGCTGATGGCAAGCGAGGTGCGTTGCAACGGAAAATTCAGAAGCTATAGGGACGATGCGGTACCGGGCATCCGGACCTGTTGGAGGAAGGGAATCTATGAACGCCAAGCTTCTTGCAATGTTCGGTGGTGCCGCGGCGCTTGCGCTGCTGGCGGGCTGCGGTTCGCAGCCCAAGGAAGCGGCCCCGGCGGCTGAAACGGCTGCTGCTCCGGAAGCGGCGCCTGCGCCGGCCCCCGAAGCGGCTGCGCCTGCTGCCGACGCTGCTGCTGCACCGGCCGTCACGCCGGCTGCTGCCACCGAGAATTACGCGGACTTCACCGGCAACGCTGCTGCCGGCAAGACCGTGTTCATCCAGTGCCAGGCCTGCCATTCCATCAAGGAAGGCGAGAACCGTGTCGGCCCCTCGCTCCATGGCAAGATCGGTGCGACTGCCGGCCAGGTTCCGGGCTTCAAGTACAGCGATGCCAACAAGAACAGCGGCATCGTCTGGACGGAAGAAAAGCTCTTCGAATATCTGAAGAACCCGCGGGCCGTGATCCCGGGCACCACGATGGCCTTCGCCGGCATCCCCGACCCGCAGAAGCGGGCCGACGTGATCGCCTTCCTGAAGGCGAACGGCCAGGTCTGATTTCGGCGGCCGGCCCCTGGGCCGGCTGTCACGCGCTGACGCGCAAAAGGCAGGGGCGGGCTCCACACGGGGCCCGCCCTTTTCCTGTTCACCAGCCGCGGCGGCGCAGGTCTGCCAGGTGGACGGGGAAGGAGAGGGCGAGCGGCAGTGCGATCATCGGCCAGTCGGCGCCGGTGATGGCTGCGCGGGCAGCGAGCAGGATGAGCGCGCCCGGCAGCAGGGCGAGCGCGATGTCGGGCAGGGCGATTCGGCGGGCGAGCCTGAGCCAGGCAGCTTCCACCAGCATCACGACGAGAATGAGGTCGACCGCATGGCCCGACCGGATCAGCCATTCGATCACCCGAAGGGGCCGTTCAGGCGGACCACTGCGAGGTTCAGGAAGCCGGCCAGCGTGACCCAGAGCAGATAGGGCAGCAGCAGGAACGGTGCGATTCGCGAATGGCGGCGGCACCAGAGCATCAGCACGAGGAGCGACAGCCAGAGGCCGACCAGTTCGACAAGCGCCCAATCGGGCCGCTGGAGCCGGAAGAAGAGAAGGCTCCAGCCGATGTTGAGGAGGCCTGTCAGCGCGAACAGGCCGATCAGCGTCTCCTGCTGTGCCCGGGTGACGAGGCTGCGCCAGGTTTCGACTGCGGCAAGCGCCCAGAGGGCGAGGACGAGCGTCCAGGCGATGGGGAATGCTGCGTCGGGCGGCGCCCAGGCGGGCTGCTTGAGGCTGCGATACCAGGGCCCGAGATCGGTGAGCGTGCCGCCGATGCCGGCGATCAGCATGGCGGCAAGTGCCGCGACGGAGAGCGGCAGGATCCAGGCCGTGCGGGCCATCCGGTCGGGTTTGTCCGCCGTCAGCGGGCGACCGATCCGATGAGGTGGCCGAGATCCTTCATGAAGATGCGGGCATGCGCGGCAGGCCGGGCACGCACCAGCTTCTTGTGCATGTAGGATTCCCAGGTGAGGTACTGCACGTCCGGGTCCTCGCAGATCTTGACGAAACGCTCGCGGCGCTTGTCGGACGAGTACCAGAAATACTGCATCATGCCGAGGATCCAGAAGATCCGGCCTTGATCCTTCATGAAGGCCTTGCGGGCCTGCCCCAGTGCGCGGGGATCGCCCGACTTCAGGAAGGCATGGCCGGCGTCGGCCGCCATGCGCCCGGCTGTCATTGCGTAGTAGATGCCTTCGCCCGATGCGGGCGCCACGACGCCTGCTGCATCACCGGCGACCAGCACGTCGCGGCCATTGTCCCAGCGCTTGCGGGGCTTGAGGGGAATCGGCGCACCCTCGACCCGGACGGTCTGGCACTGATCGAGCCCGGTCTGCTGGCGGAGTTCCGCGACCGCTTCGCGCAAGGGGAATCCCTTCTTGGCGCTGCCGACTCCGATCGAACTGTGGGGGCCGTGCGGGAAGATCCAGGCGTAGAAATCGGGCGAGAGATTGCCCTGGTAGAAGACGTCGCAGCGGCCGCCTTCGAAGCCGTGCAGGCCTTCGGGCGGGCTTTCGATCACCTCGTGATAGGCCGCGACGAAGGGGGGCTGGCTGCTTTTCGGCAGCTCTGCGCGGGCGACGGCCGAATTGGCGCCGTCTGCGCCGATGACGAGGCGGGCCCTGATCGCCTCCGGCTGGGAGCCGCGCGCGGCGCCCTTGGGGCGGAAGCGGACGACGGCGGTTCCATCGGCTTCGCGGTCCACGCCCTCGAAGGTGCCGGTGATGCGCGTTGCGCCCGAATCGGCAGCCCGTTCGCGCAGCCATTCGTCGAACTGGTCGCGATCGACGAGTCCGACGAAGCCGTTGCCGACCGGCATGGAGACGGCATTGCCCGAGGGTGCGATCATCCGGGCCGAGGTGGCGCGGGCGACCAGCAGCGAAAGCGGGATGTCGAAATCCTTGAGCAGGCGGGGCGGGACTGCGCCGCCGCAGGGCTTGATCCGGCCGGCGCGGTCGAGAAGCGCGACGCGGGCGCCCTTGCGGGCAAGATCGTCGGCCGCCGTGGCGCCCGAGGGGCCGCCGCCGACGACGACGGCATCAAATTGTTCCAGGCTCATGCACGGGCCTCCTTGAGGGTGGGCGTTGGTGCCCGATCGAGAGTGATGGCGATTGAGGCGGCTGCCAGGAACAGCAGCGCCTCCACCGAGAAGACGAGGAAGAAGGCGGGGCCGTCGGCGCCCATCAGGTGGCGCCCGATGTCGACCCCGACGGCGCCGATGAAACCACCGATCCCGAAGGCGATGGCTTGCGCCGCACCCCAGAGGCCCATGCGCACGCCTTCGCGGCCGCGGCCGGTTGCGCCGGCAAGGGACATCATGGCGCCGATGGCGGAGACGGCGAACACGCCGTTGCAGAAGCCGAGCAGCATGACTGCGGGCTTCAGCGGGAAGCCCGGGCCGATCATCGCGCCGGCCGCCAGCAGGCCGAGCGCGAGCGCCGAGCCGATGCAGCCGAGCGTGACCCAGACGCGCATCGCCGAGGCCCGGCCGCCGGAAAAGGCGCTGCCGCCGATGCCGACGAGGAGCATGCCGAAGAGCACGCCCATGTGCTGCAACGAGGAAAGGCTGGTCGATTCGCCGGGCGTGTAGCCGAAGGCGAGGCCGGCGAAGGGTTCCAGCACCATGTCCTGCATGGAGTAGGCGAGCATGGCCGTGAAGACGAAGACCGAGAAGCGGCGCGCGTCCGGGTCTGCGAGCGTCTCGGCGATGGCTGCGCGGAACGGCACCTCGGGCAGGGCAGGGCCGGTGTCGACCGGGGTGGCGCGCGCCTCGATGCCGGCAGCCGCGACCAGGGTGAGCAGGAAGGCCGCCGACACGACTCCGCCCGCGACCATCGCGAGACGCTCGGGCGAGAAGGGATCGAGCAGGCTGCCCGCCACGCCCGCCGTGACGACGATGCCGACGATCATCAGGATCCAGGTGAGGGCGGCTGCGGCCGGGCGGCGGCGCTCGGCCGTGAGGGTGGCGATGAGGGCGAGGAGGTTGGTGCCGCAGGCGCCCACGCCGGCGCCGATGAAGGCGTAGGCGAGGATTGCGAGAAGAAGGGCGGCCACGGGCAAGCCGGCGGCCATGAGGGTTGCGTTGGTTGCCATCAGCCCGCCGATCGCCAGCGTGCCCATGCCGCCGATGATCCAGGGCGTGCGGCGCCCGCCGCCGTCGGAGCCGTGGCCGAAGCGGGGGCGGGAGAGCTGGATCGCGTAATGGAAGCCCACGAGCGCGGCCGGGATCGCGGCCGGCAGCGCATATTCCACCACCATCACCCGGTTGAGGAGCGAGGTGACCAGCATCACGATGGCGCCGAGCGAGGCCTGGACTAGGCCCAGCCGCGCGATGGAGAACCAGGACAGGCCGGTCATGCAAGGCTCCTGAGGCCGAAGGCCGACACCAGCATGCCGAGCACATAGAGGGAGACGCCGGCGCCGTTGTACCAGGGGGCAAAGCGGGCGGGATCGCGGACCATCCGCCGCATGGCGAGAAGCTGCCCGACGGTGAGCGCGGCGACGATCGCGGCAGTCCAGTGGAGGCCCCAGCCGAGGTGCAGCGCGATCACGACAAGCTGGGCCGCGACCATGGTTGCGCAGGCGACAAGGGCTGCTGCGCGGATGCCGAGCGTGACGGGCAACGAGGCGATGCCCATCTGGCGGTCGCCTTCCACGGCCTTGAAATCATTGAGGGTCATGATCCCGAAGGCGCCTGCGGCATAGAGTGTCGCGACGATGATGACGGGCACGGGGGGGACGGTGCCGAGCATCACGGCGGCGCCGGTGAACCAGGTGAGGCCTTCATAGGCGAAGGCGCAGGCGAGCGGGCCCCACCAGCCCGAGACCTTCAGCCTGAGCGGCGGCATGCTGTAGGCCCAGGCCAGGAACAGGCCGAACAGGGTTGCAGCGACGACCGCCGGCCCGAGGAGCGCGGAGACCAGCATCGAGATCGCCGAGCCGATGAGCGCGATCCACAGGCCCCAGCGGCCGGGGATGCGGCCGGAGGGAATGGGGCGGTTCGGCTCGTTGATGGCGTCGACATGCCGGTCGAACCAGTCGTTGACCGCCTGGCTGGTGCCGCAGACCAGCGGGCCGGTGAGGATGACGCCCAGCGCGAGCAGGTGCCAGCGGTCGAGAATCGGCGCGCCGGACGAGACGACGCCGCACATGTAGGCCCACATCGGCGGGAACCAGGTGACCGGCTTCAGCAGTTCCAGGACATCGCGCGGGGCAGGTGGCCCGGTTCGGGCGATGGAGGGCAGCCGTTCCGGCGCACCGGGCAGGCCGGGCTGGGTCAGTGGGGCTTGCAGCCGGTCCATCTGGGGAGGCTAACCGCGGCGGCGGTGAGCGTCAATTCAGATTGACACTTTCAACTGTCAGGCTGGCATTTCAGGTGTGCGGCTGCTGCCTCAGTCGTCCGCGTCGGCGCCCGGGGTCGCCATGCCGTGGCGATGCAGCTTGGAATAGAGGCTCTGCCGGCTGAGGCCGAGGATTTCGGCTGCCGATGCGCGGTTGTTGGAGGTGTAGCGCAGCGCCGCCTCGATGCAGAGGCGTTCGATGAGGTCGGTCGATTCGCGCACGATGTCCTTGAGGGCGATTCGGCCGACGAGTTCTGTCAGTTGCTCGACCGAACGGGGCACGGCGGCGCCGTCCTCGTCCGGACGGCCGAGCCGGCGGGCGATGGAGCGGATCGCTAGCCCGTGGTGAAGCTCTCCGCCCTGGTCAACGGACACGGCGGACACCTCGACATCCTCGAGCTCGCCGTGGCGGGTGCGCAGGCGGGTTTCGAAGTTGCGCAATGACCCGTCTGTACGGAGCTGGCCCAGCATCAGGTCGAAATCGATGTCGGGCCGGGCGAGGAAGCGGGCGAAGGGCTCCCCGATCGCCTGTTCGGCGCGGGGCAGGCCGGTAAGGTCGAGGAAGGCGGCGTTCAGCGCCCGGATCGCGCCGGTGCGGTCCAGCAGGACGAAGGCATCCGGGATACGCTCGAGCACGGCCTCGAGCGGGAGCTGGGCGGGCGCGGGTTCGACCTGGCCGGCCGATTGCATCCGCAGGAGCAGGAGTGTTGTCCGCTGCTGGCGGAACAGGGTTGCGGCGAGCGAGAATTCACGCCCGTCGGCGAGACGGAAGGCCCTGGGCCCCTCGGGCGATGCACCGGCAAGCACGGCGCCCATGTGCTGAAGGAGGCCGTCGCGGTCGTCCGGGGACATGAGGGAGGGGATCGGCTGGCCGACGAGTGCGGTTGCAGACGAACCGGCAAGGACCGGACCGAGGAGCGATTGTGCGGCCGGATTCGCCTCCAGGATGCGCCTGGTCTGCCCGTCGACGATGAGGACGGCCTCGCTGCTCTGGTCGAACAGCAGGCGGTAGCGCTGCTCGGTTTCCCTGAGGCGGACATAGTCGCGCTCCATCGACTGCTGGAGCTGGATGAGGCGCTGCTGGACCTGCAGGGCCGCCCGCATTTCGCGGCCGACCGCGATGACGCGGCCGTCCTCGCCGGCTTCCATCGCGAGATAGCGGACGGGCACCTGGCCCTTGGGCGCAGGGTGGTTGACCTGGCGCCAGCGCGGTGTGCCCCGGCTTGCCACATCCTGCAGCATTTCCTGGACCTTGGCCCGGCTTTCCTGGCTGACGGTGTCGATGAAGGGCCGGTCGATCCAGCCGGCGAACGGATCGTCGCCCAGTTCGGTGCTGCCGACTGCGATGTCGCGGATGACGCCGTCGCGATCGATGACGATCGTCACGTCATTGGAGGCGGCGAGGATGCGCGCGGTCGAGTCGGAACCCAGGCCGGCGAGGGATTCCTGCGGGTCACGAAACGGGAGCGGCCCGGGCGACGGGGGAGGGGGGAGGTCCATCGCCTTCAGGCCTCAGCCGACGGTCCGGTCAGCCGGGCTGGATGCCGGCGCGCGCCGCGGGAACGCCCGCGGTTCGGCGCGCCATGGCGTGCCCTGATGCTGCGGTGCCGGATCCGACCAGATACTGTCCAACGAGCAACTCCGCCTGGTGCAACGCGGCCCTGGCATTGGATGCGGTGGCGTCGGCGCCGATCTCGTCCGCAAGCGATGCATGGTCGTTGAACACTGGACCGCCAACCATGATGCTGACGCCCGGGTTGCAGGATGCTGCCCTGAGGTCTGCCACAAGATCGGTCAATGTCACGCTATTGCGCTCGACCGAAATGGTCAAGGCTATGATTTCGAACCAGCCTTCCGCGACCTGCCGCAGCAGCTGTGCCCGGGTCGACCCGCGAAGGCCGGTGCAGGTCCACCCGGCGCGGCGGAACATCTCTTCGAGGAGGAGGGAGCCGAAGCTGTGGTCATCGCCCGGTGCAGCTGCACACAGGATCCGCCGCTCGTGCATCACATTCGCTTCGAATCCGCAGCGCCGCGAAGCCAGTTCGTGGACCAGCTCCTGCAGCCGCCACAGGCCCAGCGTGACTTCGATGAAGTCGGCGCGATCATCTTCCCAGCGCTCCCCGAGAATGCGGGCGGCCGGCGCCATGACATCCAGCATGAGCGACTCGAAGCCGAGGCCATGGGCCATTGCCGCCTCTGACAGGTCGGCGAGGTGCCGGGCGTCCGACTGGATCGCGAGATCGGCAAAGCGGTCCGGATCGAGCAGGGAAAGCCCGTCGCCCGAACAGTCGCCGCCATCGGCACGATGGGCCGCTATCAGGCGCGGGATGATTTCGTCGGCGATCAGCGATGCCATGCTCTGGTGGCAGGCGGCCACATCGGCGGACCCTGAGGGCGTAGCCCCGGATGATGCACCACGACCCACCCGTATCTGGGCGGGTGCGCCCTGCGACGCGCCCGACGGGTCGCGTCCGGCATCGCGCGCCGTGTTCTCGGGGTCCTGACCTGTCGAATCTCTGCGCAGCATGGGCCCTCCTGAGCCGTCTGCATGGATCCGTCGCCGTCTCTTGAGGCAGGTCGGCGGAGTGTTTCTGATGTGCGACTCCCGCCGCACGCCCAACAACGATGAAGCTAAGCCCAAGCGGGGGTGTTTGGCAACAGGCCTGGCAGTGATTCGGCTCATGAGTGTCAAAAAAGTTGGACGTAAAGATGATTTGACACTGGCACGTGTCAGGCCATAGGTTTGCTGCCAAGGAGGACCGCGTGGCAGCAGATATCCACCGGCACGCTTCGGCAAGGGACCAGGGCCCGAAACGAGGGCCCGGACTTTACACGCCGGAAGAGCGCCAACGCCGCGACGCGACACCATGGACGCTGGTCCAGGGGATCCTCGCGCCCATCCAGTTCCTGGTCTTCATCGTTTCATCGGTGCTGGTTGTCCGCTTCCTTCTGACAGGGGTGGGCGAGGGGGCGGCGATCGCCTCCATCCTGCTGAAGACCTTCCTGCTCTATACCATCATGGTCACCGGTTCGATCTGGGAGAAGGTGGTGTTCGGCAAGTGGCTGTTCGCCGAACCCTTCTGGTGGGAGGACTTCGTGTCGTTCCTGGTGATCGGGCTCCACACCCTCTATCTGGCCGCTCTGCTGAAGGGCTGGTGGTCGACCGAGGCGCGCATGGTCCTCGCGCTGGTTGCCTATGCAATCTATGCGGTGAACGCGACCCAGTTCCTGTTGAAGCTGCGGGCCGCGCGCCTGCAGGCGGCAGCCGATGCGCTGCCCTCCAACGGAGCCACGGCATGAGCGCCGGGGCCATGGCGACCGCGGGCACCGCCCTTCCGCTGCTGCGCGAACGCGGCCAGCGCGAGGTGTTCTGCGGGCTGACGGGAATCGTCTGGCTGCACCGCAAGATCCAGGACGCCTTTTTCCTGGTGGTGGGCTCGCGCACCTGCGCGCACCTGCTGCAATCGGCGGCCGGGGTGATGCTGTTCGCCGAGCCGCGCTTTGCGACCGCGATCATCGAGGAGCGCGATCTGGCCGGCATGGCGGACGCCAACGAGGAGCTCGACCGTGTGGTCGACCGGCTGCTCGAGCGGCGGCCGGACATCCGGATGCTGTTCCTGGTCGGCTCCTGCCCGTCGGAGGTGATCAAGCTCGACCTGTCGCGTGCAGCGCAGCGGCTTTCGGTGAAGCATTCCGGGGTGCGGGTGTTGAACTATTCGGGCTCGGGAATCGAGACGACCTTCACGCAAGGGGAAGATGCCTGCCTTGCAGCGCTGGTGCCGGAACTGCCTGCCACCACCTCTGCGGCGCCCGAGCTGATGATCGTCGGGAGCCTTCCCGATATCGTCGAGGACCAGTTCCTCCGGCTGTTTGCGGACATGGGAATCGCCACGGTGCGCAGCCTTCCGGCCCGCAACGCGGCCTCGATGCCGCCGGTCGGGCCCAACACGCTGTTCCTGCTGGCGCAGCCCTTCCTGGGCGACACGGCGCGGGCGCTGGAAGATCGCGGTGCCAAACGACTCGACGCGCTGTTCCCGTTCGGGGCCGAAGGCACGGTCGACTGGCTGCATGCAGCCGCCAAGGCCTTCGGGATCGACGAGATGCATTTCCGCAGCCTGGTGGCAGCGCCCCGCGAGCGGGCGAAGCGCGCGCTTGAGCGGCACCGCATGCTGCTGGAAGGCAAGACCATCTTCTTCCTGCCCGACAGCCAGCTGGAGGTGCCGCTGGCGCGCTTCCTGGCGAACGAACTTGGCATGGTGCCGATCGAGGTGGGGACGCCCTACCTGCACCGGCAGCATCTGGCCCGCGAACTGGAGGCGCTGCCCGAGGGCGTGCAGCTGTCGGAAGGCCAGGATGTGGACCGCCAGCTGGACCGGGTGCGCAGCAGCCGGCCCGACCTTACCGTCTGCGGCCTTGGCCTTGCCAACCCGCTGGAAGCGCAGGGGCTTTCCACCAAATGGTCGATCGAGCTGGTGTTCTCGCCGGTGCATGGGTTCGACCAGGCCGGCGATCTTGCCGAACTCTTCGCACGGCCGCTTCGCCGCCGCGACATGCTGAAGGTCTGAACGCGCATGCAGCTGACGCTCTGGACCTATGAAGGACCGCCCCATGTGGGGGCGATGCGCGTTGCGACTGCGATGCGGGGCGTCCACTATGTGCTGCATGCCCCGCAGGGCGACACCTATGCCGACCTGCTGTTCACGATGATCGAGCGGCGGGGCGAGCGCCCTCCGGTCACCTACACCACCTTCGAGGCGCGCGACCTTGGCGGCGATACCGCCGAGCTGTTCCAGACTGCCGCACGCGACGCCTATGCGCGCTACAAGCCGCAGGCGATGCTGGTGGGCGCAAGCTGCACCGCCGAGCTGATCCAGGACGATCCTGCGGGCCTTGCCGAGGCGATGGGGCTGCCCTGCCCGGTGATTGCGCTGGAGCTGCCGAGCTATCAGCGGCGCGAGCATTGGGGCGCGTCCGAGACCTTCCATGCGCTGGTGCGCGGGCTTGCCAAGCGGGATGCGAAGCCGGCGCCGCGGGAAGGCCGGCGGCCCAGGGCGAACATCCTGGGGCCGACGGCGCTGGGCTTCCGGCACCGCGATGACCTCGTCGAAGTGAAGATCCTGCTGTCGGCCTTGGGAATCGACCTGCATGTGGTGGCGCCTCTGGGCGCGACTCCGGCCGAGCTGCAGACGCTGGGCGAGGCCGACTTCAACATCAGCCTGTACCCCGAGATTTCCGACACCGCCTCGCGCTGGCTTGAGCGCCAGTTCAAGCAGCCGACCGTTCGCACCGTGCCGATCGGGCATGGCGCGACGATGGATTTCATCCGCGAGGTTGCGCTGGTGGCCGGTGTCGACCCGGCGCCCGCGCTTGGGCTCGGCAGCCGGATGCCCTGGTGGAGCCGGTCGGTCGACTCGACCTATCTGACCTCCAAGCGGGTCTTCATCTTCGGCGACGGCACGCACGCGCTGGCGGCCGCCCGGGTGGCGCGCGACGAACTGGGGTTCGAAGTGTGCGGCCTTGGCTGCTACAATAGGGAATTCGCCCGCGACGTGCGGGCAGCCGCCGAGGACCTTGGCCTCGAGGCGCTGATCACCGACGACTATCTGGAAGTGGAAGCCGCGATCACGGCAGCCCAGCCCGAGATGGTGCTGGGCACCCAGATGGAGCGAATGATCGCGAAGAAGCTGAAGCTGCCCTGCGCGGTGATCTCGGCGCCGGTGCATGTGCAGGATTTCCCGGCGCGCCACAGCCCGCTGATGGGCTTCGAGGGCGCGAACGTGATCTTCGACAGCTGGGTGCATCCGCTGGTGATGGGCCTGGAAGAGCATCTGCTGACGATGTTCCGCGACGATTTCGAGTTCCATGACGCGGCCGGCCCTTCGCACCTGGGCGCCGGGCATGGCGGTTCGGCTTCGGCCGAGACGCTGAAGGTGATGCCGAATCCGGCTCCGGCTGCGGCCGAGGAGCCGCAGGGCTGGACGGCCGACGCCGAGCGCGAACTTCTGAAGATCCCCTTCTTCGTTCGCGGCAAGGCGCGCCGGAACACCGAGGCCTATGCCGCCAATCGCGGGATTTCGGCGATCACCGTCGACACGCTGTATGAGGCGAAGGCGCACCTGAGCGGGGGAGGGCGGCCATGAAGGTAACACACCCCTCGGCCGGCGGCGGCGTTGCCCCCACATCGCGGATGCGGGTCGTGATCGTGACGCTCGACAACCATCTGTCGGGCGCAGTGGAACGCGCGCAGAAGGTGCTTGGCGCCCAGGGCATCAGCATCGGCTTCCATGCCGCGGCCGACTGGGAAGGCGACCCCGACGCGGTGGAACGCGCCCGGGCGGATATCGCGCGCGGCGACATCATCATCGCGACCATGCTGTTCCTGGAAGACCATATCCGGGCGGTGCTGCCGGCGCTGCAGGCGCGGCGCGAACAGTGCGACGCAATGGTCGGTCTGATGAGCGGCAGCGACGTGGTGAAGCTGACGCGCCTTGGTGGATATCGCATGGATGCGCCGGCCAAGGGGCCGCTGGCGCTGCTGAAGAAGCTGCGCGGATCGTCGAAGCCGGGGGCCGACTCGGGCGCCGGGCAGATGCGGATGCTGCGGCGCCTGCCCAAGCTGCTGCGCTTCATTCCGGGCACGGCCCAGGACGTGCGCGCCTATTTCCTGACCCTGCAATACTGGCTCGCGGGCTCGGACGACAATTTGGTCGAGATGGTGCGGGCGCTGGTGGGGCGCTATGCCGCCGGCCCGCGTGCCGACATGCGCGAGCGTGTCCAGGCGCGGCCGCCGGCCGAATATCCCGAAGTGGGTGTCTATCACCCGCGCATGAAGGCCCGGCTGTCTTCGCAGGTGAAGGATCTGCCCGAAGCGGGTGGCAAGGCCGGAACCGTCGGCCTGCTGCTGCTGCGGTCGTACCTGCTGGGCAAGGACACGGCGCATTATGACGGCGTGATCGCGGCGCTGGAGGCGCGCGGGCTGAAGGTGGTGCCGGCCTTTGCGAGCGGGCTCGATGCCCGCCCTGCGATCGAGGCCTTCTTCCTGGCGGATGGCAAGCCGAGCATCGACGCGCTGGTGTCGCTGACCGGCTTCTCGCTGGTGGGCGGGCCCGCCTACAATGATGCGCGGGCGGCCGAGGAGCTGCTGGCCGGGCTCGACATTCCCTATGTTGCGGCGCATCCGCTGGAGTTCCAGACCCTGCAGCAATGGGGCAAGGGCTCGCAGGGGCTGTTGCCGCTGGAGGCGACCATGATGGTCGCCATTCCCGAGCTCGACGGTGCGACGAGCCCGACGGTGTTCGGGGGCCGGTCGGACGCTGGCGGCGAGGCCTGCGGCGGTTGCGACCGGAGCTGCACCTTCAAGCCGAGCGGGCTGACGCGCGAAATGCAGGCCTGCCCCGAGCGGGCGGCGGCGCTTGCCGGCCGGGTCGCGAAGCTGGTGCGCCTGCGGCGGACGCCGCGCGACGCCCGGCGGCTTGCGATCGTGCTGTTCAACTTCCCGCCGAATTCGGGCGCGGCCGGGTCGGCTGCTTTTCTTTCTGTCTTTGAATCCCTCTACAACACCATGAAGATGCTGGCGAACGAGGGCTGGTCGATCGATCTGCCGGCAGACGTTGCCGCGCTGAAGGCGGCCGTTCTGGAGGGCAATGCGGCCCGTTACGGCGCCGAAGCCAATGTGCTGCGCCGCGTGCCGGCCGACGAGCTTGTCCGGCGCGAGCCGCACCTGGCCGAGATCGAATCGCAATGGGGCCCGGCGCCCGGCCGGGTGAATGCCGACGGCGGCCATGCCCATGTGCTGGGCGCGGAGTTCGGCAATCTGTTCGTCGGCCTGCAGCCGGCGATCGGGATCGAGGGCGATCCCATGCGGCTGATGTTCGAGGGCCGCTATTCGCCGACCCACGCGATGAGCGCCTTCTATCGGCACATCCGCGAGGATTTCGACGCCCATGCCGTGCTGCATTTCGGGACCCACGGCGCTCTGGAATTCCTGCCGGGCAAGCAGGCCGGGCTGTCGGCGCAGTGCTGGCCCGAGCGGCTGATCGGCGACCTGCCGCACATCTACCTCTACGCCTCCAACAACCCTTCGGAAGGCATTCTTGCCAAGCGGCGGACCGGAGCGACACTGGTGTCCTACCTGACGCCGCCGCTGACCGAGGCGGGCCTGACGCGCGCGCTTCAGGAGCTGAAGGCGACCTGGGAGCGCTGGCGGGGCAGCGAAGCGGCCGAGCGCGCCGAGCTTGAAGGCCTGCTGGGCGAGCAGGCGGCCGCGATCGACATCCTGCTGGGTGATCCGGAAACGCTGGGCGCGCGGCTGTATGAACTGGAGCGCGAGCTGATCCCGCAGGGCCTGCATGTGGTGGGCGAAGGGCTTTCCGGCGAGGCGCTGCAGTCGATGCTGGCGGCCATGCCGGAGGACAGCCGGACGCGCGCCGGCGAGCTGCTGGCGCGCGACCATGAACTTGGCGGCCTGCTGCACGCGCTGGACGGCGGGTTCATCCGCCCCGCCCCGGGTGGAGACCTGGCGCGCAACCCCGAGGTGCTGCCGACGGGGCGCAACATCCACGGCTTCGACCCCTTCGGCATCCCCTCGGCCCATGCCTGCCGCGAAGGCGCGGCCCAGGCCGAACGGCTGATCGCGCGGCACATGGCGGACACCGGCAGCATGCCGCGCTCGATCGCGATGGTGCTGTGGGGCACGGACAATCTGAAGAGCGAGGGCGCGCAGATCGGCCAGGCGCTTGCGCTGATGGGCGCGCGGCCGCGCTTCGATGGCTATGGCCGGCTGTGCGGCGCCGAATTGATCCCGCTTGCCGAACTGGGCCGGGCGCGGATCGATGTGATCGCGACGCTGTCGGGCATCTTCCGCGACCTGCTGCCGCTGCAGACCCGCATGCTCGCCGAGGCCGCCTGGCTTGCGACGGAGGCCGATGAGCCGCTGGAGCAGAATTTCGTGAAGGCGAACAGCCTTGCGCACAAGGAAGCGCATGGTTGTGACCTGGAAACGGCGGCGCTTCGCGTCTTCTCGAACGCGGAAGGGGCGTATGGCGCCAACGTGAACCTGATGATCGACAGCGGCGCCTGGACCGACCCGGACGAGCTCGCCAAGGCCTTCGAAACGCAGAAGGGCTATGCCTATGGCGTCAAGGGCAAGCCGGTCAGGCAGGGGGCGATCATGGCCTCGGCGCTGTCGACCTGCGAGCTGGCCTATCAGAACCTGGAATCGGTCGAGCTGGGGGTCACCACCATCGACCAGTATGTCGACACGCTGGGTGGCGTCTCGCGGATGATCCGCAAGACCCGCGGCGAGGCGGCGCCGGTGTACATCGGCGACGAGACGCAAGGTGAGGGGAAGGTGCGGCGCCTGGAGGAACAGGTGGCGCTGGAGATCCGCACGCGGATGCTGAACCCGGCCTGGTACGAGCCGATGCTGAAGCATGGCGGCGAGGGCGTGCACCAGATCGAGGCGGGCGTGACGGCCACGATGGGCTGGTCTGCCACCACCGGCGAGGTGAGCCCCTGGGTCTATCAGCGCATCTCGGAAACCTATGTGCTGGACGACGCCATGCGCGATCGGCTCGCCAGCCTGAACCCCAAGGCGGCGGCACGCGTGGCCAACCGCCTGATCGAAGCGAGCGACCGGCAATTCTGGTCGCCCGATGCTGCAACACTGGAAGCCCTGCACCGGGCTGCCGACGCGCTCGAGGATGTCCTCGAGGGTGTGGGCGCGCGGGCGGCTTGAGGAGACGGACATGACATTGGAAACACTCGGGCACGAAGACGGCGAGGGGAGCGTTCAGGTTCACCTCGATCCGTCGCTCGACGTCGGGACTGCCAAGGTCTTTGCCGTCTATGGCAAGGGCGGGATCGGCAAGTCGACCACCTCGTCGAACCTGTCGGCGGCCTTCTCGCTGAACGGCCAGCGGGTGCTGCAGATCGGCTGCGACCCCAAGCATGACAGCACCTTCACGCTGACGAAGAAGCTGATGCCGACGGTGATCGACGTGCTGGAGAGCGTGAACTTCCATTCGGAAGAGCTTCGCCCCGAGGATTACATGTTCGAGGGCTTCAACGGCGTGCAGTGCGTGGAGGCGGGTGGCCCGCCGGCGGGCACCGGCTGCGGCGGCTATGTCGTGGGGCAGACGGTGAAGCTGCTGAAGCAGCACCATCTTCTGGAAGACACCGATGTGGTGATCTTCGACGTGCTGGGCGACGTGGTGTGCGGCGGATTTGCAGCACCGCTGCAGCATGCCGAGCGCGCGGTGGTGGTTGCCGCCAATGATTTCGACAGCATCTTCGCGATGAACCGCATCATGGCGGCGATCAAGGCGAAGTCGAAGAACTATGATGTCCGGGTGGCCGGCGTGATTGCCAACCGCTCGTCCGCGACCGACGAGATCGACCGCTTCGCCTCGGCGACCGGCATGAAGCGGCTCGGTCACTTCCCGGATCTCGATGCCATCCGCCGCTCGCGGCTGAAGAAGTGCACCCTGTTCGAAATGCCCGACAGCCCCGAGGTGGATGCCGCGCGCGACGAATATCTGCGGCTTGCCAAGATGCTGTGGGACGGTGTCGATGCGCTCGACGTGACGCCGATGAAGGACCGCGAGATCTTCGAGTTCCTGGGCTTCGAATGATGGCAAGCGCTGCCCCCTCCAACAGCTACACCGAGGCACGGGACAGGCTGGAGGCCTATTTCGACCGCACGGCTGTCGAGCAGTGGAAGGCGCTGACGTCGGACGCGCCGGTCAGCCGGATCCGCGCGACCGTTCGCGCCGGTCGTGACCGGATGCGCGGCGTTCTGCTGGACTGGCTGCCGGCCGACATGCGGGGCCTGAGGCTGCTGGATGCCGGCTGCGGAACGGGCGCGCTGGCAGTGGAAGCGGCAGCCCGCGGGGCCGAAGTGACCGCGATCGACGTGTCGGGCCAGCTGGTGGCGGTTGCGCGGGAGCGCGCGCCCAAGTCGCTCGGCATCGACTGGCAGGTCGGTGACATGCTGTCGCCCGCGCTTGGCCGGTTCGACCATGTGGTCGCGATGGACAGCCTGATCCACTATGCGGCGCAGGACATGATCGCCGCTGTCGAGGCGCTGAGAGCGCGGACCTCGGGTTCGGTGCTGTTCACGTTCGCACCGTCCAGCCCGATGCTGGAGGCAATGAAGTTCGTCGGCAAGGCGTTCCCGCGTGGGGATCGTTCGCCCGCGATTGCGCCCGTGCGCGAAGCGGTGTTGCGCAATGCGCTCGGTGGCGCGCGGACCGAGCGCGTCTCGGCCGGCTTCTACACCAGCCAGGCGCTGGAGGTGCTGGGCTGATGAGCGCGATGGCCGATCGCTGGACGCGGGTGGGGGTGAAATTCCTCCCCTTCGCCGATGCGGCCAGCGCGGAGCTGCCGCTGCCGCGCCTGTTGAGGCTGTCGCTGTTCCAGATTTCCTGCGGGATGGCGGCCGTTCTGCTGACGGGCACACTGAACCGGGTGATGATCGTCGAGCTTGGCATTCCGGCGGGCATCGTCGCGCTGATGGTGGCCCTGCCGCTGCTGTTCGCACCGGTGCGCGCGCTGATCGGCTTCCGGTCGGACAACCACAAGTCGTTCCTGGGCTGGAAGCGCGTTCCCTATCTGTGGTTCGGAACCCTGCTGCAGTTCGGCGGGCTCGCCATCATGCCGTTCGCGATGCTGGTGATGACCGGCGAAGGCCAGGCGCCTGCGATCGTCGGCGAAATCGCCTGCGCCTTCGCCTTCCTTCTTGCCGGGGCAGGCTTGCACACCACGCAGACGGCGGGCCTTGCGCTTGCCACCGATCTTGCCCCCGAGGACACCCGCCCGCGGGTGGTCGCGCTGCTGTATGTGATGCTGCTGGTCGGCACGCTTCTGAGTGCGCTTGCCGTGGGGCAGCTGCTCGTCGATTTCTCGCCGACCCGCCTGGTGGGCGTGGTGCAGGGGGCGGCCATGCTGACCATGGGCCTCAACCTCATCGCGCTGTGGAAGCAGGAACCGCGGCGGCCGTCTGAAACCCTCCATGATCGCGAAATGCCGCGCTTTGCCGAAGTCTGGCAGAGCTTCACGGCAGACCGCGGCACCCGGCGGATGCTGGTGGCGGTGGGCCTGGGCGCTGCGGGCTTTGCCATGCAGGACGTGCTTCTCGAGCCCTATGGTGCCGAAGTGCTCGGCATGGGTGTCGGCGAAACGACCCGGCTGACCGCCGTCTGGGCGGCAGGCACGCTGCTGGCGCTGGCGATGTCGGCCGGCATGCTGGGCCGGGGCACCGACCCCTTGCGGGTGGCTGCCACGGGCCTTCTGGCCGGGATCGCCGCCTTTGCGTCCGTTGTCATCTCGGCGCCGACGGGTCTCGCCCTTCTGCTGGGGCTCGGGGTTGCGGGCATCGGGTTCGGCGGCGGGCTTTTCGGGGTCGGCACGCTGACCGCTGCAATGGCGCTTGGCAGGGCCGGCGGGAAGGGCGCGGGCCTTGCCCTGGGCACTTTCGGGGCGGTGCAAGCCACTGCTGCGGGAATCGGCATCATCCTGTCCGGCATCCTGCGCGACGTGCTTTCGGCAGCTGCCGCCTCCGGCATGCTCGGCACGGCCCTGTCCGAGCGGGCCATCCCCTATTCGGTCGTCTGGCACATCGAGATCGGCCTTCTGTTTGCAACCCTCGTCGCGCTCGGGCCCCTGGTCCGGCGTTCCACCCACAGCCCCGACGGTTCCGCACGGCCGTTCGGGCTTCAGGAGTTCCCGGCATGACCTTGCGTCGTCCCGGCCTTCTGGCCTTCATCCCGTGCAGCGGAGACAGCCCATGTCACCCGTGATCTTCGGCAATGTCGATATCGCAATGCTCAGCCTCTATGCGTTCTTCCTCTTCTTCATCGGTCTGGTGGTCTACCTGAACCGGGAAAGCCGGCGGGAAGGCTATCCGCTGGAGGACGAGATGACCGGTCGGCTTCACAGCACCAAGGTCTGGGATCTTGGCCGTCCCAAGGAATTCCGCCTGCCGCACGGCCATGGGGTGGTGAACCCCAAGACGGCCCGGGACGACCGGAACCTGAAGGCCACCAAGGCCTGGGGCAGCTATGGCTCGCCCTATGTGCCGACGGGTAATCCGCTGGTGGATGGTATCGGGCCGGCGGCCTATGCGCAGCGGGCCAAGCGGCCTGATCTCGACTTCGAGGGCCATCCGCGCATCGTGCCGCTGCGCACCGTCGAGGAGCTTTCGGTCGACACGCGGGACAGCGATCCGCGTGGCTACACCATGTACGGGTCCGACGGGCTTGCGGCAGGCGTGGTCACCGAGATCTGGATCGACAAGTCGGACCGGTTGATCCGCTATCTCGAGACCGAGTTGCCCAACGGCCGCCATGTGCTGGTGCCGATGACGATGGTGCTCGTGAAGCCGCGCAAGGCCGCCGTGCAGACGGACAGCATTTCGGCTGCCCAGTTCGCCGACGTACCGGTTACCGGAAGCCCGACCATGGTCACCCTCGACGAGGAGGAGCGGATCGTCGCCTATTTCGGCGGCGGGTATCTCTATTCCTCGCCGAGCCGCCAGGAGCCGCTGCTGTGAGCGGTTCGACCGAGGGCTATGCCAACGAGCCCGTGCGGGGGCTTCCCGGCCACCTGCCGGCAGGCGAGCATATCGTCTGGCAGGGTTCGCCGGACTGGAAGCGTCTGGCGCTGACCGCCTTTCATCTGCGCGGTGTCGCGGTCTACTTCGGGCTGATCCTGGTTGCGGCAGCCGTGACCGGGGCGAGCGCGACCGGCCTTGTGCTGACGGTTGCGGCCGGCGTTGCC
>JAIXYT010000028.1 GCA_027490095.1 Sphingomonadales bacterium | reverse complement strand
GGAATCGTTTGGCACCTCGATGTCGGCTCATCACATCCTGGGGCTGGCGCAGGTCCCAAGGGTTTGGCTGTTCGCCAATTAAAGTGGTACGTGAGCTGGGTTCAGAACGTCGCGAGACAGTTTGGTCCCTATCTGCCGTGGGCGTCGAGATTTGAGAGGAGTTGCCCCTAGTACGAGAGGACCGGGGTGAACATACCTCTGGTGGACCTGTCGTGGCGCCAGCCGCGCAGCAGGGTAGCTATGTATGGACGGGATAACCGCTGAAAGCATCTAAGCGGGAAGCCTCCCTCAAGATAAGATCTCATAGAGTCGTGGAAGACCACCACGTTGATAGGCCGGATGTGGAAGCGCAGTAATGCGTGAAGCTAACCGGTCCTAATTGCTCTATTCGCACCTGAGAGTCCCATCATCAACATGAAGGCTGCTCAGCAGATCGCCCAAATATTGAAGACATCTTCGAACATCGCATCGATTTGACCCGCACGGGATAATAAGCTTGGTGGCCATAGCGCCTGTGACCCACCCGATCCCATCTCGAACTCGGCCGTGAAACCAGGCAGCGCCGATGGTACTGCCGCTTAAGCGTCGGAAGAGTAGGACGCCGCCAGGCTCATTATCCCGTGCAGGACTTGCCCCTTCAAAAGGGGCGCAAGGAAAACCCATTCACATTGTCAGACATCTTTGTCTGAGATCCTCGCTTCGCTGCGGGCGCCCGGTCGGGCTTGCGGACCTTCGGTCCGAGGCCTTGCAGACAGTCTCTGCAAACCGGACATGGTTGTCGCGGGATGGAGCAGCCCGGTAGCTCGTCAGGCTCATAACCTGAAGGTCGCAGGTTCAAATCCTGCTCCCGCAACCAACCCCATCAGTCCCAGATCGCCCCGAAGCATTCGCTTCCGGGGCCTTCTTGCGTTCCCCGAACCCAGCCTGCCGAACCGGCTGGCGCGGGCTCGGTGGCCGCGGCTTGTGGCCGGTCGGTGCCCGGGCTAGCAGTCGCGGGTGAGCAGCCCCTCCCTTGTCCAGCGACTCGCCGATGCGAGCGAGGCCGTCCGGGGCTGGACCGGTTCGGCCTTGGGCCAGCGGATCGGGCGGTGGTTCAACGCGCTGCTGTCCATCCTGATCCTGCTTCTGCTGGTCCGCGCCATCGCCCAGGTGGGCTGGCAACAGGTGATCGACGTGGTTCCGGCAAGCCCCCTGTTCTGGTTGCTGATGCTGGCCGGCTACCTGCTTCCGCCGCTCGTCGAATGGATGATCTATCGCCGCTGGTGGCACCTGGACCTCGCGGCGATCGGCGTGTTCCTGAAGATGCGCGTGATGAACGACGCGCTGTTCAGCTATTCCGGCCACACCTATCTGCTCGTCTGGGCGTCGAAGCACCTGGGCGTCGCCTTCGACCCCCAGAATCCGCCGCGCGTGCTGGGGCGTGGGGGTGGGCCGGGGGTGGACCCGGCCGAGAACCCGGTTGCGGCCGTCAAGGACATGGCCATCACGTCCGGCATTGCAGGCGTGCTCGCGACGCTCGTGCTCCTGCTGCTGGCGCTTGGCCTGGGCGGATCCGACACGGTGCGTGAAACACTGGATCCGCGGACGCTGACGATCCTGTTCTGGAGCTTTGGTGCGATGATCGTGCTGAACCTGGGGATCATCCTGTTCCGGCACGATGTGATGACGCTGCCGGTGCGCGAGAACATGATCGCGTTCGGCTGGCACCTGTTCCGCGTGCTGGCCGTGCAGGCGCTGCTGGTGGCGAGCTGGGCGGTTGCGTTGCCCGGCACGGACCCGGAAACCTGGTTCGTGCTGGGGGCGTTCCGGATGGTCGTGATGCGGATGCCCGTGCCGAACAAGGAGGTGCTGTTCGCGGCGATCGCGGTGAGCCTGGCGGGCGACACCGCGCTGGATGTCGCCGCGCTGATGGCCGCCCAGGGCGCGCTGCACCTGGTCTTCCATGCAGCGGCCTGGGGCGCGGCCGCCGTGCTGGATGCCCGCAGGGGCGTTGCGGCCGATGCGGCCTGACGCCCCGGAGCGGTGGTCAGGCCGCTGCCGGATAGTCCGAATAGCCCTCCGGCCCCGGGGTGTAGAATTGATCGGGATTGGGGTCTGACAGGGCAATGCCGTGCCGGATCCGGTGAACGAAGTCCGGATTGGCGATGAAGGGGCGACCGAAGGCCACCATCTGGAGGGTGCCGCTGTCGAGCGCGGCCTGCGCGGTCTGTGGGGTGTAGCCGCCGGCTGCGATGAGATTGCCCTTCACCGCGCCGCGGATGGCCTGCAGCAGCGCCTTGGGATCGCCGGCATTGTTGAGGCCCGGATCGAAGGCGTCGGGCAGCATCAGGTGGACATAGGCGAGGCTCGCGGTGTCGAGCGTGCCGAGGAGCGCGAGATGGGTTTCGAGCGGGTTCGCGTCGACGAGGTCGTTGAACATGTGGCCCGGCGAGATGCGGATGCCGGTGCGATCCCAGCCGATGGCGGCGGCAATGCCTTGCGTCACCTCGACCGCGAACCGGATGCGGCCTGCGACCGAGCCGCCATAGCCGTCCGTGCGTTGGTTGGAGCCGGTGGCGAGGAACTGGTTCACCAGATAGCCGTTGGCGGCATGGACCTCGACACCGTCGAAGCCTCCCTTGCGGGCGTTGACGGCGGCCGTGACGAACTCGTCGACGAGGGCCGGGATTTCTGGCGCTTCGAGCGCGCGGGGGGTGGGCATGTCGAGCAGGCCCTGTTGGTCGGTCCACATCTGGCCCTTGGCGGCAATCGCGCTGGGGGCGACGCCGGGGCCTTCGATCACCCGGTTCAGCGGGTGGAAGATGCGGCCTGCGTGCATGACCTGCAGGAAGATGGCGCCGCCTTGCGCGTGGACGGCATCGGTGACGCGGCGCCAGCTGGCGATCTGGTCTTCCGTGTGGATGCCGGGTGTGCGGCAATAGCCCTGGCCCTGAAAGCTGGGCTGGGTGCCCTCGGCGATGATGAGGCCTGCCGTGGCGCGGGCGGCGTAGTAATCGGCGACGAAGGGCTTGGGTACACCGTTCGCGTCGGCGCGCTGGCGAGTGAGGGGTGCCATCGCGATGGCGTTGCGGGCGTTGACAGCCCCGATGGTCACGGGGGCAAAGAGATCGGGCATTCGGGAAGTCTCCTGTTCGAAGAACAGGACGTAGGGCGCTTCGGTGACGTTTCAACGAAAGCGGCAGGGTCGTCGGGCGAAGGGTTTCTTTCCGCGCCCTCAGTGAAAGTCGCGGGACTGGGGGATGATGCGCGCGTCGCGCGGGTGGCGCAGGAGCGGCAGGCGGCTGTTTCCTGGCGTGCCGCGGACCACTTCGTCGGCGCGGGCGAGCGGCGGCTCGAGTGTGTCTTCGAGCGGGAGCGACAGGCTGTCGAGGAGGTCCGAGCGGTCGGTGACGCGGCGGACCATCAGGTGGATGATGCCTTCGGGACTGCGCTGGATGACGCCGTCGGCGAGCATGAGGCGGGCGGCCATGACCTGGCCCCGCTGGCGTTCGAAGTCGCGTGCCCAGAGCAGGCAGTTGGTGATGCCGGTTTCATCCTCCAGCGTGATGAAGACGGCATTGCCCTTGCCGGGGCGCTGGCGGACGAGGACGACGCCGGCCATGCGGGCCCATTGGCCGTTGCGCGCAGTCGCGATTTCAGCCGCCGTGAGGGCGCCCATGCTGCGCAGCAATTGGCGCAGGAAACTGAGCGGGTGGGCCTTCAGCGAGAGGCGGGTGGCCTGGTAATCGGCGACGACCTCCTCGTTTGCGGGCATGGCGGGCAGGTTTGCCGGGGGTTCGGCGCCGAGTTCGGGGGCGTTCATGGCGGCGAACAGCGGCAGCTCGCCGGGCGGGGTTCGGCGGGCCTCCCAATGGGCGTCGCGGCGGGGGAGTGACAGGCTGCCGAGCGCGTCGGCATCGGCGAGGAGGCGGGCAGCGCGGGGCGGCAGGCCGGCGCGGCGGATGACGCTTTCTAAGCTGATGAAGGGGCCTTGTTCGCGGGCAGTGGCGATTGCCTCGGCCCAGTCCTGCCGGAAGCCGCTGATCTGGCGCAGCCCCAAGCGGAGCGCCAGGGTGTCGGTGTCGGGCTCCAGGCTGTTGTCCCAGTGGCTGTGGGCGACGTCGATGGGGCGAACCTCGACGCCATGCTCGATGCAATCGCGGACCAGCTGGGCCGGCGCGTAGAAGCCCATGGGCTGGCTGTTGAGGAGGGCGGCGGTGAAGACCGCGGGGTGGCGGCACTTCAGCCAGGAGGAGACATAGACGAGGCGGGCGAAGGCGATGGCGTGGCTTTCGGGAAAGCCGTAGCTGCCGAAGCCCTCGATCTGGCGGTAGCAGCGTGTCGCAAAGTCCTGGGAATAGCCGCGCGCGACCATGCCGCCGACCAGCTTCGCTTCGAAATTGTGCATGCCGCCGACGTGGCGGAAGGTGGCCATGGAGCGGCGCAGGCGATTGGCTTCGGCGGGCGTGAAGGCGGCAGCGACGATGGCGAGCTTCATCGCCTGTTCCTGGAACAGGGGGACGCCGCAGGTCTTGCCGAGAAGGGTCTTCAGCTCGTCAGGATCATGCGGGGGGGCGGGTGAGGGGAAGTCGACCCTTTCGCGGCCCTGGCGGCGGCGGAGATAGGGGTGCACCATCTCGCCCTCGATCGGACCGGGGCGGACGATCGCGACCTGGATGGCGAGATCGTAGAATTCGCGGGGGCGCAGGCGCGGGAGCATGTTGATCTGGGCGCGGCTTTCGACCTGGAAGACGCCGATGGAGTCGCCCTTGCACAGCATGTCGTAGACGGCAGGGTCCTCGTGCGGGATGGAATCGAGGCTGTAGTCGCCAAGGCCCTGGTCGCGCAGCATCGCGAAGCCCTTGGCGATTGCCGTGAGCATGCCGAGCGCGAGGATGTCGACCTTCATCAGGCCGAGCGCGTCGATGTCGTCCTTGTCCCATTCGATGAAGGTGCGGTCGGGCATGGCTGCGTTGTGGATGGGCACCATCTCGTCGAGACGGCCGCGGGTGAGGACATAGCCGCCGACATGCTGGGAGAGGTGGCGGGGCAGGCCGATCAGCCGGTCGGTGATCGCCTTCAGGCGGGCGATCTGGGGATTGGCGAGGTCCATGCCGGCGTCCGCCACGCGGGCGTCCTCCAGCTGGCCGGCGAAGCTGCCCCAGACCATCGAGGCGATGCGGCTGGTCATGTCCTCGGACAGGCCGAGCGCCTTGCCGGCCTCGCGCACGGCGCTGCGCGGGCGGTAGTGGATGTGGGTTGCGGCGATGCCGGCGCGCTCGCGGCCGTAGCGGCGGTAGATGTACTGCATCACCTCCTCGCGGCGCTCATGTTCGAAATCGACGTCGATGTCGGGGGGTTCGGCGCGTTCCTCGGAGATGAAGCGGGAGAAGAGGAGGTCGTGGCGCATCGGGTCGACCGCGGTGATGCCGAGCAGGAAGCAGACGGCGGAATTGGCGGCCGAGCCCCGGCCCTGGCAGAGGATGCCCTGGCCTTGCGCCCAGGCGACGATGTCGTGGACGGTGAGGAAATAGGGGGCGTAGTTCATCCGGCCGATCAGGGTAAGTTCCTCGTCGATCTTGGCCTGGAGGCCGGGCGGGATGCCCTGCGGGTGGCGGGCGCGAGCGGCTTCCTGGACCAGATGCTGCAGCCATTGCTGCGGGGTGTGGCCCGGTGGTACGGGCTCGTCCGGGTATTCGTAGCGCAGGTCATCGAGGCTGAAGCGGGCGCGCTCCACGAGGTCGAGCGTGGCGGCGAGTGCCTGGGGCTGGTCGCGGAACAGGCGGGCCATGTCGGACGGCGGTTTCACATGGCGTTCGGCATTGGCGGCAAGGCGGCGGCCGGCGGAGCGGATGTCTGTTTTCAGGCGGATGCAGCTGAGCACATCCTGCAGCGGGCGATCTGAGGGGTGGGCGTAGAGACAATCGTTGGTGGCGAGAAGCGGCAGGCCGTGGCGTGCGCCGAGGGCGGCGCGGGCGGCGAGGCGGCGGCGGTCTGCGCCCAGGTGGTGGAGCGTGGCACCCATCCAGAGGCGGCCGGGCGCGAGGGCGCGCAGCTGTTCGAGCGTGGAGTCCGCATCGGGCGTGCGGCCGGGCATCGCGATCAGCAGCAGGCCTTCGGCGTGGGCTTCGAGATCGTCGAGGGTGAGCGTGCACCGGCCCTTTTCGCTGCGCCGGTTGCCCAGCGTGAGGAGGCGGGTGAGGCGGCCCCAGGCGGCGCGGTTTTCGGCGTAGGCGACGAGATCGGGCGTGCCGTCGGCGAAGACGAGGCGCGTGCCGGGGAGGAAGCGGAAGGGGAGCGCTTCGCCCAGCTCCTCCTGCGCGTCGCGCAGGGCGACATGGGCGCGGACCACGCCTGCGACCGTGTTGCGATCGGCAAGGCCGAGGCCTGCGAGGCCGGCGGAAAGGGCTGCGCCCAGCATGTCGCCGGGGTGAGATGCGCCCTCGAGGAAGGAGAAGGCGCTGGCGGCGGCGAGTTCGGCATAGGCGCTCATGCAAAGAGGCCGTGCATGAACCAGCGGGGCGGGGCGTCGGCACCGTAGAAGCCGGCGCGGAACAGCCAGAAGCGGCGGCCGCCCTCGTCCTCCACGCGCCAGTAGTCGCGGGTGTGGCCGGCATCGAGCCGCCCGGAGCGGCTGCGCCACCATTCGGGCACGATGCGTTCGGGGCCCTCGGCCAGCGCGATGCGGTGCTGCTGCCGCCGCCAGCGGAAGCGGTGGGGCGGGCCGTCGGGCACCTCGGCGAGCACCTCGACCGGCTCGGGCGGGTCCAGCAGGAACAGCGGCCGCATGGGGGTTTCGGCCGGGGGCGACAGGGGCCAGGGCATGGCCCTGCTGCCGGCTGCCGGCACGCGATGCTGGGCGTGTTCGGGAAGATGCCGGTCTGCCGGTTGCAGCCGCAGCAGCCGGTTGGCCCCGAAGCGGACCGACAGCCGGTCGATGAGGGCATCGCGCGCGGGGCCGCTGCCGGCATCGCCCTCGAGCGTGGGCTGGGCCGCGGCAAGCGGTTCGGCGGCGCCCACCGCCAGCGTGAACCGGTCGTAGCCGAAACCCGGGTCCAGCGGGTCGGCGAGCGCTGCGATGCGCTCCGCGAACAGGGCCGTGATGGCGGCAGGATCGCGGGTGGCACGGCCGCTTTCGACGCCCAGTTGCTGGCACAGGCCGTCGGTGCGGAACAGGCCGGCGGTGAAGCGGCGCCCGCCGAGGCCGAGGCGCTGAAGCCGCCTTGCGGCGCGGACCGCGAGGCGTTCGAGGATCAGGCCCACGGCATCGGCCATGAGCAGGGGTTCGGGGAGGCGCTGTTCGAACATGAGGGACGGCCGGCCCTTGCGCGGCTTCAGCGGGCGGACGACGCCGCCGGCGATCCGGTCGAGGGCGGTGAGGGCCGGCAGGCCGAAGCGGGCGGCAAGTGCCCGGCGGGGGCGGCTTGCGATATCGGCGAGCGTGCGCAGGCCTGCGCGCCGGAGTGCGGCCTCGTCCTCGGGCGCGAGGCCCAGCGCGGCGGCCGGCAGGCGGCGCCAGTCTCCGCCTGCCGACGGATGGCAGGCAAAGGCGAGCGCGGCGTCGGGCGTGTCGCCGAAGGCATGGGCCTGCGCGAGGCCCTCGGCCTCGATGCGGCTGGCAAGGGCCGCCGCCAGTTTCTGCGCGCCGCCGAACAGATGGGCCGAGCCGCCGATTTCCAGCAGAAGCGCGTCCGGCGGCTCGAGCGCGACCATGGGGGTGAAATCCCCGGAGAGGCGCGCGAGGCGGCGCAGAAGCGCTGCATCGGCGGCGGGATCGTGCGGGAAGGCGGCGAGCAGCGGGAGGCGCGCCCGGGCATCGGCGAGTGCGAGGCCCGGCAGCAGGCCTGCAGCAAGGGCCTCCGGGCTGACGGCGGCGAGGCGCAGGGCATTCCCCTGCCGCTCCACGAGGGCGAAGGGCGGGTCAGGCGGCGCGCCGCCCCGGCGGCAGCGATCGGCCGACAGGAAGGGGAAGCGCAGTGCGAGGTAGGGCAGGTGCATCGGGGGTCTCCGCCATGTCGGGTGCGCGGGGGGCGTCGGGTGCGCGGGGGACGAGGCGGCCCTGCGCCCAGTCGAGCGCATGTCTGGCGCCCGACGGGCCGGCGCGGTTGCGCAGCAGCTCGAAGGCGAAGGCCGGCGCGCCGGGTGCAAGCGCTGCCAGCGGGCGCGAGGGGGCCGACGCGACCTGCCAGCGCCGCCAGGCCGACGAGGGCACGGGGTCTGCCTCTGCCCGCAGCAGCAGGGCGAGGCAGTTGCCGGCAGCCGCGGCAAGCGCCAGGCGGCGGCTGGTCGTGAGGTCGAGCCGGCGGCAAGGCCCGTGCAGCTCCATGAGGACGGCACCGAATGCGCGCGATTTCAGCAGGTCCGTGCCGGCCTTCAGCAGGGCGAGCTCGTCGGGCAGGACGGCCATCAGCAGCCGCTCGGGCGGCAGGCCGAGGTCGGCAAGTCCGGGGCCATAGAGGGCCCCGGTGCGGCGTTCGGCGGCTTGCAGGCGAAGCCAGGCGATGGCGCGATCGGGGCAGCTGGCTGCGGCCACCAGAAGGGCAGCGGCGGCGGCCGACGGTGCATCCGCGGCGGACGCCGCATGCAGTTCGTGCAGGCGCCCCTGCTCGGCAGGGTCCGCCGGGGACGGTGGCTCAGGGGCCGGCGACCCCCTCTGCCGGCCCGCTGGGGCAGGCCCTGCGGGACGGGCGGCCGGGCCGGACGGGGTCGACTCGGTCTGCATATATGTTCCTGTTTTGTTCCAAATTCCGTTTTCGGCCTGGAGAGTCAAGTGTGGCCCGGACTGTGCCGGCTGTGCCCTTGCTGCCACAGCCTATTGCGAAGCATGCGTTTTGCTGCGCAGCAGGATTGCGCAGACTCATGGTTCGGCGCACAGTTCGTGTCGCAAATGGGCAAAAAGCCCGGGGAGGACATGATGAACCCAGGACTTCGCATGTCGTGCGCGGTTGTCGCGCTTGTTGCATCCAGCTTGCTTCCGGCGGCTGCCCTTGCCCAGGAGGTTGCCCAGAACCAGGCTTCCACCGAACCGACGAGCGGTGGCGACATCATCGTGACGGCCACGCGGCGGGCGCAGTCGCTGTCGGACGTGCCGATTGCGGTCAGCGCCATTTCCGGCGACCAGATTGCCAATTCGGGCGCCACCGACATCCGCGCGCTGAACCAGCTTGCACCGTCGCTGCTGGTGTCGGGTGCGACTTCGGAAGTGAACTTCTCGGCGCGGATCCGCGGGGTCGGCACCGTCGGCGAGAACCCCGGCATCGAGAGCTCGGTCGCGCTGTTCATCGACGGGGTCTATCGCAGCCGCACCGGCACTGGCCTTTCGGAACTGGGCGAGATCGAGCGGATCGAGGTGCTGCGGGGCCCCCAGGGCACGCTGTTCGGCCGCAACGCGTCGGCCGGTCTTCTGAACGTCGTCACCAAAAAGCCGGCGTTCGAGAATTATGTCTATGCAGCAGGTACTTACGGAAACTACAACCAGATCCGGCTGGAAGGCGGGGTCAACTACGAGCTGGTCGAAGGCAAGCTCGCCGGCAAGCTCGAGGGGGTCTGGACCAAGCGCGACGGGTTCGTCGAGGATGTGGTTTCCGATCGCAGCTTCAACGACCGCGACCGCTGGCTGCTGCGCGGGCAGCTTTATTGGGAGCCGTCGGCCGATTTCTCGATCCGCCTGATCGGCGACTATGCCAAGCACCGCGAGCAGTGCTGCGCGGCAGCCGTTGGCCCGGCCCGCTCGCTTGCGCGGGATGCGCAGGGCAATGTGGTGCAGGGGCCCAACACGCTGCTGCCGATCCTGCGCGGCCTGGGTTCGCAGATCCAGCCGGGCGAGCTGTTCAAGGTGGCGATCTCGCCCAACCGGGATTTCCGGTCCGACATCGACCAGTGGGGCATTTCCGGCGAAGTGAACTGGAACCTGGGCTTCGGAAGCCTGACCTCGATCACGGCCTATCGCGACTTCGACGGCACCCAGGGCCAGGATTCGGACTTCAACAACATCGACTTCTGGGGCCGGTCGGATCTCAATCGGCGGTTCAAGACCTTCACGCAGGAACTGCGGCTGCAGGGCACGCTGTTCGAGGACCGGCTGGACTGGCTGGTCGGCGGCTTCTACTCCGATGAAAAGCTGCGCGTTTCCGACAACATCGCCTTCGGCGCGGATGCCGAGCGGTACGGCGACTGCCTGATCGCGGCCGCGCTGTCGCCGGCGAACCTGAACCTGGGGGTGCCGCGCTGCACCAACCTGCCGGCGGCGGTGTGGCCCGGCTATGCCGGTGCGGCCGGCATCCTGGGCGCGTCGCGGCTGCCCGGCACCGGAGTGGGCCCCGGGGCCTATTTCCAGCACAACAGCACCAACTGGGCGCTGTTCACGCACAATGTGTTCGACATCATCCCCGACCGGCTGAGCCTGACTGTCGGTGCGCGCTACACGAGCGAGGAGAAGACGCTCGACAGCGTGTTCAACAACACGAACACCCTGTGTTCGGCGCTGCGCACCAGCACGACGCCGATTTCGGTGGCGACCAACAACCTCACCTTCGCCGGCGTGCCCTGCGCGATCAACGGGACGGCAGGCCCCGGCTTCAGCGCGGGAGATCCGGGCACCAAGATCAGCGAGGGCGAGTGGACGGGAACCGTGGTCCTGAGCTGGAAGCCGGTGGATGACCTGATGGTCTATGCGAGCTGGGCGCGCGGCTACAAGGCCGGCGGCTTCAACCTCGACACCTCGGCGGTCGACATCGTCTGCAACCCGGCCGTGGGCACCGCCGCCCAGCGCGCCGGCTGCGCGGCCCAGCAGGCGCTGCCGGCCAACACGGTCGGCAACGCGCGGCCCGAGGCGGTCGACCTGCAGTTCGCGGCGGAAACGGTCGATGCCTTCGAAATCGGGGCGAAATTCTCGCGGCCCGGTTTTTCGGCCAATGTCGCGATCTTCAAGCAGGATTTCTCGAACTTCCAGCTGAACACCTTCAACGGCATCAACTTCGAGGTCACCAACGTTCAGGCCTGCCGCGACGACCTCAACGGGGCCGACAGCGACGGCTCCGCGCTGACCGGCGGTTGCGCCTCTGACCGGCTGCAGCCGGGCGTTGTCTCGAAGGGTCTGGAAATCGAGCTCTATGCAAGCCCGATCGAGGATGTGTCGTTCACGGCCGGCCTGACCTACATCGAGACCTACTACAAGCGTGACCTGGTGGGCACCAACGGGCGGCCGCTGTCGCCGGTGCTGTTCCAGCTGCCGGGCCGGCAGATCTCCAATGCGCCGCCCTATGTGATGACGGGTTCGGCGCAATGGACCCCGCGGCTGGGGCAGAGCGGGCTTCGCGGCCTCCTCTATCTCGACTACCGCTTCCAGGACTCGATGAACACCGGCTCCGACCTCGATGTCGAGAAGATCCAGGAGGCCTTCATCCTGTTCAACGGCCGGATCGGGGTTTCGAGCGAGGACCGCAAATGGTCGCTGGAGCTGTGGGGCCAGAACCTGTTCGACAAGCGCTATTTCCAGATCGGCGCCGACATGCCGCTGCAGGGTTCGGGCACCTTCCGCGGCGTGGCCCAGGGCATCAGCGCGACGGCGAACCAGCTGTTCCTGGAGTTTCAGGGCGAGCCCCGCACCTTCGGGATCACCGGCCGGGTGCGCTTCTGATGTCGCCCGCGGGGGCCCAGGGGCCCCCGCGGGACGTTGCGTCGCGCCGGTGTAACCCTAGTTTGGCTTGACGGATGGCCCTTGGCGACCCAAGGGGCGAACCCATGGACATCATGAAGATCCCCACCGGGCAGAATGCGCCCAAGGACCTGAACGCCATCATCGAGATTCCGATGGGTGGCGTGCCGGTGAAGTACGAGCTGGACAAGGCGTCGGGCGCCATGTTCGTCGACCGCTTCCTGCACACGGCGATGTACTATCCGGGCAACTACGGCTTCGTGCCGCACACCCTTTCGGAGGATGGCGACCCGATCGACGTGATCGTGATCGGCCCGCACGCGGTGGTGCCCGGCGCGGTGATCCGGGTGCGCCCAGTGGGCGCGATCCTGATGGAAGACGAGGCCGGCGGGGACGAGAAGATCCTGGCCGTGCCGGTGGACAAGCTTCACCCCTTCTATTCCAACGTGAAGAACTACACCGACCTGCCCCCCGTGCTGATCGAGCAGATCGGCCACTTCTTCCAGCACTACAAGGATCTGGAGAAGGGCAAGTGGGCCAAGATCGGCCGCCATGTGGACGTGGTGGGCGCCGAGGCCATGGTGATGGCGGCGATTGCCCGCTACGAGGCGCACATGGCCGACAAGGCCGCCTGAGGCCCCTTTTCCGGCCGGAAGGCCCGAAAGAGCCGCTGCCCCCCGGGGCGGCGGCTTTTTTCATGCCCGGCCGGGATGGGGCATTGATTCTGCAAATCAGTCGCAATAGTGACCTGCGAAAGATTCTCATTTGCAGAAAGTCCGCCCCCGATGCCCACGTCCCCGAACATCCGCGCCGCCACGTCCCGTCCGCTCTCGCTGCGCCAGCCGGGACTGGCGGCGGCCACGCTGGGGCTGGCGGCCGGCACGCTGTGGGCCGGGGCGGCGCGGGCCGAGGATGCCGACCAGGCGGTGCCGGCCACCATCGTCGTGACCGCCGAGCGCCCGGGCGCCAATCCCCATGCCGACCCGGATGCGCCCTACAAGATCGACCGCTCCGGCAATGCCCGCCTGACCGAACCGCTGAAGGACACGCCGCGCAGCATCTCGGCCATTCCGCGCGCGGTGATCGATGACCTGGGCGCGCTGTCGGTGCGGGATCTTGTGCGCACCCAGCCCGGAATCACGCTGGGCACGGGCGAGGGCGGCAATGCCTTCGGCGACCGGCTGTTCATCCGGGGGTTCGAGGCGCGCAACGACGTCTACATCGACGGCCAGCGGGATCCGGGTGTCGTCAGCCGCGAGATCTTTGCCGTGGAGCAGATCGAGGTGCTGAAGGGGCCGGCCGCCACCATCGGCGGGCGCGGGACCACGGGCGGCGCGGTCAATATCGTCTCCAAGCAGCCGGTTGCCGGCAATTTCGTGACGGCCGACGCGACGCTCGGGACCGACCGCACGCGCCGGTTCACGGTGGATGCCAACCGCGTGCTCACGCCGGAAATCGTGCTTCGGCTGAACGGGCTGTGGCATGATTCCGAAGTCGCCGGGCGTGACCAGGTGTGGAACCGGCGCTGGGGGATCGCGGCTGCGCTGCTGCTGAAGCCAGTCGACGGGGTCGACCTGAACCTCGATTACTACACCCTTGCGACCGATGGCCTGCCCGACTGGGGCATCCCCTTCGACAGCCGCACCCAGGAGCCGATCAAGGGCATCCGCACGAAATTCTATGGCCTCAACAGCCGCGACTTTGCCCAGACCCGATCGGATATCGTCACCGGCCGGATCACGGCCGAAGCGACCGACAGCCTGACCCTGACAAGCCAGACCCGCTGGGGCCGGGTGCGCAACAGCTATATCGCGTCCGCGCCCGAAGGGCCGAACCTGACCAATCCGGACCCCGCCCTGTGGACGGTCAGGGCCAACCCGAAGAACCGGAATGCCGTGGCAGAGACGCTTGCCAATGTGAGCCAGGCCACGCTGCGGTTCGACAGCGGCGCGCTTTCGCATACGCTGGTGGCGGGCGTGGAGATCGCGCGCGAATCCGTCGAGAATCAGCCCTTCGCCTTTGCCCAGTCGGAAACGGTGGGCGAGGTGATCGTGCCTGCGATCCCGATCACGCAGCTGATCTTCGCGCCGAATGCGAACCAGCCCTGGCCCCTGTTCCGCACCCTTTCGGGGGCGCGCACGAAGGCCGAAGTCGGCACCATGGCGGTCTATCTGATCGACACCATCAAGCTTGGCGAACAGCTGATCCTCACCGGCGGCGCGCGCTTCGACGCCTATGACATCCGCCAGCAGGGCCGGTCTGCCGCGGGCGCCATGACCCGGCTGTCGCAATCGACCGGGTTCGTGAACTGGAACGCGGCGCTCACCTGGAAACCGGTCGAACCGCTCAGCCTCTATCTTGCCTGGGCAACCTCGTCGAACCCGTCGGGCGAGCAGATCGATGGCAACGGCGTGTCCTATGGCGGGCTCGGCGCCACGACGGCCAGCCTCGATCCCGAACGCAACCGCAGCCTCGAGGCGGGGGCGAAGTGGGCTCCGGGCGCCGGCAACCTGCTGCTGACGGCTGCGGCCTTCCGCATCGAGAAGACCAATGCCCGGGTGAACGACCCCGTGACCGCCGGGGTGCTGATCCTGGAGGGCAGGCAGCGCAGCCAGGGCGTGGAGCTGGGAGTCGCGGGCAATGCGACCGAGCATCTGGCGCTGTTCGGCGGCTACAGCTTCATCGATGCGCGGGTGATCGAATCGACCAATGCGGCCGAAGTCGGCGGCCGCTTCCCGAACGTGCCGAGGCACAGTGCAAGCCTGCTTGCGACCTACGAGATCCTGGACGGCGTGCAGCTGGGCGGGCAGGTCTTCCATTCCGGGCGGCGCTATGGCGGCGGCAACGTTGCCGGAAATGGCTCGCTTGCCCCCTATTGGCGGTTCGACGCGATGGCGCGGTGGCGGGTGACCGACGATCTGGAATTGCGGCTGAATGTGCTGAACATTGCGGACGAGGACATCTACGACGCCATCTACCGGTCGGGCACGCCGTTCACCTATGTCGCCCCGGGGCGATCGGCGCTGCTGTCGGCGAGCTTCACCTTCTGACCCGCCCTGTTCTTCGAAAGGCGCCCTGATGCTGCTTGCCATTCCAGACCTGCTCTCCGGCGCCGAGGCGGCCGACATACGCGCAGCACTCGAGGCCGCCGACTGGGTCGACGGCGGTGTGACAGCCGGCGCCCAGTCGGGCGGGGTGAAGCACAACCGCCAGCTGCCGGAGGGCTCGGCGCTGGCGCGGGCGCTGGGCGAGCGGGTGCTCGATGCGCTTGCCCGCAGCCCGCTGTTCCTGTCGGCGGCGCTTCCGCTGAAGACCTTCCCGCCGCTGTTCAACCGCTATGGGCCGGGCGAAAGCTTCGGCCTGCATGTGGACAATGCGATCCGGGCCGTGCCGGGCACGCCCGTGCGCCTGCGCACCGACCTGTCGGCAACGCTGTTCCTGTCGGAGCCGGACAGTTACGAGGGGGGCGAGCTGCTGATCGAGGACAGCTATGGCGCGCAGGCCGTGAAGCTGCCGGCGGGCCACATGATCCTCTATCCGGCCAAGAGCCTGCACCGGGTGGAAACGGTGACATCGGGCACCCGGCTGGCGAGCTTCTTCTGGCTGCAGAGCATGGTCCGCGACGACGGGGAGCGCGCGCTGCTGTTCGATCTCGACCAGTCGATCCAGGCACTGGCCGCATCGCAGGGGCTGCAGCATCCCGAGGTCGTTCGGCTGACCGGGGTCTACCACAACCTCGTCCGCCGTTTCGCCGACAGTTGAGGCCGGCCGGTCGGCCCCATGGGCCTTTCGCCGGCCCGCATCTTCCCCTAGTGGCTGCGCCATGCAGGCCATCTCCACCATCACCGGCCGTGCCGTTCCATTCGGCGCTGCCAATGTCGACACCGATATCATCATCCCCGCGCGCTTCCTGAAGGCGGTGACGCGCGACGGCCTTGGCAACGGCGCCTTCGCTGCGCTGCGCGAGGATCCGGACAATCTGTTCGACCGGCCGGAGAACCGTGGCGCGCCGATCCTGATCGCGGGTGACAATTTCGGCTGCGGTTCCAGCAGGGAACATGCCCCCTGGGCGCTGATGGACCTGGGGTTCCGCGCGGTGATCGGGCCGAGCTTTGCCGACATCTTTTCCGGCAACAGCTTCAAGAACGGGCTGCTGCTGGTCGCGCTGCCGCAGGCCGCTGTCGACCGGCTGATGGCGGTGGCGGCCGAAGGCCAGCCGATCACCATCGACCTCGAGAACCAGGTGGTGACAACGCCCTATCAGGACCGGTTCGAGTTTCCGATCGACCCCTTTCGCAAGCACTGCCTGCTGAACGGGCTGGACGAGATCGGGATCACGGAAGGAGCGGCCGACGCGATCATCTCCCACGAGGCGCGGATCGACGGCAACCGGCCCTGGATCCGGGGCGCGGCGGCGCGATGAAGACGCTGCTGCTGCTGCCCGGCGACGGGATCGGCCCCGAGGTGACGGCCGAGAGCCGGCGTATCCTGGACGCGCTGGCGCTGCCGGGGCTGACCGTTTCGGAAGGGCTGTTCGGGGGTGCCTCGATCGATGCCCATGGCGTTCCGCTGACGGATGAAACGGAAGCTGCGGCGCTTGCCTCGACTGCCGTTCTGATGGGCGCGGTGGGCGGGCCGCAATGGGCCGATGTCAGCTATGACCGGCGCCCCGAGGCCGGGCTGCTGCGCTTGCGCGGCGCGATGAACGTGTTCGCCAACCTGCGGCCGGCGCGCTGCTTTGCGGCGCTTGCCTCGGCCTCGACGTTGAAGCCCGAGGTGGTGGACGGCCTCGACATCCTGTTCGTGCGCGAGCTGGTGGGGGGCGTGTACTTCGGGGAGCCCCGCGGGATCGAGACGCTGCCGAACGGCGAGCGGCGGGGCTTCAACACGCAGAGCTATTCGACGCACGAGATCCGCCGGGTGGCGCACGTCGCGTTCGAGCTGGCGCGGCTGAGGGGCGGCAAGGTCTGCTCGGTCGAGAAGGCCAATGTGATGGAATCGGGCGTGGTGTGGCGCGAGGAGGTGACGCGGCTGCACGCCGAGCGCTATTCCGATGTCGCGCTGAACCATATGTATGCCGACAATTGCGCGATGCAGCTGGTGAAGGCGCCGACCCAGTTCGACATCATCCTGACCGACAATCTGTTCGGCGACCTTTTGTCGGACCTTGCCGCCATGTCGACGGGCTCGCTGGGCATGCTGCCCTCGGCCGCGCTGGGCGAGGCGGGGACGCCGGGCCTTTACGAGCCGATCCATGGCTCCGCGCCCGACATTGCGGGACAGGGCATCGCCAACCCTTGCGCCTCGATCCTGAGCCTGGCCATGGCGCTGCGCTATTCGCTGGGTGCGCCGGAGGCCGCAACCCGGGTGGAGGCGGCGGTGGAGGCCGCGCTGGATGCCGGCGCCCGCACGCGGGATCTCGGCGGCCAGCTGACGACCCGGCAGATGGGCGACGCCATCCTCGCGAGCTTGCGCTGATGGAGCGGCTGCCGATCATCGTGCCGGCAGCGCGGAAAAGCCGCTGGGCCTGGAAGCAGCTGCTGACGGCCTTCCTGACCGGCCTCGCCTTCCTCGCCCCCCTGCTGCTGACCGCGATCGTGCTGGTGTGGGTGTTCGGCCAGCTGATCGGCTTCGTGGGGCCCGACAGCCTGTTCGGCCGCGCCCTGAGTGCGGGCGGCCGGCTGTTCACCGGCGAGGGCAGCCCGCTGCTCAGCTTCGCGCTGGGTGTTGCGATGCTGTTCGCGCTGATCACGGCGCTCGGCTTTGTCGTGAAGGACAAGGCCAAGAAGGTGCTGGAGGAGCTGGTCGACGAGACGCTGGGCCGGATTCCCCTGCTGGGCAATGTCTATCGGCCCGTGGCCCAGCTGGTGCGCGGCATGTCGGGCAGCAAGGCCGAGGAAATGTCGGCGATGGCGGTGGTGCGGGTGGAGTTCGGCGGCGGGATCGAGACCATCGCGCTGCTCGCCTCCAACGACATCCTCGACGTGGGCGGGGGGCCTGCCCGGCTGGTGCTGGTGACGACGGCGCCGGTGCCCATCGGCGGCGCGCTTCTGCTGGTGCCGGCCGACAAGGTGCACCCGATCCCTGACATGAAGTTCGACGATGTGATGAAGCTCTATCTGACGATGGGGATGTCGCCGCCGGCGCAGTTGAAGCCGGGCGTGCCGCCGACGGTGTCATCGGCCAGCTGAAGGCTTGCGGTTTGCGTTTCGGGCGGCTATGGCCGCCCTCCCGTGTGGGCGCGTAGCTCAGTGGTAGAGCACTGTGTTGACATCGCAGGGGTCGCAAGTTCAATCCTTGCCGCGCCCACCATTTTCCCCTTTTGATGTCGCTGATCCCGCGCCTTTCCTGACGGAACAGGCAGGCCTTCCCGTCTGGCCAGTTCGGGCCGCAATCCCCTAGGTTCGTGCCCGCGAGTGGAGCGGGAGCATCTGGGCATGATCGAGCTGCTGACGGCGCCGACGCCGAATGGGTGGAAGATCTCCATCATGCTGGAAGAGTGCGGGCTGCCCTATAGCTTGCGCTGGATCGACATCGGGCGGGGCGAGCAGTTCGCGCCCGAGTTTCTGGCGGTCAGCCCCAACAACCGCATTCCCGCCATCGTCGATCATGCGCCGGCCGACGGCGGGGAACCCATCCCCGTGTTCGAGACCGGGGCGATCCTGGTCTATCTCGCCGAGAAGTCGGGCCGCTTCCTGCCCACCGAAGCGCGCGGGCGGAAGGCGGTGCTGGAATGGCTGTTCTGGCAGGTCGGCGGGCTGGGGCCGATGCTGGGCCAGCATGGCCATTTCAAGCTCTATGCTCCTGAACGCTTGCCCTATCCGACGGAGCGCTATCGCGCCGAGGCGCTGCGGCTCTATGGCGTGCTCGACCGGCGGCTGGCGGAGCATGCGCATCTGGGCGGGGCCGATTACAGCATCGCCGACATGGCCTGTTTTCCCTGGGTGCAGACCTGGAAGGCGCAGGAGATCCCGCTTGCCGAATTCGGCCATGTGCAGGCCTGGTACGACCGGCTGAAGGAGCGGCCGGCCTTGCGGGCCGGGATGGCGGTGGGGCGCGACCGGCTGAACCGGCGGCCGGCTGCCGACGCAGAGACCCGGCGGATCCTGTTCGGCATCAAGGAGTGAATGGCATGCCAGTCCCCGTCGAGATCTTCTACGACCTCTCCTCGCCCTGGACGCGGATTGCGTTCGCGAACCTGCGGCGCGATGCCGGGCACCCGGAGGCGGAGATCAGGTGGCGTCCGTTCCTGGTGGGCGGCGTGTTCAATGCAGTGAACCAGACCGTCTATGCCGCGCGCGCCAACGCCCAGGACCCGAAGTTCCGCCTGAGCTGGGTGTGGCTGAAGGAGTGGGCGGAGCTGGCAGGTGTCGCGATGAACTTCCCGTCGGTGCACCACCCGGCGAAATCGGTGCATGCGATGCGCTTCTGCTGCGCGCTGGCCGACGACCAGCCCCGGCTTGTGGCCTTCACCGAGGCCGCGTTCGAGGCCTATTTCACCGACCAGCGCAACATCGACGATCCGGCGGAGCTGGCGCGAATCGCCGACGAATGCGGGCTGGATGGGGCCGCGCTGGCCGAACGGGCGGCGAGCCAGCCGGTTAAGGACCTGCTTCGCGCCAACACGCAGGAGGCGATCGACCGCGGGGCCTTCGGCTCGCCCACCATGTTCGTCGGCGGGCGCTACATGTATTTCGGCAACGACCAGCTGCCGCTGGTGCGCCAGCGCATCAGGCTGCTGGCGAGGCAAGGCTAACGCGCGAAGAGCTGGCCCGGATCCTCGAAGGCTTTCATTTCGATCGCGTTGCCGCTGGGGTCTCGGAAGAACATGGTTGCCTGCTCGCCGGGTTCGCCCTTGAAACGGATGTGGGGCGCGATCTCGAAGCGCACGCCCGCAGCCGTGAGCCGGTCGGCGAGGCGTCGCCAGTCGGCCATGGACAGGATGATCCCGAAGTGCGGCACCGGCACGTCATGCCCGTCGACCGCGTTGCCGCCGGCGTCCGCCGACCGGCCCGGCACCAGGTGCGCGACGATCTGGTGGCCGAAGAAGTCGAAGTCGATCCAGTCCGCCGCGCTGCGGCCTTCCGGGCAGCCCATGATGCCGCCCCAGAAGGCGCGGGCCGCCTGGAGGTCGTGCACGGGAAAGGCGAGGTGGAAGGGGCTGAGCGGCATCGGACGTCTCCTGCGGCCGGGAGAGCGCCTTCCGGTCGCCCCTGTCAAGCGGCGGCACGCCCGGACTTGCCCCGGCGCCGATTGGCGCGCATTCCGTCTGCCAGGACCATGACCGACATCATCCGCATCGAGACCAGCATCCGGATCGCTGCCCCCCCGGACCGGGTGTGGGCCGTGCTCACCGATCTTGCCGGCTATGCGCGCTGGAACCCCTGGGTCGTCGAGGTGGCGGGCAGCCTTGCGCCCGGGAGCATCCTTGCGCTCCGTTCGGTACATGCGCCGGGCCAGAAGCCGACGCCGTCGCGCGTGCGCCTCGTAAGTGCTGCCTTTCCGGAGATGCACTGGGAGGGCGGCCACGAGGACGCGACCTACTTCCGGGGCAACCGCCGCTTTCGCTGCGCAGGCGACGGCGACGGCTGCCTGTTCCGGCAGGAGGAGGCCTTCACCGGCGCCGCGGCGGAGGCGATCCTCAGGCACCACGGCGACCGGATCCGCGCCAACTTCGAGCGCTTCAACGAAGCGCTGAAGCAGGCCGCGGAAGGCTAGATCGCCTCCCAGGCAAGGCCCGGCCGGTAGCGCGCGGCAACCTTGCCATCCTCCAGCACGAACAGGTGCAGCCAGCCGTTCTCGAACAGGGAGCGGACGCCCGCATGCTTTTCGAGGACGGCGAGGATCGCGTCGCGCGGGGCTTCCACCATCACCGAGAGGCGCAGGGGTTCGTGCATCAGCTGCTCGCCGTCGTGCACCGTCTGCCAGGGCAGGCCGGCGCGCAGCATGCCGCCGTTTCCTTCGACCACGCCCAGGCCGCCCACCACATTGTGGATCAGCTTGTTGCCGCCGCCGAACTGGTCCGGGGCAACCGACGAGCCGTAGTATTGCAGGCTGATCCAGCTTGCGACGACGACCGGCGCGGTGAGGATCAGCTCGAGCGTTCCGAAGCCGGCGTCGGCCTGCCAGTCGTAGTTGTGGAGGAAGGCGCGGCCGGCGAGGTCGGTGCGCTGCGTCACGCTGCGCGGTGCCGCGATGAAGGCGGCGCAGCCGGCGAGGCCCCATTCCGGGCGGATTTCCGCCCAGTTCGCGGCGCGGGCGGCGACCGTCTCGCCCGTGGCGCCGGGGAGGCGGGCGGCGCGTTCCATCCGGGCGAGCGCGCCGGCGCGGCGGAACAGCGCGCGCGCGGCTGCGATCGCGGCGGCGTGGGTGTTCGTGGGCATGTCCTCGTAGATGTGGATGGCATCCGCCGTGGTGTCGTGCAGGCCGGCGAGGAAGAAGGTGTCTTCCGGGACCGTGACTCCAAGTGCCGGAAGGCCGGCGCGGGCTTCGGGATCGTTGAGCAGCTGCGCCAGCAGCCGTGCCGACACCTCGCCGTCATGGCCGCCGCAGGCGCCGCACTGGTAGGCGCTCTTGTGCGGGTTGTTGGTCATCTCTGCGCCATGGCCCAGCAGCACCACCAGCGGGGCGAGGCCCGTGGTCATGCTCATCGCCTTGAGGACGGCCGCCGCGGTGGCGGCCTTGGCGTCACCGGTCACGCCTTCGAACACCGGCCTGGGTTCGGCCTTCGCAACGCCATTGCCGATCCCCAAACTGTCCTTCAGTAGCTTCACCGCATAGCCGGGGCCGGCGGCTTCCACGAAGGCGAAGGACGAGACCGCTGCCTGCCGGAACCGGCTCCAGGCGCGAACCGTCCGGGCGCTGATCCGCGCCGCCTGCTCCTCGGCCGGGGGCAGGTGCGAGGTGGAGGTGACGCCCGCGTTCAGCAGCACGGGCAGGTGCGCGTCCAGCTGGTCGGTGCCGTGCGGCCTGTGGGCGACGGGAAGGCCGAAGAAGCCCGCGAAGCCGATGGTTTCCACGGTCGGGTCCAGCGACTCGAGCGCGCGGCGGAACACCTCGGACCGGACGTCGATGCAGAAGGCGGCCTGCAGCGTCGGGCGGGTTGCCGGTGCCGGTGCCGCCGGGGTCCCGAGCGCTGCGATCAACCGGCGCTGGTGCGCGCGTTCGGCGGCGTCCTGCAGGATGGCGTCGACCACATGGTCGTCGCCGGCCACGGCCGGCACCGCAAAGGCGGCAACCGTTTCGGCCCAGTCGACCGCGATAGCCGGGGCGTGGGCCAGCAGCGCCTCCTCGAAGATCAGGCGGATCGCCAGCAGGTCTGCGATGCTGGCGTCGGTGCCACCCTTCAGCTCGGCCTCCCACAGGAGCCAGCGGGCGTGCATCGCCCAGCCGCCCATGTCGATGAGCAGCCGGTGGAACACCCCTTGCGCGGAGTCGGCGGTGAGGCCCAGCCGGTCGGCTGCGCGCAGGATCGCCCGCTCGGGCGTGTCGGGCGCCGACGCCACATGGCTGCAGAAGCCGGTGAGGCCCGCGATCTCGGGCGTGAGGTCGTGCACCGCCCATTCGCGCCAGGCCGCGAAGGTGGAGCGCCCCGGTGCCGGCGACCAGAGCGCCTGCCCGCGATCGAAGTGCCCGGCGGCCCACAGTCCGATGCTGCGCGCGATCACGGCCGGCCAGTCGGTGCCGGTTGCCTCTGCAGCCAGCTGGGCAACGGTCGGCAGCGCTTCGGGCGCAGGCGCCTCGCGCCCCAGCGCCGCCTTCAGCGCGGCGAGGTCTGCGGGCCGGTTGGGCGCGGCGCTTGCGGCAAGAGCTGCTGCAAGGTCGGCATCGGTGATGCGGCCTGCGTTGACTTCGCCGGCCAGAACCATGCGGGGCCGGGTGAGGCGGGCGCCGGCGACCCGGCCGAGCCGCGCGGCAGCGGTTGCAAGATCATCCTCGACCTGGCCGAGGAAGGGGTTGACCGCGACGGTTGCCGAGAGCGGAAAGGCGGGCGGGATGGCGCGCGCCGCGGCCTCGGCAGCGGCCAGAAGGGCCGGGGCGTCGCTGGCGGGGATCTCGATCTGCGTCAGGTACATGGGGTGTCTCCTGGGCCGGAAGGGTCAGCGGGCGGTCTGCTGGCGGCGGAAGCCGCCGATCAGCCGGTCGAGGACTGCGTTGAGGTAGAGGCCGTTGGCGAGATGGACCCTGAGGCCCGCGGCTGCCGGATGGTGCGCCCACAGCGGGAACAGCGCCTGGGCAACCGCGACCAGCCCGAAGGACAGGATGATCAGCACGATCAGCGCCCATTCCAGCGCGCCGGGGACCGGCGGGGCGGGAAGCGAGGGGCCCCACAGCAGGTAGGCAATCGTGTGGAAGCTGAAGTAGGCGAAGGCCGCGCCAAGCGAGGCAAGCGCGGTCCGTGCCGTCAGCGCCCTGGGCGCCGCGTCGGCAAGGCCCTGCGCCACCAGATAGGCGACCCCGAAGATCAGGATCGCGCCCAGCGCCAGCGCCTGCGCCGACTTCGGCCCGACCACCTGCCCGAACAGCAGGGCCACACCGGCATAGAGGGCAAGCGCAAGCAGGAAGGCGCGGCCGACGGCGGCGAGGCCGGGGATGGCGACGGGGCCCGGGCGCTTGACGGCTGCGACCGCCGTGACGGCATTGCCCGAGCCGAGGAAGGCGTGCGCCTTGTAGAGCGAGTGGGCCACGATGTGCAGCAGCGCCAGCGGCCAGAGCCCCAGGCCGCACTGCAGCAGCAGGAAGCCCATCTGCGCGACCGTCGACCAGGCAAGCGCCGTCTTCACCGCGCTCTGCGTCAGCATCACGACCGCGCCGAACAGCGCCGTGAGCCCGCCCAGGAGCACCAGCGCGGCCATGGCGCCGTCGCTCGCCTGCACCAGGCCCGCCATGCGGATCAGCAGGAAGCCGCCGCCATTGATGATGCCGGCGTGGAGCAGCGCCGACACCGGGGTCGGGGCCTCCATCACCTCGGTCAGCCAGCCGTGCAGCGGGAAGGCCGCCGTCTTCAGCGCGGCGGCAACCGCGATCAGCGCGACGGCAATTCCGGCTGCGAGCGGAAGCCCCGCCTGGGCGGCCGTGGTGATCGCGGCGAGATCGGCCGTGCCGAAAGCGAACCAGAGCAGCGCTGCCGACACGATCAGCAGCGCGTCGCCGGCGCCCCAGACGAGGCGGAACTTGGCGGCCGCCCGCTGCGCCTCCGGGCGTTCGGGATAATGCAGCAGCAGCGCCCCGAGGCCGGCGCCGACGGCAAGGAAGGCACCCACCAGCACCGCAAGGCTGCCCGACTGCACCAGCAGCAGCACGGCCGCGAGCGTCGCCAGCATCAGCGCGTGGAAGCGCCCCTCGCGCGCCTCGCCATCGATGTAGCTGCGCGAATAACGCACCACCACCCAGCCGACGAAGCCGACCAGCAGCGTCATGGTCGCGCTGACGGCATCCTGCCGCAGCGCAAGCTCGAACGGACCGCTGACCAGTGCGACTGCGCGAACGCCGCCCAGCGCGAACTGCACGGCCCCCAGAAGGGCAAGTGCAAGCGCCAGCAGCGCAGCGCCCTCCGCGATCAGCGGCGTGCCCGCCGGCCGGCGGCCGGGCCGCATTGCAGCCACGATCGCGGCCACGAGCAGCGGAAGCGGGGCGAGAAATCCAAGCGGGCTGAGCGCATCCATCGGCAGTCTCCGGCAGGGGTGTCGGTTGCCGGCACCTAGGGCTTGCGTGCCTTCGATAAAATTACATATTATAGGTCGAAACGTTCGCTTTCATGGAAGTATGTCCCGGCTCAATCTCCACCATCTGCGGCTGTTCCAGGCTGTTGCAACCGAGGGCACGCTGACGGGCGCCGCCCGGCGGCTGAACCTGTCGCAGTCGGCGCTTTCGGCCCAGCTGAAGGCGCTGGAGGCGAGCCTGGGGCATGACCTGTTCGAGCGCGTCGGGCGGGGCCTCGTGCTCACCGAAGCCGGGCGAATCGCGCTCGACCATGCGGACACCATCTTCCAGACTGCCGACGAGCTGTCGGCAACGCTCGCCGAAACGGGCCGGGCCCGCCGCGCGCTCAGGGTGGGGGCGCTGGCCACGCTGTCGCGCAACTTCCAGATGCAGTTCCTGCGCCCGCTGATCGGTCGCGCGGATGTCGAGGTGGTGCTGCGCTCCGGCTCGCAGGACGAGCTGCTGCGCGGACTGGACGGCCTCGCGCTCGATGTCGTGCTGACGAACCTGGCGCCTGCGCGTGATGCAGCGAGCCCGTGGCGCGTGCATCGCCTGGATGACCAGCCCGTCAGCCTGATCGGGCGGTCGCACCGGCTGGGGCGGGCCGCCCTGTCGGGTCGGCCGGGTGGCATGGCGAAACCGCTCGCCGAGCTGTTGTCGGACCATCCGCTGGTGCTGCCGGCGCCGGGCACCGCGCTTCGCGTCTCGTTCGATTCGCTGGTCGATCGGCTGGGCTGCCGGCTGTCGATCGCCGCCGAAGTCGACGACATGGCGATGCTTCGTCTGCTGGCGCGCGAGGATGCGGGGCTCGCGGTCATTCCGCGCATCGTTGTGCAGGACGAGCTGGCCTCGGGGCTTCTGGTGGAGGCCGCGCGCCTGCCGGACATGTCGGAAACCTTCCTCGCGGTCACGCGCGAGCGGCGGTTTCCGAACCCGCTGCTGAAACCCCTTCTGGGCGGTTGAGTTTCAGGCCCAGGTGACGCGGAAGCGGCAGGCCTGGGCGCCGGCGGCCTCGCACTGGGTTTCGACCACCCGCACGCGGGGCCCCAGGATCGCGGTGTAGAGGCCGCTGAAGGTCTCGGCGAAATAGTGGCAGCTGGGGCGTTCGGCCCGGTAGCCGCGGGCGGCCGGATTGTCGGCGATCAGCAGCACCAGACCGCCGGCATCGCGGCTGGCGGAAAAGCGGCCGCTGCCCCCGAAGGTCCAGGCGTGGCGGGCGATGGCCTGGGTGAAGAGGCGCGCGGCGAGGCCCTTCGGCAGCAGGCGCAGCGCGAATTGCGCGAGGCGGGGAATGCGCACCGAGAGCAGATAGGCCGCTGTCTGCCGCCCGGCCTCGGCGGCAACCGCATCGGCTTGCGGTGTCGGCAGGGCGCGGTGAAGCTCGGCGTGGAGCCGCATCACGTCGGCCTCGGGCACCATGTCGGTGGGCGGGTTGGCGAGGTGCCGCAGCAGCCCGGCGCGGGCGAAGACGCATTGGCAGGTCTCCTCGCCCAGCTGCGCCGTCAGCGCTGCCTCCACGCGGGTGATCGCGTTCGGCCCGATGCGCGCGTCAGCCGCCATCGGCCATCTGCTCCGTCCCGCCGCCGCAGGCCAGCACCTTCTCGGGCGCAGTGGCTGCCGGCTTCGGCGCCCGCTTTCGGCTGGCAGCCGGCTGCCATTCGACGTCGGCGTCGGCCGCGCGTCGGCGGCTTTCGTCGAAGTGGAAATCCACCTTGCCGCGCGACTGCGGGCCCCAATAGTCGACCTTGCCGAGATCGTAGAATTTCCGCTCGAACCCGGCCTTCAGGAAGGCCTTCAGGCAGCCCAGCAGGTAGCGGCGCCGTTCGCCCGAGCCGCTCCAGGGGTAACTGAAGAAGGCCTTCTTCATGTAGAAGCGGCGATAGTTGTTCATCACCCGGTCGAGCAGCTCGCCCCGCTCCATCGCGGTCGGCTTCATGATGGGGGTGACGAAATTGTACTTCTCGTAGTCGAACACCTCCACCTTGTCGCCGAGCTCCTTGAAGAGATCGGAGAAGGGCCAGGGCGTGTACATCGACCAGTTGGCGAGATCGGGCTTCCAGTCGCAGGCCATGCGATAGGTTTCCTCCAGCGTCTCCGCCGTCTCGTTCTCCAGGCCCACGATGAACTGGGCCTCCACCACGATTCCGGCGTCGCGCAGCAGCTGGATCGCGCGCTTGTTCTGCTCGATCGTCGTTTCCTTGTTGAAGAGATCGAGCTTCATCTGCGCGGCCGCCTCGGTGCCCAGGCTGACGTGGATGAGGCCTGCCTTGCGGTAGAGCGGCAGCAGCGCTTCGTCGCGCAGGATGTCGGTCACGCGGGTGTTGATGCCCCACAGGATCTTCAGGTCGCGGCGGATCAGCTCCTCGCAGAACTGGATGAACTTCTTGCGGTTGATGGTGGGCTCCTCGTCGGCGAGGATGAAGAAGCCGACGTCATGGTCGCGCATCAGCGTCTCGATCTCGTCGACCACCTTGATCGGATCGCGCACGCGGTAATCGCGCCAGAATTTCCACTGGCTGCAGAAGCTGCAGGTAAACGGGCAGCCGCGCGCCATGTTGGGGATGGCGACGCGCGTGCCGAGCGGGATGTAGGTGTATTTCGACCAGTCGAGGATCGCCCAGTCAGCGACGATGCCGTCGAGGTTCTTGACCGTGGGGGCGGCAGGGGTGGCGACCACCTTGCCGTCGTCGAGATAGGCCAGGCCCCTGATCGCGGCGCGATCGGCGGGCCAGCGGCCTTCCGAGACCGCGCGGACGAATTCGGTGATGATCTCCTCGCCCTCGCCGCGCACGATGGCGTCGATCCAGGGGGCTTCGGCCAGCACCTGCCGGTACATGAAGGTCGCGTGCACACCGCCGAGCACGGTGACGGCAGCGGGAAGCACCTCCTTCGACATCTTCAGCACGCGTTCCGCCGTGTAGATGCTGGGGGTGATTGCGGTCGTGCCGACGAGGTCCGCGCCGGAGGCTGCGATCATCTCGCGCAGGCGGTCATCCGGAATGTCGTGGGTCATCGCGTCGATGAACTGGATGTCGGGGAAGCCGGCTGCCTTCAGCGCGCCCGACAGATAGGCGGCCCAGGCCGGCGGCCAGTTGCCGGCGATCTCGGCCCCGCCCGAGTGGTAGTTGGGGTGGATGAACAGGATCCGCATCGATGGCCTCCCAGAGTGTCCGGCCATGTGGACAGCCCAAGGCGCACCCGTCCTTGACGGGGATCAATGCCGGTGGTCAGGCCTTTGCGGCGGTCTCGTCGATCCAGCGCCGGACCTCGGATTCGAGCACCGGCAGCGGCACCGCGCCAAGCCCCAGGATCACGTCGTGGAAGCCGCGCTGGTCGAACTTCGGCCCCAGCTTCGTCTCCGCCTCCGCCCGCAGCTTGCGGATGGTCAGCTCGCCCAGCTTGTAGGCGAGCGCCTGGCCCGGCCAGCTGATGTAGCGGTCGACTTCGTTCACGATCTCGAGCTCAGAGAGCGCGACATGCTCGCGGAAATAGGCGAGCGCCTGTTCGCGCGACCAGCCATATTCGTGGAGGCCGGTGTCGATCACCAGGCGGACGGCGCGCCACATCTCGTAGGTCTGGCGGCCGAATTCCTCGTAGGGCGTTTCGTAGATCCCCATCTGCTGGCCCAGCCACTCGGTGTAGAGACCCCAGCCCTCGCCATAGCCCGAGAAGTAGAGCTCCTTGCGGAAATCGGGCTGTTCCGGGGCTTCCAGCGCCAGTGCGGCCTGGAAGCTGTGGCCCGGCGTGCATTCGTGCAGCGCGAGCGCGGGCAGTGTGTAGAGCGGGCGGCTTTCCAGCCGGTAGGTGTTGAACAGGCAGTTCTGCAGGCCGCCGCGGCCGCTGGTGTAGATGGGCGCGATCTCCGGCGGCACGGGAATGATCCCGTGGCGGAAGCGCGGCAGCTTGCCCACCGTCTCGTTCATGCGGCCATTGGCCTTCATCACCACCCAGGCGGCCTTGCCGAGCAATTGTTCGGGTGTCTTCGCGTAGAATTGCGGGTCGGTGCGCAGGAACAGCATGAACTCGGGAAGGGTTCCCTTGAAGCCCGTGCTGCGCATGGTCGCTTCCATGTCGGCCTTGATGCGCGCGACCTCCTTCAGGCCGATCGCGTGGATCTCGGCCGGGGTCAGCTCCGTCGTGGTGTAATCCCGCACCATGGCCCGGTAGAAGGCCCGCCCCTGCGGCAGATCGGAGGCAGCCGTCGTCGCGCGCGCGCCGGGCCAGTATTCGCTGCGCAGCATCGTCAGCAGCCGGCCATAGGCGGGCGCGGCCACGTCGCGGATCACGGACGCGCCCTCCGCCTTCAGCTGCGCCTGCTCGTCGGCCGGAATGGCCGCCGGCATGGCCGCAAAGGGCCCCCAAAGCGGGTTGGTCTCGTCTGTCGCGAGGTAGGGCTCGACCGTCTTGTCGCGTCCCTCCAGCGTGACCTTCGGGTTGCTGAAGCCGCGCTTCAGGCCGGTGCGCATGTTGGCGATATGCTCGTCGAAGTGGCGCGGGATGTCGCGCATCCGCCCGATGTAGCGGCGGTATTCGTCCGCGGTCTGGAAGCCCCGGCCGCGCGAGGGCGCCAGCGTCCAGAAGAAACTGTCGGTGTTGAAGGGGATCTCGTGCAGCCGCCAGCGCACCTGGTTGGCCTCGATCTCGATGGCCGTGCGGAACACCTGGGCGTTGACGCGCTCTTGCGGGGACAGCCTGTCGGGGGGGATGCGGTCGAGTTCGGCCAGCACCTTCTCCCAATAGGCGAGCCGCCGCGCCTGCGAGGCCGGGTCCACCCGCGGAAGCCGGTCGGTCAGCGACTGCGGCCCGAAATCCAGCGTCCGCGCGTCTTCGGCCCGCCGCCACTTGAACTCGGCCTCGTAGAGCGCCTTCAGCCGCGCATCGTCCGGGCCGGGGGTCGCCGCCGAGGCGCCTGCCGTCACCAGCAGCGCAAGGGCCGCGCCCATCTTCCAGACCCGTCTCGCCAACTGCCGCTCCCGCACTGTCCGGCCCCATCCGAACCGATGCCTCCACCCATGGCACGGCAGGGGCCCCTGTTTCCAGCCGGTCCTGCAGCGGCGCGTCGCGCTTGACAGCAGAGCCGGGCGAAGCCCATTTCCCCCGCACCGCAGCAGCAGGCCATCCATGACAGCTTCCGTCTTCGACACCCTCGACACCCCCGTGCCCGATGCCATCCTGGGTCTTGCCGCCCAGTTCCGGGCCGACACCCGGCCTGGCCGGATCGATCTGGGAGTCGGAGTCTTCCGGGACGAGGCCGGGCGCACCCCCGTGATGCGCGCCGTGAAGGCCGCCGAGGCGCGGCTGCTCGAGCAGCAGGACAGCAAGAGCTACCTCGGCCTCGAAGGCGACATGGGCTTCGTCGAGCGGATGGCCCCGATCGTGTTCGGCACCGCGCACGGCCTGGGTGACCGCCTGCAGGGGCTGCAGACGGCGGGCGGCACGGGCGCGTTGCGCGCAGCGCTAGACCTCGTCGCCCGGGCGAACCCGAAGGCAAGGGTCTGGGTCGGGCTGCCGACCTGGGCCAACCACCGCCCGCTCATCCTGTCGGCCGGCCTCGAGGTTGCCCCGATGCCCTTCTTCGACCAGGCAAGCCAGACGGTCGATGTCGGCGCCATGCTCGAGGCGCTGTCTGCCGCGCGCCCCGGCGACGCGGTGATCCTTCAGGGCTGCTGCCACAATCCCACCGGCGCGGTGCTCGAACCGGCCGACTGGGACGCGCTGGCGACCATCGTCGCCGATCGCGGACTGCTGCCGATCATGGATCTTGCCTACCAGGGCCTGGGCGACGGGCTGGAGGCGGATGCGGCCTCCACCCGGCTGATGGCTGCGCGCGTGCCGGCGCTGCTGATCGCCTATTCCTGCGACAAGAACTTCGGCGTCTATCGCGACCGGGTGGGGGCGCTGTGGGTGATCGGCACCAACGCCGCCGAGGCCGCACGCGCCCGGGCCCATGCGCTCGCCGCCGTGCGCACCATGTGGTCCATGCCGCCCGACCACGGCGCGGCGGCCATCCGCCTGATCCTCGAGGATGCAGCGCTGACTGCGGACTGGCGCGCGGAGCTCGACAGCATGCGCAGCCGGATCGTCGAAGTGCGCCGGGCGCTTGCCGCCGCCCACCCGCTGCTTGCGCCGCTTGGCCGCCAGACGGGCATGTTCTCGCTTCTGCCCGTCGACGCGCCGGTCGTGGAGCGGTTGAAGACCGCCCACGCGATCTATGCCGTGCCGCCGGGCCGGATCAATGTCGCCGGGCTGCGGGTGGACCAGGTGGAAACCTTCGCGCAGGCCCTCGCCCGCGCGATCTGATCCTGGTCAGGCCTCGCGCACCGGCCCGTCGGACTCGATCAGCCCTTCCGCGATCAGCTGGTTCGTCAGCGAGACGTGCCGGGCGAGCATTTCGGCCAGCATCTCGGCCCGGTCGCCGCGCATGAAGCTTTCGGCGCAGGCAATGCCGCCTTGCTCTTCCTTCAGCAGGCCGATCTCCACCAGCCGTGCAAGGCGCCGCCGCACGGTCTCGCGCGGCAGGCCGGTCGCAAGGGCAATCGCCCGGCGCGACATGGGGCGCGGGCGCGGCAGCTGCCCGTCCTGGCGCTGGCCGGCCCGGGGCATGCTGCGTTCCATGGTCCCGATCGCGACCGTCTCGGCGATCAGGATCATGGCCGGGTCCAGCTGCTGCGGCCCCGAGAGCATGTGGATTTCCTCGAGAAAATGGCGGCCCAGAAGGAACCGCGCGAGCTCGTTCCGGTCTGCAAGCCTGTGCTGTGCCGGCTTCAGCCGGGATTGGCACGCCAATCCAAGAAGCTCTGCCATCAGCGAGATCCGCCGTTCGGCGCAGCGATATGGGTCATGCTGGGTCCCCCCCAAATACCGGTTTCAGACCACTGCCCATAACAGGCCGTTGCAGGGCAGATTGCAGCAAACGGAACAATTGCGCCGCCCGTGTGCCGGGCGGGCGACGCGGCCCTAAAGCCCGAGCGCGAAAATCAGCGCGACCACCACGGCCAGCTGCCAGGCGGTCTGTGCCACCAGCGTAAGCGCAAGCGACGGCCGCGCCGCCTTCAGCTCGCCGAAGCCTGTCTTCAGGCCGATCGCGCCCACGGCGGCTGCCAGCAGCCAGCTTGCAGTCGCCCCTGCCGCGGCCGACACCCCGGGCGGCAGCAGGGCCGTCGAGGTGATGACGGCGAACAGGAAGAACAGCACCAGGAAGGTCGGCGGCCGGATGGCGCGCCAGCGCTTGCCCTTCTGTGCGTCGGCCGCGCTTCGCCCGATGAAGATGAACGCGATACCCATCACCACCGGCAGCAGGCAGGCCACCCGGATCATCTTCACGGTCACGGCGCGCACGCCCGTGTCTTCGGACACCGCAAAGCCGGCGCCGGCCACCTGCGCGACATCGTGGATGGCCGCACCCAATAGCAGGGCCGTGCCGTCGGCATCCAGCGCCAGCGCGCGGGCCAGCACCGGATAGCCCAGCATGGCCGCCGTCGACAGCAGCGACACGATCAGGATCACCAGCACCGTCTCGCGCTCGAGCCCGGCGCGGCGTGGAACCGCAGCCGAGGCGGCAAGCGCTGCCGAGGCCCCGCAGATGGCGACCGAGGTTGCCGACACGGCCGCCAGATCCGCCGGCTGGCGCAGCAGGCGGGCGATGGCAAATCCGCCCAGCACGGTTGCGGCCACCGATGTCAGCACCAGCCCCAGGGCCGGAAACCCGAGCGCCAGAAGATCGTCGGCCACCACCCGGAAGCCCAGCAGCGCAACGCCGGCGCGCAGCACGGTGGTGGAGGTGAAGCCGATTCCTGCCGCGCTCCACGCCGTCAGCCGGGGAAGCGCCAGCCTGACCCCCATGCCCAGCGCAAGCACCACGAGCATGGTCGGCACGCCGGCCAGGCTGTTCGCGAGCACGGCTGCCACCGCGAGCGCGGCGCACAGCAGGGTGCCGCCTAGGAACGGCGGAGATTTCCAGTTCGGCGCCGGCTTCGGCAGCGGGGCTGTGCCCGCAATCCTGTCAGAGCTGTCCACGCAGGCGGGTTTAGCGCGGGACTTGCCCGGTCGTCGCGTCGAAAATGCAGCGCCCGGGCCGGGGCCCTTTTCAGCGCCGCTGGCGGAATGCCGTGAGGCCCGCCTCGATGACACGGGCGATCTCTGCCCGTTCGCCGGGGCTCAGGAAGGCGCCGATCCCGTGCCGTTCGCGGGTCAGACCGGAAGGATCGCGCGCCGTCAGCCACAGCCGGTTCTGGTCCGCGCCGAACTCCTCCAGCTCGACCCTGGCCCAGTGCGGCTCGATCCGGGTGCGGCGGATCGGGCCGTGGGCGGCGACCCGCACCAGCTCCAGCCCCTCGGCATCGAGCCGCAGATGCTCGGATGCGCGGCCGGAGCGGTAGGAGGCGCGCATCGCCCACCACAGGAGCGCGATGTCCACGAGCATGAAGGGCAGGATCGGCCAGGCGCCGAGAAACAGGAAGCGGAGACCCATCAACAGGAAGATGAGCGCGACACCCGCCATCATGGCCCAGAAATGCCGCTCGGGCATGGAGCGGTTGGGCCTGAGTTCTAGATCGAAGATGGGAGGCTTGTGCATGGCGTGGTGCGCATGCTCTAGCAGGGGCATGGCAACGGTTCCACGCGGCAAGGTGTCAGGGACGAAGGTGAAGGGGCCTGCCCGGCGCAGGCTTCCCAGGGGCGACGTGCAGGCCATCTTCGACACGCTGGGGGCGGCGAACCCGGCGCCGAAGACCGAGCTCGCGTTCGTGAACGCCTACACGCTGCTGGTGGCGGTGGTGCTGTCGGCGCAGGCGACCGACGTGGGCGTGAACAAGGCGACGCGGGCGCTGTTCCGGGAGGTGCAGGACCCGGCCGCGATGCTGGCGCTGGGCGAGGACGGGCTGAAGGCGCACATCCGCACCATCGGCCTGTTCAACAGCAAGGCGGCGAACGTGATCCGCCTCTCGCAGCAGCTGATCGAGCGGCACGGCGGCGAGGTGCCGCGCACCGAGGCGGAGCTGGTGGCGCTGGCGGGCGTGGGGCGCAAGACCGCCAATGTGGTGCTGAACGAGGCCTTCGGCGAAGCGACGCTGGCGGTCGACACCCATGTGTTCCGGGTCAGCCGGCGGCTGGGGCTTTCGGCCGGCAAGACGCCCGACGCGGTGGAGCGCGACGTGCTGGCGCAGGTGCCGGGCGAATGGGCCCGGGCGGCGCACCATCTGCTGATCCTGCACGGTCGCTATCTGTGCAAGGCGCGGACGCCCGAATGCTGGCGCTGTCCCGTGGCCCAATGGTGCCGCTTTCGCCCCAAGTCGCCGGCGCCCGCATTAACGGCGCGTTCAACGAAAGCGGTGAAAGCTGCTGCAAGCTGAGGAGGTTCTGATGCGCAACGCCGCCCCTGTTCTGTCGCCTGTGGTTCTGCTGCCACTGCTGCTTGCCGCCTGTGCCGACAAGCCGCCGCGCACGGCCCAGACGATGATCCCGGCCGGAGACCCGGTGACCTGCGTGCAGATCAGCCAGATCCGCTCGAGCCGGGTGATCGACGACCAGACGATCGACTTCCAGATGCGCAACGGCACGATCATGCGCAACACGCTGCCCAACCGCTGCCCCGGCCTGGGGTTCGAGCGGGCCTTTTCCTATCGCACCTCGATCCCGCAGCTGTGCAATGTCGATATCATCACCGTGGTTGTGCAGGGCGGCGGGCCGCAGATCGGGGCGAGCTGCGGATTGGGGATGTTTGTGCCGGTGAAGCCAGCGCCGGAGGAAAAGGCCGCAGTCAAAGAATAGCGGCGATCTGCCCGAGCAGGGGCAGGTCGGCCGGCGGCATCTCCAGCCGGAACAGGCCGTTCACCGGCACCCACTGCATGCGCTGGCCCTCGCGCGGGGTGGGTGTGCCCTGCCATTTGCGGATCGCGAAGGCGAGCAGCACCAGGTTCACCCTTTCATAGGCGTGGCTCGCGAAACCGCAGGGCGCAAGGCAGCTGGTTGCCGTGTGGATGCCGAGCTCTTCCTCGAGCTCGCGGACCAGGGCTGCCTCGGGGCTTTCCAGCGGCTCCACCTTGCCGCCGGGAAATTCCCAGAGTCCCGCCATGTCCTTGCCCGCCGGCCGGTCGGTGACGAGGATGTGCCCATCTCGATTCACGAGCACCGCGCAGGCGACCGTCAGGATCGGCAGCCGGGCCGATGCCATTGCGCCGGGGCACTCGGCGAACTCAGCCGACAATGATCTTCAGCTTCTCGCCGGGCTGCAGCGGCCGGTCGGGGATGCCGTTCAGCGCCAGGAAGCTCTGCACCCGGTTGTAGGGCGGCGCCATGCGCTGGGCGAGGCCCTGCGTGGTGTCGCCGGGGCGCACCGTCACCACGTCGATCCGGCGCCCGCGGCCGGCGGCCGCCACCTCGGCGGAGGTGAGGCGGCGGAAGGATCCGACAAGGCTCTGGAACTGGCCGCCGCGGCCTGCGGGGGCCATGGTGCGCAGCAGATAGACCTGGTCGGGCGCGGTGCGGAAGGCGTGCACGCCGACATCGACCTGCCCTTGCCGGGTGCTCATCCGGGCCTCGGACAGGCCGGCATCCAGGCTGTTCACCTGCCGCTCGACATAATTGGCCTGCGGCACCTGCCCGTTGGTCATTTGCGACCAGCTCTGGCGCACGATCGACTGCAGGTCCTGCCCCGGCTGGACGCGGCCGCCGGTGAAGACGAACTGGGAGCCGTCGCGGCCGCGGCCGGCGACGGCCTGGGGGCTGTTCTGCAGCGTGAAGCCGGGCGGCGCGTCGAAGCCGAGGCGAAGCCCGGCGTGGCGGAAGCTGGGGCCCGAGATGATGCCCTGGTCGGGGGCATCGCCGAAATTCATGTCGTCGATCGCGGCAAGAAAGGCCTCGCGGTTGGTCGCGCCGGTGCGCCCGGTGGCGGCGGCCTGTTGCGCGACCCGCTGCACCCGCTCGGCGGTGACGGGATGGGTGGAAAAGAAGCTGTTCACCCCGCGCCGCTCGATGTTCTCCTTGCCCTCGACGACGGCAACGCGGTCGAGCGCGGCGAGCATCGAGGCTGCTGCGCGCGGATCATAGCCGGCAGCGATGGCGTAGCGCATGCCCAGTGTGTCGGCCTCGTTTTCCTGCGAACGGGAGAAGCCCGCGACCCAGGCGCTTGCGCCGAGGTTGGCGAGCTCTGCTGCCTGCGAGCCGCCGAGGATGGCGGCCGCCACGGTGCCCAGCGCGCCGATGGTGGCGCGGCCCTGCCGCTTGTCGGAATGGCGGGCGGCGACATGGCCGGCCTCGTGGCCGAGGACGGAGGCAAGCTCGGCCTCGGAGTTCATCATCGCGAGCAGGCCACGGGTGATGTAGAGATAGCCGCCGGGTGTCGCCATCGCGTTGGGGACGGGGGAGTTGAGGACGGTGACCGTCCAGTCCTGGGGCCGCGAGCCGGGGACGGAGGCCATTGCGATCCGCGTTCCGACGCCGCGCACATAGTCCGCCAGCGGGCCGTCGACCTTGCCGCCGAACTGCTGGACGATCTCCTTGTAGCCTTGGGCGCCGATCTGGCGGTCGCGCTGCGACAGGCCGGCGAGGTTTTGCGCCGGCACGGCTGCGGGCACGGCGACGAGGCTGATGGCAAGGGACGCCGCCAGCGCTTTGAACATCCGTTTCATCGGGATGTCTCCTCGGGTCAGGCGGCCCTGGCGAAGGCGAGGAAGCGGGCGCGGCGCTCGGCCTTCAGGGCCTCGGGTGAGAGATTGCCAAGGCTTTCCAGCGATTTGGCGATTGCGTCCCCCAGCTTCTCGATTGTCTCGGACGGGGCGCGGTGGGCGCCGCCGACGGGTTCCTCGACGACGGCGTCGATGACGCCCAGTTCCTTCAGATCCTGGGCGGAAATCCGCATCGCGACGGCGGCTTCGGCGGCCTTTGCGGGATCGCGCCAGAGGATGGAGGCGCAGCCTTCGGGCGAAATGACGGCGTAGACGGAATGTTCCAGCATCAGCACCCGGTTGCCGGCGGCCAGCGCGACGGCGCCGCCCGAGCCGCCTTCGCCGATGATGACGGAGACCATCGGCACCTCGACCGTGAGGCAGGCTTCGGTTGCCTTGGCGATGGCTTCGGCCTGGCCGCGTTCTTCGGCCTCGATGCCTGGGAAGGCGCCCGGCGTGTCGACAAGGGAGACGATGGGGAGGCCCATGCGGCTTGCCAAGTCCATGAGGCGGCTGGCTTTTCTGTAGCCTTCGGGCTTGGCCATGCCGAAGTTGCGCTTGACCCGGCTTTGGGTGTCGTGGCCCTTTTCGTGGCCGATCAGCATGACGGGCGAGCCCCGGAAGCGGGCGGGGCCGCCGAGGATGGCGACGTCGTCGGCAAAGGCGCGGTCGCCGGCGAGCGGTTGCCAATCCTGGAACAGGGCGTCCGCGATGGAGAGGAAGCGCGGGCGGTTGGGGTGGCGGGCGACCAGCGTCTTTTGCCAGGGGCTGAGCGCCTTGTAGATGTCTGCCAGCAGTTTTTGCCGTTTCTTTTCCGCGCGTTGCCGTTCGGCTGCGCGGCCGGGATCGGCCGCCATTGCGGCGATTTCGGCGTCGAGCGCGGCGACGGGTTTTTCGAATTCCAGGATCTGGGCCATGGGTTCCAACTGGGTTACAGGCGCTTGTAAATCAAGCGCCAGACATGGTGGCCGAGCTTTCGCGCCTTCTCGGCGAAGCGGGTGTCGGGCCAGTCTTCGGGGATGGACTCCCAATCCGAGGGGGATTCGGCGGTCCATTCGAATCCGGGCTGGTTCTGCATCACATACATGACATGTCGCATGTAATTGACGTGATCTGTCGCGATCCTGAACTCGGCATTCGGGCGCAATTTGGCGTGCACGAGCTGCAAGGGGCCCGGATTGACGAACCTTCGCTTCGCATGGCGCTCTTTGGGCCAGGGATCGGGGTGGAGGAGGTAGAGGGCGCTGAGGCTTTGGTCGGGCAGGCGCTCGAGGACGTCGATCGCGTCGCCGCGGTGGATGCGGATGTTGGAAAGGGAATGGTCCTCGATTTCGGCGAGGAGGCCGGCGACTCCGTTGAGGTAGGGCTCGGCGCCGATGAAGCCCCAATCTGGGCGGCGGGCGGCCTGGAAGGCGAGATGTTCGCCCTTGCCGAAGCCGACCTCGAAGGCGAGGGGGCGGGCGTCTCCGAACAGGGTTTCGGGCGTCAGGGGGCCTTCGGTTGGGATGGCGAGCCGGGGCAGGAGGTCGTCGACGAGGCGCTGGGCGCGTTCGCGCAAGGGGTGGCCTTGGGCGCGGCCGTAGAGGCGGCGGATGGAGAGCGGGTCTGGGGCCTGATCGGGCATGGGAGGGCCCTTAGCAGGTTCGCGGGGTGGCACCAGTTGGTGGGTCGGCTAGGCTGGGCGCGGGAGAGTGACCATGGCCGATCGCGACGTGAGGGATTTGTTGCCGATGTGCCCCGGGGACGGGGTGGCGGAGATCTGGGCGCGGGATGTGCCGCCGGTGCCGGAGATGTACAAGGCGGACAGCTTCATCGACCTGGGGCCGGGGCATCTGGCGGCAAGCCGGTACACGAGTGCCGAGTTCTTCGAGGCCGAGCGGACGAAGATGTGGCCGCGGGTGTGGCAGATGGCGGCCAGGGACGAGGAGTTTCCGGAGGCAGGCGACCTGGTTGTCTATGACAACCTCGGCAAGTCCGTGATTTTGGTGCGTCAGCCGGATTTGAGCGTGAAGGCGTTCTGGAATGTGTGCCTTCATCGCGGGCGGCGGCTGCGGACGGAAAGCGGCACGGCGAGCGAATTGCAGTGTCCGTTTCATGCCTTCACCTGGAACATGGACGGGAGCCTGAAGCAGATTCCGTGCCGGTGGGACTTCGGGCATCTGGACGAGGCGAAGATGCAGCTGCCCGAGGTGCGCTGCGAGCGCTTTGCCGGATACTGGTTCGTGAACTGGGATGGCTCTGCGCCGCCGCTGGCCGAATATCTGGCGCCGCTGCCGGAGCATTTTGCGCGGTGGGGGCAGGAGCGGAACTTTACCGCGGTGTGGGTGGGGAAGGTGATCAAGGCCAACTGGAAGGTGGTGGCCGAGGCCTTCATGGAGGCGTGGCATTCGATTGCGACGCACCCGCAGATTTTGCCGTTCACGGGGGATGCGAACAGCCGCTATTCGATGTGGGGCGACCATGTGAATCTGGCGCTGACGCCGTTCGGGGTGCCGAGCCCGCACCTGGGGGCCATTCCGGAGGAGGCGATCATCGACGCCTTTGCCGGCGGGGCGGGGCGGAACAACGAGGAGGCGCTGCCGATCACGCTGGCGCTGGGGCAGACGGCGCGGCAAGCGCTGGGGGCGCGGAACCGGGAGGCGCTGGCGGCGCTGGGCTATGATGCGAGCGCGGCGAGTGACGCCGAGCTGCTGGATGCCTGGACCTACAATGTGTTTCCGAACATCAGCCCCTGGGGCGGGTACATGAACAACATCAGCTATCGGTGGCGGCCGTGGCCGGACCAGCATGCGACGCTGATGGAGGTGCGGGTGCTTGCGAAGGCGCCGAAGGACGGCCCGGTGCCGCGGGCTGCGGAGATGGTGTTCCTGGGCGAGGACGAGGCCTGGTCCAGCGTGACGGCGTGGGGACGGCTGGGCGGGGTGTATGACCAGGACATGGCGAACCTGCCGCATGTGCAGGAGGGGCTGGTGAGCTCGGCGAATAACCGGGTGGAGCTGGGGCGGTACCAGGAGGCCCGGATCAGGCATTTCCATGCCACCTTGGACAAATACCTCGCCCGATAAGGGCGTGTATTTGGACAAAGGCGGCTGCGATTAGTGCGCAGCGCTAATTCGCAGACTCGCCGTGGTGGCACGGCCGGCGGAGTCGGCGGTCTCTCCCGCCGACCCGTCCGACGGCGCGGGCTTTGCCCGCGCTTTTTTGTTCTTCACGCGGAACGCGTGCCCCGGGGGTGGGGTGGCGGACTCGGCGGCTTTGCCGCCGGCCGGATTGCTCCGCAAACTTCTGAAGATTCTGAATGGATATGTGGGCGACTCAATCGCTATTGTGACGCCATAAACTGGGAGACTGATGTTGGCAAAGTACGTTCCTCCATCCGTTGCCGAAACAGCGTTTAATTGCCTGCACTGCGGCGCCCTCACTACGCAGTTCTGGAGCGATCTATTTGTACGGCAACGAAAAAATGATGACCCGATTCCGCAGATTATCGGACGCGATGACAATCTACATAGGGATAAACTGGGAGACATAAAAGATCAGGCTTTTGAGAGAATTCTAGAACGATTTAATAAAATAAAGAGCGCTCAACCGTTTGTATCCGATATTCTGACAGATACATACAAAATACCGCAATTGTATAATGTTTTCCTGTCGAAGTGCTACAATTGCAAAAAGGTCACGCTCTGGGTTTATGACAAGGTAATCTACCCGTCACAAGGGGAGGTGCCGCCACCAAACCCCGATCTACCCGACCACATCGCAGCTGACTATCGCGAGGCGAGCAGCATTCTCAGCCTTTCACCCCGAGGGGCTGCGGCAATAATCAGATTGTGTATTCAGAATATTTGTGCCGAGCTCGGTCAATCTGGTCGAAACATAAATGACAACATTCGTGAGATGGTCGCTGGTGGGTTAGATATTCGAGTCCAGAGGGCGCTGGATGCAGTTAGAGTAATTGGAAACAATGCTGTGCATCCTGGACAAATCGATCTGAAGGATGATAGGGCAACAGCGGAAAGTTTATTTCGATTGTTGAACTTGATTGCCGAGAAGATGATATCAGAGCCCAAGCACGTAGATGAGGTGTACAGTAAACTGCCGCCAGAGGTCCTTGCGGCAATCGCTAAACGCGACGAAAAGAACGAGCCTTAGGGCAGAATTCCGGAGGGGCGCGGTGTCAACGCATGATCTACATACTTTTATGGATCAGGTTACGGCTGAAATGGCGTCGGAGTATAATCGCATATTTGTGCGAGCGGCTGAGGATCCTGGGACAGCGGGAGACGAGGGAGAGCAAAATTGGGCGAATCTTCTTCGGGAATGGCTACCTTCAGGTTATCATGTTGAAACCAAGGGTCGTTTAATAGGCCACGATGGCGTTATGTCCCCGCAAGTTGATGTTCTTGTTTTGAAGCCGTCGTACCCGCCAAAGCTGCTAGAAAAGAAGACTTGGCTCGCAGGTGGAGTGGTGGCGGCATTTGAATGTAAGAACACACTGACTGCCGCCCATATAAAGGACGCAGTCAAAAGATGCGCCCAATTTAAGAAGATCTATCCGATTAGAACGGGCAGTCCAAGGGCTGAATTGACATCCCCCCTGATTTACGGGCTATTGGCACACTCGCATTCTTGGAAGGCTTCAGGTTCGGAGCCGATAAAGAATGTCGAAAAGGCTTTGCAAGATAGCGAGGTTCAGGTTGAACACCCCAGACTCGAAATAGACCTAGTCTGTGTGGCGGACTTGGGGACATGGTTTAAGACATATGTGTCTAAGTACCAAGCCGATTGGAAGCCAACCAATTCTGCTGAGTTGCAGCAGGCATTTGGCGCTGAATATGGCCCCATGACGGGAATGATATGTAGTTCAGGAAAGTCGAGCTCGCAGAGCGAGGAATTTAGACCAGTCGGCTCATTGATTAGTCATTTAACTGAGCTAATAGCTCGATTGGATCCAAGTGTTCGGGATATAGCAAACTACTATATGGCGGCGAACTTGGGGGGATCGGGCGTGGGCAGATTGAGGCCTTGGCCGATAGCATCATACTCTGAGCAGGTGTTGCGCGGAATTGAGGGCGGATTGCTATCGAATGGCCCTTGGAACGAGTGGTCTGTGGGAGGTTAAAACGCGGATTCGCCCAAACCTGCTGTACGACTGGTGTTGCGGCGTGGCTATCACCCCCCTGTCCTACACCCCCACCCTCGGCGCATGATCCCCCCCATGCCCCCCACCCCCAACCCGCCATTCATCGCCCCACCCCCCGCCACCCTCGCGCGGTCCGAACAAGAGTTCCTAGCCGACTACATCCCCTGGCGGCCTCCAACCCGGAAGGGCGGGGACCGCCGCCAAACCCGCCACGACGGCTGGACTCCGGACAAACAAAAGCTCTTCCTCTGCAAGCTGCGCTACCGCCGGAGCGTGAAGCTCTCCGCCGCGGCGGTGGGGCTCAGCCGCGAGAATGCCTATCAGCTGCGGCGCAAGTGGGCGCCCTTTGCCGTGCACTGGGATCGCGCGCTCACAAGCGAGGCGTGCACGGTGGCGGACCTGATGCTGCGACGTGCGGTGGAGGGGTTTGATGTGAAGGTGGTGGGGCCGCGCGGGCGGGTGCGGTGGAAGCGGGTGGTGCCGGCCGACCCGGGGTTGTGGTTGCTGGAGCAGCTGGTGGTGGAGGCGCCTGCGGGGCCTCGGCTGGCGGGGGGCGTGTTCGGGCCGGAGGACTGGGACGGGACGGGGCTGGTGGCGGCGCTGGTGGGGGCTGGGCGGAGCGAGTGGTGAGGGCGCGCTGAGCGCGCGACGGGGAGTGGTGAGGGGTTCGGCTCTCTGACGGCACGAGGTCCCGGATCAAGTCCGGGACGACGAACTCTTGCGGGGCGACGGGCTTTTGGACGGGGCGGTTGCTTTGGCTGCGCCCAACCCACCCCCGACCCCTCCCTTGGCAAGGGAGGGGAGATCGTTCGGCCCTACGCTTCTGAAAGGAGGTTCACCCGGCCGGTCTTCAAGTCGTACATCGACCCCACGATGCGGATCTTGCCCTGCTGTTCGAGGTCGCGGAGGACCGGGGAGCGTTCGCGGATGAGGGTGATTGTCTGGCGGACCTGGGTGGCGGCGACCTTGTCGACATAGTCATAGTTCTTGCCGGACTTGTCGCCCTCGTAGGGGGTGGCGGCGATGGCGTTGCCGAAGCGGGCCAGCAGCAGGGTGAGGTTGCCGAGGCGGACATTGTCGATCGCGCCGGCGACGGCGCCGCATTTCGTGTGGCCCATGACCATGACGAGCTTTGCGCCGGCGGCGGCGGTGGCGAATTCCATGGAGCCCAGGATGTCGTCGTTGACGACGTTGCCGGCGACGCGGGCGTTGAAGGCGTCGCCGATGCCGAGGTCGCAGATGACCTCGACGGGGGCGCGGCTGTCGACGCAGGTGAGGAAGACGGCGGCGGGGTGCTGGCCTTCGGTGGCGGACTGGCGCTGCTGGGCGAGGTAATCGACGGGGGTGCGCACGCCGCCCACGAAGCGGGCGTTGCCTTCGAGGACGAGCCGGAGCGTTTCGTCGGGGGTGAGGGCGTTGCGCTGGGCCTCGGTGAGGGCGCCCTTGCGGGCGGCGCGGGTGGGGATTTCGGCGGCGGCGGGTGTGGCGAGGGATGCGAGGCCGGCGAGGGCGACGCCGAGGGTGGCGCGGCGGCCGAGGCAGCCGCAGGTTTCGCTGTGGGTGTGGGTTTGCATGTGTGTGATCCCCCCGGATGGATGTGGGGAGGATAGGGCGGGTTTGGGGGTTGGGGAAGGGGCTCTCGGACGGCGGCGGCCGGCGGCAAAGCCGCCGAGTCCGCCTAGGGGTCCGGGGAGAAGGAAGGGTTGCGGGCAAAGCCCGCTCGTCGGACGGGTTCGTGGGCGGTCGCCCACGCCCCGCCGGCCGCGCCTGCGGCGAGTCTGCCGATCTGTGCTGCGCACTGACGGCAGCCGCCTGCGGCTAGTCCGGATCGACGATGTGGTGTTCGAGGTCGGCGCTCGCTTCGGATTCGCTGATGGTCCAGCCGCGGACGGAGGCGCCGACGTCGTGGACGGCCTCGCGGTCGCCGGAGATGAGATAGTGCCAGGCGGGGAGCGGCTTGCCTTCGTCGACGCGGCGGTAGGCGCAGGTGGCGGGCAGCCAATCGAGTTTCGGGACCAGGCGGGGTTTCAGCTGGACGCAATCGGGGACGAACTGGCGGCGGGCGGGGTAGTTGGAGCAGCGGCCCGAGTGGCGGTCGAGCAGGCGGCAGGCGACGTTGGTGCGGTAGATTCGGCCGGTTTCCTCGTCCTCGAGCTTGTGGAGGCAGCATTTGCCGCAGCCGTCGCACAGCGCTTCCCATTCGGCCTTGTTGAGGGCCGAGAGGGGGTAGCGTTCCCAGAAGCGGTCGCGGAGCGGTTCGGACATCGGGGTCAGACCAGGAAGCGTTCGAGCATGTCTGCGATGGATTCGGGCGTGGCGGTGGGGCCGGCGAGGAACTGCACGGGGCGGCCATCGGGGTCCATCAGGTAGAAGACGGCGAGGTGATCGTAGGTGTAGCTGTCGGCCGTGGTGCCGGGGACCTTGCTTGCGTAGACGCGGAAGGCCTTGAGGGCGGCGTCGACCTGTTCGCGGGTGCCCGTGAGGCCGAGCAGGCGGGGGTGGAAGCTGTTGGTGAACTCGGCGAGTGCGGCGGGCGTGTCGCGTTGGGGGTCTACGGTGAGGAAGAGGGGCTGGAGGCTGGCGGCCTGTTCGGGGTGTTTGGCTTCGAACAGCTTGAGGCCGGCGGCGAGCTTGGCGGTGTCTGTGGGGCAGATGTCGGGGCAGTAGGTGAAGCCGAAATACATGAGGCGCCATTTGCCGGCGAAGCTTTCGGAGGTGACGGGGCGGCCGGTTTCGTCGGTGAGGGTGAAGGGGCCACCGACGCTGCTGCCGGTGAGGTTGCCCTGGGGCGCGGGGGCGGGGCGGAGCAGCAGGAGGGCGGCGGCCGCGGCGGCTGCGAGGGCAAGCAGGATGAGGGGGAGGCTGCGCGACAGGCGGGAGCGGCCCGGGGTGGCTTGCTGGCTGTTCATGGGGTGCACATATCGTCTATCGCAGGCCGTTGCGAGTGATGCGACACTGCGGGCCCTTTCGACATGGGGCGCGGGATCTTCAAGGGTGATGCGATGGGCAAGGGACTGGAAGCTGTGAAGCGGCTGGTGGTGACGGCGGGACTGGTGCTGGGCCTTGCGGTGTCGGGGCCGGCTGCGGCGCAGTTTTCCGACGGCTACAATTTCCTGAAGGCGGTGAAGGACAAGGATGTGCTGAAGGCGAAGTCGCTGATCGACAAGCCGGGCAGCACGATCGTGAACACGCGCGACCTGACGTCGGGCGAGACCGCGCTGATGATCGCGATCAAGCGGCGGGACACGCCGTGGATGGGTTTTCTGCTGCAGAATGGCGCGGACCCCAATCTGAAGGACGCGGAGGGGAATGCACCGCTGCTGGTGGCGGCGATGAACGGCTTTCCGGATGGCGTGCGGGTGATGCTGCTGGCCAAGGCGCAGGTGGATGGGACCAACGGGAAGGGCGAGACGGCGCTGATCAAGGCGGTGCACATGCGCGATGCGGCGTCGGTGCAGCTGCTGCTGCAGGCGGGCGCGGACCCGGACCGGACGGACAATCTGGCGGGCTTGTCTGCGCGGGACTATGCCGCGCGCGACATCCGCAGCGGGCCGATCGCCAAGGCGCTGAGCGAGGCGCCGAAGAAGGGGGCCAAGAAGTCGATGGGGCCGAGCCTTTGAGGATGGCGCGCTGATGGCCTCGTCGCGGCAGCTGCTGGCGATCGACCGGCCCGGTGTCCGGGTGCAGACGCTGGTGCTTCTGCGCTGGAGCGCGATCGGCGGGCAGCTGCTGGCGCTGCTGATCGTTGGGCTGGGGATGGGCTTTCCGATCCCCTGGCTGCCGGCGCTGGGCGTGATCGGGGCGTCGGTGAGCCTGAACCTGGCGCTGAGTGCGCTGTATCGCTGGGGCGACCGGATCGACGGCAAGGGTGCGCTGGTGCACCTGGGGTTCGACCTGGTGCAGCTGGGGGTGCTGCTCTACCTGACGGGTGGGCTTTCCAACCCGTTCGCGCTGCTGCTGCTGGTGCCGGTGACGATTTCGGCGACGCTGCTGTCGGCGCGGGCGACGGCGCTGCTGGTGGCGATGGCGCTGGGGCTGCTGGTGGGGCTGTGGCACTGGCACCTGCCCTTGCCGTGGGTGGGCGGCGAGCCGCTGGTGATCCCCGACCTCTATCGGCTGGGCAAGGGCGTGGCGATCGGGCTGGGGATGATCTTCCTGACCTTCTATGCCTGGCAGGTGTCGGCCGAGGGGCGGCGGCGGCAGGCGGCGCTGGTGGCGACGCAGGCGGCGCTGGACCGGGAGACGCGTATGGGGGCGCTGGGGTCGCTGGCGGCGGCGGCGGCGCATGAGCTGGGCGGGCCGCTGGGCACCATCACGCTGATCGCGCGCGATCTGGAGGACACGCTGGGCGACGACCCGGAGCTTGGGCCCGACATTCACCTGCTGCAGCAGGAGGCGCGGCGGTGCCGCGACATTTTGACCGGGATCTCGGAGCGGGCGGAGGCCGAGGACCCGTTTCCCGAGCTTGCGGTGCCGGTTCTGCTGCGTGAGGTGGTGGACCTGTTTGAGCCGACGCGGGTGCCTGTGGAGATGCGGGTGGAATGGGGCATGGGCGGCGGGCCCATCATTCGGCGGAGCCCCGAAATCCTGCATGGATTGAGCAACATAGTGGGCAATGCCCTGCGCCATGCGGAGGGGCGCGTGTGGCTGGACGCGGGCGAGACCTCTGCCGAATTGTGGGTGGCGGTGACCGATGACGGGGCCGGTTTCCCGGCCGATCTGCTGCCCAAGCTGGGGGAGCCCTTCCTGGGGCCGAGCGTGTCGGGATCGGGTTCGACGGGCCTTGGAATCTTCATTGCGACCACGCTTCTGGAGCGAACGGGGGGTCGGCTGAGCTTCATGAACCTGCCAGAAGGGGGAGCGCGGGTGGAATTGCGCTGGTGGCGTGCCGATATCGAGAGCGTGCCCGGCGAGCCGTTATCGGACGGCGCCCCGGAACGGCAAGGAATGGCATGATGCTTATGATCGAAACGGTTTCCAGCCCCTCTGATTCGCCCGAGACGTCGGGCCCCCCGAGCCTGGGCACGTTGCTGCTGGCGGACGACGACAACAGTTTCCGCCAGCGCCTGGCGGTGACGCTGGGGCGGCGCGGGTTCGATGTGCGGGCGGCTTCGAGCGCGGCCGAGTGCCGTGAGCTGATGCGGCAGATCAAGCCTGTCTATGCCGTGCTGGACCTGCGGCTTGGTGACGGCAACGGGCTGGACCTGGTGTCGGAGCTGCGCGGGCTGCACCCGGACACGCGGGTGGTGATCCTGACCGGATACGGCAACCTGGCGACCGCGGTGGCGGCGGTGAAGGAAGGGGCGATCGACTATCTGGCGAAGCCTGCCGACCCCGAGGACCTGATCACGGCCCTGCTGGCGGCCGAGGGCGAGAAGCCGCAGCCGCCGGCCGAGCCGATGAGCGCCGACCGGGTGCGCTGGGAGCATATCCAGCGCGTCTATGAGCTGTGCGACCGCAATGTGAGCGAGACGGCGCGGCGGCTGAAGATGCACCGGCGGACGCTGCAAAGGATTCTTGCGAAGCGCAGCCCGCGCTAGGAATTGCCGTGCCCAGCGGCTAGGGCTGGCGTCCCATGCTGACGGGCAGACGCATCCTTCTGGTGATCGGTGGCGGCATTGCGGCCTACAAGGCGCTGGAGCTGATCCGCGAGATCCGGCGGGCGGGGGGCCAGGTGACGCCGGTGCTGACGAAGGGGGGCGCGCAGTTCGTGACTCCGCTGTCGGCCTCTGCGCTGGCGGAGAGCAAGGTGTATGCCGACCTCTTTGACCTGACCGACGAGGCGACCAACGCCGCGATGCCGCAGGGGCGGTGAGGGGGGCGGACGACCTCTCGATGGGGCACGCGAGCGAATGTCGCTAGGGTGTGATGATGAATGGACCGATGACCGGCCCGGAGTG
>JAIXYT010000045.1 GCA_027490095.1 Sphingomonadales bacterium | reverse complement strand
TATCGGGGACTGGAGCTGCGCACCCCGTTGCGGGCGGCCCAATTCGACATGGAGTATGCGGAAAATGCCGACAGCTGGCAGCCGTCGGGCGCGGTCACGCTGGGCGATCGGTTCGATACGCCGATCGGCGAAATAGGCTTCGTCCTCTCCGCGAGCTATCAGAGGCAGGATGTCCAGGGGGGGACGATCAGGGTTACCCCGATCGTGCGGAACACCATCGACCTGACGGGAGACGGCGTGCCCGACCCCTATTTCCGGCCGGGCTTTTCCAGTTCGACAGTCATTTCGCAGGCGCGTGAGCGCAAGGCCTTCAACGGCAATTTCGAGTGGGCGCCCAACGATCGGTGGAAGCTGCGCCTGGAAGGCTTCTATTCCGACTTCTCGTTCGAGAATGCCGGGCAGAGTGTTTTCGGCGACATCGTGAACGGTCGCGGCGAACTGGATCGGATTGCCCAATCGGAATTTGTGGTTCTGGAGGGTCTTCCCAGTGATCGCGAACTCCGCTGGCTCATCGCGGGCCAACAGGATGGCTACCAGCTTCGCATGAACAACCAGTCGAACAACCGGCTGACGACGACATGGCTTGGCGCCTTCGGGGTGGAGTATCAATCCGACATTGTCGAGGTGTCCGCCGATCTGTCGATCACGAAGTCGGCAACCGACAGCGACAATCTGAGCATGGTTTCCCAGTTTCAGCGGGCCAATGCCGGGGCGCAGTTCAATACGGCCGCCGGTCGCCAGCCGGTCGACCATTTCTATGATGCGCGTAGTGGCCGGATCAAGTTCTACCCGGTTGGGCCCGACATATCGGCGGGCATACTGGATCCGGCGCGATATGCGGTCTTTGTGGTTCGTGACAACGGCAATGCGTTCAGCAATGATGAGGTTGCCGGACGACTGGACTTCAAATTCAACACAAATTGGGGCGCGCTGTCCGCGATCGAGACCGGCGTCCGGATCAACAGGCGAACGTCCTCTCGAGACCAGTTTTCGCTCGCCACCCCGAATTTTCCCGGCATATCGGGCACCGAGATTTCCGATATCCTTGTGCCCACGCCGCGGACGCTGTTTGGCAGGGACGGCGAATACATCAGCCCCTATCTAACACTCGACCCGTTCCTTGCGATCCGTGACCGTGCGGGAACCATCGAGCGGCTGAATGCTGCCATTGAAAATCCTGCCAATCGCCTGACGGTCAATCCGGATTTCAACCAGGCGGCAGGCTTCGACGTCGAGGAAACCACCTTCGCCGGATACATAATGGGGCGGATCGATGCCGATCTGGCCAACCGCCCGTTTCGTGCGACGTTCGGTGTCCGGGCGGTTCTGACGGATCAGACTGCAACGGGTGTTACCAGCCGAAACGGCGTTGTGACCGGCGACGTCGTCGAAACGCAGAGCTATTTCAAGCTGCTTCCAAGTGCCAGCCTGACCTGGGAGCCTGTCGACGACCTGTTGCTGCGCCTTGGCTATGCGCGCAATATCAGCCGGCCTGCATTCGATCAGCTTTCTCCTACGCTGAATTTCCCTATTTTTGGAAACACGCTGAATGCCGGGAATCCGGAACTGGTCCCTGAAAATGTCGACAGCATCGATGCCAGCATCGAATGGTATTTCGCGCCATCCAGCGTGCTCTCGGCGGGCGCATTCTACAAAAAGAGAAGTGATATCATCAGTTCTATTGTCACGCCGGCGAGCAGAAACCCGGATGGATCGCAAGTGACGACAGAGAGTGCCTGCGTCCAAGGCATCTGGAATCCTTTTGTTGTGCTGTCCACAGGTCAAATTGGCGCTTGTGCAAACGTTATTCGTCCTGAAAACGCGAACTCAGGGACGCTGAGGGGTGTCGAGCTTGCGTTTCAGCACTCTCTCGACGGTTACTTTGACAATTTCCTCGGCGGATTCGGCCTTATTGCGAACATTACGTTCCTGAAAGGAGACCGGGACTTTACATTCACGTTGCCGACGGAATTCGGGGAAGTGGGCCTGAACGAGGAATTCCCGCTGCCCATTCGCGGACTGTCGGAGACGTCCTACAACATTACCGTCTTCTATGAAAAATACGGGATCAGCGCCCGGGTGCGTTATACGTGGCGTGATACATTCCTTGAGTCGGAGGCCCAGCAGGAAGTGCAGGGCGGCCCTTCCTGGTTGTCGGCGCGTGGGCAGCTCAATGCTTCGCTCTCCTACGATGTGACGCCCAACATCACGCTTGCCCTGCAGGGGGTCGATCTGACCAGGCAGCCGATCGTCAGGCGTGCGCACTTCAAGAACGGCGTGCCTTGGCAATATGGCGAAGCCGATCGTAGGTTCTCGGCCGGCGTGCGTGTCCGCTTCTGATGCGATGCGGCTGCGGGAACCTGCGCCCGGCAAGGCCGACTGTCTGCTTCGACGCCTGCACTGTGCGCAGTCGATGTAGGTTGGGCGTCCTGGGAAGACTTCAGGAAAGCAAAAGCGGATCATGAACGACGATGCCCCGGGGCGCCTGCGCCGCAGCCAACTCAGTTTCGGCAAGGACGACAAGGACGGTTTCATCCATCGCAGCTGGTTGAAGGCGCAGGGCCTGCCCGAGGATGTGTTCGACGGGCGGCCGATAATCGGGATCTGCAACACCTGGTCCGAGCTGACACCCTGCAACTCGCACCTGCGGGAAGTGGCGGATTATGTGAAGCGCGGCGTGTGGGAACGGGGCGGGGTTCCGCTGGAGTTTCCGGCCATGAGCCTGGGCGAAACCCAGATGCGGCCGACGGCGATGCTGTTCCGCAACCTGCTGGCGATGGAGGTCGAGGAATCCATCCGCGCCAACCCGATCGATGGCGTCGTGCTTCTGGGCGGATGCGACAAGACCACTCCGGGGCAGATCATGGGTGCCGCCAGCGTCGACCTGCCGACAATCGTAGTCTCATCCGGGCCGATGCTGAACGGCAAGTGGCAGGGACGCGATATCGGCTCGGGCACGGACGTATGGCGCTTTTCGGAGGACGTGCGCGCCGGAGCCATGACCATGGCCGAGTTCCGCGATGCCGAGGCCGGCATGAGCCGGTCGAAGGGCGTGTGCATGACGATGGGTTCGGCGTCCTCGTTCGCGGCCGTGGCGGAGGGGCTCGGCATTGCCCTGCCCATGAATGCCAGCATTCCGGGCGTAGAGGCCGGACGCTTCCGAATGGGGCATCTGGCCGGCCGTGCCATCGTCGACCTGGTCCGTCAGGACAAGCGGCTGTCGCAGTTCCTGACCAGGGACGCGTTCGAGAATGCCATCCGAACCCATGCGGCGCTGGGAGGTTCGACCAACTCCATCATTCACCTGCTTGCGCTGGCTGGCCGATGCGGCGTCGACATCACGCTTGCCGATTTCGACCGCTTGAGCCGGGAGGTGCCGCTGATTGCCAACATCCAGCCGTCGGGCGATTTCCTGATGGAGGACCTGCATTATGCGGGCGGTGTGCCTGCCGTGCAGGCTGAGATCGCGCCGCTTTTGCATCTGGATGCGCCGACCGTTGGCGGAGTCACGCTGGGCGAGGTGATCGCCGGCGCACCTTGCTGGAATCGCGAGGTCATCGCGACCGTGGAACAGCCCGTGAAGCGGCGTGCCGGCACCTGGGTGCTGACAGGCAATCTCGCGCCCGGTGGCGCCATCATGAAGCCAAGCGCGGCATCGCCCGACCTGCTGACACATAGCGGGATCGCGGTCGTCTTCGAGGATATCGAGGATTACAAGGCGCGCATCGACGATCCGGACCTGCCCGTAGACCCCACCAGCATTCTGGTCCTGAAGAACTGCGGCATGAAGGGCTATCCGGGGATGCCCGAGGTCGGCAACATGGCGCTGCCTAAGAAGCTGCTGGAACAGGGTGTGCGCGACATGGTCCGCATTTCCGACGCGCGGATGAGCGGCACGGCCTTCGGCACCATTGTTCTGCATGTGACGCCCGAGGCGGCAGTTGGCGGGCCGTTGTCGCTGGTCTGCAGCGGCGACCGGATCACGCTGGACGGTCCGAACCGATCTTTGACTCTGCATGTGGAAAATGACGAGCTCGAGCGACGGCGCGCTGCACCGCAGCCCGAGCGCGCACTGCCGGCCCGCGGCTACCTCAAGCTGAACGAGATGCATGCGCTGCAACCCGACCAGGGCTGCGATCTCGATTTCCTGGTCGGCAGCAGCGGCGACGTCGTTGCCCGCGAATCCCATTGAACCCGCCCGTTGGCGCCGGCGTGGCGGCATGGGCCAAAGAAAGGCAGACCGCATGCCGATGAGCACCGGCCGCATGGCCGCAGACAGTCGGCTCCTGTCGATGCTGGTGGCGTTGCTGACGCTGACGGCCATGGTGACGGCAGGGGCGGGCGCCCTGCATGCACAGACAGCCGGCGTGCCATGGCAGGATCCGCAGGTGAACGAGCTGCAGCGTCTGCCGATGCGGACCAGCTTCTTTGCGTTCGAGAACGCGGCGCTGGCTGCGACCGGAGACCCGATGGCTTCGAAGCGTTACCTGTCGCTGAATGGCGACTGGAGCTTCCGCTGGGCCCGCAATCCCTCGGAGCGCCCCGTCGGCTTTGAGGCGCCGGGGTACGACGTGTCTGGCTGGGGCAGGATTGCCGTTCCCGGCAACTGGGAGCTGCAGGGGCACGACATCCCCCACTACATCAATGTCCAGTATATCTTCCCGGCCAACCAGCCGTTCGTGCCGGAGGATTACAATCCGGTCGGATCCTATCGGCGCACCGTTTCCGTGCCGGCGGATTGGGCCGGCCAGCAGGTGATCCTGCACCTTGGCGGCGTGAGCGCCGCCTATCATGTCTGGGTCAACGGAAAGCTTGCCAGCTACAGTGAGGATTCGCGCCTGCCGGCCGAGTTCGACGTGACCCCGCTGCTTCAGCCCGGGGACAATGTGATCGCCGTCGAGGTGCTGCGTTTTGCGGACGGCAGCTATCTGGAGAAGCAGGACATGTGGAACATGAGCGGAATTTTCCGCGATGTTTTCCTGCTGGCGCGCCCGCCGGCGCATGTGTCGGACCTTCGGATCGATGCCGGCCTTGCCGAGGATGGACGCACCGGTTCGCTCAAGGTGGCGGTCGACCTGTCCGAAGCGGCCTCGGGCGGGCGTGCCACCGTGTCGGCCCGTTTGCTGGATGGCGACAAGGCGCTGTTCGAAAGCACCCGGACGGCGGGCGGCCGGGTGCCGATCATGTTCGAGACGGCGCCGGCGGGAGTTCGACCGTGGAGCGCCGAAACCCCGTATCTCTACACCCTGGAGGTGGTGCTGCGGGACAGGACGGGCAAGTTGCTGGAAGTCATCCGCCGCCCGGTGGGTTTTCGGAGCGTCGCGGTTCGCGACGGGCTGCTGAAGGTCAACGGAGAGGCCATCAAGCTGCGCGGCGTCAATCGCCACGAGCATGATCCGGCGACGGGCAAATATGTGTCGCGGGCGCGCATGGAGGAGGATGTCCGGCTAATGAAGCAGCTGAACATCAATGCTGTGCGGGCCGCCCACTATCCGTTCGATCCCTATTTCTACGAACTTGCGGATCGATACGGGCTGTATCTGATCGATGAAGCCAATATCGAATCCCATGAATATATGCGGATGGGCGACCAGGCTGTCCCGCCCAAGACGCGTGCCGACTTCCAGCTTGGCTTCCGACCCGAGTGGGAACTGGCGCATTTCCAGCGGATCGACCGGATGGTGGCGCGCGATCGGAATCATCCTTCCATCATCCTCTGGTCGCTGGGCAACGAAGCGGGCATCGGCCCGACCTTCGAGAAGGCTGCCGCGCGGGTGAAGGCGGCCGATCCGTCCCGGCCGGTCGTCTATGGCGGCTACAGCAACGTCGACGGGCATACCCCGCTTCCCTACAGCGAGGTCTACACGCCGATGTACGACACCGTGGACGAGATGCTGGACTATGCCAAATCCAGCCATCCGCAGCCGATGGTCCAGGCCGAATATGCCCATGCGATGGGCAACAGCCTGGGCAATTTCCAGGAATATTGGGACGCCATCTATGCAACGCCGCGCCTGCAGGGCGGCTTTGTCTGGGACTGGGTAGACCAGACCTTGTACAAGAAGGACGAAAAGGGCCGGACCTTCTTTGCCTATGGGGGCGATTTCGGCCCAACCCCACGCCCGGACAGCGACAATTTTCTGGCCAATGGCATCGTCCAGTCGGACCGGACGTTCAATCCCCATGCCTGGGAGCTGAAGAAGGTCTACCAGCCCATCGCCTTCCGGCTGTCCGACGATGGGCGGCTGACCATTGTCAACCGCCACGGCTACATCGACCTTTCCGGCTTCACCTTCCGGTGGCGGCGCGAAGCGGACGGCGCGATCCGCACCGGCGGCGATCTGGCGGTTCCTGCGATCCCAGCCGGCGGCAGTGCCACCATCGCATTGCCGCAGGCCATGCTGGCGACGGAGGCGGGCCGGGAGAACTTCCTGACCGTCGAAGCGCTGGCAAGGGAAGGCGCCATCCCGCTGGTGGATGCAGGCGCGCTGGTTGCGTGGGAGCAGTTTGCGATCGGCGACCGGCCGGCGCCATCTGTTGCGGCGCGGACACCGGCGCCGTCGATCGCCATAGACCGAACAGAACTGCGCGTGACCTCGGGCGGCGGCACGATTGTCTTCGACACGACGAGCGGCGAGATGATCCGCTGGACCGTGGGCGGGCAGAACATGCTGAAGGCGGGCCTCACCCCCAATCTCTGGCGGGCGCCGAACGACAATGATTCCGGCGCACAGTGGCTGCTGAAGACCGCCTCCATCTGGAAGCGTGCCACGAGCGAGCGCCGGCTGGTGGCCTTCGACCATGGAATTGACGGGGACGCGGCCATCGTCACCGCCCGCTATGATCTGGGAGGGGGCGCGGCCGGCTTTACCATCGGCTACCGGATCGACGGGCGCGGGCAGGTTGAGGTTACCGGGATGCTGAACCCCGGCCGCCCGGATATGCCGATCCTGCCCCGCGTGGGCATGAATCTCGTCCTGCCCGGCCGGTATGCGACGCTGGAATGGTTCGGGCGGGGGCCGCATGAGAATTATTGGGACCGCCGGACCAGCGCGGCAGTGGGGCGGTATCGCTCGACTGTGGCCGAACAATATCATGACTATTCCCGGCCGCAGGAGACCGGGAACAAGGCCGACGTCCGCTGGTTCGTCCTGCGCGATCCGGCGGGCCGGGGGCTGATGGTGTCGGGCGAAGAGCTGGTCGGTTTTTCGGCCCTGCCGATGCTGCAGTCCGATCTTGATCATGATCGATCTCCGGAAGCGCCCAACCGTCATGGCGGGCTTGTCGAGTTCCGCGATCTGGTCAGCGTCAATGTCGATCACCGGCAGATGGGGGTCGGTGGTGACAATAGCTGGGGGGGGATGCCGATGGAGAAGTATCGCGTGCCCGCAAAACCCTACCGCTGGCGGATTCGCCTGGCGCCGATCGGGCCGGACAGCGATCCGGCCGCGGTGGCGCGGCAGCCTTTCAGCGCAGGATAGGAGAAGGCTGATGGCGCGCGAGCGCGGATGGCAATGGCTGGTTGCCCAGATGGCGTCAGTGATGCGTGGGGTGTTGCCGATCCTGGGCTTCGCCGTCGCAGCGCCGTCGGTGGCGGAAACAGTGCCTGCCCGCAAGCCGGACATCGTGCTCATCGTGTCGGATGACCAGGGCTATGCCGATGTCGGTCTCAACGGCAGCACGGATATCCCCACCCCGAACATCGATCGGATCGCCAGGGAAGGCGTGCGCTTCACCCGTGGCTATGTGACCTTCCCGGTCTGTGGGCCAAGCCGGGCCGGCCTGCTGACCGGCAGATACCAATCCCGCTTCGGGTTCGACCGCAATCCCAATGCGGACCCGACCGATCCGCGGGGTGGCATGCCGCTGACCGAGGAAATCCTGCCCGAAATGCTGCAGCGCGCAGGCTATCATTCGATGCTGGTCGGCAAATGGCACATGGGGACGCATCCGTCGCTGCGCCCGCGCAAACGCGGCTTCGATGAATTCTATGGGATGCTGGAGGGTGGACACAGCTATCGACCCGAGGAAACGCAATTCGAGAACATCTATGAGACCCGCAAGCTCTATGACTGGTATCGTGCCAAGCTGACGCAGAATGAGACGTCGGTTCATTTTCAGAAGTATCTGACCGACGAATTCAGCGACCGAGCCGTCGATTTCATCCGGCGCCGGGCCGATCAGCCCGAGCCCTATTTTCTGTACCTTGCCTACAACGCGCCGCATACGCCGTTGCAGGCATCCGACCCCTATCTCGCGCGCTTTTCGCACATCCGAGATGAAAAGCGGCGCACCTATGCTGCGATGATCAGCGCCATGGACGATGGAGTCGGGAAGGTGCTGGCCGAGATCGACCGCACCGGGCGGGCCCGGGATACGATCGTCATCTTTCTGACCGACAATGGCGGCGTCACGCCCGGCAAGGCGGGCGATCAGCCGGTTGCCAGCAACCGACCGCTGCGGGGAGGCAAGCGGGATCTGTATGAAGGCGGCATCCGGGTGCCGTTTGCAATACGCTGGCCAGCCAGGATCCCGGGTGGCCGGGATCATGATCAGCCGGTCAGCAGCATGGACATCGTCGGCACGCTGGCCGGGCAGCTCGGCATCGCGCTGCGCCCGGACCGACCCCTCGATGGCGTTGACCTTGTGCCCTATCTGCGTGGGGAAAAGAGCGGACCGCCGCACCCGATGCTGTTTTTCCGTGATTTCGACCGGGGCGCGAGCGCCATCGTGGCCGGAGACCGCAAATATGTGAGCGACGGCAAGGTGGCGGCGCTGTTCGACCTGCGGGCCGATCCTGGCGAGACCACGGACATTGCGCCGGCCAACGCCGACGAAGTGGCGCGGTACAAGACCGTGTTCGACGCATGGAACGCGAACATGGCCCGAGAGCCGGCCTTCCCGCCGCTGGGCACCTGGCCGCCACCGGCCGGAGGATCGACCGGCCCTGAAGGGGCTCCGAAAGCCGGCCAGCCCGGGACCGGAGCAGGCCTTCCATGAGCGCCACCAACCCATGGTATGCGCTTACTGTGCTGTTGTGCCTGACGCTGCCGGACCCGGTTGCGGCTGAGCCGGCGTCTGCCATCGATGTGCCGGCAACCCGGGCGACGCGCCCCCCCAACATCGTCATCTTCTATGCCGATGATCTGGGCTATGGTGACCTGGGTTCCTATGGTGCCAGGGGCCTGCCGACGCCCAATGTGGACCGGCTGGCGCGCGAGGGCGTGCGCTTCACCGATGCCCATGCAACGGCGGCGACCTGCACACCTTCGCGCTATTCGCTGCTGACGGGTGAATACCCCTTTCGCAGCGACGCCCGGATTCTCCCCGGAGATGCGCCGGCGCTGATCCAGCCGGACAAGGTTACCATTGCCGATGTCCTGAAAGACCAGGGCTATGCGACCGCGGTCGTGGGCAAATGGCATTTGGGGCTGGGCGAGGGCAGCATCGACTGGAACGGACTGGTCAAGCCCGGCCCTCTGGAAATCGGCTTCGACTATTCTTTTCTGATCCCGGCGACGGTTGATCGGGTGCCGACGGTCTATCTGGAAGACCATCGCGTCGTGGGTCTCGATCCGGCGGACCCGCTCAGCGTCGAATATCGTCAGCCGATCGGTGACCGGCCGACCGGGCAGTCCAACCCGGAGCTGCTGCGCTACAAGGCCAATCCGCAACACTCAGGCAGCATTGTCAACGGTGTGTCGCGCATCGGCTACATGAAGGGTGGCCGGGCTGCGGAATGGAAGGAAGAGCAGTTTCCGGAAGTCTTCACCGGCAAGGCCATCGATTTCATGCGCGCCAACCGGGACAAGCCCTTTTTCTTGTTCTTCCCATTTCACGACCCGCACGTCCCGCGGCTGCCCGCTGTGCGTTTCCAGGGCACCACATCCATGGGGCCGCGCGGGGACGCCATCGTCCAGATGGACTGGATGACAGGCAAGATCATGGATGAGCTGAAGCGTCTGGGGTTGGCCGAAAACACGCTTGTCATCTTCAGCAGCGACAATGGCCCGGTTCTGGATGATGGGTACGCGGACGGATCGGTCGAGCGCCTGGGTGACCACAGGCCGGCCGGCCCCTTGCGCGGTGGCAAGTACAGCGCGTTCGAAGCTGGCGCGCGCGTTCCGTTGATCGCCTGGTGGCCTGGGCGAATCAAGCCGGGGGTGAGCGATGCGCTGCTCTCGCAGGTTGACCTGTTCGCCTCGCTTGCGGCGCTGGCGGGGGCGCGGCTGCCAGACACGGTCGGCATCGACAGCGAAAATCAGCTGCCCGCCTGGCTTGGCGAAGAGTCTGCCGGCCGCCGGCTGCTGTTCAAGGAATCCGTCGCCGGCTTTGCCCTGCGCGAGGGTTCGCTGAAGTACATCGCACCGATGCGCGATCCCAAGAGCGCCGGTTTCGTGGCGGACAAGGGGATCGAGAGCGGAGCGCTCGATCAACCCCAGCTGTTCGATCTGTCGATGGACATCGGCGAGCGCAACAATCTTGCCGGCGGCCGCCCCGGTGACGTCGGGCGGATGGATGCGATGCTGCAAGACATTCTCGAGCGGCGGCAAGCCGACGACAGCCGCAGCGGTGGCAGCCGGTGAAGAGGGTCACACGCTTTCGGCGGGGTTCGCTCTTTCAACACGCATTTCGCAGGAGGTGTGTCGGGACTTTTGGCAGGAACGGGGAAGATCTGAGGATTGCCGGACCGCTGCTGGCGGTGCTGGCCATCATTCACCTTGGCCTTGCAGGGTTGCCGGCCCATGCTCGGCAGCCTGACATCATCCTGATCCTGTTCGATGATCTCAGCCCCCGGCTGGGAGCCTATGGGGACAGGCTGGCCTCCACGCCGCATCTGGATGCCTTTGCCCGGCATGCCACGCGGTTCGACCGGGCCTACACAACGTCGGCGGTCTGCGCGCCAAGCCGCGCAGCCTTGTTTTCCGGCATGCATCAACAGTCGATCGGCGCACAGCACCATCGCACCCGTGGGGTAGGGCCCTGGCCGGGCGGCGGGCCGGTCGAGTATCTTGCGGTGCCACCGCCGGAGGTGAAGTTCTTCCCCGAACTGCTGCGCCGGGAAGGCTATGCCAGCTGGAACGTGGGCAAGACGGACTATCAGGTGGGCGACCCCTTTACCATCTGGACGCGATCAGAGCCTCGCGCCGATTGGGAAAACCGACCGAGAGGCCGGCCGCTTCTTGCCGTGTTCAATATCGCCTACACGCACGAATCCTATCTTTGGCCGCCCGAGGCCAGCAATCCCGACCCGGCCGTTCGGGCGGTGGCGGCGAGAAACAAGCTTGTACTGAACGCATTTCGCGGGCTGACGAAACCTGCCGACGTGTCGGTGCCAAGCTATTTGCCCGACACGTCGATTGTCCGTCAGGACCTCGCGCGCCTGTACGACAACGTGGCATTTGCCGATGCCGAATTCGGGCGACTGATCGCCAGGCTGAAGGCCGAAGGGTTGTACGACGACAGCATCATTCTGGTGACGTCGGACCATGGTGACGGGCTGCCCCGGGTGAAACGTGCCCTTCAGGCGCCTGGCCTGCGCGTGCCCCTGTTCCTGAAGATGCCGGGCCGGACCCAAGCTCGAACGCGATCGGACCTGGTCAGCTTCGTAGATCTGGCGCCGACCATCCTTGCCTTGGCCGGCGCGCCCCCCGCTGCCTGGCACCAGGGCCGGGTCTTTGCCGGCCGCCGGAAAGCCGCCGAGCCGTCCCATGTCCTGGCCGGCGCCGACCGGTTCGACGAGACAGCCAGCCATCAGCGAACCCTTATCGGCCGACGCTATCAGTATATCGTCAACCACCGCCCCGACCTGCCAGCGCTGCAGCGGCTGGCTTATCGGGAAAACCTGCCGACCATGCAGGAAATCCGCCGGCTGGAGGCGCTGAATGCGCTCTCGGACGGCGTTGCCCAGTGGCTCAGCGCGCCGCGACCGACCGAAGAGCTTTATGATCTGCTGAAGGATCCGGATTGTCAGACCAACCTCGCGAACGCGCCGGCGGCGAGCAGGGAACTGGCGCGCGCGCGCGGTGCCTTTGCGAGGGTGCAGGGCGGAATTCCCGACCTGTCCCGGACCGACGAACGAACGATGGTGTACAGTCTTTGGAACGGGACCGCCCAACCCAGCACCCCGCAGCCGACCTTCCGGGAAGAGGCAGGGTTCTTGCATATCAACGCTGCCGACATGGGGTCGATCGGATGGCGGCTGGCTGGTGAGCAGGAATGGGCCCTTTATGGGGCCCCGATTCCCATTCGTGTGGGACGTTCGGTCGAGGCGAAGTCCATCCGCTACGGGTGGCAGGAAAGCGGTGTCGCCACATATCCGTCAGCCTTCGACCGGGGATCGTCGAATTCTCCGGTTGCCCGAAATGCGGCCGACTGATGTCCGTGAGAACCTGCCGGCCGGGATTTGTTGATTGGCAGGCTGTACCGAGAAAGGGGAGTCCCGTGAAGACAGCGTTGCTGTTCGGAATCCATGAAATGCGGTCGGCTGCCCCCAGGCCTCGACTTTCGGGGACGGTCTTCGGGTCCATCATAGCCCTTGCTGCCGCTTCGGCAAACAGCGCGCCTGACATGCCGACGGCCAAACCAGCCAACACCCAGCCGGCGCCACCCAACATTGTCATCATTCTCGCCGACGATCTGGGCTATGGGGATATCGGACCCTATGGGCAAACGAAGGCCGAAACGCCGAATCTGGACCAGCTTGCGCGCGAGGGGGTTCGATTTACCCAGCATTACGCAGGCTCGACGGTTTGTGCACCGTCGCGCGCCGTCCTCATGACGGGGCAGCACACCGGAAACACGCACATCCGCGGGAACTGGGAGCTTGGCGACTACACCGATGAAGGCGAGCGCGGCCAGATGCCGCTGGCTGAAGGACGGGTGACGCTTCCTGCCATGCTGCAGCAGCGCGGCTATCGCACGGCCCTCATCGGCAAATGGGGCCTTGGAATGCAGGGAACCCCGGGTGATCCCATGCGCCAGGGTTTCGATTATGCCTTCGGCTATCTCGACCAGAAGCAGGCCCACAATTACTATCCGACGCATTTGTGGGAGAATGGTGTGCGATATCCACTTCGCAATCGCTTTTTCATTCCGCACATATCTCCGGATGAAAAATCAAAGGCCGATGAAATATTCACAAAATATCAGGGAGAGGATTATGCCCCTGACCATATCATTCGAAAAGCAGAGAGTTTTATAGAAGCGCAGAATAAGAATAAGCCTTTCTTCTTGTATTACGCATCCACTATTCCTCACGCTGCTCTGCAGATTCCGAAGCCGCTGTTGTCGCGCTATGTTGGGCGGTTTCCCGAAAAAGCACTGGATCGGACCAATTACACGCCGCATCCAACTCCTCGGGCGGCACGGGCTGCGATGGTAACACGGCTTGATGATGAGGTCGGCCGAATTCGCGCTGCCTTGGCGCGTGCAGGGCTGGCCGACAATACCCTGATTATTTTCACCAGCGACAATGGCCCTACTGCCGAAGGAGGGTCCGACATCGACTTTTTCGGTGCGACCGGCGGGCTGAGGGGTGCCAAGCGGGATCTCTATGAAGGCGGAATTCGCGTGCCCTTGGTTGCCTATTGGGCCGGAAAGACGAAGCCGGGTGCGACCGTTCCGACAATATCCGCCAGCTGGGATCTGCTTCCGACGTTGGCAAATGTGGCTGGCGCCTCGTCACCGGATGCGATCGACGGGCGGTCCTTTCTGCCGGCGCTTGTCGGGCAGCCCCAATATCAGACCGGGCCGCTCTATTGGGAGTTTCACGAGAAGGCAGGGCCCGCCCAGGCCGTGCGGGATGGCAAGTGGAAAGCCATCCGTTTCCAGCCTTCCGGCTTCGACCCGCTCCAGCCCCTCGAACTCTACGACCTGGACGCCGACCCGCGGGAAACGCGCGATGTCGCCGCCGGCAATCCTGCGATCGTCGCCCGGATGTCCCGGATGCTGGACGCCAGGACCAGATCCCCGGTGCCAGGGTACAACTTTGACCCTGAGAAGCGGCAGTTGCCGAAGAAAGCAATCTTGCCGCCTGATATGCGGCCTTGACCGGTGGCAGACACTGTCCGGACTTCCCGCGCGAACAGGGCATTGGCTTGTGCACATTGCGGGCGCCTGGATCGCTTCCCGGTCCAGCTGAATCGGCAGGGCTTGGGGGACAAGGCAAGGACATGGCGGGCATGAGCGACAGTGCAGCGGACCTTGGCCTGTTCATCGGGCAGAGCTGGCGCATGGGCGAGGGGCGCGACGCACATGTTGTGGTCGATCCCTCGTCTGGCGAAGCGATCGGAACGGTGCCGCTGGCAACCGCGGCCGATCTGGACGAGGCGCTGGAGGGGGCCGCCCGGGCCTTTCCGGTCTGGCGGTCGACCGATGTGGACACCCGCGGCGCGATCCTGCGCCGGACGGCGGCCCTGCTGCGCGAGCGGGCCGAGGCAATCGCGACCATCCTGACGCGGGAGCAGGGCAAGCCGCTGGCCGAAGCCCGCGGCGAGCTTGCCGGCAGCGCGCAGATGTTCGACTTTTTTGCCGAGGAGGCCCGGCGCAACTATGGCCGGGTGCTGGTTCGGCCGACGGGCCAGCGCTCGATCGTCGTGAATGAACCCGTCGGGCCTGTTGCTGCGTTCAGCCCCTGGAACTTCCCCGTCTATCTGATGGCGAAGAAGCTGGCGCCTGCGCTGGCCGCCGGCTGCAGTGTTATCGCAAAGCCGCCCGAGGAGACGCCGGGCTGTACGGCAGCCCTGATGCAGTGCCTGATCGATGCCGGCCTCCCCGCTGGGGTCTGCCAGTCTGTCCACGGTGTCCCCGACATGGTGAGCCGCCACCTGCTTGCCTCCCCGGTGATCCGCAAGCTCAGCTTCACCGGCTCGGTGCCTGTGGGCCGCCACCTGATGCACCTGGCCGCCGACGGGCTGAAGCGCGTGACCATGGAGCTTGGCGGCCACGCGCCGGTGCTGGTGTTCGACGACTGCGATCTGGAAGCCACACTCGACATGCTCGTGGCCCAGAAGTTCCGGAACGCCGGGCAGGTCTGTGTTTCGCCGACCCGTTTCTATGTGCAGGAGTCCCTCTACGAGCGCTTCGTGGCGGGCTTTGCGGCCAGGACTGCGGCGCTGAAGGTGGGCAATGGCCTGTTGCCTGACACCCAGATGGGGCCGCTCGCCAACCGGCGCCGACCCGATGCGGTCGCCGCGCTGGTGGAGGATGCAAAGGCCCGAGGCGCCCGGGTTCTCGCCGGCGGTGCGCGCGAAGCGCAAGGGTATTTTTTTCGTCCGACCGTCCTTGCTGATGTACCGGACGATGCCGCCATCATGAAGAACGAGCCGTTCGGGCCGGTTGCCGCAATCAAGCCTTTCGCGCAGGAGGACGATGCAATCGAGGCAGCCAACAGGTTGCCCTACGGTCTTGCCGCATTCGTCTTCACCGAAAACGGCCGCCGGGCAAATCGACTGGCAGATGCAATCGAGGCCGGCATGGTCGGGATAAACAACTTCGCCATCTCGACTGCCGATGCGCCGTTTGGCGGTGTCAAGGACTCCGGGTTCGGAAGCGAGGGAGGATCGGAAGGGTTCCTGAGCTACTGCCACACCAAGGCCATTCACCAAGCCTGATGCTTCACGACAAGGGCCTGGAGCCAGGCGATGACGGTGCAGCAGATACGTGCTTCCGGATGTCCGGAAAGGCGTTCCCGATGGCGGAGATCGATCCCGGCACTCGCTTCGCATCGTTCAGCCCGCCGTAGTGTATCTGCGGAAAAATCTGCGATCTTGGTTGGCGCCAACTCCTGGATTCCTTGCTTCTCGCAAGCCTGCAGGATGTAGCTCAAGAAATCCCGCGTTTCGGCTTCGTGTCCCCAAGCCCGGTCGCTTTCGCACCTTCAACCCTCTTCGACCGTGAGAGCGGATCGAGAGTGAACCCCACGCAGTCGAGCAGATCGGAAACACCGCTGTCGGGCCCATCAGTCAGGCGACGCATGTCGTCCATCCGAAATCACTGACGCACCACAGGTTACTGCCGGCATCCCTTCCGCGCTGGCGTGATGGCCATCGCGTCGGCAGGTGACGCCGGGGAACTTTCGAGGGGAGATTTTGCCGTGATCGAGGGCGCTAGCAACGCCCGAGACGCCCGTCTCTGACTGCACCACCAAGGTGGCAGCGCGGCAAAGCCACGGACATTCGTCGCCGGCCTTCTGTCAGTGCCGCAGCCCGGAGGACCGAATATCGGTTCCCTCTTTGGCTGCATGGTGCGGTCGAGAAGACTCGAACTTCCACGGCCTTTCGGCCACAGCGACCTCAACGCTGCGCGTCTACCAGTTCCGCCACGACCGCACGCCGATGCCTCTAGCGGGAAGGCCCCGCCAACTGGTGAGCGCGCGCCCTAGCAGCCTGTTTCGCGGGGTTCAAGCGACTTTGCGAAGGAAGACTGTTCCGGCCGAATAGCCTGCGCCGAAGGAGCAGATGAGGCCGGTGTCGCCCGCTGCCAGGTCGGTGCTGTTCAGGTGGAAGGCGATGATGGAGCCGGCCGACGAGGTGTTGGCGTAGGTGTCGAGGACGGTCGGGCTTTCGTCGGGGCTGGCTTCGTGGCCGAGCACGCGTTCGGCGATCAGGCGGTTCATGTTGGCATTGGCCTGGTGGAGCCAGAGGCGGCGAAGGCCCGTGGGCTCGAGGCCGAGGTCGGCCATGTGGGCGACGATCATCTCGGCGACCATGGGGACGACTTCCTTGAAGACCTTGCGGCCTTCCTGGCGGAACAGCTTGTCGGGTTGGCCGATGCCCTCGGGCGCGGTGCGGTTGAGGAAGCCGAAGTTGTTGCGGATGTTGTTGGAGAACTGCGTTTTCAGGCGGGTGCCGAGGATGTCCCAATGCGCAGGCGGCGCGATGTCCTTCGATTCCACGAGGATGGCGGTTGCGACGTCGCCGAAGATGAAGTGGCTGTCGCGATCCTGCCAGTTGAGGTGGCCCGAGCAGATCTCGGGGTTCACGACGAGGACGCTTTTCGCGTGGCCGGCGCGAATGAAGTCTGCCGCGGTCTGGATGCCGAAGGTGGCCGACGAGCAGGCGACGTTCATGTCGAAGCCGAAGCCCTCGACTCCGAGCGCGTCCTGTACCTCGATCGCGATTGCTGGATAGGCGCGCTGGAGGTTGGAACAGGCGCAGAGGACTGCGTCGACGTCTTTCGGGTCGCGGCCGGCGCTTGCCAGCGCCTGGCGCGCGGCCTTGACGGCGATTTCGGCGAGGACTGACAGCTCGGTGTCGGGCCGTTCCGGGATGCGGGGCGCCATGATGGCGGGGTCGAGGATTGGGGCCTTGGAGAGGACGTAGCGCGCCTTGATGCCGCTCGCCTTCTCGATGAACTCGACGGAGGAGGGGCTTAGGGCCAAGACGGTGCCGGCTTCGATGGCCGCGGCGTGCTCGGCGTTGAAGCGCGCGACATGGGCGTTGAAGCTTTCGACCAGCTCTTCGTTGGAGATGCTGTCGGCTGGCGTGAACAGACCGGTGGCCGAGATGACGGGGATGGGGGTGGACACGTATGTCTCCGTTAGACGGCGACTGGGGCCGCGATATGGGGGTGGGGGTCGTAGCCGGTGATTTCGACGTGATCGAGGCGGTAATCGAAGAGGCTGGGCGCCGGCTTCAGCGTGAGGGTGGGGAAGGGCCGGGGTTCGCGCGCGAGCATGGTTTCGACGAGGTGCGCGTGGTTGAGGTAGAGGTGGACGTCGGCCCCCATCCAGATGATTTCGCCTGCTGCGTAGCCGCACTGGGCGGCAAGCATTCGGACGAGGAGGGCGGCTTCGAAGATGTTGAAGGGGAAGCCGAGGCCGAGATCGCAGCTGCGCTGGTAGAGGATGCCCGACAGGCGGTCGGGGCCGTCTGACCGGGGCTCGACGAAATACTGGTAGGTCATGTGGCAGGGCGGGAGCGCCATGCCGCCGAGTTCGGCGACATTCCAGCCGGTGAAGATGTGGCGGCGGCTGGCGGGGTTGTCCCTGAGGGAGGTGAGCAGGGCCTGGATCTGGTCGTGGGTCTGGCCGTCGGGGCCGAGCCAGCGGCGCCACTGCTTGCCGTAGACGGGGCCGAGTTCGCCCCATTCGGCGGCAAAGGCGTCGTCGGCGAGGATGCGGGCCTCGAAGTCGTCGCGGCTGAGGGTTTCGCCTGTGGCCTTGGCGTGGCGCTCCATCGGCCAGTCCGTCCAGATGTGGACGCCCTGTTCGACGAGCGGGCGGATGTTGGTTTCGCCCGCCAGGAACCAGACGAGTTCCTTCACCGCCGATTTCCAGAAGACGCGCTTGGTGGTGAGGAGGGGGACGGTGCCGTCGGAGAGGTCGAAGCGGAGCAGGCTTCCGAACAGGGCGCGGGTGCCGACGCCTGTGCGGTCCACGCGTTCGCTGCCCCTGGTCCAGACCTGGCGCATCAGGTCCTGGACGGCGGATTCCGGGTGGGCGGGCTGCATGCGGGACCTGCTAGCGGATGGCGCGGCCAGTGGGAAGAAGCGCGGCGGGCGCGCCTTGCCCCGTCTTGCCTTTGGCACGCCATATGCTAGCTTTGTGGCTGATGGGTCGGACCATCGCGTGCGCCCGGGGGGGCGATCGACCTGGCCGACCCTGTTTCCGTGATTGTGCCTGCACTTGCGTTCCTTGCCGTCTTCTCGCGGGAACTGTTGTGGCTGTCGGCCGCCGGGATTTTCCTTTCCAGCCTGGATGACATTGCGGTCGATGTCGTGTGGCTGGCGCGCATTGCGTTTCGCCCGACAGCGCCCCTGCCGCCGCTGCCCGCGGAGCCCGGGCGCTTTGCGCTGATCATCCCGGCCTGGGACGAATCGGCCGTGATTGCACCGATGCTGCGGCGGCTGTGCGGGAGCATCGAGGACCCGCGGCTCAGCATCTTCGTGGGCGTCTACCCCAATGATCCGGCGACGCGGGCGGCGGTCGGCTCGGTGGCGGACCGGCGCGTGCAGGCGGTCGTGACCAGCCGACCGGGGCCGACGACCAAGGCGGACTGCCTGAACCACCTGTGGCGGGCCGTCGTGGCGCACGAGGCGGCGGCGGGCGTGCGGTTCAAGGCCGTGATCCTGCACGATGCCGAGGATGTGGTCGATCCGGCGAGCCTGGAGGTCTATGACCGGCACATGCCTGCGCTGGCCATGGTGCAGGTGCCGGTGCTTCCCCTGCCGGACCGGTCTGCGCGCATGGTGTCTGGCCATTATTGCGACGAGTTCGCCGAGGCCCATGCGAAGGACATGATGGTGCGAGGGGTGCTGGGGGCGCCGGTGCCCTCGGCCGGGGTCGGCACGGCGATCGACCGGGATGTGCTTGGGCGGCTGGCGGGGCCGGACGACGCCCCCTTCGACGCGACCAGCCTGACCGAGGATTACGAGATCGGCCACCGCATCCATCGGCTGGGATTGCAGGGGCGGATGGTGCGCGCGCGGGTGGACGGGCGGCTTGTCGCGACGCGGGCCTATTTCCCGGCGACGGTGGGCGAGGCGGTTCGGCAGAAGAGCCGCTGGCTGACGGGGATTGCGCTTTCGGGCTGGGACCGGCTGGGCTGGGACGGAAGCCTTTCCACCCGCTGGATGCTGGCGCGTGACCGCAAGGGCCTGCTGACGGCGGCGATCGCCGTCGTCGCCTATGCGGCTGCGGTGCTTGTGCTGCTGCAGATGCTGGTGCGCGGGGGCCTTGGCCGGTCGAGCGACGCGGTGCTTCCGCCGATCCTGGGGCAGGAGTCGCTGCTGCCGGGCTTCCTGCTGTTCAACGTGCTGCTGCTGGCCTGGCGGCTGCTGATGCGGGCCGGCTTCACGACCCATGCCTATGGCCCGGTGGAGGGGCTGCTGGCGGCTCCGCGGGCGCTGCTGGCCAATGCCATCAACTTCCTTGCCGCTGCCAAGGCGGTCGACCGCTATCGCCGGGCAGTGGAGACCGGCCGCGTGCAGGACTGGGACAAGACCCGCCACCGCTTTCCCGATGACCGCGAGGTGCAGGTGAATGGCTGAGGGCGTGGCGCCGTCGCGCAATGGCCGGGCGCTGCGGGCCTATCAGGTGGGGCTGGTGCTGCTGCTGGGGTGGGCGGCCGGGCGGTTGCCGGCCTGGCTGGACGACGGCGCGGCCGAAGCAAACCGGATCGAGACGGCGATGGGGCTTGGCATTGCCGAGCCTGCAGCTGCGTCCGAGATGGACACCGCGCGGCTGGCGGCCGAGGTGGCTGCGCGGGTGGCAGCCCAGGTGGCCGATGAAACCATTGCGCGGCTGGTGGCTGCCGGATGGGCGCCGGGTGGCGGCGGTGCGGCACCGCCCCCGCAACGCATCATCCTGGAAACCCGGGGCGGGCCGCCGCAGGAGAGCGTGGTGCGGGTGATCACCGAGGCGCAGCCGCCCTCGATGCTGGATGTGCGCTATGACCTGCCGGCCGGGACGCCGACGGCGGCCGCGAGGCCCGTGCCGGCCGCGCCGGACCCTGCCTCGGCGCAGGCGCATGCCGCAGCGACGGCCGGCTATGCGGCGATCCGCGCGGGGGACTATGCGCAAGGCGTGCGGCTGCTGAAATCGGCCCAGGCGATCGACCCCAAGGCACCCGAGGCCGGCGCCTGGGCGGATGATGTGAAGCAGCTGACGCGGCGCTGGTCTGTCGGGGCCTATGCCCTTTCGCGCGAGGGGACCGGCGAAGCGCTGGCGGCGTCGCCGGTGCTGGGGGCCGGGCAGATGGGGGCGGCCGTTGCCTGGCGGGTGAACCCGCTGGGGAAGCAGCGGATTTCGCTGTTCGGGCGCTACACGGTTGCCGCCTCGCCCGACGGCGGGATCGACAGCGAGACGGGTGAGGCTGCGCTGGGGGTGCGCTATGAGCCGTCGCGCAAGGTGCCCGTTGCGATCGACGTGGAGCGGCGGATCGCGCTGGGGGTGTTTTCACGAAACGCCTGGGCTGCGCGGGTTTCGGGCGGGGGGCAGGGGAGCATTCCGGCGTTCGGCCGGCGCCTCGACCTCGACGGCTATGGCGAGGCGGGGGTGGTGGAGGGCTTTACCAGCACGCCCGATGTCTATGCGGGTGCGCAGGGACGGGGGAGCGTGCCGCTGTTCCAGCTGGGCCGGACGCGCTTTGACGCCGGGGCGGGGGGCTGGGGTGCGGTGCAGCGCAGCTATGGGCTGACGGCCTCGCGCCTGGACTTTGGGCCTTCGGCGCGGATCAAGGTGGACCCCTGGCCCTTCTTTGCGCAGATCGATTACCGGGCGCGGGTTGCGGGGAATGCGCTACCTGGGTCGGGGCCTGTCCTCACCGTCGCTGGCGAGTTTTAGACCTGTTTCCCCTCGCCCACCGAGAACCGCCCGGCGTGCCTGCCCCGGGCGTCGGCATAGTGGGTGCGGATGAGGGCGAGGTCGGCTTCGTAATCGCCGCTGGGCCAGATTTCGCCCGATATGCGGACGGTTCGGGTGCCGTAATCCATCACAGCGAAGATGATCGGCACGCCGGCGAGGCGGGCGATGTGGTAGAAGCCGGACTTCCATTCGCCGACCGCCTGGCGGGTGCCTTCGGGCGCGATCGCCATCAGCAGCTGGTCGGATTGCTCGAAGGCCTGGACGGTCGACTGCACGAGATCCTTGCCGCCGGAGCGGTCGATGGGGACGAGGCCGGCGAGGCGGGCGAGCCAGCCGAGCGGGCCGCGCCCCAGGCTGGCCTTGCCCATCCAGCGCAGCCGCACGCGGTAGATGCCGGCGGCCGCGATCATCCAGATGCCGTCCCAGTTGGAGGTGTGGGGGGCGGCGAGCACCACCGCCTTGCTGTGGAGCGGAAAGTCGCCGGCGAGCTTCCAGCGGCCGAGGAAAAAGACGAGGTGGGAGCCCCAGCGGTAGAGTTCGGGGCCGATCCCGCGCCAGGGATAGATGGCGGCGCTGTCGAGTGGGTAGCGGACGTGGGTGCCCGGCGGCTGGGGCGCGCTCATGCGGTGCCGCCGGCTTCGGAGGCTTCGGCCGCGCGGTTGTCATTGGCCACGCGGCGCCTTTCGGCCAACAGGGCGAGCACTTCTCGGATGAACAGCTCGCCCATCAGCTGGTTGAGGATGCCGATGCCGCGCTCGGCCATGTCGACGGCTTCGAGCTCGCCGACATGGGGGGCGACGCGGGCGAAGAAGGTCTTGACCTCCAGCTCGGCGACGCTGTGCATGAGGTCTGCGATGTGGCCGAATTCCTCGCCCATGTAGCCGCGGGCGCGGTTGAAGCCGAGCTTTTCGCCGTCGATGACGAGGCGCAGGATTCGCTGGTCGCGGGGGGAGAGGGTGCCGTCGGCGGCGGGCTTGACGACGCCGGCTGCGATGGTGTCGGCGAGATGGTCCGGGTCTCCGCCGAGCTGTTCGCAGTAGGCGACTGCATCGACGCGCTCGCCTTCGGCATCGAGGCGGGTGTGGAGCAGATGGTCGATGCCGGGCAGCATGTCGGGCTCTGTCCAGTCGCCGCCGGCGGTGAAGAGGGTGCGGATGACGGAGAGCGGGAGGAAGCGCTCGTCCTTGAGGCGGCGGATGGTGATGAGGCGGGCCAGATGCTCGTCGGTGTAGGTGGCGCTGTTGCGGTGCGAGCGTTCGGGCTCGGGCAGGAGGCCCTCGCGGATGTAGAAGCGGATCGTTTCCCGCGAGATGCCGCTGGCCCGTTCGAGTTCCCGCATGCGCATGGCCGATGTCCCTATCAGCCGGCGGCGGGTGGGGCCAGTGCCGGCGGCGTCGGCAGGGTGGACCAGCTCCACACATTGACCATCGTGACGGCGGCAGCTCCGATCAGCAGCACTGACCGCTTGCGGTCGCGGCGCCACATCCAGAGGCCGCCCAGCGCGAGCGCGAGGGCGCCGAGCATGGCGAGGCCGTAGAGAAGGTCGGTCACAGGCCGACGAGGGTCTGGGTCACGGCGCGGCGCCAGGCGGCGCGGCGGGCGGCACGGGCGTCGGCGGAGCCTGCCGGTTCGAAGCTGCGATCTGCGTGGACCATTGCCGCGCCTGCGGCTGCGAGATCGGGGAAGAGGCCGGTGCCGACGGCGGCGAGCATGGCCGCGCCGAGGCCGGTGGTCTCGATGCTGCGCGGGCGTTCGACCAGCAGGCCTGTGGCGTCGGCAATGTCCTGGCAGAGCCATTCGTTCGCGACCATGCCGCCATCGACGCGCAGGGTCGAGGGCGTGACGCCGTCGGCGCGGAAGGCGTCGATGAGGTCCGCCGTCTGCTGGCCCATCGCCTCGAGGGTTGCGCGCACGATGTGGGCGCGGGTGGTGCCGCCGGTGAGGCCCGTGAGGAGCCCGCGGGCATGCGGCTGCCAGTGCGGCGCGCCGAGGCCGGCGAAGGCGGGGACGAAGGTGACGCCGCCCGAATCGGGGACGGAGCGGGCGAGTGCCTCGGATTCGGACGCGGTGTCGAGGATGCCGAGGCCGTCGCGCAGCCATTTGACGGCGTTGCCGCCGACGAAGATCGAGCCTTCGAGCGCATAGGCGCGGGGGGCCGAGGAGAGGAAGGTGGAGAGCAGGCGGTTGCGGCTGACGGGCGGCGTGGGGCCGGCGTTGGCCAGCATGAAGATGCCGGTGCCGTAGGTGCATTTCGCCATGCCGGGTGCGTCACATCCCTGGCCGATGGTGGCGGACTGCTGGTCGCCTGCGAGGCCGGCGATCATGAGCGGGCGGCCGTAGCGGTGGGTTTCGGCGAGAAGGCCGGCCGTGGGGGCGATTGCGGGCAGCGCGGCTGCGGGGACGCCGAGGAGATCGAGCATGTGCGGCGACCATTCGGCCCTGGCGAGGTCCATGAGGAGGGTGCGGGACGCGTTGGTCGCGTCTGTCAGGTGGGCTGTGCCGCCGGAGAGGTTCCAGAGCAGCCAGCTTTCGACGGTGCCGATGGCGAGGTCGCCGCTGTCGGCGGCGGCCTTGACGTCGGGCCAGTTTTCAAGGGCCCAGCCGATCTTGGTGCCGGAGAAATAGGGATCGAGGAGGAGGCCGGTCAGGGCCTGGACTTCGGCCTCGTGGCCGGCTTCGCGAAGGCTGGCGCACGCGTCGGCGGTGCGGCGGTCCTGCCAGACGATGGCGGGGCTGAGCGGTTGGCCCGTGCGGCGGGACCAGAAGACGATGGTTTCGCGCTGGTTGGTGAGGCCGATGGCGTGGACGCGGTCGCCGACCCTGGCCATCACCTCGCGGACGGCCTGGTCGGTCAGCGCCCAGATTTCGGCCGCGTCATGCTCGACCCAGCCGGGTTTGGGGAAATGCTGGGTGATGGGGTGCTGGCTGACGGCGACGATTTCGCCTTCGAGGGTGAAGGCGAGCGCCCGCGTGGAGGTGGTGCCGCTGTCGATCGCGAGAATGAGGTCTCCCATGGCTGTTATTGCTGGCGGGTTGTTCGCGCGCGTGCAAGCCCCGACGATGGCTGGGGAAATGGGTGAGGAGAGAGACATGCGCTTTCAGGGGCGGGTGGTGCTGGTGACGGGCGCGGCCTCGGGCATCGGGCGGGCGGCGGCGGTGCAGTTCGCGCGGGAGGGGGCGACGGTGCTTGCGGCCGACTGGTCGGACGCGGTTGGGCAGACGGTGGCTGCGATCGACACGCTGGGCGGGGCCGTGGGGGGCCGCGCCGTGCCGCTTGTGGGGGATGCGGCGGACGAGGGCTTTGTGGCCGGCGCGGTGGACCGGGCGGTCGGCGAGTATGGCCGGCTGGATGCGGTGTTTGCCAATGCCGGGGTTTCGGGCGGGCTGACCTTGCTTGCCGACCTGCAGGTGGCCGAATGGGAGGCGGTGCTGCGGGTGAACCTGATCGGCGTGTTCGTGGCGATCCGCGAGGCGGCCCGCGTGATGGTGCCTTTGGGCGGCGGGGCGATCGTTGCGACCGCGAGCGTTGCCGGCATCCGATCGGGCGCGGGCGGCATTCCCTATTCGGCGAGCAAGGCGGGCGTGATCAACCTGGTGCAGACGAGCGCCAACCAGCTGGGGGGCACGGGGGTACGGGTGAATGCGATCTGCCCGGGGCTGACCGAGACGGGGATGACCGCGCCGATGTTCAAGGGGGCGCGGGCGCGGGGCAAGGAGGACCGGCTTGGGCAGCTGAACCCGCTGCGGCGCTATGCGAGCCCTGAGGAGCAGGCGGCGGTGGCGGTGTTCCTGGCGTCGGACGCGGCGAGCTATGTGAACGGGCAGGCGATCGCGGTTGATGGGGGGCTTTCGAGCAGCCACCCGACCGTTCCGGGCAAGTTCGTCTGACAGCCGGGCTGTCAGGCCATCTTGTCAGCCCGGGGCGGGCAGTGCTAGCCACGCGGCATCGGTGAAGGTGCCCGGGGTGAAATCCGGGTGAAAAGGGAAGCCGGTGCGGGGGTGAATGCCCCCCAGTCCGGCGCTGTCCCCGCAACTGTAACCGGGTAGGCGCGAAGCCACATGCCACTGCCCAGCGATGGGCGGGAAGGCGCTTCGTGACCGGTGACCCGGGAGCCAGGAGACCTGCCTTCACCGGTCGTCCAGTCGGCCGGCGGGGACTCCGGGTGATACGAGACGGTGACGGGCCGGGCCATTGCGCCCCGGCACGCTGCCTTTCGCACGGGCGACATCTGTCGTGACCGTGTTGAAAGGAAAGTGAATGTCCCTGTTGTTTTCGATTCTTGCCGCGGCTGCGGCCCAACAGCCTGTGGATGAAACGATCCTGGTGTCGGCCCGGGCGCCGGTGACGGCGCGCGCCCTGGGTGCGTCGGTTTCGGTGATTTCGGCCGAGGAGCTGGAGCGGCTGCAATCGCCGCTGCTGTTCGATGTGCTGCGCCTGCAGCCGGGTGTGACCGTGTCGGCGAACGGGGGGCCGGGCGGCTTCACGGCCGTGCGGCTGCGCGGCGCGGAGGGCGAGCAGACCACGCTGGTGATCGACGGGGTGAAGGTGGCCGACACCTCGAGCCCCGGCGGCGGCGCGGATTTCGCGAATTTGCTGACGGCTGGCGTGGGCCGGGTGGAGATACTGCGCGGGCCGCAGAGCCTTGCATGGGGAAGCCAGGCGCTGGGCGGGGTGATCGCGGTGGAGACGCGGCCCGTTGGCGACGCGCTTGCAGCCGATGCGCGGGCCGAGGCCGGATCGCGGGACAGCTTCCTGGGCCGGGCGGACGTGTCGGGGCGCGTTGGACCCGTGGCGCTGTCGGCCGGGGGCAACTGGCAGCGGACCGACGGGATTTCGGCGGCTGCGGAATCGCGCGGCAACAGCGAGCGCGACGATTACGAGACCTGGGGGGGGACCCTGCGGGCCGATGTGGAGATTGCGCAGGGCCTTGTCGCGGACCTGCGCGGGCGGTTCCAGCGGTCTGAAGTGGGGATCGACGGCTTTGCGCCGCCGACCTTTGCCTTCGGCGACACCGACGAGCGGCAGCGCACGCGCGAATTGAGCGGCGTGGTGGGGCTGGGGTATCGCGGTGAGCGGGTGACCGCGCGGGTGGGGTGGCAGGCCTCCGACATCGACCGCAGCACGTTCGAGCCGGGGACTGATCCGGGCTTTGAGTCGGAAGGGCGGCTGGAGCGGCTGGACTTGCGGGCCGACTGGCGGGTGGCCGGGTGGCTGACGCTGGCCGGGGGTCTGGAGCGCGAGGTTTCGCGCATCAGGACGGAGGATGGCTTTTCGCCCGAGCCCTTCACGGCGCGGGCGACGCTGGAGGGCGGCTGGGTGCAGGCGCTGCTGGCGCCGGCCGACGGCGTGAACCTGCAGGGCGGCATTCGGCACGACGAGCACAGCCGGTTCGGGGGCGCGACGACCCTTGCGGCGAGCGGGTCGTGGCAGGTTGTGGAGCCTCTGCGGCTGCGCGCGAGCTGGGGGCAGGGATTCAAGGCGCCGACGCTGTTCCAGCTGTTTTCCGACTTCGGCAATGCGACCCTGGAGCCGGAGCGGGCGACCGGCTGGGATGTGGGCGCGGACCTTTCGCTGCCCATGGGGCTGAGTGCCTCTGCGAGCTGGTTCCAGCGGGTGACGAGGGACCAGATCGACTTCGTGTCCTGCTTCGGCGTGACGAGCCCGATCTGCGTGGGCCGGCCGTTCGGCACCTATGACAATGTGGCCCGGACCGAGGCCCGGGGGCTGGAGCTGGGGCTGGGGGCTGCACCCGTGGAGGGGCTGACGGTGCAGGCCAATTACAGCTGGATCGAGGCGCGCAACCGGACCGAGGGGTCGCGGAACGAGGGGAATTTCCTGGCGCGGCGGCCCGAGCACAGCCTGGCCCTGGTGGCGGATTATGTGGCGCCGGGTGGCTGGGCGCTGGGGGCGACGCTGGCGCATGTGTCCGGCAGCTTCGACAATGCGGCGAACACGCGTCGCATCCCCGGTTACATGACGGCCGACATCCGGGGCAGCATTGAACTGACCGACCGCATCGAGCTCTATGGGCGGGTGACGAACCTGTTCGACGAGACCTACGAGACGGTGAGCTTCTATGGCCAGCCGGGGCGGCAGGCCTTTGTGGGGCTTCGTGCGAAGCTGTAGGCGCCTGTTGCTGCTGGTTTCGCTTTTGCCGGTGGCGGCAGGGGCGAAGCCGATGCGGGTCGTTTCGATGAACCCCTGCATCGACAGCGTGCTGGTGCGGGTGGCCGACGGGGCGCAGGTGGCGGCGATCAGCCACTGGAGCCATGACCCGGCTGCCACCTCGCTGCCGATTTCGGTGGCGCGGCGGTTTCCAGCGCAGGGTGGAACGGCCGAGGAGGTGATCGCGCTGAAGCCCGACCTGGTGCTGATGACGCCCTACACGCCGCTTGCGACGCGGGCGGCGCTTGCCCGGCTGAAGGTGCCGACGGTCTCGATCGGTGTGCCGGCGACGATTGCAGGGTCGCTCGACCAGGTGCGGGTGATTGCGGACGCGGTGGGGCAGGGCGGGCGCGGGGCTGTGCTGGTCCGGCGGATCGAGGCGGAGCTGGCGCTGGCGCGGCGTGCGGGGCCGGGACAACCGGCGCTGATGCGCATGGCATCGGGTTTCGTGCCCGGCCCGGGCAGCCTGTCGGAGGCGCTGATGGCGCATGCCGGGCTGTTCAGCGTTGCAGCCGACCGGGGCCTGACGGGGGCGGGGGTGATCGGGCTGGAAGCGCTGGCGCTGGATCCGCCGGCGCTGCTGATCACGGACCGGCCTGAGGCGTTGCCGCCGCTGGTGGCGAAACTGACCTTTGAAACCGAGGCCGGCCGGAGGCCGGTGAAAGTCGCCGCGTTCGACCGGCATCTGTTGAACTGCGGCGGGCCGAGCCTGGTGCCGGCGGCGCGGCGGCTGGCTGCCATCCGGGACTCGCTCCCGTGAGCGGGGTGCGGCTGAACCTGCTGCTTGCGGCGCTGGTGGCGGCCGCGTTCGGGCTGAGCCTGATGGCCGGCAAGGTGTGGATCGCGCCCTGGGCCGTGGCGGCCGGCTCGCCGGAAGCGCTGGTGATGGCGGAGCTCAGGCTGCCGCGGGCCGTGCTGGGGCTGCTGATCGGGGCCATGCTGGGGGCGTCGGGTGCGGTGATGCAGGGCTATCTCAGGAACCCGCTGGCGGACCCGGGGGTGCTGGGGGTTTCGGCGAGCGCGGCCTTCGGGGCGGTGCTGGCGCTGTTCCTGGGCCTCGGGGTGACGCCGCTGGTCGTCTCGGCGTTCGGCATGGGTGGCGCGGTGGCGGCGATGGGGCTGCTGGCCCTGCTGGCGGGGCGCAGCGGCAGTGCGACGGGGTTCATCCTGGCGGGCGTGGTGCTGTCGAGCCTTGCGGGCGCGCTGACGGCGCTGCTGATCAGCCTGGCGCCCAATCCCTTTGCGCTGGAGGAGATCGTGACCTGGCTGATGGGGGCGCTGACGGACCGGGGGTGGGGTGATGTGATACGTGTATCACCTTTTGTGGTGCTGGGGCTGTTGCTGCTGGCGGGCACGGGCCGGGCGCTCGATGCGCTGGCGCTGGGGGAGGGTGCGGCGCGGTCGATGGGGATCGATCTTCGCACCACCCGCTGGCTGGTGATCGGCGGCGCCGGGCTGGGGGTGGGGGCGGCCGTGGCCGCGACCGGGGTGATCGGCTTCGTCGGCCTGGTGGTGCCGCACCTGCTGCGGCCCCTTGCGGGCGAGCGGCCCTCGGCGCTGATCCTGCCCTCGGCGCTGGGAGGGGCTGCGCTGCTTCTGGTGGCGGATTCCGCGGTCCGGCTGGCGCCGGGGGCGACCGAGCTGAAGCTGGGGATTGCGATGGCGCTGGTGGGTGCGCCCTTCTTCCTGTGGCTGCTGTGGCGCGGACGGGAGCGGCTGGCATGAGCCTGGTGGCCGAAAATCTGGCGCTGGCGCGCGGCGCGCGCGCCGTGATCGCGGACGTGTCTGCGGCGTTCGCGCCCGGCACGGTGACGGTGATCCTGGGGCCGAACGGGGCCGGCAAGTCGACCCTGCTGGAGGCGCTGGCCGGGCTGTTGCCGCCGGTTTCCGGGCGGGTGGCGCTGGACGGGGCGGCGCTGGACGGGCTAGCGCCGCGGGCGCGGGCGCAGGCGATCGGCTATCTGCCGCAGGGCGGGGCCGTGCACTGGAATTTGCGCGTGGACGAACTGGTGGCGCTGGGGCGGCTGCCGCACCGGGGGGCCTTTGCCGGGCTTTCGGCCGAGGACCGTGCCGCGATTGCCGATGCAATTGCCGCTGCCGACCTCGGCGCGCTGCAGGACCGCACCGTCGACCGGCTTTCGGGCGGAGAGCGGGCGCGGGCGCTTCTGGCCCGCGTGCTGGCCGGCCGGCCGCATGTGCTGCTGGCGGACGAGCCGCTGGCGAACCTGGACCCGCGCCATGCGCTGGAGGCGCTGCGGCTGTTCCGCAAGGCCGCCGACGCGGGCGCGGCCGTGGTGCTGGTGCTGCACGATCTGCAGGCAGCAGCCCGGCATGCCGACCAGCTGCTGCTGCTGGCCGAAGGGCGGGTGCTGGGCGCCGGGGCCCCCCGGGCGGTGCTGACAGCCGAGCTGCTCCGCCGGGCCTATGGCCTGGAGATGCAGCTTATCGACGATCCGGTGGCCGGGTTGCTGGTTGTGCCGGCGCCGTGATCGGCTTTGCGCGGGATTGTCTGATGAAGGCCAATCGGCCGACGGGCATCTGCTAGGGACGACACTGTAATTGTGTCGAAGGGGGTATCCGTGCGTGCAATTCTGCTGTCGGGACTGGCTGCGGGCTCCGCTGCCGCCCAGGTGCCGCCAGCCGACGACATCATCGTTTATGGCCGGGCGATCCAGCAGATCGGCATCGCGACCTCGGGCTCGGAAGGAACGGTCGGCTACCGCGATTTCGAGAACCGCCCCCTGTCGCGCGTGGGGGAGCTGGCGGAGAATGTGCCGGGGCTGATTGCCACCCAGCATTCGGGCACGGGGAAGGCGAACCAGTTCTTCCTGCGCGGGTTCAACCTGGATCACGGCACCGACCTTGCCGGTTTCGTGGACGGTGCGCCTGTCAACATGCGCACCCACGGCCATGGGCAGGGCTATCTCGATCTCAATTTCCTGATCCCGGAGGCGGTGGAGCGGATCGATTTCGCCAAGGGCCCTTATTATGCCGACACCGGGGACTTCGCTGCGGCAGGCACGCTGCGCTTTTCCACCCGGACGCGCTTCGAGCGGCCCTTTGCCGAGGTGCAGGCCGGTCAGTTCGGCTATCTGCGCGGCCTTGCCGGCGGCAGCACGCCCGTGGCCAATGGCGAGCTGCTGGGTGTCGTCGAGGGCACGCTATCGGACGGCCCCTGGGACCTCGACGAGGATCTGCAGGCATTCAAGAGCCTGGTCAAATGGTCGGCCCCCGCGGTGCGGATCGGCCTGTCGGCCTATACCGCGCGCTGGAACGCGACCGACCAGGTGCCCGAGCGGGCGATTGCCGACGGGACGATCGGGCGGTTCGGCTTCATCGACCCGGACCTCGGCGGCAGCTCCACCCGGATCGCGCTGAACCTGGAAGGCACGGGCGAACGGACACGCTGGTCGGCCTTTGCGATCCGGTCGAACTTCAGCCTGACATCGAACTTTACCTATCTGCTGGAGGACCCGGTGAACGGCGACCAGTTCATCCAGCGCGATCGGCGCTGGGTGGTGGGCGGCAGCATCGACCACCGGCTGCCGCTGAACGCGCGCACCACGCTTCGGCTGGGGGGCGACCTGCGCGGCGACCTGATCGGCAAGGTGGGGCTTTATCGCGCGACCGGCGGCGTGCCGCGCGCGGCCGTTCGCGAGGACAGCGTGGACCAGTGGGGCGGCGGGGCCTTTGCCGAGGCCGAGTTCCGGCCGGCCGATACGCTGCGGCTGTTGCTGGGGCTGCGGGCGGATGCGATCGGCTATGACGTGCGGTCGGACCTTGCTGCCAATTCGGGTTCGGGCTCGGCTGCGATCGTGACCCCGAAGGCGGCTCTTGCCTGGAAGGTGGCGCCGACGCTCGAGCTCTATGCCAACTACGGCGAAGGCTATCATTCCAACGATGTGCGGGGTGCCGCCATCAGCATCGACCCGGCGACAGGCGACCCGGCCGAGACGGTGCCCCTGTTCGCCCGCGCGCGCGGTGCCGAGCTGGGCGCGCGCTACGAGGCCGAGCGGATCACGCTGACCGCTGTCGGCTTCTGGCTGCACCTGGAAAGCGAGCTGGTGTTCGTGGGCGATGCGGGCACCACCGAGCCCAACGACGCGACCCGGCGCTTCGGGGGCGAGTTCAGCCTGTTCTGGCGGCCGACCGACACGCTGACGCTGGACGCCGCCCTGGCGCTGACCGACGCGCGGTTCGAGGGGGTGGCGGACGACCGGATTCCCGGGTCGGTGGGCAATGTGCTGTCGGTGGGTGCCAGCTGGCAGGCCACGCCGGGGCTGGTGGCGACCGCGCGGGTTCGGCATTTCGGGCCGGCGCCGCTGATCGAGGACGGCAGCGTGCGATCCGATTCGACGACGCTGGTGAACCTTGGCGGTTACTGGACGAGCGGCCGGTTCCGGCTGGGGCTGGACGTGCTGAACCTGCTGGACGCGCGCGATCCCGACATCAGCTATTTCTATGCGTCGCGGCTTCCCGGCGAGCCGGCGGGCGGCGTGGAGGACCGCCACATCCACCCCGTCGAGCCGCGACAGGTGCGGCTGTCCGTGAGGCTCGGCCTGTAGGTCGTCAGTCCCAGCGGGCTTCGGGAGGGAGGCTCATGAGGATGGCGTCGGTGTTGCCGCCGGTTTTCAGACCGAAGGTGGTGCCGCGGTCGTAGACGAGATTGTACTCGGCGTAGAGGCCCCGGTAGCGCAGCAGGGCGAGGCGTTCGTCGGCGCTCCAGGGCTGGCCCATGCGCTTGCGGACGATCGCCGGGAAGGTTGCGAGGAAGGTTTCGCCGACGTCCTTCGTGTAGGCGAAGTTGGCGTCGAACTGGGCCTGGTCCTCGACATGGAGCCAATCGTAGAAGATGCCGCCGACGCCGCGGTTCCGCTTGCGGTGCGGGATGTGGAAATATTCGTCGCACCAGGCCGAGTGCTTCGCCCAGTAATCGGGGTGGTGGCGGTTGCAGGCCTGTTCGAACGCGCCCTTGAAGAAGGCGGTGTCGTCGTCGCGCGGGAGGGCGGGGTTGAGGTCTGCGCCGCCGCCGAACCAGCGCTTCGTCGTGACGAGGAAGCGGGTGTTCATGTGGACGGCCGGCACGTTCGGGTTGGCCATGTGGGCAACCAGGCTGATGCCGGTGGCGAAGAAGCGCGGGTCCTTGTCCGCCCCGGGAATGGATTTCGCGAACTCGGGGTTGAACTCGCCGTGGACGGTGGAGATGTTGACGCCGACTTTCTCGAAGATGCGGCCCTTCATGACGCCCATGGTGCCGCCGCCGCCGGGCGCGCCGCTGTGGTCGGTGCGTTCCCAGGGGGTGAAGACGAAACGCCCCGGGTCTGCGGGCGCGTTGGGGAGTGCGGGGAGGTTGGCGCCTTCCGTCTCGATCGCCTCGAATTCGGCGGTGATCCTGTCACGAAGGCTGCGGAACCAGGCCTGGGCGGCTAGCTGCTGTTGGTCAAAGTCGGTCATCGGCGCCTTGGTGCCACGCGGGGGCGGGGCGGGCAACCGCTGGTTTTTCGAAAAAGTCGGCCTTGCAAGTGCCGATTGTTTGACGGCAGACTTGGCGGCGAAGGAGACGAGCGATGGCCGTGTTGCGCACCCCTGATTCGCGGTTCGAGGGACTTGCCGGTTTCGATTTTCCGGTGCGGACCATCGATGTGGACGGCGGGCCGCTGGGGCCCTTGCGGATTGCCCATGTGGACGCCGGGCCGGCCGACGGGCCCGTGGTGCTGCTGATGCACGGCGAGCCGAGCTGGTCGTACCTCTATCGCAAGATGATCCCGCTGCTGGTGGCGGCCGGCTATCGCTGCGTGGCGCCGGACCTGGTGGGATTCGGGCGCTCCGACAAGCCGACCGCGCAGGAGGATTACACCTATGAGCGGCATGTGGGGTGGATGTCGGAGTGGTTCCTTGCGAATGCGCTGGGCGCCGCGTCTGGAATTCGCGGCCAGACAGAAGGCGTGACCTTGTTCTGCCAGGACTGGGGCGGGCTGATCGGGCTGCGGCTGGTGGCGGCGATGCCGGAGCGGTTCGTGCGCGTGTGCGCAGCGAACACCTTCCTGCCGACGGGGGAGGGCAAGGCTTCGGAGGCGTTCGAGGCCTGGCGCAATTTCAGCCAGACCGTGCCGGACTTCGATTCGGGCCTGATCGTGAACATGGGCACGGCGCGCGGGATCGGGGCCGCGGAGCAGGCGGCCTATAATGCGCCCTTCCCGGACGACAGCTTCAAGGCGGGCGCGCGGCGCTTCCCGATGCTGGTGGTGACCGACCCGGACATGCCGTCGGCGGCCGAGAATCGCGCTGCGTGGAACGTGCTGGAGCGCTTCGAGAAGCCGTTCCTGACGCTGTTCGGCGACAAGGATTTCGTGACGCTGGGGGCCGAGAAGGTGCTGCAGGCCCGGATTCCGGGGGCGAAGGGGCAGCCGCACCGGCTGATCGCGGAGGCCGGGCACTTCTGCCAGGAGGATGCGGGGGAAGAGCTGGCGGCGGAACTTCTGGGCTGGATGGGGAAAGCGGGCTGAGAGGCGCTTGACAGGGTTGGGGGGCGCGCATAAAGCCGCGCCTCCAAAGTGCGCGGGCGTAGCTCAGTCGGTTAGAGTGCCGGCCTGTCACGCCGGAGGTCGCGGGTTCGAGCCCCGTCGCTCGCGCCATTTTGGCCAGAGGCGGCTGCAATCAGTGCGAAGCACTGATTGCAGACTCGCCGCAGGCCTGGCCGGCCTGCGATTGCAGGTGTCCTGCAGTCGACAGGTCCGACAGCGCGGCTCTGCCGCGCTTTTTCTTTGTTCTTTCTTGAACCTTTCAGCGGACTCGGCAGCTTTGCTGCCGGCCGCGCCCGGCTGCTATTCCGCGGCGGGCCTCAGCCGGTCCCACTGCTCGAATTCGTGGGCGATCGAGGCTTCGACCAGCAGTTCCCACAGATGTGCGACGACCGCAGGGTCGAGGCCAAGGCGCCGGGCATGGCCTTGCGCGTTGGCGATGACCTGGCGTTTGCGCGCCTCGTCGCGGACCTGGTCGCGGGCGGGCTTGATGCGGGCGGCTGCGTCCATGAAGCGGAAGCGTTCGGCAAGCAGGGCGACCAGCTCGCGGTCGAGCCCGTCCACCCCTGCGCGGACGTCGGCCATGCTGGCGCAGGCTTCGGGGGGGATCCGGGGTGCGATCATGGCCGCCACTTGCCGGTTTCGATCCAGATCATCACGGGCTTCAGCGGGAAGACCCATGCGACGCCGAGCACCGCCCAGATGGGCAGCTGAATCAGCGGGTGGAGCGTTGCGACCGGCTCGAACAGCCAGACCGCGAACAGGGCATAGGCGAGGATGCCCACGAGGATGGCAAGGATGCCGAAGGGCCGCCTGAGGGACGGTGTCATGCCCGCCCTGTAGCCGTGTGCGGCACGCGGTGGAAGGCCGTCGGTGTCGCAATGGCGTCGAGCGGCTGATCCCAGGGGCGCGCGGGTAGATCGGCGAGGATCTGCATGTCCCAGGCGATCCCGATCGCGAAAAGGGGGCCCGTTGCCCGCAACGCGGACAGGGTCCGATCGTAATGGCCGCCCCCCTGGCCGAGGCGATTGCCGCCGCGGTCCACGGCGACGAGCGGCACCAGCAGCACGGACGGGCGGACTGCGGGATGCGTTTCCGGCGGCTCCGGAATGCCGCGGAACCCCGGGGCGAGCTCGGCGAAAGTGGCGGCATGGAATGCAAGCGGGGCCCCGGCCGTGGCGCGCGGGAAGGCGGTGCGCCAGCCTGCGGCGCGCGCGGCCTCTTCCAGCGCGGCCGGGTCGGCTTCGTCGCCGACGGCGGCATAGCTGCCGAGGATGCCGGGCGGTCCGAGGGCGGGCAGGATGTTTGCCGCCAGCGCTGCTTCCAGGGCGCGCCGGACCGGCCCGGCGAGCGCGCCCACGAAGGCGCTGCGCGCGGCGCGCGCGGTGCGCCTGAGCGCTGTGCGGGCAGCGTGGGTGCTGTCGTCGACGCCGTCGTCGATGCTGTCGGGTGGCAGGGCCAGTGGAGCGGCTCCGTGGGCTGGGCGCGGGGTGGCGGGACCGCGTGACCGTTTGCATGAAGATCCTCTGACGCCAGAACGTCAGGTGGGAGCCGTATGATCGGGCCCAGGAGCCCGGCAGGGACAACCCCCTTGGATGTGTTTATCGCCTCAGGGATGCTCGATTGCGCGCATCGTGCAGTACCCGCCGCCTCCAATGTAGGCAGAGGCGGGTGTCGGCTCAACCCCCGCAACGGTGCGTGTCAGGAGGCGGCAGCAGCCTCTTCGAGCCGGCGGGCAAGCGCCTCGGCCCGGGCGGCGAGCGCTTCGTAGGCAGCGCGGTCGGGTCCTGCATGGTCGGGGGCAGCACGGTCGGGGCCTTCGCCGGATGCGGGTTGCGCTGCAAAGGGCGTCAGCCGTGCCTCGTTCGACTTGCGCTCGAGAAGCTCGCCGGACACCAGCAGGGCGGCCATCAGCAGCAGCCGCGGTTCCGCGACGGCGCCGTGCGCCTCCATCAGCGACGCGACGCGCGATTCCAGCAGGCCGCCCGCTGCGCGCAGATCATCCTCTTCTCCGTCGCGACAGGCGAGCTTGTAGGCCCGCCCGCCGACCGAAAGCGTGACTTCAGCCATCCGACCCTGCTCCGTCTGTCCGTGGGCTTGCCTGCAGCAGCCGGTCGATGCCGGCCAGCGTGTCGCGGGCGGCGTTGCGCAGCCCCCGGTGCCGCTGACCCAGACGCTCTGCTGCGGCTTCGGATCTTCGGAGCGCGGACTCGATCCGCGCGAGCACATCACTCATTTCTGACACCCCCGTGTGCTCACGCTTCATGGATTCGCTCCGACCGGTCAAGAGTCGTTCCTCCAACATCTTGACGCCTGCAGATAAGGCACTGTTTATATTTGCGTCAATGTTTGCTTTGTAACGAGTTGTTCCCTGCGGCGTTGATTTCCAGCGGCGGCTTTGCGAGGAGGGCGCCGCGCAACCGGGCCCGTCGAGACGGCGAAGGGCGTGCGATTCGGGCAGTTTGACTGCCTGTTTCTCAACCTCCTCAGGACACGAGGGTGCCCCGCCCGATGGCTTCGAACAAGCTTGCCGATCATCTTCTGGCGCCGATGGCGAATGCCGTGCGGGCGCTTGCGATGGACGCGGTGGAGGCAGCAAACAGCGGCCACCCCGGGATGCCGATGGGCATGGCGGATGTCGCCACCATCCTGTGGGGCGAGTATCTGACCTTCGATGCGGCCGACCCGCGCTGGCCCGACCGGGACCGCTTCGTGCTGTCGGCCGGCCATGGGTCGATGCTGATCTACGCGCTTCTCCACCTGACGGGCTATGCCCGGCCGACGCTGGAGGACATCAGGCGGTTCCGCCAGCTGGGGAGCCCGTGTGCGGGCCACCCGGAGAATTTCGAGCTGGCAGGCGTGGAATGCACCACCGGCCCGCTGGGCCAGGGGCTGGCGATGGCGGTGGGGATGGCGATTGCCGAGCGGCACCTGAATGCCGAATTCGGGGACGCGCTGGTCGATCACCGGACCTGGGTGATCGCCGGCGACGGCTGCCTGATGGAGGGCATTTCCCACGAGGCGATCGGGCTTGCGGGGCATCTGAAGCTGGGGCGGCTGAAGCTCTTGTGGGACGACAACGGCATTTCGATCGACGGGCCGATTTCAGTGTCGTCGAGCGAGGATGTGCCGGCGCGGTTTCGCTCGGCCGGCTGGCATGTGGTGGCGTGCGACGGGCATGACCCGGCTTCGATCCGCGCGGCGCTGGACGAAGCGGCGGCGTCCGACCTGCCGACGCTGGTGCAGTGCAAGACGGTGATCGGCTATGGCGCGCCGACCAAGGCGGGCAGCGAGAAGACGCACGGCAGCCCGCTGGGTGCTGCCGAGGTGGAGGGTGCGCGGGCGAAGCTGGGCTGGGCCCATGCGCCGTTCGAAGTGCCAGCGGACATCCGGGCTGCCTGGGCGGCTGTGGGCGCGCGGGGTGCGGGTGCGCATGCGGCGTGGGCCGCGCGGCTTGCGGCTGATCCGACGGGCGCCGCGTTCATGCGCCGCATGTCGGGCGATGCGCCTGCTGTGGACCTGTCGGCGTTCAAGGCGTCGCTGGTGGCCGATCCGAAGCCGCTTGCGACGCGCAAGTCCTCGGAAATGGCGCTGCAGGTTCTGAACGGGCAGCTGCCCGAGCTGGTCGGCGGTTCGGCCGACCTCACGGGTTCCAACCTGACGCTGACCAAGGGGCAGGGTGTTCTTTCGGCCGCCGATTACGGCGGCCGGCACATCCACTATGGCATCCGCGAGTTCGGTATGGCGGCCGCGATGAACGGGATGGCGCTGCATGGGGGGATCATTCCCTATGGCGGCACCTTCCTGGTGTTCGCCGATTATGCGCGGGCGGCGATCCGCCTGTCGGCGCTGCAGCAGGTCGGTGCCATCTATGTGATGACGCATGATTCGATCGGCCTGGGCGAGGACGGGCCGACGCACCAGCCGATCGAGCATCTGGCGAGCCTGCGGGCGATGCCGAATGTGGCTGTGTACCGCCCAGCCGACGCCATCGAGACGGCGGAGTGCTGGGAGCTGGCGCTGGCCGACCGCAGCCGCCCCTCGGTGCTGGCGCTTTCCCGGCAGAACCTGCCGCTGCTGCGCTGCGACACGGATGCGAACCGGTCTGCGGCAGGCGCCTACCGGCTGATCGCGGCGACGGCGCCGCGCCGGGTGGTGCTTGTGGCGACGGGGTCGGAAGTGTCGATTGCGGTGGACGCGGCGAAGCTGCTGGAGGCCGACGGGATCGGGGCCGACGTGGTGTCCATGCCCTGCTGGGAGCTCTATCGCGAGCGGGGCGACTGCAGCCTGTTTCCGACCGATGTGCTGAAGGTTTCGGTGGAGGCGGGCAGCACCTTCGGCTGGGAGCGGATCGTGGGGAGCGACGGGCTGATGATCGGCATCGACAGCTTCGGGGCGTCGGCGCCGGCGGGCGACCTTTACCAACATTTCGGCTTGACCGCGGCGGCCATTTCCTCGCGGGTGCAGCAGAAACTGAACGCGGCTGTCTGAAACAGCCCGAGAGCAAGGAGCGGGACATGAAGGTTGCAATCAACGGCTTCGGGCGCATCGGGCGCCTGGTTCTGAGGGCCATCCTGGAACAGGGCCGTTCGGACATCGAAGTGGTTGCAATCAACGATCTCGCCGACACGAAATCGAACGCCATGCTGTTCAAGCGGGACAGCGTGCACGGGCGCTATCCCGGCACTGTCGAGGCCGACGGCCAGGACATGATCGTCGACGGCAGGCGCATCCGCGTGACCGCCGAACGGGATCCCTCGAAGCTGCCGCACAAGGAGCTGGGGGTCGACATCGCGCTGGAGTGCACGGGATTCTTCACGGATGCCGACAAGGCCAGGGCGCACCTGGAAGCGGGCGCGAAGCGGGTGCTGATCTCGGCACCGGGCAAGGGTGTCGACCTGACGGTCGTTTATGGGGTGAACCACCAGAAGCTGACGGCCGACCACAAGGTGGTTTCCAACGCGTCGTGCACGACCAACTGCCTGGCGCCGGTGGCCATGGTGATGAACCAGCTGGTGGGGATCGAGCGGGGGCTGATGACGACCATCCACGCCTACACCAACGACCAGAAGATCCTGGACCAGATACACGGCGACATGCGGCGCGCGCGGGCTGCCGGCATGTCGATGATCCCCACCACCACGGGCGCGGCGCGTGCGGTGGGCGAGGTGCTTCCCGAACTGAAGGGCAAGCTGGATGGGTCTGCCGTGCGCGTGCCGACGCCCAATGTCAGCCTTGTCGACCTCACCTTCGTGCCTGGGCGCGACACCTCGAAGGACGAGGTGAATGCCGCGCTGAAGGCGGCTTCGGACGGCGCGCTGAAGGGCATCCTGGATTACACCGACGAGCCGCTGGTCTCGATCGACCTCAACCATGTGCCGGCGTCCTCGACGGTGGACAGCCTGGAGACGGCCGTGATCGACGGCAAGCTGGTGCGTGTCGTCAGCTGGTACGACAATGAGTGGGGCTTCTCGAACCGGATGGCCGACACGGCTGTGCAGATGGGCAAATTCCTCTGATGGGATTCCGCACGCTCGACGATCTGGGCGAAGACCTCTCGGGCCAGCGGGCCCTGGTGCGGGTGGACCTGAATGTGCCGATGGACGGCGCGGCGGTGACGGATGCGACGCGGCTGGAGGCGGCGGTGCCGACCATTGCAAGCCTCGCCGACCGCGGGGCCAAGGTGCTGCTGCTGGCGCATTTCGGCCGCCCCAAGGGGCAGGCCAGTGCCGAATATTCGCTGAAGCAGGTGGTGCACGCGCTTTCGGAGGTGCTGGGGCGGCCCGTGGGGTTTCTGCAGGACTGCATCGGCGATGACATGGCGGCGATGACCCGCAGGCTCGGCAACGGGACCGTGACGGTGCTGGAGAACACGCGTTTCCATCCCGGCGAGGAGGCCAATGATCCGGGCTTCGTGGCCGAGATGGCGAAGCTGGGCGATTTCTATGTGAACGATGCCTTTTCGGCGGCGCACCGGGCGCATGCCTCGACCGAGGGGCTGGCCCATGTGCTGCCGGCCTATGCGGGGCGGTCGATGGAGGCGGAGCTGAAGGCGCTGGAGGCGGCGCTGGGGAGCCCGCAGCGCCCGGTGGCGGCTGTCGTAGGGGGCGCCAAGGTTTCCTCGAAACTGGATGTGCTGACCAACCTTGTGGGCAAGGTGGATCATTTGATCATCGGCGGCGGGATGGCGAACACCTTCCTGGCGGCAAAGGGCATCGCGGTGGGCAAGAGCCTGTGCGAGCATGATCTGGCCGAGACAGCGCGGGGCATCCTGGCGCGGGCGGAAGCCTCGGGGTGCACCGTGCACCTGCCGTGGGACGTGGTGGTGGCGAAGGAGTTCAAGGCGCATGCGCAGGATCGCGTCGCCAATGTGAACGATGTTGCCGCGGACGAGATGATCCTTGATCTGGGGCCGCATGCGGTGGAAGCGCTGGGCGACGTGCTGAAGACCTGCGCGACCTGCGTGTGGAACGGGCCGCTGGGCGCGTTCGAGCTGGCGCCCTTCGACCGGGCGACGGTGGCGCTGGCGGAAACGGCGGCGGCGCTGACGGACGGTGGTACGCTGGTCAGCGTGGCAGGCGGGGGCGACACGGTTGCAGCCCTGAACCATGCCGGCGTCGCCGAAAGGTTCACCTTCGTCTCGACGGCGGGAGGGGCCTTCCTGGAGTGGATGGAAGGCAAGCCGCTTCCCGGTGTCGAGGCGCTCAAGAATTAGAGAAACAGGAGCGGGCAGATGAAGATCACCAAGACCGTCAGACGCATTCTCGACAATTACGAGAGCGACAATCCCGGCACCAAGGCGAACCTCGCCCGCATGCTGATGGCGGGCCGCCTGGGTGGCACGGGCAAGATGGTGATCCTGCCCGTCGACCAGGGCTTCGAGCATGGCCCGGCGCGCAGCTTTGCCGTGAACGAGCCGGCCTATGACCCGCATTACCATTTTCAGCTGGCGATCGATGCCGGGCTTAACGCCTATGCCGCGCCGCTGGGGATGATCGAGGCGGGTGCGGGCACCTTTGCCGGGCAGATCCCGACCATCCTGAAGGTGAACAGCTCCAACAGCTGGGCGACGGGCGTGAACCAGGCGCTGACCGGCGGGGTGGACGATGCCCTGCGGCTGGGATGTTCGGCCATCGGCTTCACCATCTATCCGGGCGCCGACGACTGCTTCGACATGATGGAAGAGATCAAGGAAATGTCGGCCGAGGCGAAATCGGTCGGCCTTGCGACCGTGATCTGGAGCTATCCGCGCGGCGGCAAGCTGTCGAAGGAGGGCGAGCTGGCGCTGGATGTGGGCGCCTATGCCGCGCACATGGCCGCGCTGCTGGGGGCGCACATCATCAAGGTGAAGCTGCCGACCGACCATATCGAGCAGAAGGACGCGAAGAAGGCCTATGAGGGCGGCGACTGGTCGACCCAGGCGAAGCGCGTCGAGCATGTGGTGAAGAGCTGCTTCAACGGGCGGCGGCTGGTGGTGTTCTCCGGCGGGGCGACCAAGGGAGCCGACGCGGTGTTCGAGGATGCGCGCGCGATCCGCGACGGCGGCGGCAACGGCTCGATCATCGGGCGCAACAGCTTCCAGCGTTCGCGGCCCGAGGCGCTGGCGCTGCTGGACCGGATCGTCCGCATCTACCAGAACAAGGAATAAGGGGGCCGGCGGGATGTTCCGCCGCTTCCTCGCAACCCAGTTCGCCCGGCCGCAGGGAGCGGCCGGGCGTTTTCTTGTGGCGCCGCTGCTGGACTGGATCGGTGCGCCGATGATGAACGTGGCGTTTCGGGCGCTGGAGCCGAGGGCAGGCGAGCGCATCCTGGACCTGGGCGTCGGCGGCGGGGCGCTTTCGCGGGCGCTGGCGCGGGCCGGCGTTCGGGTGACGGGGGTGGACCCTTCGGACGTGGTGCTTGCCCAAGCGCGGCGGCGGATCGGGGATGCGGGCGCGTTCCTGATGGGGCGGGGCGAGGCCATTCCGCTGCCCGACGGCGCGATCGACAAGGCCGCGAGCGTGAATGCGCTGTATTTCTGGCCTGCGCTGGAGCCGGTGACCGCCGAGCTGGCGCGGGTGCTGCGGCCGGGGGGGCGGCTGGTGCTGGGGTATCAGACCGCGGAGTCGGTGAGGGCCTGGCCTGGGCATGTGCATGGGCTGAAGGCCTGGGAGGAGCGGGATATTCGTGCTGCCCTCGAGGCTTCGGGACTTGCGCTGCAGTCCGTCCGGCCGGGGCACAGCTGGCGCGTGGGGGACTATTGCACGCTGGTTGCGCGGAAGGCGTGACGGCGGGCAGGCCCCTGCGCTAGGGGTTTCGGCATGGAACCCCAAGGCCTCACGCCCGACCCCGACTTCGCCACCCTGTTCATGGCGGAGAAGCGCCCACCCTGCCAGATCTACCTGATCTCGCCGCCGGATTTCGATCTCGGCGCCCATGCCGACGCGCTGCTGTCGGCGCTGTCGGCCGGGGCGCCGATCGCGGCGTACCAGCTGCGGATGAAGGGCCATTCCGACACGGCGATCCTGGCCGCAGCGGAGCGCCTGCTGCCGATCTGCCGGTCGGCCGACGTGGCCTTCCTGCTGAACGACCGGGCAGACCTTGCAAAGCTGGCGGAAGCCGACGGCGTGCACCTGGGCCAGACGGACGGCGCGGTTGCCGATGCGCGGGCGCTGCTGGGGGCGGACGCGCAGGTGGGCGTGACCTGCCACGGCAGTCGGCACCTGGCGATGGAGGCGGGCGAGGCGGGCGCCAACTATGTCGCCTTCGGTGCCTTCTTCCCGACCGGCACGAAGATGGTGGAGCATCATGCGACGCCAGACATCCTGGGCTGGTGGACCGCGCTGAGCCCGATTCCCTGCGTCGCCATCGGCGGGATCACGCCGGGCAACTGCGGCCCGCTGGTGGCGGCGGGGGCGGACTTCCTGGCGGTCAGTTCCGCTGTCTGGAACGACCCCGACGGGGCGGCAGCCGCTGTCGCCCGTTTCGCGCAGGCGATGTCCGCCGGGGCCTGAGCGCCGCGCTGGCCGATTGACCGGGCCCGCCCGTTCTGCTTGCCTCGGCACCGGAAAGAGGGGGATCATGACAACTTCGTTCGCCAGCCTTGCGATGGCGCTTGCGATCGGCGCTGCGACTGCAGCTTCGGCCCAGACCGTCGACAGGAACGCGATGCTTGCGCGCGCGCGGGCTGCCGAGCTGCCGGGGAGCTGGACGGGGGCGCCCGGCGACAAGCTGGTGCACCAGACGGCCGGCTATGCGAACCTGCACTGCAGCCAGCTGTTCACGAGCGGCTTCGACCCCGATTTCGCGCGCACGACCATGGGGGACCGAAATGCGCTGGCCCCGATCGAGGCGCGGGCGCTGGCGGAGCCGCCGGTGGTCGACCGGGCCAAGCGCGAGGTGCGGGTGACGCTGAAGGGCGGGCCGACGCGGGTGGCCCGGCATGTGGGAAGCCAGGGCTGCGTGACCCTGCCGCTGGAGACGGGGCAGCTGGCCTTCACGCCGAAGACGGTGACCCCGAAGCTTCCGCCGGCCGGAACGATGGACTGGCCGATGGGTGACCGCAATGCGGTCGCGAAGGCGCCTGCCGGCGTGGATTCCGCGCGGCTTGCGAAGGCTGTGGAGGCGGCCTTTGCGCCGGCCGGGCTGACCCAGGCCTTCGTGGTGGTGCACAAGGGGCGGATCATCGCCGAGCGTTATGATCTTGGCGCGACCGCCGACACGCCGCTCGAGGGCTGGTCGATGGGGAAAAGCGTGATCGCGACGCTGGTGGGGCGGCTGATGGCCGACGGCGTGTATACGCTGGACCAGAAGGCCCCGATCCCCGAATGGCAGGGGGCGGGCGACCCCAGGGGTGCGATCCGCATCCGCGATATCCTGAACATGGCGAGCGGCCTCAGGATCCGGGCCGAGCAGGACCCGGACTATGTCGACGACGGGCGCTATCCCGACCACTGGTATTACTACACCGGCGACAATGCCTTCGCCTATGCCGCGAGCCGGCAGCCGCAGTGGCCTGCCGGCACGATCGGCCGCTATCGCAACACCGACCCCGTGCTGGGGAGCTACATGGTGCGGCTGGCGGTGGAGAAGGCCGGTGGGGACTATCTGAGCTTTCCCCAGCGCGCGCTGTTCGATCCCCTGGGGATCCGCACCGCGACGCTGCAGACGGACGCGAACGGCAATTTCCTGACCCAGGGCTATGAGCAGATGTCGGCCCGGGACTGGTCGCGGCTGGGGATGCTGTATGCACAGGGCGGGCAGTGGGGCGGCAAGCAGCTGCTGACGCCGGGCTTCGTGGACTTCGTGCGGACGGTGCCGCCTGCCTGGGCAAAGGACGGCCGGCCCATCTATGGCGGCTTCTTCTGGGTGAACGGGGACGGCGGCTTCCCGATGCCGAAGGATGCGTACATGATGCTGGGGGCCGGCGGGCAGCATGTGCTGATCATTCCGTCGCACGATCTCGTCATCACGCGGCTTGGGCGCTACGCGGGCTCTGCGCCGGGCCAGGTGGCGCTGAAGGCGGCGGTGAAGGAGATCCTGGCGGCCGTGCCTGCTGCGCGCTGATCGCGGCCCGGCACGGTTCGTCGAAACGGACATGGTGCAGGGGCCTGCATCCGGCTAGCAGTCGCGCTTCGACTGTTGCAAAGGTGCTCCCTTGAAGTCTGTCCTCTTTCTCGCCACCGCTCTTTCCATCATGACCCCTGCCATGGCCCAGACCCAGACCGCCCAGCCGGCCGCTGCCGCCGGGATGCCCTTCCTGCTGCAGCCCTGGACGGGGCCGCACGGCGGGGTGCCGCCCTTCGACCGGATCGAGCCCCAGATGTTCCCGCCGGCGCTGGAGCTGGCCTTCGACAGGCAGCGGGCGGAGATCCGCGCGATTGCCGGGAATCCGGCGCCCGCCACCTTCGACAATGTGATCGGGGCGCTGCAGGCGAGCGGGGAAGAGCTGGACCGCGTGTCCGCCATGTTCGGCCTGATGACGGCCAACATGAACAGCCCCGCCTACCAGGCGCTCGACCGGGAATGGAGCCCGAAGTTCGCGGCGCTGGATGACGAGATCAACCTGGACCCGAAACTGTTCGCGCGGATCGACGCGGTGTACCAGTCGCGCGCGTCGGCGAAGCTGACGCCGACCCAGCTGCGGCTGCTGGAGCGGACCTGGGAGGGCTTTGTCCGCAGCGGCGCGAAGCTGTCGGCTGCCGACAAGCCGAAGCTGGCGGCCATCAACCAGGAGCTTGCGACCCTTTTCACCGGGTTCAACCAGAAGCTGCTGAAGGACGAGGAGACCGCGCTGCCGGCCACCGCGGCCGAGATGCAGGGCGTGCCGGACGGCGTGAAGTCGGCCGCCAAAGCGGCCGCCGCCGAGCGCAAGCTGACGGGCTATGCGATCGTCAACACGCGCTCTGCCGTCGACCCGGTGCTGACGTTTGCCGACGACAGGGCGCTGAGGGAGCGCGTTTGGCGCGCCTTCGTGAACCGCGGCGACAATGGCGACGCCAACGACACCAACGCCACCATCGCCCGGATCGTGAAGCTGAGAGCCGAGCGCGCGAAGCTGCTTGGCTATCCGACCCACGCCAATCTGCGCATGGCCGACACGATGGCCGTGGACCCGGCGAAGGCCGAGGCGCTGATGCTGCGGGTGTGGGGCCCGGCAGTGGCGCGGGTGAAGGAGGAAGTGGCCGACATGGGCGTTATCGCCGGCCATCCGATCGAACCCTGGGACTATCTCTATTACGCCGAGAAGGTCCGGAAGGCGCGCTACGACCTGTCGGAGGCCGAGACCAAGCCCTATTTCGAGCTGAACAACATGATCCAGGCGAGCTACTGGGCCGCCGAGCAGCTCTATGGCCTGAAGTTCACCGAGATCACCGGCAGCATTCCCGTGTTCCACCCGGACGTGCGCGTGTTTGAGGTGACGCGCGAGGGCAGACATGTCGGCGTCTTCTACCGCGACGATTTCGCCCGCACCGGCAAGCGTTCGGGCGCCTGGCACACCACCTACCGGCTGCAGCGCGGCTTCCCGACGCGGCAGACGGTGCTGAATTCGAACAACAACAATTTCGCCAAGCCCGGCCCGGGCGAACCCGTCCTCATCAGCTATGACGACGCGAACACGCTGTTCCACGAGTTCGGCCACGCCATCCACTTCCTGCTGCAGGACGTGACCTATCCGGGCCTTGCCTTCACCCCGCGCGACTTCATCGAGTATCCGAGCCAGGTGAACGAGAACTGGCTGCTGACGCGCGAGGTGCTCGACCGGTTCGCCAGGCATTACGAGACCGGCAAGCCGATGCCGACCGCCCTCGTCGAGAAGATCGAGAAGGCGCAGACCTTCAACCAGGGCTATGCGACCGTCAGCTATCTTTCGTCGGCGATCGTCGACATGAAGCTGCACACGACAGCAGATGGCGTTGTCGACCCGGATGCCTTCGAGCGGGAGACCCTGGCCGCGATCGGGATGCCGAGGGAGATCGTGATGCGGCACCGGCTGCCGCAGTTCGCCCACCTCTTCTCGGGCGACGGCTATTCGGCGGGCTATTATTCCTACCTCTGGTCGGAAACGATGGACGCCGACACCTGGGCCGCCTTCAAGGAGGCCGGGAGCGTGTGGGACAGGCAAGTGGCGGACCGGTTCCGCAGCATCCTGCTGTCGACCGGCAACGAGACCGACCGGGCGGAGGCCTATCGCAAGTTCCGCGGGCGGGACCCGGATGTGGGTGCGCTGCTGAAGAAGCGGGGCTTCCCGGCGAACTGACGGGTGGGCGGAGACGCTTGAGAAGCGGGCCCCGACCGGCTAAGGCGCGCGCACTCTTTTGCTCTTTCCATCAATCAAGGTGACCCATGAAGATCAGCGGCGTGGACATTCGTCCCGGCAACATCATCGAGTATGAAGGCGGTATCTGGCGCGCGGTGAAGACTCAGCACACCCAGCCGGGCAAGGGTGGCGCCTATATGCAGGTCGAGATGAAGAACCTGATCGACGGGCGCAAGACCAACGTTCGCTTCCGCTCGGCCGAAGTGGTGGAGCGGGTGCGGCTGGACACCAAGGACTTCCAGTATCTCTATGCCGAGGACGACAATCTCGTGTTCATGGACAAGGACACCTATGATCAGGTGACCCTGCCGAAGGACCTGCTGGGCGACGCAGCCGCCTTCCTGACCGACGGGATGGACGTGACCATGGAACTGTACGAGGAGCGCCCGCTGTCGGTGCAGCTGCCCGAGCAGGTGGAAGCCCTGATCGTGGAAGCCGACGCCGTGGTGAAGGGGCAGACGGCAAGCTCGTCGTACAAGCCGGCCGTGCTAGAGAATGGCGTTCGCGTGATGGTGCCGCCGCACATCGGTTCGGGCACGCGGATCGTGGTCGACGTGTACGAGCAAGCCTATGTGCGGCGCGCGGATTAAGTGAGCCAGTCTGCCATCATCACCGTCATGGAGCGCGCCTGCCGGAAGGCGGCGCCCAGGCTGCGCCGCGATTTCGGCGAGGTCAGCCAACTTCAGGTCTCCCGCAAGGGGCCGGCCGACTTCGTGAGCCAGGCCGACAAGGCCGCCGAGGCGACGCTGGTGGAGGAGCTTCGCCGGGCGCGCCCGGGCTGGGGCTTCCTGCTGGAGGAGGGCGGCGAGATCCCCGGCGAGGAGGAGAACTCCCCCCGCTTCGTGATCGACCCGCTGGATGGCACGTCGAACTTCCTGCACGGGATCCCGCACTTCGCGATTTCCATCGGCGTGGAGCATCTGGGCGTGGCGGTGGCCGGCATGGTCTACCAGCCGCTGACCGACGAGAGCTTCTGGGCCGAGCGCGGGCGCGGCGCCTGGCTGCACAATGCGCGGCTTCGCGTGTCGGGCCGGGGCGACATGTCGGAGGCGCTGCTGGCGACCGGCATTCCCTATCGCGGCCATGGCGACCAGCCGCAGTTCGAGACCATCCTGAACAAGGTGATCCCCGAAGTGGCCGGCGTGCGGCGGTTCGGGGCTGCGAGCCTGGACCTTGCGTGGGTGGCGGCCGGCCGGTTCGACGGTTTCTGGGAGCAGGGGCTGAGCCACTGGGACGTGAGCGCGGGCATGCTGCTGGTGAAGGCAGCCGGCGGGTTCGTGAGCGACTTCCGCGGCGGCGAGAAGATGGTGGAGCGGCGGGAGCTGATCGCCGCCAACGACCAGATCCATTCGCGCCTGCACAGGGTGATTGCAGGCGCCTTGCGCTGAGGGGTGCTGGGGGCTGCCATGCATTCGCGGCATGGCCCCTCCTTGGGTCATGCGACGCGTGCGAGGCTTGCCGCGACTCGTCACCTTCCCTAGAAGCCCCCCATGATTTCGAGTGCCCCAGACCTTGCCGCGATCGGCCGGGAGTATCTCCCCATCCTGCTGTTCTTCGGGGTCGCGATCGCGTTCGCGCTGGTGTTCGTGGGGCTGCCGATCCTGGTGTCGAACGTGGTGGGGACGAACAAGCCCTATGCCGACAAGCTGACCGAATATGAAAGCGGCTTCCCGGCCTTTTCCTCGGCGCGTGGGCAGTTCGACGTACGCTTCTACCTCGTCTCCATCCTGTTCATCATCTTCGACCTTGAGGTCGCCTTCCTGTTCCCCTGGGCTGTCAGCCTGAAGCACATGGGGCCCGACCTGGTGTTCGCCTGGGCCTCGATGATGGTGTTTCTGGGCGTGCTGACGGTCGGCTTCATCTATGAGTGGAAGAAGGGGGCTCTGGACTGGGAATGAGCACGAACCTTCTTGTCACGCCCGACGGGCGCCCGCTTGCAAAGGATCCGGCCGGGCAGGATGCCTTCTTTGCCGACGTCGGGTCCGAACTGTCGAACAAGGGCTTCCTTGTCGCCAGCCTCGAGGATCTCACCACCTGGGCGCGCACCGGCTCGCTCTGGTGGATGACCTTCGGGCTTGCCTGCTGCGCGGTCGAGATGATGCATGCCTCCATGCCGGATTACGACATGGAGCGCTTCGGCGCCGCGCCGCGCGCATCCCCGCGGCAATCGGACGTGATGATCGTGGCGGGCACGCTGTGCAACAAGATGGCGCCTGCGCTGCGCCGGGTGTACGACCAGATGCCCGAGCCGCGCTACGTGATCAGCATGGGCAGCTGCGCCAACGGTGGCGGCTATTACCACTACAGCTATTCGGTGGTGCGCGGCTGCGACCGGATCGTGCCGGTCGACATCTATGTGCCCGGCTGCCCGCCGACCGCCGAGGCGCTGCTCTATGGCGTGCTGGCCCTGCAGCGGAAGATCCGCCGCCAGGGCACGTTCGAGCGGTAGGACGCGGGCCCATGACGAGCCAATTGCCAGTCACCGGCGGCAACAAGGGTGTTGCCGAGCGCGCGCTTGGCGTGCTGGGCGAGCATGTGATCGATGCGGCCGAGGCCGTGGGCGAGCTGACTCTGCTGGTGCAGCGCGACAGTGCGGCGGTGGTGCTGCAGATCCTGCGCGACACGCCCGACCTTGCGTTCGACCAGCTGCTGGACATTGCGGGCGTTGACTGGCCGGAGCGCACCGAACGGTTCGAGGTGAACTATCACCTGCTGTCGATGCGCCACAACCGGCGCATCCGGGTGAAGCTGACGACCGACGAGGAAACACCCGTTCCTTCCGTCACGCCGCTCTATCCCAATGCCGGCTGGCTGGAGCGCGAGGTGTGGGACTGTTACGGCGTGCTGTTCGAGGGCAACCCCGATCTCAGGCGCATCCTCACCGACTATGGCTTCGAGGGGCATCCCTTCCGCAAGGACTTTCCGCTGACGGGGCATGTGGAGCTGCGCTACTCGGAAGACGCCGGCCGGGTGGTCTATGAGCCGGTGAAGCTGGCGCAGGATTTCCGCCGCTTCGACTTCCTGAGCCCCTGGGAGGGGAACTGGAAGCTTCCCGGCGATGAAAAGGCCGACGGCGAGGGAGGCGCGGCATGACCCAGGTGGTTGAAGGCCGGATCGTCGACCCGACCATGGTGTCGGCCGACACCAAGATCCAGAACTACATGATCAATTTCGGGCCCCAGCACCCGGCGGCGCACGGCGTGCTGCGGCTGGTGATGGAGCTGGACGGCGAGCTGATCGAGCGCTGCGACCCGCACATTGGCTTGCTCCACCGGGGCACGGAAAAGCTGTGCGAGTACAAGACCTACCTGCAGGCGCTGCCCTACATGGACCGGCTGGATTACTGCAGCCCGATGTCGATGGAGCACTCTTACGTGCTGGCCATCGAGAAGCTGCTGGGGGTGGAGGTGCCGCGGCGGGCGCAGATCATCCGCACGCTGTGGGCGGAATTGATGCGCATTTCCAACCACATCATGAATGTGGGCGCGCATGTGATGGACGTGGGCGGGCTGACGCCCATCCTGTGGCTGTTCGCCGAGCGCGAGGAGATCTACCGCTTTTCCGAGCGCGTCTCGGGCGCGCGGATGCATGCGGCCTATTTCCGCCCCGGGGGTGTTCACCAGGACATGCCGGCGGGGCTTGCGGACGACATCCGGGCCTGGGCGGCGAAGTTCCCCAAGTTGCTGGACGAGGTGCAGGCGCTGGCCGGCGACAACCGCATCTTCAAGCAGCGCAATGTCGACATCGGGGTGATCACCGCGAAGGAGGCGATTGCCTGGGGCTTCACCGGGCCGTGCCTGCGCGGAAGCGGGATTGCGTGGGACCTGCGCAAGAGCCAACCCTATGAAATCTATGGCGAGCTGGAGTTCGAGGTTCCGATCGGGCGCAACGGCGACTGCTATGACCGGTGGATGGTGCGGCTGGAGGAAATGCGCCAATCCTTGAAGCTGGTGGAGCAGTGCCTGAACCGGTTGGCTCATTGCGAGGGTGAGCCGATTGCGACGCTGGACCGCAAGGTGGCGCCGCCGAGCCGGGGCGAGATGAAGCGCTCGATGGAGGCGCTGATCCACCACTTCAAGCTGTACACGGAAGGCTTCAAGGTGCCGCCGGGCGAGGTGTATGTGGCGACCGAGAGCCCCAAGGGTGAGTTCGGCATCTATCTGGTGGCCGACGGCACCAACAAGCCCTACCGCTGCCATGTGCGTGCAACGGGAATGAGCCATCTTCAGGCGATGGATTTCCTGTGCAAGGGCCACATGCTGGCGGATGCGCCTGCCGTGCTCGGCAGCCTCGACATCGTGTTCGGGGAGGTGGACCGGTGAGCGGGACCGTGACGGAATTTGCGGACTTCCGCTGGACGGAGGCCAACCGCCAAGAGGCCGAGCGGATCATCGGGCGCTATCCGAAGGGGCGCGAGGCCTCTGCGATCATGCCTCTGTTGTGGTTGGCGCAATATCAGATGTCTGCGCAGACGGGCGTTGCCTGGTTGCCGCTGCCGGTGATCGAGTTTGTCGCCGCCCAGATCGGGATGCCCAAGATCCGCGCGCTGGAGGTCGCCAGCTTCTACACCATGTACAATCTGGCGCCGGTCGGCCGCTTCCATGTGCAGGTGTGCGGCACCACACCCTGCATGCTGCGGGGTTCCGACGATGTGCTGCGGGCCTGCGCCGACAAGGGGTTGAAGAAGGGCGACGTGACGAACGGCGGCCTGTTCACCCTGACCGAAGTCGAGTGCCTGGGGGCCTGCGCGAATGCGCCGATGGTGCAGATCAACGACGACAATTACGAGGACCTGACCTACGAGAGCATGACGGCCATCCTGGACGCGCTGATTGCGGGCAAGACGCCGAAGGCAGGGTCGCAGATCGGCCGCACGGCGAGCTGCCCCGAGGGCGGGCCGACGACCTTGAAGGACGTCGCATGAACGCGGTGAAGCCTGCGCTGGGCGGACTGCTGGTCGTGTTGGCGATCGCCTGCGGGGTCCTGCTGTACCAGGGCAAGGTGGCGGTTGCTCTGCCGCTGATCGCGGTCGGGCTCGCGGTAATGGGCATCAACATGGCCGCGATGAAGCGCGCTGCCGACAAGATCAAGAAGGACTGACCGGTGGCGCTTTCGAAACAGAACAGGTTTCGGCTGCTGGGCGGCGTGTTCCGCGGCAATGGGGAAGGGTCCGGCGAATGACCCTGGCGGACAAGGACCGCATCTTCACCAACCTCTACGGCTTCCAGCCGTGGGGGATCGCGCATGCGATGAAGCGCGGCGACTGGGCCGACACGAAGGCGCTGATGGCGCAGGGCCAGGATGCGATCATCCAGAAGGTGAAGGATTCAGGCCTTCGCGGGCGCGGCGGCGCGGGCTTCCCGACGGGCATGAAGTGGAGCTTCATGCCGAAGGAGTCGAAGGACGGGCGGCCGAGCTTCCTGGTGGTGAATGCGGACGAGAGCGAGCCGGGGTCGTGCAAGGACCGCGAGATCATCCGCCACGATCCGCACAAGCTGATCGAGGGCGCGCTGATCGCCGGCTATGCGATGCGGGCGCGGGCGGCCTATATCTACATACGCGGCGAGTATATCCGCGAAGCGGAGGTGCTGTTTGCGGCCGTCGAGGAGGCCTATGCCAAGGGCTTCATCGGCAAGAATGCCTGCGGGTCGGGATACGACTTCGACGTGTTCGTGCACCGTGGGGGCGGGGCCTATATCTGCGGTGAAGAGACCGCGATGATCGAGAGCCTGGAGGGCAAGAAGGGCCAGCCGCGGCTGAAGCCGCCGTTCCCGGCTGGAGTCGGCCTCTATGGTTGCCCGACGACGGTGAACAATGTGGAATCGATCGCCGTCGTGCCGACCATTTTGCGCCGGGGCGCGGACTGGTTTGCCGGCATCGGTCGGCCGAACAACACCGGCACCAAGCTGTTCCAGATTGCGGGCCATGTGAACGCCCCTTGCGTCGTGGAAGAGGCGATGAGCATCCCCTTCCGCGAGCTGATCGACACCCAGTGCGGCGGCATCCGCGGCGGCTGGGACAATCTGCTGGCGGTGATCCCGGGCGGATCGTCGGTGCCGCTGGTGCCGGCGGAACAGATCATCGATGCGCCGATGGACTTCGTCGGGCTGAAGGAGCTGAAGTCGGGCCTGGGCACGGCGGCCGTGATCGTGATGGACAAGTCCACCGACATCGTCCGCGCGATTGCCCGCATCAGCTATTTCTACAAGCACGAAAGCTGCGGCCAGTGTACGCCCTGCCGCGAGGGCACGGGCTGGATGTGGCGCGTGATGGAACGGCTGGTGACGGGCGATGCCGAGCCGCACGAAGTGGACCTGCTGCTGGAGGTGACCACCCAGGTGGAGGGCCACACCATCTGCGCGCTGGGGGATGCGGCGGCCTGGCCGATCCAGGGCCTGATCCGCCATTTCCGGCCCGAGATCGAGAAGCGGATCGCGAAGCGCCGCGGGTTTGTGGCAGTTCCGGGCCTTGCGGAGGCGGCGGAGTGATGCATCTGGCCGAACTGAATGTCGGGAAATTCCGATACCCGACCACGGACGCGCGGATGGCCGGGTTCATGCAGAATCTGGATCTGGTGAACCGCCTGGCAGAACGAAGCCCGGGCTTCGTCTGGCGGCTGAAGGATGAGACCAACAACGCGACCAATTTCCGCGTCGGTGACGACATCGCGGTAAATCTGTCCGTCTGGGAAGATGCAAAGTCGCTCGAGAATTTCGTGTTCAACACCATTCACGCGAAGTTTTACCGAAAGAAGGAAAACTGGTTCGAGGTGTCCGAGCAAACGCATCTTGTCTTCTGGTATGTCGAGCCGGGGCAGCTGCCCACGCTGGATGAGGCTTGGTCGCGCTTGATTGACCTTCAGAACAATGGTCCGAGCGAGCGCGCGTTCGGCTGGGCTGAGATCATGGACATCGAGCGCATGCGTAGTCTTCGTTGCGGAACTGGACGCTAGATGCCGAAACTCACTGTAGATGGGATCGAAGTGGAGGTGCCGGCTGGCGCCACGGTGATGCAGGCCTGCGAAGCAGCTGGGAAGGAGATCCCGCGCTTCTGCTATCATGAGCGGCTGTCGATTGCGGGCAATTGCCGGATGTGCCTGGTGGAGGTGTCTCCGGGGCCGCCGAAGCCGCAGGCGTCGTGCGCGCTTCCGGCGGCCGAGGGCCAGGTGATCGTGACCGAGAGCGCCAAGGTGAAGAAGGCGCGCGAGGGGGTGATGGAGTTTTTGCTCATCAACCACCCGCTCGATTGCCCGATCTGCGACCAGGGCGGCGAGTGCGACCTGCAGGACCAGGCCATGGCCTATGGCAAGGGCTACAGCCGGTTCGACGAGAACAAGCGGGCCGTGACCGAAAAGCACATGGGGCCGCTGATCAAGACGGTGATGACGCGCTGCATCCACTGCACGCGCTGTGTGCGCTTTTCCGAAGAGGTGGCGGGTGTCGAGGAGATCGGCGCGCTGTACCGCGGCGAGAATATGCAGATCACCAGCTATCTGGAGCAGGCGGTCTCGTCCGAGCTGTCGGCGAACGTGATCGACCTGTGCCCGGTGGGCGCGCTGACCTCGAAGCCGACGGCCTTCCATTATCGGCCCTGGGAGCTGACGCGCAACGACAGCATCGACGTGATGGACGCAGTCGGCGCGAGCACGACCATCCATTCGCGCACCGCCGAGGTGATCCGCATCACGCCGCGCCTGAACGACGACGTCAACGAGGAGTGGGTGACGGACACGGGCCGCTTCTGCGCCGACGGCTTGAAAGAGCGGCGGCTGGACCGGCCCTGGGTGCGTTCGGGCGGCGAGCTGAAGCCTGCGACGTGGGCCCAGGCCTTTGCCGCGGTGCAGGCGGCGCTGAAAGGTGTGGACCCCAAGGACATCGTGGCGGTTGCCGGCGACCTGTGCGCGGTCGAAGACCTGGTGGCGGCGAAGGACCTGCTGACGGGGCTGGGCGTGACGCGGCTGGAGTGCCGGACGGACGGGGCTGCCTATGAGGGGCCGCCTGCGCACTGGCGGTTCAACACGACGATCGCGGGCCTGGAACAGGCGGACGTGATCCTGCTGGTGGGGTGTGACCCTCGGCTGGATGCGCCGCTGGTGAACAGCCGGATCCGCAAGGCGGTGCGGCGCGGGGGTGCGGTCGTCTTCCGGATCGGGGCGGGCAGCGACCCGAGCTATCCGCTGACCGAACTGGGTGACGATCTGGCGCTGCTGGCGAAGCTGCCGGGCGAGCTGATGGAGCGGCTGACGGCGGCACAGCGGCCTGCCGTGCTGGTGGGGAGCCGCAATGCAAGCCCGCAAGTGCTGGCGGCGGTGCACAAGCTGACGCCGCACCTGGTGAAGGACGGCTGGAACGGATTCAACATCCTGCATGACCGCGCCTCGCGCGTCGGCGCGATGACGACGGGCTGGGCAGGCGAGGGGCTCGAGGCGTTTGCCGCCAGCCGGCCGAAGCTGATGGTCCTGTTGGGCGTCGACGAGGTGGCGCTTGCCCCGTTCGGCGGGGCGACCAAGATCTATGTGGGCAGCCACGGCGACCGGGGGGCCGCGGTTGCCGACATCATCCTGCCGGCGGCGGCCTGGGCGGAAAAGCCCGGCACCTGGGTGAACATGGAAGGCCGGGTGCAGCGGGCCTTGCGCGCGGTGTTCCCGCCGGGCGACGCGCGCGAGGACTGGACCATCTACCGCGCGCTTGCCGATGTGCTGGGAATCCGGCTGCCCTATGACACGCTGGAGCAGCTGCGCGCCCGGATTGCGGCCGAATGGCCCGAGCTGGGGGCCGAGGGGCTGGTGCCGGCCGCCTGGGAGAAGGCCAGCATCAAGGCCGGGAAGCCCGAAGGCGCGAGCGTGCCGCGGCCGACCGACTTCTACAGCTCGAACCCGATCCTGCGTGCGAGCCCGACGATGCGGGCCTGCGTGGCCGAGATCCTGGAAGGCCGGCGCCCGGCGCTTCTGGAGGCGGCCGAATGACCGAATTCTTCCAGAGCATCCTGGGCGAGGGGCTGGGCTGGTTCGTCGCCCACCTGATCCTGATCCTGCTGATCGCGCTGCCGGTGATGCTGGTGATGGCGCTGTCGACCTGGATGGACCGCAAGGTTTGGGCGGCGATGATGCTGCGGCGCGGGCCGAACGTGGTGGGGCCGATCGGCATCCTGCAGCCGTTCGCCGACGGGCTGAAGCTGTTCCTGAAGGAAACCATCGTGCCGACCGGCGCGAACAAGGGCGTCTTCTTTCTGGCGCCCATGATCACATTCGTGCTGGCGCTGGTGGCCTGGGCGGTGATCCCGTTCGATGCCGGCTGGGTGCTTGCCGACATCAACGTGGGCCTGTTGTTCCTGTTCGCGGTGTCGTCGCTGGGCGTCTATGGCATCATCATGTCGGGCTGGGCCTCCAACTCGAAATACCCGTTCCTGGGCGGGCTTCGCTCGGCGGCGCAGATGGTGAGCTATGAGGTCTCGATCGGCTTCGTGATCATCTGCGTCGTTCTCTATGCCTCCAGCTTCAACCTGACCGACATCGTGGAGAGCCAGCGCGGAAACATCTTCGGGCTGCTGAACGGCAACCTGTTCAACCCGCTGCTGTTTCCGATGGCGATCGTGTTCCTGATCTCGGCTCTGGCCGAAACCAACCGGCCGCCGTTCGACCTGCCCGAGGCCGAGGCCGAGCTGGTGGCGGGCTATCAGGTGGAATATTCCAGCATGACCTTCGCCCTGTTCTTCCTGGGCGAATATATGAACATCCTGCTGATGTGCGCGCTGGCCTCCATCCTGTTCCTGGGGGGCTATCTGCCGCCGCTGAACTGGGCGCCGCTGTACATGGTTCCCGGCCTCGTGTGGCTGTTCCTGAAGGTCGTCTTCATGTTCTTCATCTTTGCCTGGGTGAAGGCGACGGTGCCGCGCTACCGCTATGACCAGCTGATGCGGCTGGGCTGGAAGGTTTTCCTGCCGCTGTCGCTGTTCTGGGTCGTGCTGGTGAGCGGCTGGCTGGTGTTCACGGGCCATTATTCTGCCGAGGTGGCCTCGCCACCGCCTGTTGTGGAGAGCGCCGCATGAGCCTGATGCAGGCCGCCAAGTCGATGCTGCTGCTGGAGTTCATCCGGGGGCATGCGCTGACCTTCAGCTACATGTTCCGCCCCAAGCGGACGATCAACTATCCCTACGAGCGCGGGCCGCTGAGCCCGCGGTTCCGGGGGGAGCATGCGCTGCGGCGCTATCCCAACGGCGAGGAGCGCTGCATCGCGTGCAAGCTGTGCGAGGCGGTGTGCCCGGCGCTTGCCATCACCATCGAGGCCGAGCCGCGCGCGGACGGGTCGCGGCGGACGACGCGCTACGACATCGACATGACCAAGTGCATCTATTGCGGGCTGTGCCAGGAGGCCTGCCCGGTGGACGCCATCGTGGAAGGGCCGAACCTGGAGTTCGCGACCGAGACCCGCGAGGAGCTGATGTACAACAAGGACAAGCTGCTGGCGAACGGCGAGCGGTGGGAGCGGGCGATTGCCGCCAACCTTGCCGCCGATGCGCCATATCGGTAACGGGCAGGCGCATTTTTTCGATGATCCTTTTTCCGCAAAGGCTGCTCTGAGCCGTGATCCAGGCTGCCGTCTTCTATCTGTTCGCGACCGTCGTCTGCGCCTCGGGCCTGATGGTGATCCTGGCGCGGAACCCCGTGCACTCGGTGCTGTGGCTGATCCTTGCCTTCTTCAACGCGGCCGGGCTGTTTCTTGCGATCGGCGCCGAGTTCATCGCGATGATCCTGGTGATCGTCTATGTGGGCGCGGTCGCGGTGCTGTTCCTGTTCGTCGTGATGATGCTGGACATCGATTTCGCGAAGATGCGGGCAGGGTTCGCCGCCTATCTGCCGTTCGGGCTGATGCTGGGGCTGATCCTGGCGATCGAGCTGGTGCTGGTGGGCGGGGCCTGGGCCTTCGGGGACCTTGCCGTGCAGGCCCGTGCGGCCCCGGCGCCGGGCGGTGACCTTTCGAACACCCAGGCGATCGGCACTATCCTCTACACGGACTATGTGTTCATCTTCCAGCTGGCGGGCATGATCCTGCTGACCGCGATGGTGGGCGCGATCGTGCTGACGCTGCGGCACCGGCCGGGCGTGAAGCGGCAGGATGTGGGCAAGCAGAATGCGCGCACGCCGGCGAACGCCGTGACGATCACGCGGCCGACCGTTGGCGCGGGCGTGGATACCGATGTGGGCGTTGGTTCGGGGAGGCTGGGCCAATGATCGGCATCGGCCATTATCTGGTGGTGGGTGCGATCCTGTTCACGCTGGGCGTGCTGGGGATCTTCATCAACCGCAAGAACATCATCGTGATCCTGATGTCGGTGGAGCTGATCCTGCTGGCAGTGAACATCAACCTGGTCGCCTTCTCGGTGTTCCTGGGCGACATGGTTGGGCAGATCTTCGCGATGTTCGTGCTGACGGTGGCGGCCGGCGAGGCTGCGATCGGTCTTGCCATCCTTGTCATCTATTTCCGGAACCGCGGGACCATCGCTGTCGATGATGTCCGCCAGATGCGCGGCTGAGGCACATGATCCAGGCAATCGTCTTCCTGCCGCTTCTGGCATTCCTGGTGGCCGGCATCGGCAACCGGGCCATCGGGAACTTTGCGGCCAAGTCGGTGACGACGGGTGCGCTGTTCATTTCCTGCGCGCTGAGCTGGGTGGTTTTCATCGGCCTGATCGGTGGCGCGCCGGCGACCGATGTGGTGGTGGCGGAATGGTTTTCCAGCGGGGATCTGGCCGTCAACTGGACGCTGAAGGTGGACATCCTGACGGGCGTGATGCTGGTGGTGATCACCTCGGTGTCGGCGCTCGTCCACCTCTACAGCTGGGGCTATATGGAGGAGGATCCGGACTGCCCACGGTTCTTTGCCTATCTGTCCCTGTTCACCTTCGCGATGCTGATGCTGGTGACGGCCGACAACCTGGTGCAGATCTTCTTCGGCTGGGAGGGCGTGGGCCTTGCGAGCTATCTGCTGATCGGCTTCTGGTACAAGAAGCCGAGCGCCTGGGCGGCGGCCATCAAGGCCTTTGTGGTGAACCGCGTTGGCGATTTCGGCTTCATGCTTGGAATCTTTGCGCTTTTCATGCTGTTCGGGACGGTCGACATCGACACCATCCTGGCCGGGGTGCCGGCGGCCAAGGGCGCGACCTTCACGTTCCTTGGGACGCAGGTGGATGCAATCACCACCATCGCGCTGCTGCTGTTCGTGGGGGCGATGGGGAAATCCGCGCAGGTGCCGCTGCACACATGGTTGCCGGACGCGATGGAAGGGCCGACGCCGGTGTCGGCGCTGATCCATGCCGCGACCATGGTGACGGCGGGCGTGTTCCTGGTGTGCCGGATGAGCCCGCTTTTCGATGCATCGCCAACGGCCTCGACGGTTGTCACCTATGTGGGTGCGCTGACGGCCTTCTTTGCGGCGACGGTTGCGACGACGCAGAACGACATCAAGCGGGTGATCGCCTATTCGACCTGCTCGCAGCTGGGCTTCATGTTCTTTGCGGCCGGTGTCGGCGCCTATGGCGCTGCGATGTTTCACCTTTTCACGCATGCCTTCTTCAAGGCGCTGCTGTTCCTGGGCGCAGGCTCGGTGATCCACGCGATGCACCATGAGCAGGACATGCGCTATTACGGGGCCTTGCGGAAATCCATTCCGCTGACCTTTGCGGCAATGGTGATCGGCACCATTGCGATCACAGGGGTGAATTACACTTCAGGTTATTTTTCAAAGGATTCGGTGCTGTTCGCGGCCTGGGAGAGCGGCAGCGAGAGCGGGCGGGTGGCCTTTTTCGTAGGCGTCTTCGCGTCGCTGCTGACCAGCTTCTATTCGTGGCGGCTGATCTTCCGGACCTTCTTCGGCGAGGCGCGGTGGGTGCAGTCGGAGCACATCCAGCATGCTCTGCATGACAAACATGACATGTCACATGCAGATGCGCATGATTCCGCGCACCATTCGGACGGAACCGGCGGCTATCATCCGCATGAAAGCCCGCTTTCGATGCTGATTCCGCTGGGTGTGCTGAGCTTCGGGGCGCTGTTTGCTGGCGCCATCTTCAACGACTGGTTCGTCGGTGGGGACGAGACGGCTTTCTGGCGCGGGGTCATCGTGCACGACGGCGCCTTCTTCGAAAGCCTGCACCATGTGCCTGGATTGGTGCACTGGGCGCCGGCGATCGTGATGGCGACCGGGTTGCTGATCGCCTGGCTCGTCTACATCAAGAACCCGGGCTTTTCGGACCGGTTCAAGGCGCAGTGGAAGCATCTGCATGCCTTCCTGCTGAACAAATGGTATTTCGACGAGATCTACAATGCGCTGTTCGTGAAGCCGGCGCTGGCGCTTGGCCGCTTCTTCTGGAAGGCGGGGGACCAGGGCACGATCGACCGCTTCGGGCCGGACGGGATGAGCGCGGTGGTCGCCGGGGGTTCGGTGCTGGCGCGGCGCTTCCAGACAGGGCTCGTCACCTCCTATGCGCTGGTGATGCTGGTCGGCGTCGCAGCCTTTGCAACCTGGTTCATGGTGCGCTGACCGATGCTGTCGACGATGATCTTCCTGCCGCTGGCCTTGGCGCTGGTGGTGCTGTTCCTTCCCGGCGACGAGGCGGCGCGGGCGCGCAACGCCCGGTTGGTGGGGCTTGGCACGACGCTGCTGCTGTTCGCGCTGGGGCTTGTGCTGTGGGCGCGGTTCGACACGTCGACGGCGGCCTTCCAGTTCATCGAGCGGGCGGACCTGTTCGGCGGCATTTTCACCTGGCACCTGGGGATCGACGGGATTTCGCTGACGCTGATCCTGCTGAGCGTGTTCCTGATGCCGCTGTG
>JAIXYT010000010.1 GCA_027490095.1 Sphingomonadales bacterium | reverse complement strand
ATTTCCTCGAAATTCGTGTAGAGGAAATTCTCCTTGTGGTGGGCCAGGCACCATTTCGCCAGAATCGATCCACCGCGTGAAACAATTCCCGTAACGCGCTTGGCAGTCATAGGAATATACGGAAGCCTGACGCCAGCGTGGATGGTGAAATAGTCAACCCCCTGCTCGGCCTGCTCGATCAGCGTGTCGCGGTAGATCTCCCAGGTCAGGTCCTCGGCGATGCCGCCCACCTTTTCCAGCGCCTGGTAGATCGGCACCGTCCCGATCGGCACGGGCGCATTCCTGAGGATCCATTCGCGCGTGTCGTGGATGTTCTTGCCGGTCGACAGGTCCATAACCGTGTCGGCGCCCCAGCGGATCGCCCACACCATCTTCTCGACTTCCTCCGCCACCGAGGAAGCGACGGCCGAATTGCCGATATTGGCGTTGATCTTCACCAGGAAGTTGCGGCCGATGATCATCGGCTCGAGTTCCGGGTGGTTGATGTTGCACGGAATGATGGCGCGCCCGCGGGCGATCTCGTCGCGCACGAACTCGGGAGTCACATGGTCCGGGATGCTGGCGCCGAAGCTTTCACCATCCCGCGCCTTCTCCAGCGCGGCGGCGCGGCCGAGGTTTTCGCGGATTGCCACATATTCCATTTCAGGGGTGATGATGCCGCGTCGGGCATAGGCGAGCTGGGTGACGGCCGCGCCGCCCTTTGCGCGCAACGGGCGCATGTTGGGGTGGGGGAAGGGCTTCACGTCGCGCTGGCCTGCGCGAACGAGACCATTGTCTTCGGGCTTCACCTGCCGCCCGTCATAGACTTCCACGTCGCCGCGCGCCTCCACCCAGGCCTGCCGGTTCCGCGGAAGGCCGGCGTTGATGTCGATCGCGACAGCCGGATCGGTGTAGGGCCCGGTCGTGTCATACACGCGGACCGGCGGCTCCTTGGCGCTTGGCTCCAGGCGGATTTCCCGCAGCGGCACGCGAATCCCGGGGTGAAGCTGGCCGGCCACATGGATCTTCCGCGAGGCAGGAAGCGGCCCGGTGGTGACACCCGGGGTTTCGAGGTGCGAGGGGATGTCGGCCATGTCGGTCTCCTTCGATCGGGTACACACCGGTCCGGGAAGACTGCTCGGGGTCGACGGCGGCGGCAAACGCCCACGCCCTCCCTCCGCCGGTCTCAACCGGATCAGGTTCAACGGGTCGGAGGCTGCTGCCTCCCTCTCAGCCGCGCGCCAGCGGCCCCCCGGGGACCTAGTCTGTCTACGCGCTGCGCACCCGGCCCGCAAAGGGATTCTGCCGCTTGCAACCATGCCGCAGCAGTGCCACCCCGCAAGACGCCATGCTGATCGGCCACCACCGCCCCCGCGAACTGTTCCTGGAAGCACTGTCCGGCGGCCGCCTTCATCATGCCTGGCTGATCACCGGCCCGCGGGGAATCGGAAAGCGGCGCCTCGCCGACTGGGCCGCACTCAAGCTGCTGTCGGGCGATCGCACGCTCGAGGACACCCCGGCAACCGATCCTGCCGCCGCGCTCGTCGCCGCAGGATCGCACCCCGACCACCGCGTGCTGACGCCGCCGACCGAAGGGCGCGGCAGCGCGACGGGCTCCATCATCGTCGAGCAAATCCGAGACCTCGGGGAGTTCCTGCACAGCTACCCGGCAATCGCCGAGTGGCGGACCCTTGTTGTCGACAGCATAGACGACATGAACGCCAGCACGTCCAATGCTTTCCTGAAGGAACTTGAGGAACCACGACAAAAGACCATCTACCTGCTGGTGAGCCATGCGCCGCAGCGCCTGTTGCCGACCATCCGCTCGCGCTGCCGCCCGCTCCGGCTGCTTGCGCTGCCGGATTCCGAAGCGCGGCAGGTTCTGGAGGCCGAGCACCCAGGCCTGCCGGAGCCGGAGATCGCCCAGCTGGTGCATCTCGCCAGGGGAGCGCCCGGGAGCGTGTCGGACCTCGCAGGCGCCGACTTCGCCGGCCTCGAGCGGGCGATGGAGCGGGTGATCGGCGGCGGGGATGCGCTGGCACTGGTCAGGAGCGTGCAGCCCCAGGCGGCCGGTCCCCGCTTTCAGGCGCTGCTGGCACTGGCCCCCCGGCGCCTGGCCCAGCTTGCGCGCGCCAACCCGGACTCGCGCCTGCTGGACCTCTATGCCGAGGCCGAGGCGCTGTCACAGGCCGCTGTCCCGCTTGCCTATGATCGGGGGCAGGTGGCAATGGCGCTTTCCGACATCATGGCCCGCGCCGGCCGCATCCAGGGATCCTCATGAGCCGCTTTTTCGTCACCACCGCCATTTCCTATCCGAACGGGCGGCCACATATCGGGCATGCCTATGAGGTGATCGCAACGGACTGGCTGGCCCGCTTCGCCCGGGCCGACGGGCGCGAGACCTTCTTCTTGACGGGCACGGACGAGCATGGGCTGAAGATCGCCCAGGCCGCGCGCAAGGCAGATGTTCCGCCGAAGCAGTTCGTCGACGAAATGGTCTTGCATTTCAAGGCGATGTGTGACCGGCTCGACATCAGCCAGGATCGCTTCATCCGGACGACCGACGAGGACCACAAGGCCGTTTGCCAGGCACTGTGGCAGAAGATGGAGGCCGCCGGCGACATCTACCTCGATCGCTACGAGGGCTGGTACTCCGTCCGCGACGAGGCCTATTACGACGCCGACGAACTTGTTGTCGCCGACGACGGCACGAAGCTGGCACCCACGGGAACGGAAGTCGTCTGGACGGTCGAGGAAAGCTGGTTCTTCCGCCTGTCGCGCTTTCAGGAGCCGCTGCTGCGGCTCTATGCCGAGCAGCCGGAATTCGTTCAGCCTACCAATCGCCTCAACGAGATGCGCGCATTTGTTGAGAGAGGATTGAAGGACCTTTCCATCAGTCGTACCAGTTTCGACTGGGGCGTGCCGGTGCCCGGCTCGCCGGACCATGTGATGTATGTCTGGATGGACGCGCTCACCAACTATCTGACGCCGTCGGGCTGGCCCGCTGCGGGATGGGAGGCGAAATGGCCCGCCGACCTGCACGTGATCGGCAAGGATGTGGTGCGCTTCCATGCGATCTACTGGCCGGCCTTCCTGATGTCGGCAGGGCTGCCGTTGCCGCGGAAGGTGTTCGGCCACGGCTTCGTGCTGAACCGGGGCGCGAAGATGTCAAAGTCGCTCGGGAACATCGTGGAGCCCGGCGCACTGGCAGACACCTTCGGAGTGGACCCGCTGCGCTACTATCTGCTGCGGGCGATCCAGTTCGGCCAGGACGGCGAATGGAGCCACGAGACAATCGGACGGCGCATCAACGCAGACCTTGCGAACGACCTGGGCAACCTCGCGCAGCGAACGCTCAGCATGATCGCAAAGGCCTGCGAGGGCAGGGTGCCGCCGGATGGGCCCGCAACGGATGCCGATCATGCGCTTCTGGCGGGCGTCTCGACCATGCTGGAAGAGGCCCGCGCTGCCCATGCCGACGTGCGCCCCGACCTTGCGCTGGATGCGATCTGGGCGCGCGTATCGGCCGTGAACGGCTATCTCAACGAAATGGCCCCCTGGGCCCTGCGCAAGACGGACCCGGCCCGCGCGGATATCGTGCTCTATCATGCGGCCGAATGCGTTCGGCAGATTGCGCTGCTGGTGCAGCCCGCAATGCCGGGCAGCGCAGCCAGGCTTCTCGACCAGCTGGCGGTCGCGCCCAAGGACCGAAGCTTCGCAGCCTTCGGGAAACGGCTGGTGCCCGGCACGCCCCTTCCGGCACCGCAGGGTGTGTTCCCGCGCTGGGTGGAACCTGCGGACGAACCCGACGTCTAGTCGCGCGGGGTGCGGTCGCGCCGGCGCAAGGCCGCCTTGGCAACGAGATGGCCCACGACCGGCGCGGTGATGAACAGGAACAGCGCAATCGCCAGTTCCCTGAGCGAAACACCCCCCTGCGCGCCCTGGTGGAGCATCGACGCGACGAGGATTCCCCCGAGGCCGAGCGTGGTCGCCTTGCTGGGACCGTGCAGGCGGGCGAAGGTGTCCGGCAGCCGGACAAGGCCGATCGACCCCACAAGCACAAAGCCGGCGCCGACAAGAAGGATAATGGCTGCAAGAATTTCAAGTGCGTCGCTCATGATCTACTCGATGATATCCCCGCCGAGGAGATATTTGCACAGCGCAACCGTGCCGACGAAGCCCATCATCGCAAGGATCAGCGCAGCTTCGAAATAGAGGCTGCTTTCGAGCGCGATTCCCAGCATCAGAACGAGGGCGATTGCGTTGATGGTCAGGGTGTCGAGCGCCAGGATTCGATCGGTCACGTCCGGCCCGATGACGAGCCGCCAGAGGTTGAGGGCGATCGCAAGGCCAACCATGACTAGGGCGATCGGCAGGGCCAGGCTCAGCATCCGAACATCTCCTTGAGGGGCGCCTCGTACCGCGCCTTGATCTCGGCGATCAGCGCGTTTCCGTCCGGCACATCCAGCGCGTGCACGTGCAGGATGCGCCTTTCCATGTCGATGTCGATCGAAACGGTGCCCGGGGTAAGGGTGACGATGCCGCCCAGGATGGTGGCAATGAACGGATCCTCGAGATCGAGCGGAACCTCCACGAAGCCCGGCCGGATCCGGTCCAGCGGCCCCAGGACCTGGCGTGCGACGACGAGGTTGGCAGCAACGATATCCCGGCAGACGAGAAAGAAGAAGCCAAACGCCTTCAGAGGCTTGCGGAGTGTCGGTCGATCCGGCCAGAAACGGACCGTCCAGATGGGCACCAAGGTGGCCACCAGCGCGCCCATCACGACGCTGCCCATGGTATAGGTGGACGCAAGGATCAGCCACAGACTCAGCATGGCAAGGCTGGTGAAGGGCAGGGGGAAAAGCCGGTTCATGGCCGCACCTCTCGCCGGGTGGGTGGCGCATCGCCCAGCATGGCATCGAGATAGGGCGTGCGCGCGTGCAGCTGGGTCGCCGTCGCCAGCGCCCAGGCACTGATAGGGGCCGCCAGCACGACCATCACCGGGCTGGCAAGAGCCAGCAGAAGGACGGCTGCGCGGCCGGCACCGCCGGTTCGCTGGTCGGGCAGGGGATCGTCCGGCTGCCAGAAGATCAGTGCCGCGACCCGCGCAAGCACCAGGGTGACGGCAAAGCCGGACAGCAGCAGCGCGGCCCACCACGCGGGCCGCCAGGACAGAGGCGCCGCTTCCTGCATCAGCATCAGCTTGCCGATGAAGCCGGACAAGGGCGGAAGCCCGGCGATCGCGACCGCAAACAGCGCATAGGCGCCTCCGATCGCGAGCCTGTTGCCGACGCAGGGGCCGCGCACCAGCCTGTCCTCAAGCTCTCCCCGCCGCCCGGCGATCAACCCCGCCAGCATCATCATGCCACCGGTCGCAAGCGTGGTGTGGGGCAGGTAGAAGAGCAGGGCCGCCGTTCCATCGGTCGTCGCAAAGGCCAAGGCAAACAGCAGGGTACCGGAGGAAATGAGGACGAGGCTTGCAGCTGCGACCCGCAAGCGGTCGGCGGCGAACAGCGCGACGACGCCGAGGGCGATCGTGCCCAGGGCAAGGATCGGCAACCAGGGTTGAAAGAGACCCGCGACGGCTGGCGCGTCGCCAAAGATCGTCACCGAAAGGCGAAGGACCGCAACAATGCCGACCTTGGTGAGGATGGCGAACAGCGCCGCCACCGGCATGGCAGCCGCCGAATAGGCATGCGGCAGCCAGAATGCCATCGGCAGCAGCGCCGACTTCAGCAGGAACACCCCGACGAGGATGGCGAAGGCAGCCCGCACCAGCGGCGCATCCGCCGAGGGAAGCTGGGGCAGCAGGCGGGCTATGTCGGCCATGCTGAGCGTGCCGAGTGTGCCGTAGATCAGTGCAAGCGCGATCAGGAACAGGCTGGATCCGACAAGATTGAGGATGACGTATATCAACCCGGCCCGGCTGCGCCGGGGCCCGTTGCCATGCACCAACAGCGAATAGGATGCGAGAAGGAGAATCTCGAAACAAACGAACAGGTTGAAGAGATCGCCTGTCAGGAATGCCCCTGCCAGACCGGCCAGCTGGAGCTGGAACAGTGCGTGAAAGTGAAGCCCCTGCCGGTCGGTCCCGTCATTCGCCATCAACAGGGCGGGAACAGCAAGCAGGAACAGCAGGACGACCATCTGCGCCGCCAGGCGGTCCACCACGAACAGAATGCCATAGGGGGCAGGCCAGTCACCCAGCGCATAGGCCAGCACCGGGCCGTCGGCGAGCTGCACGAGCAGCAGCCCCGCAGCGGCGAGCCCGGCCAGAGTCGCCGCGAGCGCGACCATCCGCTGGGTCGCCGGCCCGGACTGTCCGATCAGCAGCAGCACGGCCGCCGCCGTGAAGGGGATCAGAAACGGCAGCAACGGCAGGTGGGTCATCCGTCCGGATCCTTGCCTGCACGCCCCTGGTCCGCCGGGTCCACGCGGTCGTTGCCGGTCTCGCCCATCGCCCTGAGCGACAGGGTCACGAGGAAGGCCGTCATCCCGAAGCCGATCACGATCGCCGTGAGGACCAGCGCCTGCGGCAGCGGATCGGCAAGTCCGGAAGCACCCTTCATCGCAATCGGCGGGCTGGTGGCGCCGAGCCGCCCCGACAGAAGGATCAGCAGGTTCACGCCATAGGCCAGAAGCGTCAGCCCGAGCACAACCGAGAAGGTCCGAGGCCGCAGGACGAGCCAGACGCCCGACGCGATCAGCAGGCCGACTGCCAGCGAGAGAGTCAGCTCCATGGTCAGCTTTCGCCCGCGCCCGGCTGTTCCCGGCTGCCGAGCTGGCCAAGCCCGGTCAGGACCATCAGCAACGTGCCAAGAACCACCAGGAAGATCCCGAAATCAAACAGCATTGCCGTCGCCAGCTCGAAGGTTCCGACAAGGGGCAGCGTGACATAGGTGTAGCTGCTGGTGAGGAAGGGTTGCCCGAACAGCCAGCTGCCTGCGCCGGTGGCGGTGGCGATCAGGAGGCCGCCGGCGAGCAACCCAACGAACGGGAGCCGAAGCCGCGGCGCTGCAAAGGCGGCCCCTGCCGACACATATTGCAGGACAATCGCAATCGCCGCGACAAGGCCTGCAATGAACCCGCCCCCGGGCAGATTGTGCCCGCGCAGGAAGATGTAGACGGCGACCGCCAGCGCCAGGGGCAGAAGCGGCCGCATGAGCATTCGCAGCATGATCGGATAGCGATCGGCAAGGGTGCGGGCGTCGGCGACCTGGGGCTTGAGGACAAGGCCGTGGAGCAGCGCCTGAATGCCCAGCGCCGCCATGGCAAGGACGGCAATTTCTCCGAGCGTGTCGAAGCCCCGATAATCGACCAGTGTCACGTTCACCACATTGGTGCCGCCCCCCAGCGGCTTCGAATTGGCGATGTGATAGGCCGAAATGGTTTCGAACGGGCGGGTCAGCATCGCCAAGGCAAGGGCCGATACACCAAGGCCAAGCCCGCCAGCGACGGCAGCATCGCGGAGCTGGCGCGATTTCGGCTCCTCGATCGGTCCCTCCTGCGGAAGGAAGCGCAAGGCCAGCAGAAGAAGGATGATGCTGGCCACCTCGACGGACAGCTGGGTCAGCGCCAGATCCGGTGCGGACAGGCGGATGAATGCCAGCGACACGACGAGGCCCACCACCGACAGGTAGATGATTGCGAGCAGCCGCTGACGGTGGAATGCCAGGACCCCCGCGAGGGCCACCAGCAGCACCGCCACCCCGAACAGGGCGGTTCCATCGGGCAGAGAGGTTGCAATCGGTCCGGCAACAGCGGCGGGGTTGCCGCCCCAGGCCCAACCGGCCAGCAGGACAGTGAAGCCCAGATAGAGCAGCACCGATCGGCGCAATGTGCCGCTGTCCATCAGGCGCATGGCCCGGCGGGCACCGGCAGTCGCCCCGGCGTAGGCACGCTCGAAAGCAACCGGGCTCGACCATTGAAGGGAAAGGCGCTCGTGCAGGTCGAACAACCGTTCGCGCCGCATGTACCAGATTATGCCACCTCCCAGGGCAACAAGGCTCATCAGCAGCGGCAGGTTGAAGCCGTGCCAGACGGCGAGCTCGAAGGGAGGAAGCGGGTGCTGCAGCACGGCGACCGACGCGACCGTCAGCAGCGGTTCGACGACCAGGTGCGGCAACAGGCCGACGGCCAGCACGATCGCGACCAGCACTTCGACCGGCAATCGCATCCAGCGCACCGGTTCATGCGGAATGCGCGGCAGATCGGCCGGCTCGCCGTTGAAGAAGACGTCGTGCACGAAGCGCGCGGAATAGGCAGCCGACAGGATGCCCCCGAGCGTCGCAATGCCCGGCAGCAGGAATTCGGCACTGCCCGAGAGGGCAGGGTGGGCAACCGTTTCGGCGAAGAACATCTCCTTCGACAGGAAGCCGTTGAGGAAGGGCACACCCGCCATTGCACCTGCCGCCACGATGCCGAGCGTGGCGGTGATCGGCATGTACCGCATCAGCCCGTTGATGCGCCGCATGTCGCGGGTTCCGCATTCATGGTCGATGATGCCGGCCGCCATGAACAGCGAGGCCTTGAACACGGCATGGTTGATGATGTGGAACACGGCCGCGACCGGGCTCAGCGGCGTCGACAGACCCAGCAGCATCGTGATGAGGCCAAGGTGACTGATCGTCGAATAGGCCAGCAGACCCTTGAAGTCATGTTTCAACAGGGCAAGGTAAGCACCGAGGACGAATGTGATCGCACCGGCGCTCGTTACCAGGACGAACCACAGGTCGGTGCCCGAAAGGGCAGGGTAGAGCCGCGCGAGCAGGAACACACCCGCCTTCACCATGGTGGCGGAATGGAGATAGGCGCTCACCGGGGTCGGCGCCGCCATCGCATTGGGCAGCCACATCTGGAACGGGAACTGGGCCGATTTGGTGAAGGCGCCCAGCAGGATCAGCACCAGCGTCGCCGGATACAGTGCGGACTCGCGGACAAGATCCCCGCGGGCCAGAATGTCGGTGAGCATGTAGCTGCCGGCAACCTGCCCCAGAAGGATCAACCCGGCCAGCAGGGCAAGCCCGCCGCCGCCGGTGATCGCGAGCGCCATCCGCGCGGCGATCCGCGCCTCCTTCTCGCGATACTTGTACGCGATCAGCAGGAAGGAGGTGAGGCTGGTGATCTCCCAGAACAGCAGCATCAGCAGGATGTTCTCGGCCAGCACGACGCCCAGCATCCCACCGGCAAAGGCCAGCAAGGTCAGGTAGAACCGCCCGAGCCGGTCATCGTCAGGCATATAATAATATGCATATAGAACAATAAGAAGACCTATTCCGTTAATCAGAATAACGAACAAAAGCCCCAGCCCGTCCAGGCGAAGCGCAAGATCGAGACCCCACTGGGACAGCCAGGGCAGGGTGACGACCAGCGTCTCACCGGCAAAGACCGGCCGCGCAATCATCGCCAGCAGCAGGAGCCCGCCAAGCATCGTGAAGCCGGTCGCGAAGCCACCGGCCCGGCGCGACGCACCGGCCGCCAGGGCGACGAGCGGGAGTGCGACGAACGGCAGGAGCAGAAGGGCCGCGAGCACCAGATGGGAAGCTGGCACGCCCATGTCAGCCGGCGGTCCCGCTCAGCAGGACGGTAACGCAGGCCACATAGCTACCCACCATCAGCCCCCCTTCCCATCGGCTGACCCGGCCGTTCAGCGCAAACAGGCAGAGGAGGACACTGGCGCCGACCATTGCGAAAAGACCGAGGTGCAGCATCTCGGGCGGAAACGCCGTGGGGGCGATCAGGCCCGAGACTCCGCCGATGCCCAGGATGTTGTAGATGTGGGAACCAAGAACATTGCCGACGGCGATGTCGGTCTGGCAGCGGATCGCCGCAAGAACGGACGTCACGAACTCGGGAAGCGAGGTGCCGACAGCCACGATGGTCAGCTCGCCAGCGTCAAGCCGAGCAGCAGCGGAGAGACACCCATCTTCTCGGCCACACGGACACTGCCGCGGACAAGCATCTCGCCGCCAGGCACAAGCAGCACCAGCCCGCCTATCAGTGTCAGGATCGTGATCGTCATCAGCCCCCCATGCTAGCGCCCCGAATTGGCGGCATGCGGCTGGCGTTACAAGCCAGAAACGATTGAATTCGGAGCAGGCCCCATCCAAATGCCGTCCATGCTGATCGATTCCCACTGCCACCTGAACTATCCCGGCCTCGTCGAGGATGAGGCCGGCGTGATCGCGCGGGCCCGGGCGGCTGGAATCGGCGCCATGATCTCGATTTCCACGCGCGAGCGGGAATGGGCCGCGGTGATCGCTGGCGCGGAACGCCATGCCGACGTGTTTGCCACCGTGGGTATTCACCCGCACGAAGCCGACGAACATCCCGACATCGACACGGCAAGACTGGTGGAAGCGGCCGGTCACCCCCGCGTAATCGGAATCGGCGAGACGGGTCTCGACTATTTCTACGACAAGTCCGACCGCGAACGACAGCGCAGATCCTTCCGCAGCCACATAGCCGCAAGCCGGGAGACCGGGCTTCCGCTGATCGTACACACGCGTGACGCCGAGGACGACACGATCGAGATTCTGGGCGAAGAGGTGGGGAAGGGCGCCTTCCCGATGGTGATCCACTGCTTCACCGGGTCGCAAAGACTTGCCGACGCCTGCCTCGCGCTCGGCGCATGCATCTCGCTGTCGGGCATCGTCACGTTCAAGAATGCCAAGGCGCTGCAGGACGTGGCGCGCACGCTTCCGGCCGATCGCCTGCTCGTCGAAACCGATTCACCTTTCCTTGCCCCGGTGCCCATGCGGGGCAAGGTCTGCGAGCCGGCCTTCGTTGCGCACACGGCCCTTTTCCTTGCCGGACTCCGCGGCGAGAGCCTTGAAGAACTGACCGAAACAACATCCAACAACACACGGAAACTCTTTGCAAAGATGCAGGCATGAAGCTGATCATGCTCGGTTCGGGTACTTCGTCTGGTGTGCCGCGGATCGGGAATGACTGGGGACGCTGCAATCCAGCGAACCCCCGGAACCGCCGGCGGCGGGTATCCGTTCTGGTGGAAGCCCAAGGTGTTAGGCTCCTAGTCGACACAGGGCCGGATCTTCGCGAGCAGCTGCTGGACGCGGACATCGGCTGGATCACCGCGGTTCTCTACACCCATGACCATGCCGATCATTGCCATGGGATCGACGATCTGCGCGCGCTGTTCCACGCCAGCGGCATGGAAATCGACTGCTACATGGATGCGCAGACAAAGGCTGGAATTCGTTCGCGTTTTTCCTATGTCTTTGCCGGGCGACAGGGCTATCCGGCAACAGCCAGGGCCCATCTGCTGAACGACGAGATGCAGTTCGGGCCCATCCGCGTCCGGCCGTTCCGGCAGGCGCACGGGCCGGTCCATTCGATGGGGTTCCGTTTTGACGGCGAGGGCGGGGCGGTCGCCTATTCGACCGACCTGAGCGGCATTCCCGATGAAAGCTGGCCACTGCTGGACGGCCTGGACCTGTGGGTGGTGGATGCGCTGCGGCGCAATCCGCATCCGACGCACAGCCACCTGGCGCAGACGCTGGACTGGGTCGCGCGCGCGTCGCCCAAAGAGGCCTGGCTGACGCACATGGACCAGAGCATGGATCATGACGAGCTGATGGCCGAGTTGCCTGCCGGCATCACGCCCGGATGGGACGGACGGGTTTGGGAGAGCCGAACATGATCCTCGGATTCATCACCGTTTTCGCGTCGCTGGTGCTGCTGCTGGTGCTGAACTGGCAAAGCCTGCGCGCGATGGGATGGGAGCGCGTGACCCGGATGTTGCTGATCTGGCTCGGGATCATCGCAGGCCTGGGAGTGATCCTGCGCCTTCTTGGATACTGAGACTAATTAACATAATATTGATTATCGGATTTATTGCCATACGGAAAGGGGGGGTGCTGCAGACCTATCCCCTCACCCGTTGGGAAACATCTCGGTTGGTGATTTCATCCCCGGCAGCGCCCGCATCCGCGCGATCCAGCCAAGCATTTCATCCGTCGGCTCGACGCCGGCCTCGGGCAACCACTGGACATAGCCCCAGATCGCGCAATCCCCGACGCCCGGCCGGTCGCCGTGGAAAAATGCAGCGTCGCCAAGCCATTGGCCGAAACGCTGGCGATCCACATGCCAGCGGTGCGTGAGCCACGTGATCGCACCTGCCGGATAGCCTTCACCCTTGACCCGCCGGGCCTCCTTCAGCTGCGGCAGGCACATGCCGATCCGGTTCGCCTCCCACACCATCAACTCCCGCGCCCGCTGCAGGCCTTCCGGCGTGTCCCCGCCAAGGCACTGGAACCTTTGTGCAATCTCCAGCAAGATCGCGCCGGATTGCACGAAGGGCCGGCCGTCGATCAGCAGCAGCGGAACCTCCGCGAAGGGGCTGTTGGCCAGGAATTCCGCCGGCCGCGAGTCCGCTGGCGCCCACATGTCGACCCATGTGGTTCGATGCGCCAACCCGGCCAGCGACAGGGCGAGCGCCACCTTGCAGGCGTGTCCCGAATCGGGGTGGCCGTAAAGAAGAAGATCCGCCATGTGCCCTGCCCTCGCCGCCTTGGTTCCGCTTAGCAGGTTCGGTGGTGCAAAGGCCATCCTCTTTGGCAGTCGCGCACGGCATCCGTTTGTGCCAATCTGTTCAAATGACAGACTTTCCTCTTGCCCGCGCCGGGCTGAAGACGTGGCATGACTATATCCTGCGGTCGCACGACAAGCAGGTGCTGTGGGACATGCTGGATCCGGACGTGGTGTTCGAGAGCCCGGTTGTTCACACACCGCAGCGCGGGCGCGAGATCACGTTCAAATATCTGGCGAGTGCCGACAAGGTGCTTGGCGGGCCCGGGTTCACCTATGTGGGCGAGTGGCTGAACGAGACCAGTGCAATCCTGGAATTCACCAACGAGATCAACGGGATCAGCATCAACGGGATCGACATGATCACGTTCGGTGCGGATGGCCGGATCGTCCATTTCAAGGTGATGGTGCGGCCGCTGAAGGCGGTGAACATGTTGCACCAGATGATGGGCGAGATGCTGCAGAAAATGGTGGGCTAGTGGCGCTGCGGGAGCGCCCGCGTTAGCATCACATACATGACATATCGCCTGCATTTCGACGCGGCAAACGTCGCATTCGACCGTCTTCGCGCCATCATGGACCGTCTTCGCGGGGACGATGGCTGCGAATGGGATCGCGCGCAGACCTTTGAGACGATTGCGCCCTACACGCTGGAGGAAGCGCATGAAGTCGCCGAGGCGATCGCGCGGGGCGACATGGACGAGCTGTGCGAGGAGCTGGGCGACCTGCTGCTCCAGGTGGTGTTCCACGCCCGCATGGCGAGCGAGACCGGGGCCTTCACCCTGGCGCAGGTGATCGAGGGGATCTGCGCCAAGATGGAGCGCCGGCATCCGCACATCTTCGGCGCCGGGGCGGGCCCTGCGGACGCAGCCGCGGTTCGCGAGACCTGGGAGGTGATCAAGGCGCGGGAGAAGCCGAAGGAGAGCGTGCTGGACGGCGTTGCACTTGCGCTGCCGGCCCTGACCCGGGCGGAGAAGCTTGCGGCGCGGGCTGCACGGACCGGGTTCGACTGGCCTGACGCGCAAGGGCCGCTTGCCAAGATTCACGAGGAACTGGCCGAGGTGGCACAAGCAGCGACCGATGCCGAGCGGCGCGAGGAGGTGGGCGACCTGCTGTTTGCGGTTGCGAACTATGCGCGCAAGCTTGGGGTCGATCCCGAGGACGCGCTGCGGGGCGCGAACCGGAAGTTCGAGCATCGTTTCAGAAAGATCGAAAAAGAGCCCGGGTTCAAACAGCTTTCCCTCGATGAGCAGGAAGCTCTCTGGCAGGCGGCCAAGCGCGGCTAGAGGGCGCGGAAGCGCCGTTCCGCATCGGGTTCGAGCCGGACCTGGACTTCGATCTGCCCGCCCTTGTCGGCCTGGCTGATGACCTCTCCATTGGCGTGGAGCCAGGCGAGGCGGCGCCCGTCGGACGGATGCAGCTTCAGGGTCTGAAGCGTTCCAGGGCCCTGCAGCCGCTCGGCCAGAAGGGCTTTCAGCCGGGGGATCCCCTCCCCTGTCAGCGCCGAGACCAGGATGACGTCCGGGTCCCGCTCGGCACGCTCCACGGCGGCCTCGTGGATCTCGGGGTCGAGCTTGTCGGCCTTGTTCAGTGCCTCGATGATGGGCACGCGCCCTTCCCCTTCGAGAACCCCGAGCGACCGCAGGATCCCCTCGACGTCGGCGGCCTGCGCCTCGGTGTCGGGGTGGGAGAGATCGCGGACATGGACCAGCAGATCCGCCTCGATCACCTCTTCGAGAGTGGCCCGGAAGGCGGCGACCAGTTCGGTCGGAAGATCGGAGATGAAGCCGACGGTGTCGGAGAGAATCACCTTTGTGCCAGCGGGGCCCCCACTTGACGAATGGGCGCCGGGCAGGTGGATGGCCCGCATCGTCGGGTCGAGCGTTGCGAACAGCAGGTCCTTCGCCATCACTTCGGCACCGGTCAGGCGATTGAAAAGCGTGGATTTTCCGGCGTTTGTATAGCCGACGAGGGCAATCACGGGATTGGGTGTGCGCTGGCGCCGGGCCCGGTGGAGCGTGCGGGTGCGGCGCACCGCCTCGAGCTCCTTCTTGAGGCGCGAGATGCGGTCGCGCAGCAGGCGACGGTCGGTTTCGATCTGGGGTTCGCCGGGGCCCCCCAAGAAGCCGAAGCCGCCGCGCTGGCGTTCGAGGTGGGTCCAGCTGCGCACCAGGCGCCCGGCCTGATACTCGAGGTGGGCAAGCTCCACCTGGAGCCGGCCTTCGGCGGTGGCGGCGCGTTCGCCGAAGATTTCGAGGATGAGGCCGGTCCGGTCGATGACCTTGGCCTTCAGCGCCTTTTCCAGATTCTTCTGCTGGATGGGCGTGATGGCCGCGTCGACGATGACGACCTCGGCTGCATGGGCCTGGACGTCGGCGGCAAGCCGTTCGAGCTGGCCCTTGCCGAGCAGGGTCGCCGGCGACATGGTGCGCAGGCGAACAAGCTCCCGGCCGCGAACATCCAGGCGGATGGCGGCTGCGAGGCCTTCGATTTCATCGAGTTTGGCTTCCGGCGACCGGCTTTCGGCACTGGGCCTTCCCGGAAGCACGGGGTGCACGACCATGGCCGGCGCCCCGAAGCTGGTTCCCGACATCTGGTCGAACCCCCGCCGGTCGATTTCCGGCGTGTTCGTCTCTGACATCAGTCCCGTTGCTCCTGCAGTCTCCGGCCACTCAATCGTCGTCTTCGCCCTTTTCCGGGTCGAACAGCTGAACCGGCGCTGCCGGCATCACGGTCGAGATCGCATGCTTGTAGACCAGCTGCGAATGCCCGTCGCGACGGAGAAGAACCGAGAAATTGTCGAACCAGGTGATCACGCCCTGGAGCTTCACGCCGTTGACGAGGAACATCGTCACGGGAATCTTCTGCTTGCGAACCGCATTCAGGAACACGTCCTGCAGGTTGTTCGCCTTGTCGTTCGCCTTTGCCTTCTCGGCCATCCCTCTTGCCTTCTCAGGTCTTGGCGGGCTGTGGCACCCGCGCCCGCACCGTTGCCCGGTGTCGGCCGATGGGCACCTGCCCACCCCATGCCTCGATGTAAGCGGCCTTTCCGCACTGCACAACCACCGGAATTGCCGAATATGTGCAGATTGACCGGCATCGGTGTCGACCGGGTGGACCCGGGCGCTCCGGTTGCCGGCCGATGCGCCGGTCAGCCGCCCTCCCCTTCGTCGCGATCGTTTTCGGCGATCCCGAGCGCCTTCAGCTTCCGGTGCAGCGCCGAACGCTCCATCCCGATGAAGGCGGCCGTGCGGGAGATGTTGCCCGAAAAGCGGCGGATCTGGACCTTCAGATACTCGCGCTCGAAGGCTTCGCGGGCTTCGCGCAGGGGCGTGCCCATGATCGAGCGGGCTGCCTGGTCCGGCAGCAGGCGGGCCGGTTCGGCGGTGAGTTCGGGGGGCAGATGTTCGAGGTCGATCCGGTCGGTCGTGTTGGAAGGCGCCAGGATCAGCGTGCGTTCGACGATGTTGCGAAGCTGGCGGACATTGCCGGGCCAGGCGAAGGCCTGCAGCGCCGCGATCGCATCGGGCGTGATGGTGGGGGTCTTCACGCGGCGCTCGGCGGCGAGCCGGGCGAGGAAATATTCGGCGAGGTGCGGGATGTCCTCGCGCCGCTCGGCGAGCGGGGGCAGACGGACGGGCACGACGTTCAGCCGGTAGTAGAGGTCCTCGCGGAAGCGGCCGGCCTGGATCTCGACCGACAGGTCCCGGGCGGTGGCGGACACCACCCGGACGTCGACCTTCACGGCGCGGGTGCCGCCGACGCGCTGGAAGCTCTGGTCGGTGAGCACGCGCAGGATCTTGGCCTGGGTGGTGAGCGGCATGTCGGCCACTTCGTCGATGAAGAGGGTTCCGCCGTCGGCCACCTCCAGCAGGCCCGGACGGATGAGTTCGCCGCCCTGCTCTTCCCCGAACAGCTCTTCCTCCACGCGCTCGGGCTCCATGCGGGCGGCGGCGACGACGACGAAGGGGCGTTCGGCCCGGGTGGACCAGCGGTGGAGCAGGCGGGCAGCGACCTCCTTGCCCGAGCCGGCCGGCCCCTGGATCAGCACCCGGCTGCCGGTGGCGCCGACGCGCTTGATGGTGGCGCGGACGGCGTTGATCATCTGGCTGGCGCCGGTGAGTTCATTCTCGAGGCCGGCGAGGCTGCGGAGCTCGTCGACCTCGCGGCGCAGGCGCTCGGTTTCGGTTGCGCGGGCGACTGCGATGAGCAGCTGATCGGCCTGGAAGGGCTTTTCGATGAAGTCCCATGCGCCGCGCTTGATGGCTGCGACCGCCGTGTCGAGGTTGCCGTGACCCGAAATGATGAGGACGGGCAGCCCCGGATCCTTGGCCTTGACCACATCCAGCAGTTCGAGGCCGTCGAGGCGGGATCCCTGAAGCCAGATGTCGAGGATGAGGAGCGCGGGGCGCCGTTCGGCAAGCGCGGCGAGTGTGGCGTCGCTGTCGGCTGCCGTTCGGGGGCGATAGCCCTCGTCCTCCAGGACGCCCGCGATCAGGCTGCGGATATCGGCTTCATCGTCAACAACGAGAATGTCGAGCGGCATCTAGGGTACCTGTTCGGTTTCGGGGACGGGCAGGAGGCTGTGGTTGGCGACGAGATCGAATTCCATGCGGACGATCGCACCGCCCTCGGGACGGTCGAGGAGCGCAAGCCTGCCGTTGTGGTCCTCGACGATGCGCTTGACGATGGCGAGGCCGAGGCCTGTGCCGCGCTGCCGGGTGGTGACATAGGGCTCGAACAGGCGGTCGCGCAGGTCCGGCGGGACACCGCACCCGGTGTCGGCGATTTCCGCCACCAGCTGGTCCCCGCGCTGGACGAGCGAGACGATGATTTCGCCATCGGCATTTTCGCCTTTTCCAGCAATAGCTTCGACGGCATTCTTGAGAAGGTTCGTGAAAGCCTGGCCGATCTGGCGGCGATCGCAGACGAAGGGGGGCAGCGATTCTTCGAGCTGCAGGCGGAAGCGGACATTCGGGGTCGCCACTTCGGCCAGGAACATGGCCTGGCGGGCGATCTCGGCGAGGTTCTCCGTCCGGAAGGTCGGGGTCGGCATGCGGGCGAAGGCGGAGAATTCGTCGACCATGCGCCTGAGGTCGCCGACCTGGCGGATGATGGTGTCGGTGAGGCCATCGAAGACGGAGCGGTCGCCTTCGACGAGGTCTGCGCCGAAGCGGCGCTTAAGCCGCTCGGCCGACAGGACGATCGGCGTGAGCGGGTTCTTGATCTCGTGGGCGATTCGGCGGGCGACATCGGACCAGGCGGCGCGGCGCTGGTCGGACAGCTGCTGGGAGATGTCGTCGAAGGTGAGGATGTAGTTGCTGCGGCCCTGGCCGGCATCGGCGGTGAGGCGCACGGCCAGCGTCTGCGTGTCGGTTGCCGTGCGCCCATGCGGGCGCTGGCGGCTGACTTCGGCTGCGGCGATCCCTTCGGACCGGGCGATGTCGAGGAGGGTTTCGAATTCGGGCACGGCCTCGGCAAGGGCGCGCCCGACGAGCCCCTGGGGCCCGCAATCGAGCAGCGCCTCGGCCCGGGCGTTGGCGAGCCGGATGACCCCGCTGGAATCGATCGACAGCACGCCGGCGGACACGCCGGACAGGACCGCCTCGATGAAGCGGCTGCGCTGTTCGGACTGGGTGGTCGCGCTGATGAGTGCCTGTTGCTGGGCCTTGAGCTGGGCCGTCATCCGGTTGAAGCTGCGGGCGAGCGCGCCGATCTCGTCGCCGGCGCCTTGCGGGTTGACCCGGGCGTCGAGGTCGCCCTCCCCCACCCGCTCGGCGGCTTCGGAAAGGGCGCCGATGGGCTCTACGATGCGAGAGGCGAGCAGGATCGCGAACCAGATGGCGACTGCGACGACGAGCAGGGAGACGACGAGGAGGATCAGGTTGAAGCGCCATTGCAGCGCCCGCGAGCGTTCGGTGAGGGCCTGGTAGTCGGACAGGGCGGTCTGGGTGCGCGCAACCTGTTCGAGGACCCGGGGCTCGACCTTGCGGCTGGTGTAGACGAAGAGGGGCTGGGGCGTGGTGAGGCGGACGACGGCCTCGACCCGGTCGCGCGCGGAGGCGACGGCGACGGCCTCGCCCGGACGGATGCTGCCGAGATCGAGGCGGGCGGTGCGTTCGGCGAGCGGCGGCGCATCGAGGGAGACGGCGACGACGATTGCCGGACCGCGGGAGGTTGCACGGAAGACTGCGGCTTCGGACAGGCCGCGATATTCGACCTGAAGCTCGAGCCCCTGGCGGAAGGCCGGCGTGCCGATGCCGAAATCGGCCGAGTATTTCGACACGTCCTGGCCCATGGCGACGATGTCGTCGAGAATTCGGCTTTTGTTTTCCTGGACATAGGCCTGGGCGACGCGATCGGCATTGTCGAGCACGGTTTTCGCGCGATCGGAGAACCAGAACTGGACGCCGAACTGGAAGAGGAGCGAGGCGAAGACGACGACAAGGATCGTGGGCGCGGCCGCGAGTGCTGCGAAGAGCGCGACGAGGCGGACGTGGAGCTGGGCCCCGGCGCGCCCGGCACGGCGGTTGGCGATGAGGATCGCAACGCGGCGGGCGATGAGGGTGAGCAGCGCGAGGAGGGGCAGGAGGTTGGCGACGAGGAGCAGCGTGACCGACTGGGGCGAGAAGCCTTCGGCGGGCGCGCGCTGGCCTGTCAGCACGGCGTAGGAGGCGAGGCCGACCACGACGGCGACGGCTGCGAAGCCGATTTCGAGGCCCGGGAAATGATCGGGGTTGGCAGCCCAGCGGCCGAAGCGGCGGCGCGCGAGACGCAGGCGGACTGCTGCGCGCTGGCTCAAGGGTCCTCCGGCCGTTGTGGGCATTGCCGGCTGGTAGCAGAGCAGCGTGTCTTGTGGAACACAGATCCGCACACAGCGTGACGCGATTGCGACTATTCCCTGCCCGACCGTCAGGTCGAGCGACGGCCGGTCTGTGGTTCGACGTTGCGCTGGGCGAGCATCTTGCGCAGCGTGTTGCGGTTGACGCCGAGCATCTTCGCGGCCTTCAGCTGGTTGCCGCGCGTGACCAGGAGGGCGGTTTCGAGGAGCGGACGCTCGAATTCGGCGAGGAGGCGGTCGTAGAGGCCGTCTTCGGGCAGGGCCGGTGACTGGGCGACATGGCGATCGAGCCATTGGGCGACGACGGCCTCGAGCGACGCGGCCCCGATTGCGACCGGTGCGGCCTTGCTGTCGGCGGAGTCCGGCAGGGTGGAGTCGACGCGGTCGATCCAGAGTTCGGCGACGGCGGCGGTGACCTGCTCGTCGCGCGCGAGGGCTGCGAGGCGGCGCATGGCATTTTCGAGCTCGCGGACGTTGCCGGGCCAGCTCTGTTCCATGAGCCAGGCAACCGCGCTTGCATCGAGGGTCTTGCGGGGTAGGCCTTCGGCGGCGGCGCGATCGAGGAAGTGGCGGGCGAGTTCGGGGATGTCGGCGCGGCGGGCGCGCAGCGGAGGGAGCCGGATGGGGACGACATTGAGGCGGTAGTAGAGATCCTCGCGGAACATGCCGGCGTCGATGAGGCGACGGAGGTCCTTGTGGGTGGCGGCGACGATGCGGACATCGGCCTTCATTGCGCGGGAGCCGCCGACGGTGGTGTATTCGCCGGACTGGAGGACGCGGAGCAGGCGGGTCTGCGCGTCCATCGGCATGTCGCCGATCTCGTCGAGGAAGAGGGTTCCGCCCTGGGCCTGCTCGAATCGGCCGACCGAGCGGCTTGCGGCGCCGGTGAAGGCGCCGCGTTCGTGGCCGAAGAGCTCGGTCTCGATGAGTTCGCGCGGGATGGCGGCCATGTTGATGGCGACCATCGGGCCGGTGCGGCGGGGGCCGAGATCGTGCAGGGCCCGGGCGACGAGCTCCTTGCCGGTGCCGCTTTCGCCCAGCACCATGACCGTGAGGTCGGTCGGGATCACGCGGGCGAGCGTGCGGTAGACATCCTGCATGGCCGGCGAGCGGCCGATCATTGGGAGGCTGTCGCCCTCGTCGGTGCCGTTTCCGGGCTGCTGGGCTGCAGCTCCGCTTTCAATCGCGCTCTGAACTGTTCGTGTCAGTTCATTGAGATCAAACGGTTTGGGCAGATAGTCGAAGGCGCCCTGCTCGGTTGCGCGGACGGCCGTGGAGAGCGTGTTCTGCGCGCTCATCACGATCACCGGCAGGTCCGGCCGGCGCGCCGTCACCAGCGGGATCATGTCGAGGCCGTTGGCATCCGGCAGCAGGACGTCGGTGACGAGGACGTCGCCCACGCCTTCCTCGATGAGCTTCCACATGCCCGCCGCGCTGTCGGAGGTGCGGACCATGTGGCCGGCGCGCTGCAGCGCCTGGCGAACGACCGTGCGGATGCCGGCGTCGTCGTCGACGACGATGACAGTGGCGGGAGTGGTCATCGGCCGTCGGGCGCGAGGGGCAGGAGGATGCGGAAGACGGTGCGGCCCTGGCGGCGATCATATTCGACGATCCCGCCATGGTCGCCCACCACCTTGGCGACGAGCGCGAGTCCGAGGCCGGTGCCGCCGCGCTTGGCGCTGACGAAGGGTTCGAACAGGTGGTCGGCGATCGTCGCCGGCGCGCCCTCCCCTTCGTCGATCACGCACACCTCGAGCGGCAGCGAGACCCGGGCCCCGGTTCCGTGGGCGCGGACCCGGAAGCCCTGGCGGAAGGCCGTGGTGATGGTGACTGTGCCACCTGGCGGCGAGGCCTCGACTGCATTCTTGACGAGGTTGAGGAAGGCCTGGATCAGCGCGTCGCGATCGCCGAGCACCGGCGGCAGCGACGGGTCGTAGCGTTCGCGAAAACTGACGGCGCGGCCGAAGCCGGCCTCGGCCAGCATCCGGACATGGCCCAGGACGGCGTGGATATTCTCTTCGGCAAGGCTCGGCGGGCGGGTGTCGGTGAAGCCCTCCATCCGGTCGATGAGGGCGCGGACGCGGTCGACCTCGGCAATGATGAGGCCGGTCAGCTCCCGCGAGTCGCGGTCGGCGGCCTCGGCGAGGAGCTGGGCGGCACCCCGGATCCCCGAGAGGGGGTTCTTGATCTCGTGTGCGAGCATGGCCGCAACCCCGGTGGCCGAGCGCGCGGCCCCCTGCTGCCCCATCTGGCGGTCGACGAGCGAGGTGACGGCGCGGGGCTGGAAGCTGAGGGCGAGCCATCCATCGCGGTCCGGGAGGCGCCCGACCAGCACATCCGCGCGGGTGCGGCGACCGCCCAGGAATTCGATGAAGAGGTCGTAGGCCGCAATGTCGGTTCGGTTCTGGCGGGCCTCGTCGACCAGCGCGCGCACCGGACTGTCCTCGGGGAACTGCTGTTCCCAGCCCTTTTCGATCAGCTGCGGCTGGCTCATGTTCAGGAATGTTTCGGCGGCCGAATTGGCAAGCGCGACATGGCCGTAAGGATCGAGCAGCAGCATCGGCGCGGGAAGTGCGTTCCAGATGTCGGTCGGATGCGGAAGATGGGCGACGCGCGGTCGCGCAGCGCGGACCGCGTCGGCTGTCACGCCGCCACGTCCAGCGGATGGGCGGCGCGGTCCAGCTGGTGGGCGTAGAAGTCCTTCAGCATCGAAACGACTTGAGCGGAACTCGCGATCATGTTGACCTTGTTTCGGAATTCTGCCGAGGACGGCAGGCCCTTGGTGTACCAGCCCAGATGCTTGCGGGCGATGCCGACGCCATGCTCGTGGCCGTAGAGCCCCATCATGGCGTCATAATGTTCGAGGACGAGGTCGCGCTGTTCGGCAAGGCCTGGGGCTTCCGGAACCGCGCGGCCTTCGAGCGCTGCCATCACCTGCGCGAGCAGCCATGGCTTTCCGTAGGAGCCGCGGCCGACCATCACGCCGTCCGCGCCGGACTGGCGCAGGGCCTCCAGCGCGTCGGCAGGGGAATTGATGTCGCCGTTGACGATGACGGGCAGCTTGACCGCCTGTTTCACCCTGGCGACGAAGGCCCAGTCGGCGGTGCCCGAATAGAGCTGGTTGCGGGTGCGGCCGTGGACGGTGATCATCTTGACGCCCAGGTCTTCGGCGATCCGGGCGAGTTCGGGGGCGTTCAGGCTGTCGTGGCACCAGCCCATCCGCATCTTGAGCGTGACGGGCACGGAGACGGCCTTCACCGTTGCCTCGATGAGGCCGGCGGCCAGCGGCAGGTCGCGCATCAGGTGGGAGCCGGCATGCCCGTTCACGATCTTCTTGACCGGGCAACCCATGTTGATGTCGATGATGGCGGCGCCGCGCTGCTCGTTGAGCTTTGCCGCCTCGGCCATCACGCGGGGCTCGCAGCCGGCGAGCTGCATGGAGACGGGCTCTTCGCTGGGGTCCCAGGCGGCCTTCTGCAGCGACTGGCGGGTTTCACGGACCATGGCCTCGGAGGCGATCATCTCGGTGACGGTGAGGCCCGCCCCGAAGCGCTTCACGAGCGTGCGGAAGGGCCGGTCCGACACGCCGGTCATCGGCGCGAGGATCACCGGGGATGCGACCGTGACCGGCCCGATCTGGAGTGCGGGAAGCTGTGCCATCATCTGCCCAAAAAAGAGGCACGCACATAGGCGGTCAGGGCCGGAACCGCAAGCGGGGTAACCCTTCACTCCCCTTGGCAGCCGCAAGCGGCGGGTCTATGGCGCCCGGCGTGGACACAGCCGCCCTGATCGTCGCTGCCGGACGCGGCCACCGAAGCGGGGGCAGCGTGCCCAAGCAGTATCGGGCCGTCGGGGGCAAGCCGATCCTCGCCTGGGCGATCGACAGCCTTTCGGCGGCCGGGATCCGCGACATCCGCGTGGTGATAAACCCCGAGGACGAAGGTCTCTACCGCGCGGCGGTGGGGGGCCGGGCGGTGGGGGCGTGGATCGCCGGCGGCGCGACCCGACAGGATTCGGTGCGGGCAGGGCTTGCGGCACTCGACGGGCCGGCGGCGCCCGGGGCCGTGCTGGTGCATGATGCGGCGCGGCCGTTCGTGCCCGCGGCGCTGGTATCCCGGCTGCTGACGGCGCTGGAGACGGCGCCCGGCGCCTGCCCTGCCCTGCCGGTCGTGGACAGCCTGCGGCGGGGCGACGCCGTGATCGAGGGCGAAGTCGATCGGAACCGGCTGTGGCGGGTGCAGACCCCGCAGGCCTTCCGCTTTCGGGCGCTTGCCGATGCGCACAGGGCCGCGGCCGCCGGTGCGACCGACGATGCCGAGATCCTGCGCGCGGCCGGCGGGACCGTGCAGCTTGTGGATGGAGACGAACGCGCGATGAAGGTGACGCTGCCGGGCGACTTCGAAGCCGCCGAGCGGCTGCTGGACTGGGCGACGCTGACGGGCTCGGGCTTTGACGTGCACCGTTTCGCGCCTGGCGACCATGTCTGGCTGTGCGGCGTGAAAGTGCCGCATTCTGAGAGCCTTCTGGGACACAGTGATGCCGATGTCGGGCTGCATGCGCTGACGGATGCGATCCTGGGTGCGCTGGGCGACGGCGATATCGGCACGCATTTCCCGCCGTCCGATCCGCAGTGGAAGGGGGCGCCCTCCGACAGGTTCCTGGCCCATGCCGCCGGGCTGGTGGCGCGCGCGGGCGGGCGCATCCTCCATTGCGATGTCACATTGATCTGCGAAGCGCCCAAGGTGGGGCCGCACCGGCCGGCGATGCTGGCGCGGCTGGGAGACATCCTGGCCGCGCATGCCCCGCGGCTGAGCGTGAAGGCGACGACCACCGAGGGGCTGGGGTTCACCGGGCGCCGGGAGGGCATTGCCGCCCAGGCGCTGGCGACGATCCGGCTGCCGATGGGCTTGATCTGAGGACATGGTTGCGATGGGCCTGGACGAGGAACTGGTGGCGCTGGCGCGCCGGGTGGTGGACGAGAACCGGGCGGCCGGGCGGCGCATTGCGACGGCCGAGAGCTGCACGGGCGGGCTGGTTGCAGCTGCGCTGACCGAGGTTGCCGGCGCCTCGGACGTGTTCGACCGCGCCTTCATCACCTATTCCAACGAGGCGAAGATTGAGATGCTGGGGGTTTCGGACGACATCCTGGCGACGCTGGGGGCGGTTTCGGAGGCGACGGCCTGGGCGATGGCCTCGGGCGCGCTGAAGCGGAGCAATGCGGATGTGGCGATCGCGATTTCCGGAATCGCCGGGCCCGGCGGCGGCAGCGACAAGAAGCCGGTGGGAACCGTGGTGTTCGCGCGGGCGCTGAAGGACGAGAGCGCGGGGCCGGTGCTGGCCGACACGCACCATTTCGGGGACCTGGGGCGGACGGAGATCCGCCGTCAGGCGGCGCTGGTGGGCTTGAGGCTTCTGCTGCCGTAGAGTTTCTGGGCGCGGGCTTCGAAGCTGGCAACCATGCGTTTGAAGGCTTCGTGGAAGAAAGCGCCCGCAAGCTTTTCGAAAAGCTTGCTTCTGAATTCGAAATCCACGCTGAATTCGAGCCGGGTGCCCCCATTCGGGGCTTCGTGGAAATGCCAGTCATTCCGGAGGTGCTTCAGCGGGCCGGAGACATAATCGACATCGATGTGGGACGGGCGGAGGAGCGCCACGCGGCTGGTGAAGGTTTCCCGGAAGGATTTGAAGCCGACCGACATGTCCCAGACGGCAAGATCGCCTTCCTGTTGGCGCGGGCGCACGGCGACGACCCAGGGCAGGAATTCGGGGTAGCGCTTCACGTCGGCCACCAGGTCGAACATCTCGGCCGGGGACCAGGGAAGGGTCCGCGTCTCGCTATGCCGGGGCACGGGCGCCCTCGGTTGCGCGGCCCAGCTTTTCGAGGCGGGCGGCGCGCAGCTTCCGGAAGTCGTCGCCGGCGTGGTAGCTGGAGCGGGTGAGCGGGCTTGCGGCCACCAGCAGGAAGCCCTTGGCGCGGCCGATGGCGGCATAGCTGGCGAAGGTTTTCGGCTCGACGAATTCCACCACCTTCGCGTGGCGCGGCGTCGGCTGGAGATATTGGCCGATGGTGAGGAAATCGATGTCGGCCGAGCGCATGTCGTCCATCACCTGGTGGAGCTCCATCCGCTCCTCGCCGAGGCCGACCATCAGGCCGGACTTGGTGAAGATGGTGGGGTCGAGGCGCTTCACCTGCTCGAGCAGGCGCAGCGAATGATAGTAGCGCGCACCGGGGCGGATTGTGGGGTAAAGCCTTGGAACCGTTTCGAGATTGTGGTTGTAGACATCCGGCCGGGCGTCGACGATGCGGGCGACCGCCTCGTTCGCCTTGTTGCGGAAATCGGGGGTGAGGATCTCGATGGTGGTGGCAGGCGCGCGCTTCCTGAGTTCCTCGATGACGCGCACGAACTGGGTGGCGCCGCCGTCGGGGAGGTCGTCGCGGTCGACCGAGGTGATGACGATATGTTCGAGGCCGAGCTCGCCGGCGGCTTCGGCGACGTGGGAAGGCTCGAGCGGGTCGACCTTGTTGGGCATCCCCGTCTTCACGTTGCAGAAGGCGCAGGCGCGTGTGCAGGTGTCGCCCAGGATCATGACGGTGGCGTGCTTCTGCTGCCAGCATTCGCCGATGTTCGGGCAGGCGGCTTCCTCGCACACGGTGTTGAGGTTGAGGCGCCGCATGAGCTTTTTCGTCTCGGCGAAGGCCGGCGAGGTGGGCGCGCGCACGCGCAGCCATTCGGGCTTGCGGGTGCGGATTGCGGGCGCTGCGTCTGTCATGGGGCGCGACATAGGGGTTTGGGGGGCCATGGGCAACGGCATGGCTGATGCGCGGCGCGGGGCCGCAGACTCCGGATGGGGCCTGGGACAGCGACTGGCTTGCATGCGGCAGGCTGCTGGTTGATGCTAACGCAATGTTTCCGTTTGGACAGAAGCGTTCGATGTCCCGACGCGTCGCAAGTCCTGCCACGCCGGTGCACCTTCTGATTGTGGTGGGGGGCCTCTCCGCAGGTGCCTTGCTCGGGCTGACGCTGAGCGACGGTTCTCCCGACGCGGATGTGCCGGTTCGGACTGCCGCAGCTGCCTCTACCACGGAGACGCGCACCTCTCGGGCTGGGTCTCGCGACAAGTTCATAGAACGCGGCTTGCCGGATCAACGGGAATCCGCAGTTTCCCAAGGCGCGGCAGAAGACGCGGTAGACGTGGCATCTTCGGACCTGGAGAGCTTCTCGTGCCGGTCGCCCGAGATAGTGGATGGTGACACTCTTCGTTGCGGCAGCAGACGGGTCCGGCTGCACGGCATCGATGCACCGGAAATGCCCGGCCACTGCCGGCCGGGGCGAGACTGTGTGGAGGGTGACCCCTTTGCGAGCACGAACCATCTGCGTGCCCTCGCGGGGCGATCCGAGCTGCTATGCACGGTGGTCGACACCGACGGCTATGGGCGCACGGTGGCGCGCTGCGAAGCCGACGGGATAGACCTGTCATGCGCCCAGGTCGATGCAGGACACGCCGTGAGGCGCTATGGAGACATTCGCTGCGGCTGACGTACGGGTGCAGTGGATCTGGGCAGGGACGAGCTCAGAGGCCGTGGAAGGTGGCGAAGGCTTCGAGGGGGGCTCTTTTCGACTGCCACTGGTTGGCCTTGTCGGATTCGTCCGCGAAGCCGATGGACATGCCGCAGAAGAGCATGCGGCTTGTCGGCAGGTTCAGGAAATTGCCGATGGTTTTCGGGTAAATGGCCCAGCATTCCTGGGCGCAGCTGTCGAGGCCCTCTTCGCGCAGCAGGAGCATGAGGGTCTGCAGGAACATGCCGAGGTCGGACCATTGGGGTGGGCCCATGGTGCGCTGGACCGAGCAGAAGAGCGCGAGCGGGGCGCCGAAGAACTGGAAGTTGCGGGCGAACCACATGAGCCTTGCGAACTTGTCCTCGCGCGGGATGCCGAGCGCGCCGTAGAGATCCTCGCCGACGCCGAAGCGGTAGTCGCGGTAGGGGCTGGGGAGCTCCTTCGGGTAGATGTCGTAGTCGGTGGGTTCGCCGCGGGGGTTTTCCTGCGTGGTCTTCGCCATGATGGCCTTGAGCTCGTCGAGCCTGGCGCCGGCGACGACATCGATGTGCCAGGGCTGCAGGTTGCCGCCGGAGGGGGCGCGGGCGGCCTTTTCGAGCACGCGGCGGATGATGGCGGGCTCTACGGGCTGGGCGGTGAAGCCGCGGACGGAGCGGCGGGAGGCGACGGCTTCTGAGACGTTCATGGGGCACCCCGAAGGTTGTTTGGCGGAAATCGATTGCCTAAGGGTGGGCGATGCTGTCCAGCCTCCCCAATCTGCTGACTTTGAGCCGCATATTGGCCGTGCCGCTGTTCGTTATCCTGATGTGGAAGGCGAGCTGGGTGGGCTATACGGCGGCCTTCATCCTCTATTGCCTGGCCGGGTTGACCGATTACCTCGACGGCTATCTCGCCCGCGCCAACGGCACGGTTTCGAAGCTGGGGGTGTTCCTGGACCCGGTGGCGGACAAGATCATGGTGGCGGCCGTGATCGTGATGCTGATCCACAACGACCATATCGTCGGCTGGCATGTGATCCCGGCGCTGGTGATCATCCTGCGCGAGATCACGGTATCGGGGCTGCGGGAGTTCCTGGCGACGGCACGGGTGGGGCTGCCGGTGAGCCAGCTCGCCAAGTGGAAGACGACCTTCCAGATGGTTTCGCTGGGCGCCTTGATCCTTGCGCCGGCGAGCGCGCACTGGTGGCCTTCGCTGCCTGCCCAGCAGGTCGGCCTGATCACCCTGTGGCTGGCCGGCGTGCTGACGCTGGTGACGGGGTGGGATTATCTGCGCATTGGGCTGAAACACATGACCGACGAGCCCGGCGGGGCGGAATGACGGTCTCGCTGCTCTATTTCGCCTGGGTGCGGGAGAGGATCGGCATTGGGGCGGAGGAACTGGTGCTGGACGGGCCGACGACCGTGGGCGCGCTGGTGGAACGGCTTGCCGACCTGTCGGACGGGCACAGGGCGGCGCTTGCCGACCGCGGGCGGCTGCGGGCGGCGGTAAACCAGAATTTCGTCGGCTGGGATGCGGCCGTGGCCCCGGGCGACGAGGTTGCGATCTTTCCGCCGGTGACCGGGGGCCTTGCATAATGTTCCGTGTGAATATTCAATCGGAACCATTTGACATCCATGATGAACATTGGAGACTTTCCTCGCTGGGCCCGGATGTGGGTGCTGTGGTGAGCTTCACGGGCCAGGTGCGCGACGAGGCGTTGGAGCTGGAGCATTATCCGGCGATGGCATTGCGGCAGATGGAGGCCGTGCTGGCCGAAGCCCGGGCGCGCTGGCCGCTCAAGGGGGCGACGCTGATCCACCGTTTCGGCCGGCTGGAGGTGGGCGCGCCCATCGTGCTGGTGCTGACGGCGAGCAGCCACCGGCAGGCGGCCTTCGAGGCGGCGGCGTTCCTGATGGACTGGCTGAAGACGCGGGCACCCTTTTGGAAGAAGGGGGCCGACGGCTGGGTGGAGGCGAAGGCGGGCGATGATGCAGCGGCCGCCAGATGGGGGACCTGATGGCAATCACGCTCTACCAGTTCGAACTGTCGCCCTATGCCGACAAGGTGCGGCGGGTGATGCGGTTGAAGGGCGTGGCGTTCGACACGGTGGAGATACCGGTGTCGGCGCCCAACAGGTTCAAGCACATAAGCCCGACCGGCAAGTTCCCGGCGATCGTGGCGGATGGGGCGACCATCGTCGATTCGACCGACATCTGCCGGTGGCTGGAGGCGCGCTTTCCGCAAGCCCGGGTGGCGCCGGAGAGCCCACGCGATGCGGCGCTGGCGACCATCCTGGAGGATTGGGCCGACGAGGCGCTGTATTTCTATGACCTGACGATGCGGAACTGGCCGCAGAACCGGGCCTGGTTCATCGACGACCTGCTGCACCACCAGAAACCCGGCTTCACGCGGACCCTGCTGGCGGCGGTGATTCCCGGCGCGCTCGGGAAGGCGACCAGGGCGCAGGGGCTGGGGCGGAAATCGGAGGCGACCGTGGTTGCGGACCTTGCCGCGCAATATGATGCGCTTGCCCTGTTGGTGGCCGACGGCGGCTGGCTTGCGGGCCCGCGGCTTTCGACTGCCGATATCGCGGTTCGCGCCATGGTCAACGTGATCGAGCGGGCAAAGGAGGGGCGTGCGCTGCTGGAGGCCCGCCCTGCCCTTGCGGACTGGGCGAAGCGGGTGGATGCCGCTGCCCCGCCCGAGGGGCTGAGCGTGACCGTTCCGCGCTAGGCGGTCAGGATGACCTTGCCCTTGGCCTTGCGGTCCATGAGCATGCGGATGGCCTCGGCACCGCGCTCGAGCGGCAGGTGGGCCGAGACGTGGGGCTTGAGCTTTCCTTCGGCGAACCACTTCAGAAGCTCGGCCATGTTTTCTTCGTGCAGTTTGGGCTCGTGCGCGGTGAAGGCGCCCCAGAAGACGCCGACGATCGAGGCGCCCTTGATGAGGGGGAGGTTGAGCGGGAGCTTGGGGATTTCGCCGGCTGCGAAGCCGACCACAAGGTAGCGGCCGTTCCAGGCGATGGAGCGGAAGGCGGGTTCGGCATATTTGTCGCCCACGGGATCGTAGACGACGTCGACGCCGCGGCCGCCGGTGATCTGCTTCACGCGGTCCTTCAGGTCCTCGGTGCTGTAGTTGATCACCTCGTCGGCGCCATATTCGCGGCAGAGGGCGAGCTTCTCGTCGGAGGAGGCGGCGGCGATGACCTTGGCGCCCATCAGCTTGCCGAGTTCGAGCGCGGTGAGGCCGACGCCGCCGGCAGCGCCCAGCACAAGCATCGTTTCGCCGGGCTGGAGCCGGGCGCGCTGTTTCAGGGCGTGGTGGGAGGTGCCGTAGGTCATGGTGAAGCCGGCCGCGACGTCGAAGGGCATGTCGCCGACCATGGGGATCACCTGGCGTTCGTGGGCGACGAACTGCTCGCGGAAGGCGCCGTTGCCGATCATGGCGATCACCTTGTCGCCCACCTTGTAGCGGGTGACGCCCTCGCCCACTGCGTCGACGACGCCGGCGGCTTCGCCGCCGGGGCTGAAGGGGAGCGGGGGTTTGAACTGGTAGAGGTTCTGGATGATCAGCACGTCGGGGAAGTTGACGCCGGCGGCGTGCATGCGGATGCGCACTTCGCCCTTGCCGGGTTCGGGGCTGGGGAGATCCTGCACGACCAGCTTTTCGGGCGGTCCATGCTCCACACAAACAAGCGCTTTCATCTCGGTCTCCCTCGCTCCACTGTGGGGCAGATAGGCTGTTGGGACGGGGAGTGGCAATGGTTGCGGGACGGCCAAAAATCACAGTGTTCGGGGCGGGGATGATCGGCCTGTACGTGGGTGGGCTGCTGAGCCCCCATGCGGAGGTGACCTTCGTGGGGCGCACTTCGATGCTGGACCCGCTGGCGGATGGGCTGCGGCTGACGGATGTGGACGGGCTGGATCTGCAGCTGGGGGCAAAGGACTTCCAGGCGACAACCGATGCGGCCAGGCTGGCCGGGGCCGAGCTGGTGCTGGTGACGGTGAAAAGCATGGGGACCGCCGACGCGGCTGCGGCGATTGCGGCGCATGCGCCCGGGGCCGTGGTGGTGAGCTTCCAGAACGGGGTTTCGAACCCGGACGTGCTGCGGGCGGCCCTGCCGGGGGCGACGGTGCTTGCGGGGATGGTGCCGTTCAATGTGGCGCAGCGGGGGCCCGCGCATTTCCACCGGGGGACCGGTGGGGGGCTTAGCGTGGAGGCGAGTGCTGCGCTTGCGCCATTCGAGGGGGCCTTTGCGGCGGCTGGGCTGCCGCTGGCGCAGAGTTCGAACATCCTGGGCGTGCAGTGGGGCAAGCTGCTGGTGAACCTGAACAATGCGATCAACGCGCTGTCGGGCGTGAGCCTGGCAGACGAGCTGAGGCAGCGGGATTTCCGGCGGGCCTGGGCGCTGTGCCTGGCCGAGGGTCTGGCGGTGATCAAGGCGGCCGGAATCGAGCCGGTGGACCCGTTGCCGATGCCCTTGAAGCTGATGCCGCAGATCATGCGGCTGCCGGATGCGCTCTATCGCTATGTGCTGAGCGCGGGGAGCGGGGGCAAGGTGAAGGTGGACCCGCATGCGCGCAGCTCGATGGCGGATGACCTGGCGAAGGGGCGCGCAACCGAGGTGGATTGGCTGCAGGGTGAGGTGGTGCGGCTGGCCGAGCGGCTGGGCCGGCGTGCGCCTGTGAATACGCGGCTGGTGGAGCTGGTGAAGGCGGCGGAGGCCGGGGCTGAGCCGTGGGGGGCTAGGGCGTTGTATCGGGAGCTGCTGGCGGCGCGCGGGCGCTAACTCACTGGTTCTTCATGATGTCCCCACCTTCGGCCTGATCATGCAGGTCGCCAGTTTTCGCACTTTTCACCGTGACACCTGCGCGGGGCGCGGGCGCGCGTTGCATTAATTGCCTCATGTAGGACAGCGAAATTCGGACGGCTGACGGTTCAAAGAGCGAGGCTCAACATAGATGGAGGGCGTTGTGTAGGACATGTGGCGTCGGCAGGGCATCGGGAACCGGGTTGCGAGGGCGCCGAATACATATTGTGTCCCCGGATTCTTCCAGCAAATCACATGGATGTCCTCGACGGAGTTGGAGGAGCAGTTATAAATCAGCTTCTTCCTGGTAACCCGTGCTCAGCAACTGGAGGTGGAGGATGAAATATCAGGGTCGAATTGGCCTTGTTAAGGTGTATGTCTTCCTCATGCTATATTTAAGCTACCAAACATTCCTGTCCCGCACCGAAATAGAACCTTCAATTTTGATAATTATTTCAGCATTTCTGGCGGCTTCCGCCTTTTTGCTTTATAAGTCGTCGAAAGGCTGGATCGTGGCAGCCCTTACTCCGCTCCCTTTTTTATTTGTAACCGTCGCGGTCATTTCTCGAACATTGGTTGGTCAGAACCACTTTTTGACAATTTGTGCGTCTGCCCTGTTGGTTTTAAGCATTCCTGTTTTAGGGCTGATTTCAGTGTTCCATAACTCAAAAATCTCTCAAAAAACTGATTCAGAAGGGTAGATTTTGAGGATTTTGCGGTTGTTTGGCCGATGAAGTTGTTACCGTTTTTTTGACTTCACTCTCAGGTCTCTTGCGATCGTCAGAGAATTCCTAGGACACAATACATATTGCTCCCCTTTTGGGTCAGAGTTGGTTTGTGTGGCCAAGGACAGCAGCATCAGGGACGCGTGAACAGGAAGCTGGGCCCCGGATCAAGTCCGGGGCGACGGGGTAGGCTGAATGTTAGGGGTGCAGGGGCCTTTTGGCCCCTGCCGGGGATCCAAGGGGCGGGGCCCCTTGGCATTGTTAATCAGGCGCGGGCTTGTTTCAGGGCCTTGGCGAGGAGGCGGTATTCTTCGGCGCGGGGGCTGCTGGGGCGCCAGGCGAGCGCAATTGTGCGCTTGGCGTCTGCGCTCGCCAACGGGCGGGTTTCGATGCTCGTGTTTGTGAGGATGCCGGCGTCTATGGCCATCTGGGGCAGCAGCGTCATGCCGATGCGGTTTTCGACCATCTGGACGAGGGTGTGCAAGCTGGTGCCGAGGACGGACTGGTCGGGGCGGAAGGTGGCTCGGCTGCAGGCGGCGAGTGCGTGGTCCTTGAGGCAGTGGCCGTCTTCCAGGAGGAGGAGGCGGGCTTCGTCTATGCCCTCCGGTTGGATGGTGGCGGGGGCGTTCGGGAGGTCCTGTGCGTGGAAGGCGAAACGGATCGGGTCGTCGAAGAGGGGTTCGGATTCGATGTCGCCGCAGTTGTAGGGGAGCGCCAAGAGGAGGCAATCGAGCTGGCCGCGGGCGAGTTCCTCGCAGGCGCGGGGGGATTGTTCCTCGCGCAGGTAGAGCTTGAGTTCGGGCCATTGGCGGCGGAGGCCCGGGAGGAGGCCGGGCAAGAGGAAGGGGGCGATAGTGGGGATGACGCCGAGGCGGAGCTCGGAGGCGAGGGGTTTGCCGGCCGCGCGGGCGAGTTCGGTGATGGCGTCGGCCTCTGCCAGCAGGCGCCAGGCGCGGCCGACGATGGCATCGCCGAGCGGGGTGAAGCGCACGACGCGGCGGTTTCGCTCCACCAGCACCACCCCGAGGAGGGTTTCGAGTTCGCGAAGCCCTGCGGAGAGGGTGGACTGGGTGACGTGGCAGGCATCGGCCGCCTTGCCGAAGTGGCCGGTGCGGTGGAGGGCGACGAGATATTGCAGCTGCTTGATGGTGGGCAGGTAGATCATGGGGGCATTGGTAATCGCTTTCGTCGATGGATTCAACGTTTGACGCGAAGCTTATCGATAAGAGGGGACTGGCGGGGCGCCGGCTTGGCTGGCAGCATGGTCTCCATGAAAACGCTTCTTCTTTCGATGCTTCTGGCCGCACCCGTGGTTGCGCAGGCTCCCGCGAAAGCCCCCTCGCCTGCGGACATACTGGCGGCGGCGCCGGCCGGGGACTGGGAGGCGGTGGACGACGGCAATGTGCTGCTGCTGGAGTTTGCGGGTGGGCGGAAGGTGGCGATCCAGCTCGCCAATGCCTATGCGCCTGGGCATGTCGCGAACATCCATGCGCTGGTGCGCGAGGGGTGGTTCCAGCGCCACGCGGCGGTCGTTCGGGTGCAGGAGAATTATGTCGTCCAGTGGGGCGACCCGACCGAGAAGGCGCCGCTGCCCGAGGAGGTGGAGCTGTCGCCGCCGGGGGGTTACGAGCGGCCCGGCAAGCCGGTGGGCTTCCGCGCCCTGCCCTTCAAGGATGCCTATCGCGCGAAGGTGGGGCATGCCAAGGGCTGGCCGGTTGCGACCGACGGGAAGGCGCATTGGCTGCCGCATTGCCCGGGGATGGTCGGCGCCGGGCGGAACATGCCGCCGGACACGGGTTCTGGCGCGGAGCTGTATGTGGTGATCGGGCATGGGCCGCGGCACCTGGACCGGAACATCGCGCTGGTGGGGCGGGTGCTTTCGGGCATCGAGGGCCTGTCGTCGCTGCCGCGCGGGACCGGGGCGCTGGGTTTCTACGAAAAGCCCGATCAGCGGGTGAAGCTGGTGTCGGCGCGGATCGCGCTGGAGCTGCCGGAAGATCAGCGGCCGCGCTTCGAGGTGCTGCGGACGGGCAGCGCCAGTTTTGCGAAGTGGGTTGATGTGCGCGCCAACCGGCGCGACCCGTTCTTCGTGCGGCCGGCCGGTGGGGCGGACATCTGCAACCTGATGCCGCCGGTGCGCGAGGTGACGCGCTAGAAGATCGCCCGGGACAGGCCGACGATGCTGGTCACGATCAGCAAGGCGCCGACGAGCATGATCAGGACGTCGGCCTTGAGGCGTTTGGCGAGGATCGCGCCGAAGGGGGCGGCAACGATGCCCCCGGCCAGCAGACCGAGCGTTGCCGTGGTCACGACTTCCCATCCGAGCGCGAAAATGAAGGTGGCGGCCGCCGTGAAGGTCACGAAGACTTCGGCTGCGTTGACTGTGCCGATGACCTTTCGCGGGGTCCCGCCCTGGATCATCAGGTTGGAGGTGACGATCGCGCCCCACCCGCCGCCGCCGGCCGCATCGAGGAAGCCCCCGACAAAGCCGAGGGGCGCCACGACCCTGGGCTGGCGTTCGACATGGATGTGGCGGAAGCCGCGATAGAAGAGCCATGTGCCGAGGAAGCCGAGATAGCCCTGGATGAGCGGGCGGGCGACATCGGCCGGTACGTTGGTGAGTATGTAGGCGCCGAGAATGGCCCCGATGACCCCGGGGATGGCGATGCGGCGGAAGAGCCGCCAGTCGATGTTGCGGGCAATCGCGTGGCTGGTGCCGGACACAGCCGTGGTGACCGTTTCGACGGCGTGAACTCCGGCCGACGCAGCAGCGGGGGGCACGCCCAGCGCGATCAGAAAGCTGGACGAAATCATGCCGAATGCCATGCCGAGCGCGCCATCGACCAGTTGGGCAAAGAAGCCCACGGCGACGAAAGTCAGGAAGTCGGGCCCGAGGTCCATGCGGGGCCTTGCTGACAGGCTGGACCCGCGCAGGCAAGATAGTTGGGCTGGGCGGGGCGAAAAGCCCGGCTTTCAGCAGCATCTGCAAAGGGAGACCCGGGCCACGGGCCTTGCGCATCTGGATTTGAGCGCGACTTGGGATTATGTGACATGCTCAACAGGATGAAGGCCCGCCTCATGTTCGGCACCCTGACCAGCTATCTGTCGAGCATCCGGGCGCGCGATCCGGCGCCGCGGTCGCGCTGGGAAATCCTGACCTATCCGGGTGTCTGGGCGGTCGGCTTTCACCGGGTTGCGCATGCGCTGTATCGGGCGGACCTGTTTCTGCTTGCGCGGATGGTGAACCATTTCAGCCGCTTCCTGACGGCGATCGACATCCATCCGGGTGCGCGCGTCGGGCGGAACCTGTTCATAGACCATGGCTTCGTGGTGATCGGCGAAACGTCCGAGATCGGCGATGACGTGACGATCTACCAGGGCGCGACGCTGGGCGGCACCAACCCGACGAGCGGGGTGGGCGGCAAGCGGCACCCGACCGTCGGCAACGGCGTCGTGATCTCGCTGGGGGCAGCCGTGCTGGGGCCGATCAATGTGGGCGACGGCGCCAAGGTGGGCGCCAATGCAGTGGTGACGAAGGATGTGCCGGCCGGCGCCACGGTGGTGGGCATTCCCGCAAAGCCGATCCCGGTGCTGGTGAAGGACGCGCCGGCGTTCGTGCCCTATGGGACGCCCTGCTCGGAAAAGTTCGATCCGGTGACGCAGCGCTACGAGATACTGAAGTGCGAGCTGGAAAGCCTGCGGGCGCGGCTGGACGCTTATGAGGCCGAAACCCGCAAGTCTGGTGGTGAGGCGGCTTGACGGTCATCGCGCTCCCCGGGGTTGCCGGGCAGACTGTTTTCGACCGCGCGGAGCTCGACCGCATCATGCAGCTTTACGGCCGGATGGTCGCGGCCGGCGAATGGCGGGACTATGCGATCAGCTTCGGGCGCGACAGCGCGACCTTCTCGGCCTTCCGGCGCGCAGCCGAACGGCCGGAATATCGGCTGATGAAGGAACCGGCGCTGCGCAACCGGCAGGGCCAATACAGCCTGATCGGCGAGGCCGGGCAGACGCTGAAGCGCGGGAATGACCTGGGCGCCGTGCTGGCGCCGGCGGCGCGGCGGCTGGTGAAGCTGGCGGACTAGGCCGCGAGCTTGCCGATCCGGCCGAGGGTTGCTTCGGCTTCTGCCAGCGTGCGCTGCACGATCTCGGCGCAGCTGAGGACCTCGCGGACGCCGCCGCCGCCCTGCCCCACCGCGAAGCACATGGTTTCGGGATCGAGGTTGTCGACCACGCCGGCAATCGGCCCCAGGCGGTTTTCCTGGGCGGATTCCATGGCCTGCATCGGGAAGGGCTTGGCGGGTTCCTTCTCGAAGCGCTCGGTCGTCTTGTTCTTGAGCGCGCGCAGCGTCTTGCCGGTGAAGCCGCGGGAGATGGTGGTGTCGGATTCGGTCATGCCGACGATTGCATCCTTGTAGGGTTGGCCGGCGTGCGCTTCGGCGCTGGCGATGAAGCGGGTGCCCATCCAGACGCCGACGCAGCCCATGGCAAGCGCCGCTGCGAGGCCGCGGCCATCGTAGAGGCCGCCGGCAGCGACAACGGGGATCTTCACGGCGTCGACCACCTGGGGCCACAGCGCGACCGAGGCGACCTGGCCTGTGTGGCCTCCGCCTTCCGTGCCTTGGGCGATGACGGCGTCGCAGCCGGCCTGTTCGGCCTTGATGGCGTGATCCACCTTGCCGATCACGGCGATGACGAGGACGCCATTGTCCTTCAGCTGCTTGACGATGGGATAGGGCACGCCGAGGCCCGCCACGAAGGCCTTGGCGCCGTTGGCGATGATGACGTCGATGGCCGAAGTCAGGCTTTCGGGCTGGGCGGAGAGGAGATCGACTCCGAAAGGCTTGTCGGTGAGTTCGCGGACGCGCTTCATCTGGGCTTCGATGAACTTCGCGGATGTGCCGGCCATGCCGAGCGTGCCGAAGCCGCCGGCGTTGGAGACGGCTGCAACCACCTCGGCATAGGAGACGCCGCCCATGCCGGCGAGCATGATGGGGTGCTCGACGCCGAGCATGTCACACAGCGGCGTTCTGATCATCTGTCCGTCCCTCTTTTTTCGGTTCCGAAAGGACAGCGAAGCCAGTTGCGCTGCCCTCGGGCAAGCTCGTCTTTTGAACGGAAAGGGCGGATGCGTCGCGGCACCCGCCCTCCCCACCCTGATCAGGCGGCCTTTTTCTTCGCCGCGTTGCCGTAGAAGCTTTCGCCCCTTGCGGCCATGTCGCGGAGCATCTGCGGCGGAGCGAAGCGCTCGCCGTGCGCCTGGGCGAGACGGTCGAGCGTCTGCACCACGGTTTCGAGGCCGACCGTGTCCATGTGGCTGAACGGGCCGCCGGTGAAGGGGGCGAAGCCCCACCCGAAGATGGCGCCGAGATCGCCGTCCTCCGGCGTTTCCAGAACGCCTTCGGCAAAGCAGCGGGCGGTTTCGACCAGCTGGCGATAGAGGAGGCGCTCCTTGACCTCGGCCGGCGTCGGCTGGGTGGCCGCGACCGGGAAGTGAGCCGAGAGTTCCGGCCAGAGGTGCTTCGGCGAGCCATCTTCCGGATAGGCGTAGAAGCCCTTGGCGTTCTTGCGGCCGTGGCGGCCGAGTTGCATCATCTTCTCGATGACGGCCTCGCCCGGACCCGGCTTGTAGGCGTCGCCCAGGTCTTTCTTGGTCTGCTGGCCGACCTTGTAGCTGAGGTCGAGGCCGACTTCGTCGTTCACCGCGAGCGGGCCGACGGGCATGCCCATGTGCCTGGCGACATTCTCGATCAGCGCCGGCTTCACGCCTTGCTGCAGGAGGGCGAGGCCTTCCTGCACGAAGGTGCCGAAGCAGCGGCTGGTGTAGAAGCCGCGGCTGTCGTTCACGACGATCGGGGTCTTGCGGATCTGGGCGACATAATCCAGCGCCTTTGCAATGGCTTCGGGGCCGGTCTTCTTGCCGACGATGATCTCGACCAGCGGCATCTTCTCGACGGGCGAGAAGAAGTGGATGCCGATGAAATTCTCCGGCTTCGACCAGGCTTCGGCGAGGCCGGTGATCGGCAGCGTGGAGGTGTTGGAGCCGAAAATGGTGTCGGCGCCGACCACGGCCTCGGTGGCCTTGGTGACATCCGCCTTGATCTCGCGGGTTTCGAACACGGCCTCGATGATGAGGTCGCAGCCCTTCAGGTCATTGTAGTCGGTGGTTGCGTGGATACGGCCGAGGATCTCGGCGGTCTTTTCAGGGCTGGTCCGCTTCTTCGCGAGGCGGTCGGCGGTGTATTGCTTGCCCTTGTCGGCGGCGGCCTGGTCGCGATCGAGAAGGACGACTTCGATGCCCGCTTGCGCAGACACCATCGCGATTCCGGCGCCCATGAGGCCGGCGCCGAGCATGCCGACCTTCTTCGTCTTCATTGCGGGCACGTTGGCCGGCCGCCTCGCGCCCTTTTCGGCGGCCTGCTTGGAGACGAAGAGCGATCGGATCATGTTGCCGGCCTGCGGGTCGGCGACGACCTTGGCGAAATACTTGCTTTCCAGGCGGATGGCGGTGTCCATGGGCAGCTGCGCGCCTTCGTAGACGGCCGACATGATGGCCTTCACCTGGTTCATGTTCCCGTAGGACTGCTTGTGGGCCATTGCGACGCCGCCCATGAAGGTCTGGGCGAAGTTCGGGTTCATGTGGCCGACGCCGCCGGGGAACTTGAAGCTCTTCTGGTCCCAGGGCTGGACGCCGCCTTGCGGGTTGGCCTTCACCCAGGCCTTTGCGGTTTCGACCACCTGGTCTGCTGGCACGACGGCCTGGGCGACGCCGAGGCCCAGCGCCTCCTGCGGGCTCATGTTCTTGCCCTGGAGGAGGAACATGAGGGCGGGCTGCACGCCGATGAGGCGCGGCAGGCGCTGGGTGCCACCAGCGCCGGGGAACAGGCCGACGAGCACTTCGGGCAGGCCGAGCGTGATCTTGGGATTGTCGGCGATGACGCGGTAGTGGGTGGCGAGCACGATTTCGAGGCCGCCGCCGAGTGCGAGGCCGTTGACCGCGGCTGCCACCGGCTTTCCGCAGGTTTCGAGGTCGCGGAGCAGCTTGTTGAGGGTGAAGACGCCTTCGAACAGCTGGGCCATCTTGGACTTGCCCGACGGGGCCCCTGCCCCGCCGCCGGAGAAGTTCATGCCCTTCAAGTCAGCGCCGGCGACGAAGCCCGAGGGCTTGCCGGAGGTGATGACGGCGCCCTTGACGGCCGCATCGGTGCGGATGCGCTCGACGGCGGCGATGAGGTCGCGGGTGAGGGCCTCGTTGATGACGTTCATCGACAGGCCGGGGCAGTCGATGGTGAGGAGGAGTACGCCGTCGGCGTCGAGGTCCTGGCGGATGGCTGTGTCGGTCATGTGTGTCTCCCGAATGATAGGGCAAGAGCCGGCGCAGGGCCGGCTCTGCAAGCCTCAGATGCGCTCAATAACCGTGGCGGTGCCCATCCCGGCGCCGACGCAGAGCGTGACGAGGGCGGTCTGCTTGCCGGTGCGCTCGAGCTCGTCGAGGACGGTGCCGAGGATCATGCCGCCGGTGGCGCCGAGCGGGTGGCCCATGGCGATGGCACCGCCGTTCACGTTCATCTTCTCGTGCGGGATGTCCATGTACTTCATCATGCGCAGCACGACGCTCGCGAAGGCCTCGTTCAGCTCGAACAGGTCGATGTCGTTGACCGTCATGCCGAGGCGCTTCAGCAGCTTGCGGGAGACGTCGGTGGGGCCCGTCAGCATGATGAGCGGCTCGGAGCCGATGGAGGCCATGCCCTTGATGCGGGCGCGGGGCTTCAGGCCGTACTTGGCGCCGATTTCCTTGTTGCCGACGAGGACGGCCGAGGCGCCGTCGACGATGCCCGAGGAATTCCCGGCATGGTGGACGTGGTTCACGCGCTCGACTTCGGGATAGCGGAGCTTGGCGATCTCGTCGAAGCCCGGCATCTGTTCGCCGAGCGCCTGGAAGGCGGGTTGCAGCGACGCCAGCGACTGCATGTCGGTGCTGGGGCGCATATACTCGTCATGGCCGAGCACGACTTCGCCGATCACATCCTTTACGGGGATGATCGACTTGGCGAAGCGCTTTTCTTCCCAAGCCCTTGCGGCGCGACGTTGAGATTCCATCGCATAGGCGTCGACGTCGTCGCGGGAGAAGCCGTCGACGGTGGCGATGAGGTCGGCGCCGATGCCCTGGGGGGCGAAATAGGTCTTGAAGGCGACCGCCGGGTCCATCGCCCAGGCGCCGCCGTCGGAGCCCATGGGGACGCGGCTCATGCTTTCCACGCCGCCGCCGATCGCGAACTCGGCTTCGCCCGAGATGACCTTGGCGGCAGCCATGTTCACGGCTTCGAGGCCGGAGGCGCAGAAGCGGTTGATCTGCACGCCGGCGGTGGTTTCGGCATAGTCGGCGTTCAGCACCGCAACGCGGGCGATGTCGGCGCCCTGCTCGCCCACCGGGCTGACGCAGCCCAGCACGACATCATCGACGTCGGCGGTGTCGATGCCAGTGCGGTCGCGCAGCGCCTGGAGCACTTGCGTCGCCAGCTGGATCGGGGGGATTTCGTGCAGCTTGCCGTCCTTGCGGCCCTTGCCGCGCGGGGTGCGGACCGCATCATAGATATAGGCTTCGGCCATTGTCTCTCTCCCAAAAGGAACCGTGTCTCGTTAGGCCTGCCCGGCGCCCGGGCAAGCTGATGCAAAGGTCAGAAAGCGTCCGCAGGAAGCGCCATCAGGTTTTCGGCGCCGGCCATTGCCTTTGCGGCGAGACCATGGGCGTCGGGCAGCTGGCGTTCGAAGAAGTGGCGGGCGGTGACCAGCTTGGCCTGATAGAATTCGCGACCGAAATCGGCGGCGCCGTCTGCCAGCGCCTCTTGTGCGGCCTTGGCCATCACCAGCCAGAAATAGCCGAAGATGACGAGAGCCATCAGGCGGAGATAGGGGGTGGAGGCAGCGCCCGCGTTGTCGGGGTTGGCCATGCCGTTCTGCATCAGCCAGAAGGTCGCCTGTTCGAGCTTGGCCTTGGCATCGGACAGCGCGTCGGCGTGGGGTTTCAGCGCCGCGTCGGCGCGGCCGTCGGCGATGGCGCCGTCGACCATCTGGAGGAAGGCGCGCAAGGCCCGGCCGCCGTTCTGGGCGAGCTTGCGGCCGACGAGGTCGAGCGCCTGGATGCCGTTGGCACCTTCGTAGATCATCGCGATGCGGGCATCGCGGACGAACTGCTCCATGCCCCATTCCTGGATATAGCCGTGGCCGCCGAACACCTGCTGGGCGTTGGTGGCGTGGGCATAGCCCTCGTCCGTCAGGTAGGCCTTGATGACGGGGGTGAGGAGCGAGAGCAGGTCGTCGGCGGCTTCGCGCTCCTCGGCGGTTTCCGCCTTGTGGGAGAGGTCTGCCTGGAGGGCGGCCCAGAGGCAGAGCGCGCGGGCGCCTTCGTTGAAGGCGCGGGCATCCAGAAGCATGCGGCGGACGTCGGGGTGGACGAGGATGCTGTCTGCCTTCTGGTCGGGCTGCTTCGGGCCGGTGAGCGCGCGGCCCTGGAGGCGATCCTTCGCGTAGGCCGCGGCGTTCTGGTAGGCGATTTCCGATTGGGCGAGGCCCTGGCCGCCGACGCCCAGGCGGGCGACGTTCATCATGATGAACATGGCCTTCAGGCCCTTCATTTCCTCGCCGACGAGATAGCCGGTGGCGCCGTCGTAGTTCATCACGCAGGTCGAGTTGCCGTGGATGCCCATCTTGTGCTCGATCGAGCCGCAGGACAGGCTGTTGCGGGCGCCCAGCGAGCCGTCTTCGTTCACGAGGAACTTCGGCACGATGAAGAGCGAGATGCCCTTCACGGTGTCGGGTGCGCCCGGCGTTTTCGCGAGAACCAGATGGACGATGTTGTCGGCGAGGTCATGTTCGCCCGACGAGATGAAGATCTTGGTGCCGCTGATCTTCCAGCTGCCGTCGCCTTGCGGTTCGGCGCGCGTCTTGATGAGGCCGAGGTCGGTTCCGCAATGCGGTTCGGTGAGGTTCATCGTGCCGGTCCAGCGGCCGGAGATCATGTTGGGGAGATATTTCGCCTTCTGCTCGTCGGAACCGGCGACGTAGATGGCGCTGACGGCGCCCTGGGTGAGGCCCGGGTACATGGAAAAGGCCATGTTGGCGCTGGTCTGATACTCTTCGAAGGCCGAGCCGAGCACATGGGGAAGCCCCTGGCCGCCATATTCCTTCGGGCTCATCAGCGTGCCCCATCCCCCTTCGACGAACTGGGCGTAGGCCTGTTTGAAACCGGTGGGGGTGGTGACGCTGCCGTCGGCGTGGCGGGTGCAGCCTTCCCTGTCGCCCACCTGGTTCAGCGGGTGGAGGACGCCTTCGACGAACTTGGCGCCTTCCTCGAGGATGGCCTGCACCATGTCGGGCGTGGCGTCGGCGAAGCCCGGCAGGTTGCGGTGGCGTTCCAGCCCGACCACATGCTTCAGGACGAACTGGGTGTCCTTGACGGGGGCGCGATAGGTGGCTGGCATTGCGGTCTCCTGATCAGAGCTTTTGTTCGATGGTGCGGCAGAAATGTTCCAGTTCGGCGATCGTGGCATCGATCGCGGCGCGCTGGTCCATGAGAGCAGAAATGCGCTCGCGGCTCTTTCCCAGCGCTGCTTCGAGCTGCGGGCGGCGCGCCTTGCCCGGCGCATACATGTCGAGCAGGTCGCGGATGTCGGCGAGGCTGAAGCCGACGGCGCGGCCGCGCAGGATCCAGGCGAGGCGGGCGCGGTCGCCGCGGGAATAGAGGCGCGTGGTGCCGCGGCGTAAGGGGTGGAGCAGGCCCTCGTCCTCGTAGAAGCGCAGCGTGCGCGAGGTGACGGCGAATTCGCGGGCGAGATCGGTGATGGTGAAGACGGGTTCGACGCCATCGGCCGCTGCGGGCGGCTGCGCGGCATCGTCGCGACTCAGGCTGAGACCTCCCGTTCCCATGGGGTCGCATTGCCTCACCTTTACGTTCACGTCAAGCAGACTGCGCACCCATGATGGCCGAACGCGCCCGGCATGCGGCGGGTTCCGAACGCACCAGACCGCCCGCTGCGCCGGCAGGTGCCGGGCAGCGGGACGGCGGTTTTCCGACCCTGAAGGGAGGTGGTCCGGCCCTGCCGGGACCTCGATGCAGCGTCCATACGGCAACTCCCTGCCAAAGTTTAGTCATGAATCGTGACATGACACTCTGTCAGGCTGTGGATATCCGTCAGGCTGCGCAAGATCGGTCAGGCTGCGGACAGGGTCTTCAGCGCCGCGTTCTCGTGCACAAAGCGGCCCCTGCCCTGCTGCCCGATCAACCGGCGGATCGCCCCGGCGATCGTATCGGCCGGGATCGCGCCGTAACGACCCAGCGAGCCGACCAGCAGGGGGTTCAGAACCGGTGCCAGCGCCTGCATCAGGGATTCGACCGGGCGACGGTCGTCGCGGGGGCCGAGGATGAGCCCGGGGCGCAGGATATCGAGTCGAGGGAAGCTCAGGCCTTCGAGGTCGCGCTCGGTCTCGCCCTTGACGCGGCTGTAGAAGGCGGCCGCCGAGGGGCTTGCGCCGACGGCTGTCACCACGATCGCCTGGCGGGCCCCGGCGGCCTGTGCGGCGCGGGCAAAGGCGAGCACGGCGGCATGGTCCACCGCCCGGAAGGCGGCCTGGCTGCCGGCAGCGCGAATCGTCGTGCCGAGCGTGCACACCGCCACATCGGCCGGCGGCAGGGGCGGGATGTGGGTGAAATCGCAGTGCTGATCCTTGAGCGCCGGATGGGACCGGCCCGTGGGACGTCGGCCGAGCGCAAGGACCGTGTGGCCATCCTGCAGCAGCAGCGGGAGCGTGCGGCTTCCGACAAGGCCGGTCGCGCCCGCGAAGAGGATGGTTGCTGCCGTCAAGCCGCTTCCAGGCCGTCCGCCGTCAGGCGCCGGAAGAAGCAGCCGGGTGCGCCCGTGTGGCAGGCCGGGCCTGCGGGAAGCGCCTTCAGCCACAGGCAGTCCTGGTCGCAATCCACCAGGATTTCCTGCACGTCGAGATAATGGCCCGACGTTTCCCCCTTCAGCCAGAGCGACTGCCGGCTGCGGGACCAGAAGTGCGCCCGGCCCGTCCGGCGGGTCCGCTCGATGGCCTCGGCGTTCATGTGCGCGACCATCAGCGGCGCACCGGTTTCGGCATGGCTGACGACCGCCGTGACCAGGCCCTGGGCATCGAACTTCGGCTGGAACATGTCTGCCATGCGGGGAACAATGACCTCTTGATGACACATCGGGTAGCGACAAATGCCGCCGGAGCCCCTACATGGCGGCGCAGCGCGCGGCTCACAAGACAGGCAGGCATCATGGCACAGGCAGAAGCACCGGCGACTGGCAGCAGCGTGGGCCTGCCGTGGACGACCGATCCGTTTGATGACGACAAGCTGCGCGAGGAGTGCGGCGTGTTCGGCGTCTGGGGTGCAACCCAGGCCTCGGCCATGGTGGCGCTGGGCCTTCATGCGCTGCAGCACCGGGGCCAGGAAGCGGCCGGCATCGTCAGCTACGACGGCGCGGAGTTCCATGTGCACCGGGCAATGGGGCATGTGGCCGGTAACTTCGACCGGCCGGATGTGATCGACCGGCTGGAGGGCCATGCCGCGATCGGCCACAACCGCTATTCGACGACCGGCGAGACGGCGCTGCGGAACGTGCAGCCGCTGTATGCCGACCTTGCGGCAGGGGGCTTTGCTGTTGCGCACAATGGCAATCTTTCCAATGCGATGACGCTGAAGGCGGAGCTGATCCGGCGCGGTTCGATCTTCCAGTCGACATCCGACACCGAGGTGATCATCCACCTGGTCGCGACTTCCAGCTTCCGGACGCTGCTGGACCGCTTCATCGACGCCCTGAAACAGGTGGAGGGCGCCTATTCGCTGATCTGCCTGACCAAGGAGGGCCTGATCGCCTGTCGCGACCCGCTGGGCATCCGGCCGCTGGTGCTGGGAAAGCTGGGCGAGGCCTGGATCCTGGCCTCGGAAACGGTGGCGCTCGACATCGTGGGGGCGAGCTTCATCCGCTCGATCGAGCCGGGTGAGCTGGTGGTGATCAACGGCGAGGGCCTCAAGTCGCTGAAGCCGTTCACGCCGGTGAAGGCGCGGCCCTGCATCTTCGAGCAGGTCTATTTCTCGCGGCCGGACAGCTTTTCGGACGGGCTGTCGGTCTATCAGGTGCGGAAATCCATCGGGGCGGAGCTTGCGGCGGAATCGCCGGTGGACGCCGACATGGTGGTGCCGGTGCCGGATTCGGGCACGCCGGCCGCAATCGGCTATGCGCAGGCGGCAGGCATTCCGTTCGAACTGGGCATCATCCGTTCGCACTATGTGGGGCGGACCTTCATCCAGCCCGGGGACCAGATCCGCCACCTGGGCGTGAAGCTGAAGCACAATGCCAACCGGGCGATGATCCAGGGCAAACGGCTGGTGCTGATCGACGATTCGGTGGTGCGCGGCACGACCAGCGTGAAGATCGTGCACATGCTGCGCGAGGCAGGCGCTGCCGAAGTGCATCTGCGGGTGGCGAGCCCGCCGACCATGAACAGCTGCTTCTATGGCGTGGATACGCCCGAGCGGCACAAGCTGCTGGCAGCGCAGATGGATATCGAGGCCATGCGCAGCTACATCGGCGCCGACAGCCTGGCCTTCATCTCGATTGACGGCCTCTATCGCGCGCTGGGCGAAACGGCGCGGATCGCCAACGCCCCGCAATATTGCGATGCCTGCTTCACCGGGGATTACCCGACGCGGCTGACGGACCAGGAGGCGGTGGAAGCCGGGCCGCAGCTGGGGCTTATTGCGGAAAGGCGCGTGTGAGCATGACTGTCGAGCGTGACGAGGGGCGGCAGAGGCTGGCGGTGGTGACGGGCGCGAGCCGCGGGATCGGGGCCGCGACCGCGATCCGGCTGGCGGGTGACGGCTATCATGTGGTGCTGACGGCGCGCAGCGAAAGCGGGCTGATCGCGACCGAGGATGCGATCCACGCGGCCGGCGGCACGGCCACCATTGCGCCCGTGGACCTGATGAACGGCGAGGACATCGACCGGCTGGGCGCTGCCATCGGCGGGCGCTGGCAGTCGCTGGATCTGCTGGTGCTGAACGCAGCGACGCTGGGCACGCTGTCGCCGCTTGCCCATGCGAGCCCGAAGGAGTTCGACACGGTCATGGCGCTGAATGTGACGGCGCAGTGGCGGCTGATCCGGGCGTTCGACGGCATGCTTCGGCTGGGCCGCGGGGCGGTTGTCGCCGTCACCTCGTCGGTTGCAAGCCGGGCCGAGGCCTATTGGGGCCCCTATTCGGCCTCCAAGGCGGCGCTGGAGAACATGATCGGCGTCTATGCCGAAGAGATGCGGGCGCTGGGCGTGAACGCGCTGCTGGTGGATCCGGGCGGAACCCGCACGACGATGCGGGCACGCGCCTTTCCTGGCGAGGATCCGAACACGCTGAAGACGCCGGACGTGGTGGCGGACGCCATCGCCGACGCGCTGAAGGGCATGGGGCCGGGATTGACCCGGCTGAAGCTGGCGAAGGATGGGGCGGCGACGCTTTCTGCTGCTGCCTGAGGACGTTGGAAGACGTCTTCAATTCGGTTTCTTCACGAATACCCGCTTGCCTGCGAGCCAGGTTTCCTCGACACCGACCTGCTTCAGCTCGGCCGGGCCGATGGTGAAGGGGTCGCGATCGAGAAACAGGAAGTCGGCCCAATGGCCCTCGGTAAGCGCCCCTGCCCTGCCGTCCATGTGGCCGGCCCATGCTGCGTCGACCGTGAAGCCGGCGAGCGCCTGCTGGAGCGTGAGCGCCTCCTGCGGCCGCCAGCCACCCGGTGGTTGGTCGTCACGGTCCTGCCGGGTGACGGCGGCGTGCAGGCCCCAGAAGGGATTGACCGGTTCAACCGGGAAATCCGAGCCGAGCGCGATGCGGGCGCCCGATTTCAGGAACGTGCGCCAGGCATAGGCGCCTTCGAGGCGCTGGGCGCCGATGCGGTCCTCGGCCATCGCCTTGTCGGACGTGGCGTGGGTGGGCTGGACCGAGGCGATGATCTTCAGCTCGGCAAACCGCGGGATGTCGACCGGGTCCACCACCTGGGCATGCTCGATCCGGTTGCGGAACGTGTCGCCATAGGTCGGGCGGATTTCGGCGAAGCTGTCGAGCGCCTGGCGGTTGGCTGCGTCGCCGATGGCGTGGACGGCGACCTGATAGCCGAGGAAATTCGCGCGGCTGAAGAGGTTCTTCTGCTTGGTGTCGTCGACGAAGCTGAGCCCCCTCGTTCCGGGCTCGTCGGTGTAGGGCAGGAGCATCCAGGCGCCGCGGCTGCCGAGTGCGCCATCGGTGTAGAGCTTGATGCCCTTGAGGGCGAGGCGATCCTGATAGAGCCAGGGCGTGGGCCTGAGTGGGGCGATCGCCTCCATCGACTCCATGCCGGCCGCGTAGGAGGTGATGCGGACCGTGAGACGGCCCGCGTCACCGAAGCTGCGGAACAGGGCCCAGTCCTCGGGCGTGGTGCCCATGTCGTGGACACCGGTGAGCCCGAGCGAGGCCATGTATTCGAGGGCGGCTTCGAAGCCCTTTTCCCGCTCGCCGGCGGATGGCGGAGGGGCGGCCTTCTCGATGAGGGCCATGGCGGAATCGACGAACACGCCGGTCGGGTTGCCGGCCGCGTCGCGGATGATGCGCCCGCCCGGGGGGTCTTTCGAGGCCCGGGTGATCCCTGCGGCCTTCATAGCCGCGCTGTTGGCCCAGCCCGCATGGCCGTCCACCCGCTCTAGCCAGACCGGGCGTTCGGCGTGGGCGGCATCGAGTTCGGCGGTCGTGGGGAAGCGGCCGAGGTTCCAGACAACCTGGTTCCACCCGCGGCCGCGGATCCAGCGCGCGGTCGTCTGCTTTGCGGCATGGGCCGTGATGCGGGCCTGCGCGTCGGCAAGCGAGGTGGCGGGGGTGAGGTCCAGCTGGCGCAGGCCCACGGCGAGGCCCATCACATGGCCGTGCGCGTCGATCAGGCCGGGGAAGAGGGTGCGGCCCTTCGCATCGAGCTTGTAGTCGCCGGCGGCGAGCTTGGGTTCGGCGGACCCGCGCGGCAGGATCGCGAGCACCTTGCCGTCGTCGCCGACGAACAGGGTGTTGAACCGGCGGAGATTGCCTTGCGCATCCAGGGTATAGCCGTTGGCGTTGACGATCAGCGTCTTGGCGGCGTCGGCCGGCGCGGACGCAAGGCATGTCGCAGCCAGCACGGCCGCAAGGAGCAGGCGCATCAACCGAGCCTCCGGATGAGGGACGAGGTGTCGTGGCGGGCGCCGCCCATCTTCATGAGGTCGGCGTAGAACTGGTCGACAAGTGCCGCGACCGGGAGGCTTGCGCCGTTCCGGCGGGCTTCTTCGAGCACGAGGCCGAGATCCTTGCGCATCAGTTCCACCGCGAAGCCGAAATCGAACTTGCCCTGCACCATGGTTCGGGCCCGGTTGTCCATCTGCCAGCTCTGCGCGGCGCCCTGGCCGATGGCGTCGAGCAGTGCCTCGGTGTCAAGGCCGGCCTTCATTGCGAAATGCAGGGACTCGGCGAGGCCCTGCACCAGGCCGGCAATCGCGATCTGGTTCGCGCATTTGGCGAGCTGGCCGTGGCCGGGCGGTCCGATGCGCACGACGCGGCGGCCATAGCATTCGAGGATCGGGCGGGCAGCTTCCACCGCGGCTTCGTCGCCGCCGCACATGATGGCGAGCTGGCCGGCCTCTGCACCGGCCTGGCCGCCGGAGACTGGGGCGTCGACGCAGCGGATCGCGGGGTTGCGTTCTGCAAGTTCGCGGGCGAGGCTGGCGGACACGGTGCTGTGATCGATGAACAGTGCGCCTTGGGGCAGGGACTGGAAGGCGCCGTCCTTGCCGCCGGTCACCTCGCGGATGTCGTCGTCGTTGCCGACGCAGGCTATGAAGGCGTCTGCGCCATCGGCGGCCTCGGCTGCGGTTGGGCAGGCGGTTGCGCCATAGGCACCGGCGAAGCGGGTGGCCTTTTCCGGGCTGCGGTTGAAGACGCGGACGGTGTGGCCTGCAGCCGCGAGATGCCGGGCCATGGGCCAGCCCATCACGCCGAGCCCTGCGAATCCGAGAATTGCCATGGGGGATGCTGTTGCCCCTCCCCTGCCGACAGCGCAAGCGTGCGCGCGTTTGCAGGGCGGCAGCTGTTCCTCTAGGCGTGGCGCCGGTATCGACACGGAAGGCGGACTGCGAGCCATGGCAACCTTGAGCACCCCGACGACGAGCGACACGCCGCTGGCGATAGCGCCTGCGGACGTGATGGCAGCGGCTGCGGCGCTGAAGGGCCAGATCGTGCGGACCCCGACGCTCGAATCGAAGACACTTGGCGCGTTGACCGGCGCGAAGGTGTTCCTGAAGTTCGAGAATCTGCAGTTCACGGCCGCCTACAAGGAGCGCGGGGCGCTGAACCGGCTGCTGGCGCTGAGCGAGGAGGAGCGCAGGCGGGGCGTGATCGCGATGTCGGCGGGCAACCACGCACAGGGGCTTGCCTATCATGCGCGACGGCTGGGGATTCCCGCGACAATCGTGATGCCGCGCTTCACGCCCCTCATAAAGGTGCAGCAGACCGAGAGCCATGACGCCGAGGTGGTGCTGCATGGCGAGAAGCTGGAGGAAGCGACCGCGCATGCGCATCTGATCGCCGAGCGGCGGGGGCTGGTGTTCATCCATCCGTTCGACGACCCGCTGGTGATGGCGGGCCAGGGGACGGTCGCGCTGGAAATGTTCGAGGATGTGCCGGAAATCGACACGCTGGTGGTGCCGATCGGGGGTGGCGGGCTGATTTCCGGCTGTGCGGTCGCGGCGTCGGCCGTGGCGCCGAAGTGCGATATCGTCGGCGTGCAGGCGGAGCTTTATCCCAGCATGAAGGCGACCCTGATGGGGGAGCCGGTGGTCGCCGACGGCGACACGCTGGCGGAGGGCATTGCCGTGAAGACCCCGGGCACGCACACGGTGCCGGTGGTGCGAAAGCTGGTGTCGGACGTGCTGCTGGTGGGCGAGCGCGACCTGGAGCGGGCGGTTTCGATGCTGCTGGCGATCGAGAAGACGGTGGTCGAAGGGGCGGGTGCCGCCGGGCTCGCGGCACTGCTGGCGCATCCGCGGCGCTTCCGCGGGCGGACCGTGGGGCTGGTGCTGTGCGGCGGGAACATCGATACGCGGTTGCTGGCGAACGTGCTGCTGCGCGACCTTGCGCGTTCGGGTCGGCTGGCGCGGCTGCGGATCCGGCTGAAGGATCGTCCGGGCCAGCTGTACGGAGTCGCCCGGGTCTTCGACCAGCAGCAGGTGAACATCCTGGAGGTGTCGCACCACCGGATTTTCACGAATCTGCCGGCAAAGGGCCTGATGACGGAAATCGAGTGCGAGACGCGTGGCGAGGACCATCTGGAGCGGCTGATCGAGTCGCTTCGCGGCGCCGGCTATGAAGTGACCCGGGTGGAGCTGGGGTGACGGGTTCCATCCGGAATGGACGGGGTTTCCAGCCGTTAAAGCCGTTTGTGCGATAAGCACTGGAAGAGCGGGTCGTTAAAGGGCCTGCAGCGCGTGGCGGAGGGGCCGTGCGACCGGCCCATTCGGGCCTCCATGCCCTGCCGGTGCATCCGCCGGTGCGTGGGTGCGAAAACCGCAGTTAACGGCTGGTCTTCGGCCGGTTCTGCGGCACGTAGGTCGTTGCCTCCCTCCCTGCCTTTGTGCATCATTCCGCCCTGCCCGGCGGGGATGCGGGCGAACCGGAGTCGAGGGTGAGGCGCACGTGAGCTTTTCGGCAGATTTTGGCGCAGCCTGTGCCGGGGCCTATCCGACGGCTGCGCCTTGCCTTGCGGACGGATGCGCCGGCGTAGCCTGTGCCGCCGGAGGGCACGGCTGAATGACGGAGCAGCCGACCCGCTTCCCGCGCTTCTTCGTGACCGCGGAAAGCCCCTGCCCCTATCTGCCCGGAAGGACCGAACGGAAGGTCTTTGCGGAGCTGCGCGGCCCCGACGCCCAGCGCATGAGCGAAGGGTTGGGCCGGATCGGCTTCCGGCGCAGCCAGAATGTCGTCTATCGCCCGAGCTGCGAGGGCTGCAATGCCTGCGTGTCGGTGCGGATCGTCGCAAACCAGTTCCGCCCCACCCTTTCGCAGCGCCGGCTGCTGAAGCGCAATTCGGACCTGGATGTCGCGGCTTGCGACCCCTGGGCGACGGAGGAACAGTTCGACCTGCTGCGCCGCTATCTGAAGGAGCGGCATCCGACGGGCGGCATGGCGAGCATGGACGGCTATGATTTCGCCGAGATGATCGAGACATCCCCGGTGGACACGGTGGTCGTGGAATATCGGGAGCCGTCGGTCGACGGAAAGCCGGGGCGGCTGGTGGGCGCTTGCCTGACGGACAAGCAGTCCGACGGGCTTTCGATGGTCTACAGCTTCTACGAGACGGGGCCGAACGCCCGGCCGGGCCTCGGCACCTTCATGATCCTGGATCACACGCTGCGGGCAGCCCAGGTGGGCATGCGCTACGTCTATCTGGGCTATTGGGTCGAGGGCAGCCCGCGCATGGACTACAAGCGCCGCTTTGCGCCCCTGGAGATGCTGACGGCCCATGGCTGGCGGCTGATGCCGAAGCCGGGAACCGCGCCGGCCCCACGACAGTTCGTCTCAATCGACTGACAGGCTTCCGCGCGCTATCAGCAGCGCATGAACGCGACCCAGGATGTGGAGAATGTGGCCCTGTTCGGCACGCTTGCGGCCGACTGGTGGGACCCGGACGGCCAGTCGAAGCTGCTGCACCGGATCAACCCGACGCGGCTGGGGTTCATCCGGCAGGCCGCCATCGACCATTTCCGTCTGGACCCCCGGGCGCGGCGTGCGCTGACCGGCCTGTCGGCGCTGGACATCGGCTGCGGCGCGGGGCTGGTGGCCGAGCCGCTGGCGCGGATGGGGGCCACGGTGAGCGGGATCGACGCCGGTGATGATGTGATAGCAGCGGCCCGTGCCCATGCGGAGGCGCAGGGGCTGGCAATCACCTATCGGGCCGGCGACGTGCTGGCCTTCGCCGAGGCGAACCCCGGGACGTTCGACCTGGTGACCTGCCTTGAGGTGGTGGAGCATGTGACGGACGTGCAGGCGTTCGTCGACGCGATCGCGCGGCTGCTGAAGCCCGGCGGGCTGCTGGTCTTTTCCACGCCGAACAGGACTCCGGCGAGCTGGGCGGTGCTGATTGCGGGTGCCGAGAAGATCACCCGGCTGATCCCCGAGGGCGGGCACAGCTGGCGGCAGTTCCTGACGCCGGACGAGCTGACGCAGAAGCTGGCGACCGCCGGCTTGCGCGCGGACCGGCTGGAGGGACTGAGCTGGGGGCCGGCGAAGGGCTTTCACCTGTCTGCCGACCTGTCGGTCAACTACATCGGCACGGCCGTGAAGCCCTGACGCTTTCGGGCGCTGGCCCACTGGCTTGCGCCGGGCCACCATGCGGGCAGGGAGAGAGAGCATGACCGACACCGACCCCGCCCAGCTGCGCGCGCCCGATCGGCTGAAGGGCATCCACCATTCGGCCTTCCGCTGCCGCGATGCCGAGGAGACGCGGGCCTTTTACGAGGACGTGCTGGGGCTTCCCGTGGCAGCCGCGCTGGCGTTCGAGGAAGAGCCGGGAAGCGGCAAGCCGCACCCCTATGTGCACATCTTCTTCCGGCTTCCCGACGGCAATTTCATCGCCTTCTTCGACGCGCCCGACAGCGCAACCCCGGCGCACTTCCGGCCGGGCCACGGCTTCGACCGGCACATCGCCTTCGAAGCCGGGAGCCTGGAACGGCTGGCGGAGTGGAAGGCGCGGCTGGATGCCGCCGGCGTGCCCTGCTTCGGGCCGATTGACCATCATTTCGTGCAGTCGCTGTATATGTGGGACCCGAACGGCTTGCAGGTGGAGATTACGGCGCGGTCTGAGGATCATGACCCGATCCTCGCGCGTGAGGCAGCCGATGCGCGCGCGGTGCTGACGGCCTGGACGGCGCGGACGGCCGGGGCGAAGAAGGCGCTGAAGGCGTGAGCTTCCAGCGCATACCGCTGCACATCATCTTCGAGGAGCCGGTCACCGTCCGCGACACCTATGGCGGGATCGGCGGGCTGGTGGCGCTGCAGGGGCATCATCTGAAGCCCGACACGCCCTCCGACACGGTCCTCATCTTCCTGCACCCGATGGGCATCATGCACTATCTGCCGATGCCGATCGGGCTGGCGAGCGCTGGCGTGCACTGCCTGACGGCCGTTTCGCGCTATCCCAACAACGACAGCGCGCTGATCATGGAGAAGGTGTGCGCCGACCTCGGCGCCTGGGTGCGGCATGCGCGCGAGAAGCTGGGCTATGCCCATGTGGTGCTGGCGGGCTGGTCGGGCGGCGGGTCGCTGTCGCTCTTCTACCAGTCGCAGGCGGTGCGGCCGCGGATCACCCACACGCCGGCCGGCGACCCGGTCGATCTGTCGAACCTTGTGCCGGCCGACGCCATGCTGCTGCTGGCCGCGCACATCAGCCGATCGGGCACGCTGACCGAATGGCTGGACCCGTCGGTGACGGACGAGCTGGACCCGGATGCCCGTGACCCGGCCTGGAACCTCTATCATGCCGACTGCCCGCAGCCGCCCTATCCTGCCGACTGGCTCGCCGAATTCCGCGAGCGGCAGCGGGCGCGCAACCGGCGGATCACCGCCTGGGCGCGCGACAGGCTGGCAGCGGTGACGGCGGCGCATGGGCCGAACGCGGAGCAGAGCTTCGTGGTGCATGGCACCATGGCCGATCCGCGTTGGCTGGACCCTTCGATCGACCCGAACGACCGGGTGCCGGGGCAATGCTATCTGGGGGACCCGCGGCTGATCAACGATGCGCCGGGTGGGCTTGGGCGGGTGAGCACACTCAGATCCTGGCTGTCGCAATGGGGGCGGGACACGTCGAACGCGGACGGGCCCGCCTGTGCGGCGGATTGCCATGTGCCGACGCTGGTGGTCGGCAATTCGGCGGACGATGCCTGTACGCCCAGCCACACGCACCGGTTGCACGACGCCGTGGCCGCGGCGGACCGGACGCTGGTGACGATCGAGGGCGCGACCCACTATTATGCGCGCCAGCCCGACAAGCTGCGCGAGGCTGTGACGACCGTGAAAGGCTGGCTGGCGGCGCGCGGCTTCTGACGGCTACTTCTTGCGCTCCGGCACGGCGAAGCGGCCCGACACCCGGCTGCCGGGCTGGCCGGTCGAGGTGCGGCCGTCGAGCGTGGAGCGGCCCGAGGCGAGATCGATCGTCAGCCGGTTGCCCTTCACCTTGGTGGTGCCCTGGGTGAGGACCACGTCGCCGATGAGGGTGAGGATGCGCTTGTCGACATCATAGATGCCGAAGCGGCCCGTGGCGCGTTCTGTCGGGGTGGCGAGGCGGACATTGCCGTCGGCGTCGAGCCGCTGGATCACCGGATCGCCGCCCTTGCTGCCGGCCGGGCGCGCGTAGGCGACCTTGATCCGGTCGGCCTCCAGCGTGAGATTGGCCTGGCGGACCCTGACGTTGCCGGTGAAGATCGCCTGGTTCTGCTGGTCGAGCACGTCGATGCGGTCGGCGTCGACATCGATCGGGGCCTTGGTGTCGAGCCCGCGAAGTGCGGACGTCGTGATACCCTGGGCGGCGGCGGGCGTGGCTGCGAAGGCCAGCAGGGCAGCTGTGGCGAAGGCCTGGAGCGGGAGCTTTTTCATCATCCGAGTGTCCGGTTGGGTGTGATACGAAGCTGGACGCCGCCGTCGAGGTGCACTTCGCGCCCCTGGATGTCGGCCGTGAAGCGGTCTGCGCGGAAGGTGCCCATCGGCAGGGTGCCCGAGACGGGTTGCGTGGTGCTGACCTGGTTGGTCGAGATGTTCACTTCGATCGCGTCGCCGTCGAGGCTGAAGCCCGAGGCAGACCGGGCAACCACGGGGCCCCGAACGAGCAGGCGATTTTCCTCGATGAAGAACTCGCCCTTCGGCGCAGTGACGGTGGCCGGGCCCTGCTGCTGTTCGAGCCGTGCCGACAGGCCCGTCAGGATCACGACTGGGACAGCGCTTGTCTTCTGGACGCCGGAGCGCGCCATGATCTCGAACGGCTCGCCGCGGCTTGTCTCGCCGCGATAGGTCGCCTCCTCCATCCGCATGCGTTCGCCGGCGCGGGCGGCGCTGTCCTTGGAGAGCAGGAAGCTGAATTCCCGGGTCGCGGACAGGGGCAGGACGATCAGCACCACCAGCAGCGCGAAGGAAGCGAGCGGAAGCACCCATTTGGCGACGGCGATGAAGGCATCGCGCGGCCCACCCGGCAGCATGGCCCGCCGGCGCGCCTCGCGCTGCCGATCGGCGAGATCAGACATGGGCGCGATCAGACATTGGCGCGATCAGACATGGGCGAAGATATCGATCTCGGGCCAGCCCTGAAGGTCGAGCTCGGCGCGCCAGGGCAGGAAATCGAAGCAGGCGCGGGCGAGCGCGGTTCGGCCTTCGCGGGCGAGGCGCTCATCGAGGAGGGGCATCATCCGGTGGAGGTAGCGGACGTCGGAGGCGGCATAATCCTTCTGCGCGTCGGAGAGGACGGCCGCGCCCCAGTCGCTCGACTGCTGCTGCTTGGAGATTTCGGCGCCCAGAAGTTCGCGCACCAGGTCCTTGAGGCCGTGGCGGTCCGTGTAGGTGCGCACGAGCCGGCTCGCCGTCTTGGTACAGTAGACGGGCGCGGCCGTGACCTCGAGATAGTGGCGGATGACAGCGAGGTCGAAGCGGGCGAAGTGGTAGAGCTTCAGGCGGGCCGGGTCTGCCAGGATGCGGCGGAGGTTCGGGGCGGCATAATCCCCCGAAAATCGCACCAGATGCTCATCGCCCTCGCCATCGGACAGCTGGATCAGGCACAACCGGTCGCGCAGGGGGTTGAGGCCCATGGTCTCGGTGTCGACGGCAATGGGGCCCGGGGCAAAGACATCGCCGGGAAGGTCGGCTTCGTGAAAGTGGATCGCCATGATGGCCGCATAGGCGCAAGGCGTGGCGACGGCAATGTGGTGCGGCTGATGCGGTGCCCGGGCTGGGACCGAACGTGCGCCCGGTGCGTGCGACGGCAATGTGGTGCGGCTGATGCGGTGCCCGGGCTGGGACCGAATGTGCGCCCGGTGCGTGCGACGGCGCGGCCGGGTGATGTCAGGCGACGAGCAGGTAGAGGCCGATGAGGCCGAGATAGCCCGTCGCCATCCCGCTGAACAGGGCCAGCCACAGTGCGCGCCTGGAACGGTATTCGTCCATCTCGTGCATGTCGGACCTCCTATCGGAAAGGCGCGCCAGAGTTATCCACAGCGAAGCGGATGTCAACAGCGGCTGAACAGCGAGGCTCATAGCACTGATCGATTTCGTTTTATTGACAGTTCAGACATCATGTCAGCAACCGCCCTTCCCACTAACCGCAGCTATGCCAGCGGCGCACGGGCCTGCAACACCCCTGTTGATGCCGGTCGCCCGCCCGAAAGATGCCGCCACGCTGATCCTCGTGCGACGCGATGGCCCCGCGCCCCGCATCCTGATGGGCCGGCGGTCGGGCGGGCATGATTTCATGCCGGACAAGTGGGTGTTTCCCGGCGGCCGCATCGACCGCACCGACTATCGCGCCCCGATCATGAGGGACCTGCGGCCCGATGTGGCAGGCGAATTGGCGTCGTCTGCACGGCTGAAGCGCCAGGATGGCGCGCGCCTGGCACGTGCGCTTGCGCTGACGGCCGTGCGCGAGACCTTCGAGGAGACCGGGCTGGTGATCGGCAGGCTGTCGGGCGGTCGGATCGAAGCCGATCTGGCCGGGCTGTCCTATGTGGCGCGCGCGATCACGCCGCCGGCGCGGCACAAGCGATTCGATGCGCGGTTCCTGATGGCGGACGCCGAACATCTCGCCTCGCTGGAGCCGACCGACAGCCGCGAGCTGGGCGAAGTGGCCTGGTTCCCCCTCGAAGACTGCCGGGCGCTGGACCTGCCGACCATCACGCGCGCTGTTCTCGATGTGATCGAGCGGCGCCTCGCCGGCGGCGACATGCCCGTCCCCTTCTGGCGCTGGACCCGCGGGACGCCCGATTCGGCGCTCTAGTCGAGGATCGGCCTCAGCCACTGGCGCGCCTGGTCGAGGCTGACGCCGCGCCGTTCGGCATAGTCCGCGAGCTGGTCTTCGCCGACCCGCGCGACTCCGAAATAGGCGCTGCGCGGATGGGCGAAATAGAAGCCCGATACGGCCGCCGTCGGCCACATGGCGAAGCTTTCGGTGAGCGAAATCCCGGTGCGCGCGGGCGCCTCGAGAAGGTCGAACAGGATCGGCTTCAGGCTGTGGTCCGGGCAGGCGGGATAGCCCGGCGCGGGGCGGATGCCCGTGTAGCGTTCGCGGATCAGCGCGGGATAGTCGGGCTCGGCCGGCGCTTCATGGCCCCAGAGCTCGGTTCGCATGTGGAAATGCAGCGCCTCGGCAAGGGCTTCGGCCAGACGATCCGCGAGCGCCTTCAGCAGGATGTCGGAAAAATCGTCGTGCGCGGCCTTGAAGGCTGCGAGATGCGGTTCGATGCCATGGCCGGTGGTGACCGCGAATCCGCCGATCCAGTCGGCATCCGGCGAGATGAAGTCTGCGAGGCAGGGGTTTTCCCGGCCCTCGCGCTTGACGATCTGCTGGCGCAGCATCGGAAGCCGCGCGATCGGCGCCGTCCGCGTCTCGTCGGCGAAAACCAGAATGTCGTCGCCGTCGCGCCGCGAAGGCCAGATGGCGGCCACGGCCCGAGCAGTCAGCCACTTTTCGTTGACCAGCTTGTCGAGCATGGCCTGGGCGTCGTGCCACAGCGCGCGGGCGGCTTCGCCGACCACGGGGTCTTCCAGGATCTGCGGGAAGTTGCCGTGCAGTTCCCAGGCACGAAAGAACGGAGTCCAGTCGATGAAGGGGACGAGCTTCTCGAGCGGCCAGTCCTGCCAGTCCCAGCTGCCCGCCTGCTTCGGCTTCACCGGCGGTTCGGCGGCGAAATCGATCTTCAGGGCGTTGGCGCGGGCATCCGCCAGCGAGGCGAGCGCCGACTGGCCGCCGGCCCGCTTGGCGCGGATATCTTCATATTCCGACGCGATTTCCGCCACATAGGGCTTGGCCAGCGTTTCCGACAGCAGGTTCGAGGCAACCCCGACGGCGCGGCTTGCATCGAGCACATGGATGGTTGGGCCGGAATAGGCCGGCGCGATCCTGAGCGCGGTGTGGACCTTGGATGTGGTGGCGCCGCCGATCAGCAGCGGCATCGTGAATCCGCCGCGCTCCATTTCGGTCGCGACTGTCACCATCTCGTCGAGCGAGGGGGTGATGAGGCCCGAAAGGCCGATCATGTCGACCTTTTCGGCCTTCGCGGTTTCGAGGATCTTCGTCCAGGGCACCATGACGCCCAGGTCGATGACCTCGAAATTGTTGCACTGGAGGACGACGCCGACGATGTTCTTGCCGATGTCGTGCACGTCGCCCTTGACGGTCGCCATCAGGATGCGCGCCTTGGGGGCGGCGCCCTCGTCCTTTTCCGCCTCGATATAGGGGATGAGGTGGGCGACCGCCTTCTT
>JAIXYT010000027.1 GCA_027490095.1 Sphingomonadales bacterium | reverse complement strand
CGAGCGCGAGATGCTGCAGGCCGCGATCGACCACAGCCAGGCCAAGGTCACCGGCACCGTCCGCCTCAAGCTCTACAAGGGCAGTGCTTCGGTGGTCGGCCGCAAGTCGCCCTACAGCATCTACAGCCCGAAGATCGTCACCTTCGAGGACGATGCCGGCGCCTATGACCAGCGCGACGCCAAGGGCTTCATCAAGCTCAACGCTCTGCGCCTGCGGCTGCTGGGACAGCGCGACAGACAGGGTTAACGGCAGCGGGATTGTCGGCTGGCTTTACAGTGTCACGACCCGTTCGGCCGATTTCCCTAGGGCAAGAAGTTGGCCTTGTTCTTGCAGCTGCGTGTCAATCTGTTCATGTGTCGGAAGGATACAGCAGCGTGCTGAAGCCACTTGTTCTTGCCACTGTCCTCGCCGTTGCCGGATCGGCCAATGCCACCGTGCTGTTCAGCGAGAATTTCGATTCCATCACGGTCAACACCCTCAACATCGGCCCCGGCAATGTGATCACGAAGGCCGCCAGCATGGATGTGGTGGGCGAAGTGGACGCCGTGGTGCCCGTGAACGGGTTCGGCATCAATGGGCTCACCTCCACGGTGATCGACCTCGATGGCTCGTCGGGCCCGGGCGCGGTCGGCAAGGGCGGATTCAACTTTGTGGCCGGCAACAGTTACACGCTCAGCTTCGATATCGGCGGCGCGCAACGCGGGTCGACGAGAGACAACTGGTCTCTTGTCCTGAGGTCGGATGCGCCTGGCGTGCTGAGATCGAATGGCGGCACCGGCCAGCTGGCAGTCATCCCCATCAGCCCGCTGTCTGATACCTTCACGTTTGGCGGTCTCATTCTAGGCAACACGCCGTTTACGACCAACAGCATCAGCCTGACAGCGCTCAGCAACACCAGCTTCGCGTTCGAGATCGGCACGACCAGCTCTGACAACATCGGCCCGCTGCTCGACAATGTGGCGTTGGTGCAGACCGGCGGCGTGATTCCCGAACCTGCCACCTGGGCGATGCTGATCGCGGGCTTCGGCCTGGTCGGCACGGCCATGCGCCGGCGCCGCACCGCCGTCGCGGCCTGATCCGTCCAACCATCCGCAAAGGGGCGCTGCGGGGAACCGCGGCGCCCTTTTGGTTTCAGCGGCCGAAGATCGCGCGAAAGCGGGTGAAGGTGACGGCGGCGGCCGCCAGCATGCCTGCGCCGATCGCCGCCGGGTCAGGTGCGCCCGCCCGGTGAACAGCCGCAAACACGCCGTAGTTCACCGCGATCCCCAGGCCCGCCGCCACCCCATAGCGGCGGAACTCGGCAAGCGTCGGGCGCCCCTCGGCCCGGAAGGTGAAGGCGCGGTTCAGCAGGAAGCCGACACCCACCGAGGCCGCGAGCGAGCCGATCCGCCCGGCGAGCGCCGGCACGCCGGCAAGCCCGGTGAGGTGCAGCACCGACCAATCCACCGCAAACACCAATGGTGCGATGAGCCCGAAGCGAAGGGCCTGGCCGATCCATTGCGGGCGCTGCTGCATGGCCCAAGCCCCAAGCGGTCCACACCCCATTGGTCAAGCCCGCAATTGCCCGCTAAGGAACCCGCGCGGACAGGGAGATGCGCATGGCAGACCAGCCTCGGGGCGAAATCAGCGACCTCACCATCTTCCGGCGGACGCTGGTGGTGGCGGCCGGAATCGGCCTTGCCGTCGCGCTCTGGCGCCTCACCGATCTCATCCTGCTGCTCGTCGCAGGCGCGCTCGTCGCCTTCATCTTCTACAAGTTCGCCGATCTCATCCAGCGCCGCCTGAAGGTGCCCCACCCGGTTGCCCTGACGCTCGCCATCCTGCTGCCGATCCTGTTCGTCGGCTTCGTCTTCGCCGCCTTCGGCAGCCTGATGGCCGACCAGTTCACCCTGCTCTTCGAGCAGCTGCCGGGCGCCTGGGCCGTGGTGCAGGACTGGCTGAGAAACTCCGAGATCGGCCGGCAGGTGATGGAACGCGCCGGGTCCTTCATGCCCGAAGGCAGCCGGATTGTCGCGACCGTGCAGACCATCGCCTCCAGCCTCGGCACAGTCGTTACCAGCCTCGTGGTCGTGCTGGTCGCCGGCATCTATCTCGCCGCCCAGCCCCGCCTCTATGGCCGCGGCGTCCTCCACCTGGTGCCGCCCCACGCCCGTCACAAGACGGTGACAACGGTCCGCGCCATCGCGGATGCGATCAGCGGCTGGCTGAAGGCACAGGGCGTCAGCATGATCTTCGTCGGCATCTTCACCGGCGTCGCGCTCGCCATCGTCGGCATTCCGGCGGCGCCCGCCATCGGCCTCGTCGCAGGCCTGTGCGAATTCGTCCCCTACCTCGGCACCATCGTGGTGGCGATCCCCGCCATCCTGATCGGCTTCTCGATCAGCCCGGAAACCGGCGTCTGGACGATCATCGCCCTGGTGATCGTGCAACAGGTGCAGGGCAACATCGTCACCCCGCTGGTGCAGTCCAGCATGGCCGAACTTCCCCCGGCACTGACGGTCTTCTCGCTGATCGCAGCCGGCGTGCTGCTGGGGCCGATGGGCGTGATCCTCGCCGTTCCGCTGACGGTCGTCGCGCAGACCCTGGTGAAGGAGCTGGTCACCTATACGCCGCACGAGCCCGACCATTTGCCGCACGGCAAGCCGCACGACTGATCGGGTCGGGCGTCAGCGCGCGGCCAGCCGCTTCGCCACGCTCCTGAGCTTGAAGCCCAGCGCCAGCAGCAGCGCGCCGAACAGCAGCGACCAGGCCCCGATCCACCAGATCAGGATCTTCGCGCCCGTCAGCGGCGCCAGGATCAGCACGATGCCGAACAGCAGGCTGATCAGCCCCGCGCCCAGCAGCAGGCCGCGGCCATGCTCGGCGTCCAGCTTGAACGCCGCGATCGTCAGCAGGATGCCGCCCAGGATCGCCTTCACCGTGATGAAGATGAACAGGAAGGCAAGCGCAAAGCCCTGCATCGTCAGCATCAGCACACCGATCGCGATCGAGGCCACCGCCTCGATCGCCAGCCAGACCCAGCGCTCCCCCTGCCGCGCCTGCCCGATCGCCGAAAACAGCCCGAGCACGCCGTCGACCACCGAAAAGACCGCGAACAGCAGGATCAGCGACAGCCCCGCAACGGCAGGGTTCGCAAAGCAGATGATCCCGAAGAGGATCCCCGCCACACCCCTCAGCGCAATCAGCCACCAGCGCTGCTCCAGCATCTCCTGAAGCGCATCGCGCGCACCGTCCAAAGCCATGTCCACCTCCCCAACCGCCACAGCGGCCCGAACGCCACGCCGCACTGTCCGCACAACAGGCCCGACGCCCGGGGAAAGGTCAAGCCGGCGTTCGGCCCTCCAGCTCCAGCACCAGCCCGTCGGCCGTGCGCGTGAACCCCGCCGTTTCCAGCAGCCCGCCAAGGATCGGGTGGATGGCCCCCAGCAAAAGCCGCGCCTGCCAGCGCCCCGTCGGCCAGAGCCGCATGTCGAGCCGGCTCGCCCCGTCGGGCAGGCCAAGCGGCGCGTGGAACGCCTCGCCATCGCAAACCGGCTGCCCGCGCAGCTCGGGAAGGTCCCCGATGATCGGCAGGGGCCCGACTGTCGCCGTGACCGTGCCCGACACCGCGCGGCACCGCCCGCGCGCGTCGGTCTCCACCGTCACATCCTCAAGGCCGAGCACCAGCGGCACCCCGGCCGCCGGCACGGTGACCGAGCCGCTCACCCCGGACACCCGCCGGGTCCCGCGCGACAGCGTCACCCGACCGGCGAGTCGCTCGCCCAGCCGGGCAAAGCGGATCTCAGCCTCGCCCCGCAGCAGGGGCGCCGGCGCAAGACCCGCATCCACGTCGCCGATGGCCAGGCCCTGGTAGCGGGCACCGCGAATCCGGCCCTTCCAGATGGATCCTTCCACCCGCTCGGCCTCGAGCCCCGGAACATAGCGGTCCGTGACCCAGCGAAGCGGCAGGACGGCAATCCCGAGTGCGGCCACCCCCAGCAACGCCAGAAACAGCCATCCGACCTTTCGCATCCGCGGCACACTCCCGACCAAGACCCCTGTTCCCGACATTGACTGCGGCAGCGGCAGCGGGCAATCCCGCGCGCTGCCCGCAGACAAGCGGCAAAGGAGCAAGGCCAAGTGGGTTATCGGGTTGTCGTCGTCGGCGCCACGGGGAACGTGGGCCGCGAAATGCTGAACATCCTGGCCGAACGGGAATTCCCGCTGGCCGACATCGCGGCCGTGGCGTCCCCGCGCAGCCAGGGCGACATCATCGACTTCGGCGAGACCGACCGCACGCTCAAGGTGCAGTCCATCGAGCATTTCGACTTCACCGGCTGGGACATCGCCCTGTTCGCCGCCGGCTCGGGCCCGACCAGGATCCACGCCCCCCGCGCGGCCGAAGCCGGCTGCGTGGTGATCGACAACTCGTCGCTCTACCGGATGGAGCGCGACGTCCCGCTCATCGTGCCCGAGGTGAACCCGGAAGCCATCGACGGCTACGCCAAGCGCAACATCATCGCCAACCCCAACTGTTCGACCGCGCAGATGGTGGTGGCATTGAAGCCGCTGCACGACGAAGCCGGCATCACCCGCGTTGTCGTCTCCACCTACCAGTCGGTCTCGGGCGCCGGAAAGGCCGGCATGGACGAGCTCTTCAACCAGACCCGCGCCGTCTTCGTCGGCGACGAAAAGGTGCAGGAGAAGTTCACCAAGCAGATCGCCTTCAACGTGATCCCGCACATCGACGTCTTCATGGATGCCTCGTCGGACTATGACGGCTACACCAAGGAAGAGTGGAAGATGGCGGCGGAGACCAACAAGATCCTCTCCCCCGACATCCGCGTGACGGCGACCTGCGTGCGCGTGCCGGTGTTCGTCGGCCACTCAGAGGCGATCAACATCGAGTTCGAACGCCCCATCTCGGTCGCGAAGGCGCAATCGATCCTGCGCGAGGCGCCCGGCGTGATGCTGATCGACAAGCGCGAGGACGGCGGATACGTGACGCCCGTCGAGTGCGTCGGCGATTACGCCACCTTCGTCAGCCGCGTGCGCAAGGACCCGACGGTCGAGAACGGCCTCACCCTCTGGTGCGTCTCCGACAATCTCCGGAAGGGTGCCGCCCTCAACGCCGTGCAGATCGCCGAGCTTCTGGGGCGCAGACATCTGAAGAAGGCCTGAGCCCCGGACGGGTGCTGGCCGCTCAGGCGGGCTCCACCTTCACGCCCTTCCAGAAGGCGATGCGATCGCGGATCTCCGCCGCGGCCTGCTTGGGGTTCGGATAGTACCAGGCCGCATCCGGATTGCTTGCGCCATCCACCAGCAGCCCGTGATAGCTCGCCATGCCCTTCCAGCCGCACACCGTGTGCGTGTCGCTCGGTGTCAGCACGGCGGCATCCACTGCGCCCCGCGGGAAATAATGATTTCCCTCCACCACCACCGTGTCGTCGGACCGCGCGATCTCCCGCCCGTTCCACCGCGCCACCATCATCTGCCCCATGGAATTCTCCTCTCGGATCCCCATGTCGGCGCTTGCGGCGGGGGCCGCAAGGGGCAGGCCCCCTAATCGCCTCAGTCGATTTGTCACGGGCAGACAATCAATTTGATCGATGGCGATTCGGCACCTAAATCGCCCCCTGTCGACCGACACTCACCCTGTTTCAAAGGATCCCGCATGGCCATCATCGGAAGCAACCTGAAGCCGTTCACCTCGCAAGCCTTCAAGGAAGGCAAGTTCATCCAGGTCACCGAAGCCGACCTCGCCGGCAAGTGGGCGGTCTTCTTCTTCTACCCCGCCGACTTCACCTTCGTCTGCCCGACCGAGCTCGAGGACATGGCCGACCTCTATGGCGAGTTCCAGAAGCTCGGCGCCGAGATCTATTCGGTCTCGACCGACACCCATTTCAGCCACAAGGCCTGGCATGAAACCTCGCCGGCCGTCGGCAAGATCCGCTACACCATGCTCGGCGACCCGTCGGGCCAGGTGACCAACAATTTCGGCGTGATGCGCGAAGGCGTCGGCCTTGCCGACCGCGCGACCTTCATCGTCGATCCCGACGGCGTGATCCAGTATGTGGAAATCACCTCGGAAGGCGTGGGCCGCAACGCTGCCGAACTGCTGCGCAAGCTGAAGGCCGCGGCCTATGTCCGCTCGCACCCCGGCGAAGTCTGCCCGGCGAAGTGGGAGGAAGGCGCCAAGACGCTCGCCCCCAGCCTCGACCTGGTCGGCAAGATCTAGGCAGTCCCCGAACGCGCGCCGCCCCTTTCCCCCGGGGCGGCGCGCAACCGGGCCTTGCATTCAGGAGACCAGACATGCTCGACGCAAACCTCAAGGCCCAGCTCTCGGCCTATCTCGAGAAGCTCGTGCACCCCATCGAGCTGCTGGCCTCCCTCGACGACAGCCCGGCCTCTGCCGAGCTCGCCGAGCTGTTGACCGAAATCGCGACCCTGTCCCCCAAGGTGAGCTATGCCCGCACCGACGATGATGCGAGGCTGCCCAGCTTCCTGATCCGCCGCACCGGAACCACGGTCGAAGTCCGCTTCGCCGGTATCCCGATGGGCCACGAATTCACGTCGCTCGTGCTCGCGCTGCTGCAGGTCGGCGGCCACCCCAGCCGCGAGGCGCAGGACCTGCTCGACCAGGTCGCCGGCCTCGAAGGCAGCTATGAATTCGAAACCTATTTCTCGCTCAGCTGCCAGAACTGCCCGGACGTGGTGCAGGCGCTGAACCTGGCGGCCGTGCTGAACCCCGGCATCCGCCACACCGCGATCGACGGTGCGCTCTTCCAGGCCGAAGTCGCCGACCGCAAGGTGATGGCGGTGCCCACCGTGTTCCTCAATGGCGAGGTGTTCGGCCAGGGCCGGATGGACCTCGCCCAGATCGTCGCCAAGCTCGACACCGGCGCCACCGCCAAGGCCGCCGCGAAAATCGCCGAGAAGGCGCCGTTCGACGTGCTGATCGTCGGCGGCGGCCCGGCCGGCTCGGCAGCCGCCGTCTATGCCGCGCGCAAGGGCATCCGTACGGGAGTCGCGGCCGAGCGTTTCGGCGGCCAGCTGATGGACACGATGGGGATCGAGAACCTCATCTCGGTCAGCTACACCGAAGGCCCCAAGCTCGCCTCCAGCCTGGAAGCGACCGTCAAGGAAAACGACGTCGACATCATGGCCCTGCAAAAGGCCGTGGAGCTCGTGCCCGCCACCACGCCCGGCGGCCTCATCGAGGTTCGCCTCGAGAATGGCGCCAGCCTGAAGTCCCGCACCGTCATCCTCTCCACCGGCGCGCGCTGGCGGCAGATCGGCGTGCCCGGCGAAGAGGAATACCGCAACAAGGGCGTCGCCTATTGCCCGCACTGCGACGGCCCGCTGTTCAAGGGAAAGCGCACGGCGGTGATCGGCGGCGGCAATTCGGGCGTGGAAGCCGCGATCGACCTCGCCGGAATCGTCGCGCACGTCACGCTGATCGAGTTCGATCAATCGCTGCGCGCCGATGCCGTCCTCCAGAACAAGCTGCGCTCGCTCCCGAACGTCACCATCCTCACCTCGGCACAGACGACCGAAGTGCTCGGCGACGGCGAGAAGGTGACCGGCCTCGCGTACAAGAACCGCAGCGACGGCAGCGAGCACACGGTCGAGCTGGAAGGCATCTTCGTGCAGATCGGCCTGGTGCCCAACACCGAATGGCTGAAGGGCACGGTCGAGCTGTCAAAGTATGGCGAGATCGTCGTGAACGCGCGGGGCGAGACCAACCTCCCCGGCGTGTTCGCCGCCGGCGACTGCACGACCGTGCCCTACAAGCAGATCGTGATCGCCATGGGCGAAGGCAGCAAGGCCGCGCTCACCGCCTTCGACTACATGATCCGCCTGCCGCAGGCCGAGACCCAGGCGATCGCCGCCTAGACCCTGCCCCGGTCCGGGCCACCAGAGCTTGTGGGTCGTACCGTTAAGGATTAACCATATGTGGGAAAGCCTCCGCGCGCGCAGGCTGCCGGGCAGCAACAGGCTTCCCGGCAGCCCGCCCGGGACAGGAGGCAGGGGAGGACATATGGGAAGCAGCCGCGCAGCACAGACGCATCGCCCCCTGCAACTCCGCCCGGACGGCACCGTGCCTGCCCGCCGCAGGGTCCAGCTCGCCTGGGCCGCGATCATGGGGCTTCTCCTCGCCGCGGCACTGACATATCCGAGCGCCGCGCAAGAGGCGGAAGGCGCCGGCTCCATGCCCCACCACCTCTCGGTCGTGATCGGCGGCACCCACATCCCGGATGCCGACGAGACCGCCTTCACGCTCGGCCTCGACTACGAATATCGGCTGAACCGGACGCTCGGCCTCGGCGTCGTCGCCGAACAGGCCTTCGGCCCGATCGACTCCACCACCCTGCTGGCGGTTGCCGACATCCACATCACCGAGGGCCTCGCCATCCAGACGGGCCCCGGAGTCGAGTTCCTCGACGGCGAGAGCTTCTTCGTCACCCGCATCGGCGCGGTCTACGAGGTCGAGGTCGGCGAGGCCTTCACCCTCTCGCCGCAGGTCCACTACGACATCTCGACCGGCGAGGATGCAATCGTCTTCGCATTCGCGATCGGCCGCGCCTTCTAGCTGCTCCGAGCCCCCAGGCTCAGCCGCCCCCTCGGAGACCGCAGCAGCGAAATCCACGCGGATGCGGTGTAGCGCAGCCCGAACGCCCGCAGCTGAACCCCCGTCGCAGCCCACAGCAGGCGCCGCGCCGACCCGCGGTCGCCGGCATCCAGCATCCGCCAGTGGGCAACCCGGGCCATTGACGCATTCTGGTGGTCGAGCAGATCCCGGGGCCCGACATAGGCGCCCTGCGCCCGCTTCCGCAGGATCGCGATCAGCCCGTCGGCAAGCGCGGAAAAGTTGCGCGACAGGCTGCCGTCCGACCCGGCCCGATTGCCCATCAGAACGGGCGCCATCACCGTGATCACGCCGCCCCTGTGCGACAGCCTGAGGCAGAGGTCCTGGTCCTCGGCCGAGCGGATTTCCCTGTCGAACCCGCCTGCCTCAAGAAACTGTGCGCGGCGCACCGCCAGGTTGCAGCTGCCATAGACGGAGATCGGCTTGCGCCGATAGAAATCCAGGAACGAGGTAGACCGGTCGAGCACAGGATCCTCGGGCTCAACGGCCGCCAGCGCAGCCGGATCGTCAAATCCCAGCATCCGCCAGAAGATCAGGCTGCATCCATCGGCCGCGGCGATCGCCTGCTCGATCGCCGCCGGCGCCCAGGGCATCCAGATGTCGTCGCTGTCATAGAAGACGATCCAGTCGCCCCGGGCCTCCTCAACCCCCCGGTTGCGCGCAGCGCTCGCCCCGCCGTTCGCCTGCTGCACCAGCCGGATCCCGGCGCCTTCGCTGCGCGCGGCAAGGGCCCTGACCACATCGGCCGTCCCGTCCGTCGAGCCGTCATCCACCACCACAACGTCCAGCCCCCGCGCGCCGGGGCCCAGCAGCGGCTCGAGGCAGGTGCCGATCAGGGTCGCCCGGTTGTAGGCGGGGATCACCACGGAATAGCTGAACGGCATTCCGATCCTTCACAGTCCGTCGGGGCGGCCTAGTCGAACAGGCTGGAAACCGAACTCTCGTCCGAGATGCGCCGGATCGCCTCGCCGATCAGCGGTGCGATGGTCAGCACGCGCACCTTCTTCGCGTCAGAGACCGCGGGCGCCGCGAAGATGCTGTCGGTGATCACCAGCTCGGTCAGCGCCGAACCCTCGACCCGCGCAACCGCGCCACCCGAAAGGACGCCATGGCTCACATAGGCGACGACGCCGGCGGCACCCGCCTGCATCAGCGCATGGGCTGCGTTGCACAGCGTCCCGGCCGAATCCACGATGTCGTCAATCAGGATGCAGAAGCGCCCGCGCACCTCGCCGATGATGTTCATCACCTCGCTCTCGCCGGGGCGTTCGCGCCGCTTGTCGACGATGGCAAGCGGCGCATTGTCCAGCCGCCGCGCCAGCGCCCGCGCCCGCACGACACCGCCGACATCGGGCGAGACGACCATCATGTTCCCGGCATGGTCGGGGTGACGGGCCAGGATATCGGCCGACATCACCGGGGCGGCGTAGAGATTGTCCGTCGGGATGTCGAAGAAGCCCTGGATCTGGCCCGCGTGCAGGTCGACGGACAGCACCCGCGACGCGCCGGCCACCGTGATCAGGTTGGCCACCAGCTTCGCCGAGATCGGCGTGCGCGGACCGGGTTTGCGATCCTGCCGGGCATAGCCGAAATAGGGAATGACGGCCGTGATCCGCTTCGCGCTCGCCCGGCGCAGCGCATCGATGCAGATCAGAAGCTCCATCAGATTGTCGTTCGCCGGCGCAGAGGTCGACTGCAGGACGAAAACGTCCTCCCCGCGCACATTCTCGTGGATCTCGACGAAGATCTCCTCGTCCGCAAAGCGCCTGACAGACGCCGAGGTGAGGGGTATCTCCAGATACCGCGCCACCTCTTCGGCCAGCTGCGGATTGCTGTTCCCGGCAAGCAACTTCATGGCGTGAACCCCTTTTTGCACCGCCTAGCCGATGGCGCCGCACCCTGCAATGCATGTCGCCGCCCGTCCCGGCCGCCTTGCGCCCCACCCGCCCCCCCTCTATGCCCCGTCCGGTCCCGACAACCCCGGCAGGCCGGCCCATGACGCGCCCAGACATCTCCGTCGTCATTCCCTGCTACAATGGCGCAGCGCATGTCCGCCGCGCCATCACGTCCGCGCTTGCCCAGCAGGATGCCGGCCGCATCGAGGTGATCGTCGTCGACGACTGTTCCTCCGACGGCTCGCGCGCGCTGGTCGAGGCGATGGCCCGCGAAGACCCCCGCATCACCGCGCTCGGCAATGCCCGCAACCTGGGGCCCGGGGGCACCCGGAACGCCGCGATCGCGGCCGCCACCGGAGACTGGGTGGCCCTTCTCGACGCCGACGATGCCTTCGCGCCGGGGCGGCTCGCGCGCCTGCTGGCCGTCGCCGCCGACAGCGGCGCGGACATCGTGGCAGACCTCCCCATCCTCTACGACCTCGCCGCAGACATGATCGCCCCCACCCAGCTCAAGGCGGCCGGCGGCTGGCAGCGGCTCACGGCCCCGGCCCTGATGGAGCCCGATCCGGTCTCCGGCCTCGACCTCGGGCTCATGAAGCCCATCTTCCGCCGCACGCTCGCAAGCAGGGGCCTCTGGCACTACGAGGATGTCCGGCACGGCGAGGATTTCGCCCTCTACCTCGGCCTTCTCCTGAAGGGCGAGGCCATCGTCCTGCTGCACGAGGCCCACTATGTCTTCTCCGCCCGCATCGGAGAGGTCAGCGGCCGCTTCTCGCCCGGCAGCGTGACGCACGTCGACTACACGGGCCTCGCGCGACGCAGCCTCGAGCTTGCCGATCGCTTCGCAGCCGAGCCCGGCGGCGCGCAGCTCGCGGCCCTGCTGCGGGCGCGTGCAGACCGGGCGCAGGCCGCCAACAGAAGCTACGGCTGGACGGTCTTCCGGAAGGGCGAATGGCAGCGGCTGGCACGCTGGCTGGCACAGGACAGCGCAAACCCCGGCACATTGTTCAGGATCCTGCGCGCCAAGGCGATGGGCCACAGGGGCAAGGTCGGCGACCTCGGCTGAAGCGGCCCGGCCCACCCGCCTTGACAGTGCCCGGCGATCTCCTAAACCTCCGCCACCGTTTCAGGAAAGGGCCGCCGAAGGATGACTGCCGTCGTTGTCGACGACCTCAACGTCATCCTGCACGACGTTCTCCCGGTCGACCACGCCGCGCAGACCCAGGCGGAGGACATTCTCCACGGCCTGCTGGCACGGCATGACGGGCCCTTCTCAATCCTCGACCTCGGCTGCGGCGACGGCCGGGCCGTCGCGCTCTTCGATCGCTACGGCAGCCGCGCCGACTACACCGGCGTCGACATCGAAGGGTCGCCCGAAGTCACCGCCCGCAGGATCGCCGACCCGCGCCTGCACACCTACGACGGCCTGAACCTGCCGTTCGAGACCGCCCGGTTCGACTGCATCTGGTCCAAGCAGGTCTTCGAGCATGTGGTCCACCCACGCACCCTCCTCAAAGAGGTCGTGCGGACATTGAAGCCGGGGGGGCGGTTCATCGGCTCCGTCTCCTTCCTCGAGCCCTACCACAGCTTCAGCACCTTCGGCTTCTCGCCCTATGGGCTCTCGCTCCTGCTGAAAGAGGCCGGCTTCGCCTCCGTTCTGCTGCGCCCGGGAATCGACGGCGTCACGCTCTCGCTGCGAAGCTTCCTGCCCAGCTGGCCGATCCTCAACAGCTACTGGGACCGGGAATCCCCGCTCAACGCCTGGATCGATCGACGGGCCCGCAAGGGGGGATGGTCGGTCGCGCGAACCGCGTCGGTCAAGCTGCGCTACGCCGGCCAGATCGCCTTCGAAGCCCGGACACCGACACACGACTGAACCCCGGCGCCCGGGCAACCGGGCCCGCGCGCCGCATCCCCGGCAGCCGGTCCGCGCCTGGCCCTTCGATTGCAAAACTTTGCAACGCGCCCGGCCCCGGCCCGCAATTGTCAAAAATGATGTTGCAAAAAGTCCAACGCCGCAGCATGGTTAACGAAAGCGCCTCAGACGCTGAGACAAGAACAAGAACCACAACAACAGTCCGTCAAGGATGAAGGGTCGCACAGGATGAAGCATCAGTCATTCCACAGGGCCATGGTCGGCGTCGCCTCGCGGCTTCCCGTGGGCCGCATGCGCGTCTTCCGCTTCGCCAACCAGTTCGCCGCGCTCAGCCACGGCCTCGTCACCTGCTCCACCAGCTGGGGCGGCACCCTGCAGTGCGACCCGCAGGACTTCATCGACCAGCGAATCCTCGCCTTCGGCGTCTGGGAACCCCAGCTCACCCGCGTCATCTCCGACCGTCTGGGCGAAGGCGACCTGTTCGTCGATATCGGCGCCAACATCGGCTACTATTCGGTCCTCGCCGGCCTGAAGGTCGGCGCCACGGGCAAGGTCGTCGCGATCGAGGCCTCGCCCTCCATCTTCCGCCGCCTCGCCGACAATGTGGCCGAGAACCGGATCGCGGCAGAGATGCGGCTCGTCCATCTCGCCGTCTCCGACCAGCCGGCGACCCTCGATTTCTACCGCCCCACCGACACCAACACCGGTCGCTCCAGCATCTTCGCAGGCGCCGGCATGGCGCTGGAGGCGCAGGTGCAGGCCCTGCCGCTGCACCAGATCCTCACCACCGACGAACTGCAGCGCATCCGCCTCGTCAAGATCGACATCGAAGGCAGCGAACCGCCCGTGGTGCGCTCGATGCTCGACAACCTGCACCTCTATTCGGGCCGGATGGAGCTCGTGGTCGAAGCCTCGGCCTGCGCGGAATGGGCCTCGCTGTTCGACCGCTTCCTGGCAGCCGGCTTCGCCGCCTACGCCATCCCCAACAATTACGGCATCGACGATTACATGCGCCACCGCGACGACCAGGCCGCCCCGGTGCAGATCCACAGCCTTCCGCCCGGGCAGACCGACATCCTGTTCACGCGCGGCACCCCGAACTGAGGCAGGCGCGCGCCCCGGGGTCCGACAGCCGCATTTGCCGTTGACCTCCCCGGCGCCTCCCGCCAATCCGGCCCCGTGGCAGGCACAGGCTCCCGAAGGCGCATCGCCGTCATCACCACCGAGATCGGGGTCCGCTCCGAAGTCTGGATGCTTCGCCAGCTCGCCGCCTTCTCCCGCGTCGAACCGGTCCTCTTCGGCTGGACGGAGGCCGCAGCATCGATCCCCCTGCCCCCGGGCCTCGAGGTCCGGCGCCTCGGCCTCGGCGACACGCGGCGGCCCGATCTTCCCGCAAGGATCCTGCGCCGCCTCGGTCTTGCCGGCGGCTACCTGCCCGACGCGGCGACCCGCAGGCACATCCGCGACGCGCTGATGGCCGCCGATGTCGAGGCCGTCCTGTGCCATTTCGCCTGGAACGCCATTCCCGTCGCCGCAGCCCTCGAGGGCCGGCTTCCCGTCATCGCCCAGGTGCACGGCCGCGACGTCTCGACGATGCTCGCCAACCCCTCCTACCGCCGCGCCCTGGCCGCCATCTTGCCCGGCCTCGACTATGTCGCAGCGGTCGGCCGCTTCCAGCTCGACCGGCTGGCGCTGCTCGGCCTGCCCGCCGGCCACGGCGTCATTCCCTGCGGCGCCCCCACCGCCCTGTTCGGCAGCAGCCCTCTTCCCGAACGAAGCGCCGGCGCGCCGATCCGCTTCGTCACCGTCGGCCGCGTCAGCGCCGAAAAGGGCGTCGAGCAGACTCTCGCGGCCTTCGAATCCGTCCACGCCGCCCATCCGGCCTCCGAGCTGATCTTCGTGGGCGAGGGGCCCGCCGAAGCCGAACTCGACCGCGCGATCACCGCCAGCCCGGCCACCGCCGCGATCCGCCGCACCGGCTACCTCCCCCCGCCCGAGCTCGCCCGGCTGCTGTCCACCTGCCATGTGCTCGTGCAGCACAGCCGCGAGGTCGGCGGCTGGATCGAGGGATTCGGCGTGATGCTCACCGAAGGCGGCGCCGCCGGCCTCGCCCTCGTCGCCTCCGATTTCGGCGGCATCCCCGACCAGGTGCAGGACGGCGTGAACGGCCTCTTGTTTCCCCCGAACGACATCGGCGCGCAGGCCGCCGCCATGCGCCGCCTCGCGCAGGACGAGCCGCTCCGCCGGTCGCTCGGCGCAAGCGCGCGCCGGATCGCGCAGACCTTCGACAGCCGGCACCTGGCGGGCAAAATCGAAGACCGGATCCTCGACGCAATCGCCGCCCACGCCCGGCCCTGATCTCAAAGGCGCGCTGCAACCCCGAAGCAGACCAGCACGATCAGAACCGTCCCCACCAGGTTCACCAGCGCACCCGCGCGCACCATTTCGGAAATCGTCACCCGGCCGGTCGCGAACGCAATCGCATTGGGCGGCGTGCCCGACGGCATCATGAATCCCCAGGTCGCCGCAAAGGCAGCCGCCATCGCCAGCGGCAGCGGCGCATTGCCCGTCTCCAGCGCAATCGCCGCCACCACCGGCATGAACGCGCTGGCCGCCGCCACATTGCTCGCAAACTCGGTCACGACAACGACGACGGCCACCACGGCCAGCGCCAGCAGCATCGGATGAAGCCCGCCCAGCGCCTGCATCCGCAGGCCCAGCCAGGCCGCCAGCCCCGAATCGGTGATCGCGCCCGCAAGCGCCAGCCCGCCGCCGAACAGCAGCAGGATGTCCCAGGGCACCCGCGCCTTCGCCACCTGCCAGTCCAGCAGCCCGCCACCCTTCACCGACGGCACGAGGAACAGCAGCAGCGCCACACCCATCGCCACCATCCCGTCATCCGGCGCCGGCAGGCCGAGCGTTGGCAGCAGCAGCGGCAGAACGATCCATCCCAGCAGCAACAGGCCCAGCAGGGGCAGCAGCCGCCGTTCGTCGGGGCCCATCGGCCCCGCCTCGCCGAACAGGTCGTGCAGCATGGCCGGATCGATCCGCCCGCCCGGAACCCGGCAGACCCACAGCAATATGGCCCAGGCCGCCGGTATCGCCAGCAGCACCAGCGGCACCCCGAAGGCAAGCCAGGTCAGGAAATCGAGCTGCAGGCCCAGCGACCGTTCCACGATGGCCGCCGAAATCGCATTGGTCGGGGTTCCCACCAGGGTTCCAAGCCCGCCGATGTTGGCCGCATAGGCGATCCCCAGCACGGCCGCAGCCGCAAGCGCCCGGCTGCCCCCGGCCCGCTCCGGAAGCGCGCCCATCGCAGCCAGCGCAACCGGCATCATGATCAGCGCCGTCGCCGTGTTCGACACCAGCATCGACAACAGCGCCGTCGCGACCATGAAGGCTGCCAGCAGGCCGCGGGGCGACGCCGGCGCGCGCCGCACGATCGCAAGCGCCAGCCTCCTGTGCAGGCCATGCGTCTCGACCGCGGTCGCGACCAGCGCGCCACCCAGAACCAGGAACAGGATGGGCGACCAGTAGAGCGCAGCCACCTCGGCAGGCGCCATCACCCCCGTCAGCGGCAGCAGCAGGAACGGCAGCGCAGAGGTCATCGCCAGCGGAAGCGCTTCCGAAAGCCACAGGATCGCCATCGAGACGGCAACGGCTGCAACAGCCCAGGCCGCGCCCGACAGCCCCTCGGGCGGCGGCAGCAGCCGCATCAGGCCGAACAGCAGCGCGACCGCGCCGGCAACCGCAAGCCGGCGGGCATGGTCGGCCGTCAAGCCGGCTGCGCCCGCCGCGCCACCCACTTGCCGTTGAACAGAAGGGTCAGGATCGCGCTCTTCGCAATGATCCGCTCGTGGATCAGGAACAGCAGCGGATACCCCACGATCAGGATCACCGCATAGGTGAGGTACAGGTTGTCGATGAACGGCCGCAGCAGGTTGGCGATCATGTAGATCACCAGGAAGTGGAAGATGTAGAAGCTGTACACCCCGTCGGTCAGCCGGCTCAGCAGCGGGCTGCCCTTCGTCACCAGCCGGCGGGCGATCGCAAGCAGGCTGCACACGATCAGGAAGATGAAGCCGGCCCGCGCCAGCCAGTAGGTCATCCGTTCCAGCCCGCGCGGAAGGGCGGGCCCGAACAGCGGGTGCAGCAGATAGGCACCCCCGAACAGGATCAGCCCGATCCAGAACAGCCTGTGCATCGCATCGAACAGCATGCGATGCCGGAAGGCGAACAGCCCGGCCACGAAATAGGCGAAATAGGCGAAGGTCGCCTGGACCAGGAACTGGGCGCGCAGCGGAAGGGCGGGCAGGACCAGCTGGTCGGCCACCCCGCGCAGCACGATGACAGCGACCGCGACCAGCAGCGTCATCACCAGCAGCACGGCCCAGGGCGCACGGTCGCCAAGCCCTGCAACCAGTCGCTCGACGGCCGGGCTGCCGGCAACGTCCAGCAGCAGCGGGGTCAGCATCGCATAGACGAACAGCGCGATCAGGAACCACAGATGCAGATGCCACACAGTCGGGCCTGGAAGCGGAAGCCGCCAGCCCCCGCTCACATAGTCGACAAGGCTCTCGCCGCCGCCATGGTACAGCTGGATCAGCCAGTTGGTGCCGGGGTTCAGCAGCAGCACACCGGCCAGGAACGGAACCAGGATCAGCCGCCCCCGGTTCACCAGGAAGGCCCGGACATCGCTGCGGCTGCACACCATCGCGGTGAAAAAGCCGGAGATCAGGAAGAAGGTCGGCATCCGGAAATGCTCGGACGTCACCTTCACCGCATGGAACAGCGGATTGTGCCCGATGGTCGCGCCGTGCAGCAGCAGGCCGAACAGCATGCAGAAGCAGCGCAGCGCGTCGAGGTGATGGATGCGGGGCGCAGAGCCTGCCATGTCCCTCCCCTAGGCCGGGGCCACGCTTGCTCCAACCCCGAAATTTCGGCATCGCTCCCGCAGGATGGTTACCCTCGTCACCGGCGCCGCGGGATTCATCGGCTTCCACACGGCGCGCGCCCTGCTCGCCCGTGGCGAAGAGGTGATCGGGATCGACAGCTTCGTCCCCTATTACCGGCTCGATCTGAAGGAGGCCCGGGCAGTCGCCCTCGAAGGGCCCGGCTTCCGGCTCCTGCGCCTCGATTTTGCCGACCATGCCGCCCTGATGGCCGCGCTTGCGCCGCACCGGATCGACCGCATCATCCACCTCGGCGCCCAGCCGGGCGTGCGCTGGTCGATCGACCACCCGCATGATTACGCCCATGCCAACCTCGCAGGCCACCTAGCCCTGCTCGAACTCGCCCGCCGGCGCGAGGTGCCGATGGTCTACGCCTCGTCCTCCTCGATCTACGGCCAGAACCGCAAGCTCCCCTTTGCGGTGGAGGACCGGGTGGACCACCCCATCTCTCTCTACGCCGCCACCAAGAAGGCCGGCGAGCTGATGGCCGAAACCTATGCCCATCTCTACCGGATCCCGCTGACAGGTCTCCGGTTCTTCACGGTGTACGGCCCCTGGGGCCGGCCCGACATGGCGGTCTGGAAGTTCACCGAGGCCTGCCTGAAGGGCGAAACGGTTCCCCTCTTCAACGCCGGCGACATGCGGCGCGACTTCACCTTCATCGACGACATCATCACCGGCGTTCTTGCAACGGCAGACCGGCCGCCCGCCGACGACGCCGCACCCAAGCCCGGCGGAAGCACGGCGCCGCACGCCATCTACAACATCGGCAACAACCGCTCCGAACCGCTCGACCGGCTGGTCCGGGTCATCGAACAGGCCTGCGGTCGCCCCCTGCTGATCGATGCGCAGCCCATGCAGCCCGGCGACGTGCCCGACACCTTTGCCGACATCTCGGCGATCGCCCGCGACCACGGCTTTGCCCCCACCACCCCGATCGACATCGGCGTGCCCGCCTTCGTCGACTGGTACCGCAGCTGGACCGGCTGACCGCGTCACAGGGTTTTGCACGACAGGGCATGCCCCATATGGCATGACTGCCCCCCGGCGGTCCGCCGGGCCCGCTGCAACGCAACAACAGGGAAGCACGCGCCGAATGGCAGATCGCCCGTCCATCTCCGTCGTCATCCCCGCCTACAACCGGGAGCACACGGTGCAGACGGCCATCCGCAGCGTGCTCCTGCAAACCCTTCCGCCGACCGAGGTGATCGTTGTCGACGATGGCTCCACCGACGCCACGGCCGAGGTGGTGGAAGGCCTCGGCGAGCCCTCGGTGCGCCTCATCCGCCAGCCCAATGGGGGAATCTCGGCCGCCCGCAACACGGGCATCCTCGAAGCCCGGTGCGAGTGGGTCGCCTTCCAGGACAGCGACGACGAATGGATGCCCACCAAGCTCGAGCGCCAGTTCGCCGCCCATGCCGTCGACCCCCTCAACCCGGGGGCCTTCTACTGCGGCATGGTCATCGCGGGCGGGCTGGACGAGAAGGGCGAGGCCGGCGCCCGCCGGACGATCAGCTACCGTCCGATGTACTCCGTCCCGGCCGTCTCCGGCGACCTTCTGGCATCGCTCCTGCGCACCAGCTCGATCAGCACCCAGATGCTCGTCGCGCGCCGCGCCCTGCTGCACGAGGCAGGCCTCTTCGACACGGCGATGAAGTCGCAGGTGGACTGGGACATCGCGATCCGGCTTGCCCGGCTCGGCCCCATCGGCTTCCTGGACGAGCCGCTCGTCATCCAGCGCTTCACGCCCAATTCGATCACCCGCGACCTGCCCAAGCGGATCGACAGCTGGATCCGCATGCTCGACAAATATGCCGATCTGTTCGCCGCAGACCGCGAAGCCCACCTTGCCCATCTCCACCGGATCGCAGGCAGCCTCCGCCGGACAGGTGAACATGAACGGGCGGCCGACTATCTGGCGCGCGCCCGCGCGCTTGCCCCCCTGTCGCCCCGAACCGGCGCGCTCACCCTGCTCAACGGCCTGAAGCTCCGCGAGATCGGCTGAGCAGGATGCCCGGGCCTGGCGACCCTTCCGGAAGGACGATCATGCGCAACACCCGAGGCGACGCCCAGGCAGCTCCGGCCCCCACGCGGCACACGGCCCTCCGCCTCGTGCCGCTGCTGCTGCTCGCCGGCTGCAGCGCCGCGACAGCCCGCACCCTCACGGTCGCCGACGATGAAGCGCTGCGCAAGTCCGTCTCGAGTGCAAGGGCCGGCGACCGCATCGAGCTCGCACCCGGCAGCTATGCCGCGATCGAGATCCGCAACCGCAGGATCGAGGGCGCGCCCGTCACCATCACCGGCAAGGACGCGCGCATCGCGGCGATCGCGATTGTCGGGTCCGGCGGATGGGCGATCGACGGCCTGACCGTCGGCGGGGCGATGGGCCCGCGGGCGCGGGTCATCTTCATCGAGGACAGCGCCGACATCGCGGTGCGCAACAGCCTGATCCATGGGGTCAACGTCAACAACGACCCGTGGGACGACGGCTCGGTCGGCATCGGCCTGCGCACCACCCAGCGGGTGGAGATCACCGGCAACCGCCTGCGCGATCATGGTCTGGGCTTCGTTGCCGCGAGCAGCTCCGACATCCGCTTCGAGGGCAACAGCATCGCCTATGTGCGCGAAGGCACCAACTGGACCGGCGTGCGAACCGCCTCGGTCCGCTGCAACCGCTTCTCGCACATGTTCCCGAACTGGCTGCGCGGCGAGCACCCCGACGCCATCCAGGCCTGGCCGGGCAAGAACGGCGGCAGCCACGACATGGTCATCGAGGGCAATGTCCTCCTGCTCGGCGGGCCAAGGGCAGTGCAGGGCATCTTCATGCAGGGGGAAACCCGGCCAGAGGCGAACCTGGACTTCGGGATGATGCGGAACATCACCATCCGCGACAACATCTACTACGGCGCGTCGCGGCACGGGATCACGATCGGCGGCGTCGCCAACGTGCTGATCGAAAACAACACGGTGCTTCCGTCCCCCCACGCCCAGCAGGACAATCCGCCCCCCCGCTCGGCCGACGGCCGCCGGTCCAGCGCGAATGTCCCCAGGATCAGCGTGCAGGGCGCCAACTCCACGGGGCTGGTGGCGGGCAACATCACGCCGGGGGTGTCCGCAGTGCCGCCGGTCGAGGCGCGCGACAATGTCGAGATCCCCTACCGGAGCAAGGGCGGCAAGGCGTGGGCAAAGCAGTTCGCCCAGCCGCCCGTCGGGGATGACCCCGACATCGCGGCCTTTGCCTCCAGGGGCACGGCCGGCGCCCGGCTGTCGTGCGGCCCGCTTCTTCCGCCACCGGTCGATGCCCCCTCGGGTCCTGACCCGACAGCGGCGGGCAATCCTCAGCCGTCGCCGTCCTAAACGGGAAAAAGGGCGCGGCGGCAACCACCGCCGCGCCCCTTCTCCGCGTATCGCCTGAGCGTACCCGTCGGGCGGTTACTGGGCCAGAAGGCTCCGCACTTCCGCAAGTTCCTGGTTCTTCGTCAGCGAGCGCACCCCGTGGACGAACGGCGCCGTGATGCCGCCATTCCGGGTGAAGGCCGCCGACGGGTTGCGGGTCAGGAAGGCAGACAGCTCGGGCGCCTCGGAGGTCGGGCGGCCACCGACGAAGAAGTCGGTCCAGGGCTGGCCCTGCCTCTGCATGTTGTCGATGATGTCCCAGTTGTCATACTGCGACAGTTGGGGCTGGGTCACCGCATCGATGTTCGCACCGATGTACATGGTGATGTTGTTCCACGAGGTGACCGCCGTCGACAGCCGAAGCCTGATCTGCGGCATGTAGCCCCCGCTGGTGGTCGCGGTCCGGATGCTGTTGTTCACATCGGCGTGGGGCGCGCCGACAACCACGTTGTTCGAGATCTTGAGCCCGTTGACCCCGATCATCGTGATGCCATGCACCGACGAGCCGAAGTAGACGTTGCGCGTGATCTCGAAGTCCGAATAGCGCACGTTCGCCTCGTCATTCGCAAAGATGCCCTGCACCGCGCGCTGACCACCCAGCGACAGCAGGTTCTCGACCACGCGCACCCTCGATGAACCCACCGTCTCGTTCGCAGTCCAGAACTGGATCGCATCGGGATGCTCTGCCAGATCATAGCGCGGGAAGAAGTGCGAGAAGTGGTTGCCGCGCAGCATGGCGCCGGCGGTTGCAACCACCTGCACACCTTCGCGCAGATACTGCATGCGGTTGTAGCGCACGAACACGTTGCTCGAGCGCTGGATGTACATCGCCTTCAGCGTATCCCGGAAGATGTTGTCCTGCACAACGACATTGCTCGACGAGCGCACCTGGATCGCGGTTGCCGACTCGTCGACCGGCCGGTTGTCTTCGGTGAAGCCGGACAGTTCGCCGCCGGTGAACGACATGTTCTGTGCGGAATTCATCATCACCAGTCGACCGCTCTGAAGGCCGGTCACCTTCATGCCGTGGAAGCTCATGTTGTTCGAGCCGTTGACCACGATCGACCGGAACACCGGCTTGGTGGCAGTCGCAGCCACGATATAGACCCGGCCGAGCGGATAGGATTTCCGCTCCCACACCAGGTCGCCATAGGTGCCCGGATTGACCCGGATCTCCGCACCCGCCAGCCGTTGCGCGGCCGACAGGGCCGAGTGGAGCTCCGCCATGGTCGAGACCGTGAAGACCCGCGCGATACCGGGTTCCGCAACGGCTTCGGCGACCGGCCGCGCAGCCGCCTCGCCGCTGCCGGAGGTCGAAGGCGCCGGGGCGGGGGCTGCAGGGGTCTGGGGCCGAGACACAGGCGTCGGCGCAACGACCAGGACAGGCGCAGGCGCCGCCACAACCGCGGCCACGACGGTCTCGACGACCGACTGGGCCACCTCGACCACAGCATCGACCGCACCGGAAACGGCATCCGTCACGGCCTCGACGACGCTGTTGACGGCATCTGCCACCGGCGTGGGCGCCGGCGCTGCAGGAGCAGGAGCCGGCGCGGGAGCCGGTGCAGGGGCCGGCGCGGGGGCAGGCGCCGCGACGACGGGAGCCGGCGCAGGGGCAGGGGCAGGGGTAGGGGTAGGGGCAGGCGCAGCGACCACGGGCGCCGGCGTCGGCGTCGTGACCACAGGCGCAGGCCTCGGCTGGGTGACGATTGCAACCGGCTGCGCAGCTGCGGGCACTCCGGACTGGATGGTACTGGGTTGCCGCACCGGCATGGCAACCGGCGGAAGCGTGAAGGTCATCGTGCGGATACCGCCCGAAACGCGAACCGTGCGGGTCCCGTTCGGCGACGTCTGGACTGTCACTGTGCTGTTCTGGATGGTCTGCGCATGCAGCATCGCCGACTGCCCCGGGATGGCGGCAACCAGCATCGCCCCGCCAAGGGCGAGACCTTTGTTAAACAACATTTAGCAACCCTTTGTTTTATAGTTTTTTACGACCTGAGAAGGGACATCCCTTTTCAGCGGAGCAGGCTCAAGCGAAAACCGCAGTCCTGTCGACGAAGCGTTCTAAAACGTCGATGAGCCGTGAAATCGGCCCCGTGGCGAACAGGCCATGGCAACCATATCCGTTAAGCCATTAACGACATTTCCCTCGGCAAATGCCTCTAAACGCTGCAATTCCGATTCGCCCGTGTCGGCTCACATCCTGCCGCTGCCGCAGCACGGTTCATCCGCCCCCCGCAGCCGTAGCGCGAAGGGGCCGGATCAGTCCCGCCCGTGCTGCGGAACCGCGACCGCGCCCCACGCCCCCGACAGATCCTCGAGCGTCGCGTCGATCGCCTCGACCCCAAGCCTGAGCGCCGCCCCGCCACCGAATCGCAGCAGAACCGACCCGTCGGGTTCCAGCGTCACCGCCAGCAGGGGCAGCACGGCATGCGCCTCCTCCGGCCACTCCCGCCGTTCCACCCGCAGCACGCCCTCGAACCTCAGCGCACTGCGAACCCGGGTCGGCTCGGCCGCCTCCCAGCGATAGCGGTTGCCCAGCAGAACCAGCCGCCGCTGCCGCCCGGCCCAGGCCACATCCACCGGCTTCACGGCCATGTCCTGCACGCAGGCCGACAGGATCCTCAGATCCTCCCCATCCTCCGCCCGCAGAAGCAGCAGCTCGGGTCCGCCCTGGTCCGCCATCGCGGTCAGTCCCCGCTCACCCGCTCGATCTCGGCACCGACGGCCTGCAGCTTCTCCTCCAGCCGCTCATAGCCCCGATCGAGGTGATACACCCGCCGAACCAGCGTCTCGCCCTCGGCCGCCAGCCCGGCGATCACCAGGCTCATCGAAGCGCGCAGGTCGGTCGCCATCACCGGCGCCCCGAACAGCCCGGAAACGCCCCGCACCATCGCAGACCGCCCCTTCACCGTGATGTCCGCCCCCATCCGCGCCAGCTCGGGCACATGCATGTAGCGATTCTCGAAGATGGTCTCGGTCAGCATGCTCGCCCCGTCGGCCACCGTCACCAGCGCCATCAGCTGCGCCTGCATGTCGGTCGCCAGCCCCGGCCAGGGCGCGGTCGTCGCCGTCACCCCGTGCAGCCCGTTCGCCCGGCTCACCTTCAGTCCGCCCTTCACATCCTCGAAGGCAACACCGGCCTCCTCCAGCACCGGCAGCGTCGAGCCCATCAGCGCCCGGTCGACCCCCGCCAGCACCACCTCGCCCCCGGTGATGGCAGCCGCACAGGCATAGCTCCCGGCCTCGATCCGGTCGGGCATCACCGCATAGGTCGCCCCGTGCAGCCGGTCGACGCCCTCCACCACCAGCCGTTCGGTCCCCACACCCGAAATCCGCGCCCCCATCGCGTTCAGGCAATTGGCAAGGTCCACGATCTCCGGCTCGCGCGCCGCATTCTCGATCACCGTCTCGCCCTTCGCGAGGCATGCCGCCATCAGCACATTCTCGGTCGCCCCCACGCTCACCACCGGGAAGATGATCCGCCCGCCACGCAGGCCGCCCACCGGCGCCTTCGCCCGAACATAGCCCGAGGTCAGTTCGATCTCCGCCCCCAGCGCCTCGAGGCCCTTCAGGTGCAGGTCGATGGGCCGGTTCCCGATCGCGCAGCCGCCCGGCTGGCTCACGGTCGCCACGCCCTCGCGGGCCAGCAAGGGCCCCAGCACCAGGATCGAGGCCCGCATCTTGCGCACGATGTCATAGGGCGCAGTGGTGCTCGTCATCCGGCTCGCGGAAATCGTCATCACCCGCCCGAAGTCCTCGGGCCGCGACCCCTGCGTGTGGGTGGACGCCCCAAGCACGTTCAGCAGGTGCCCGAAGGTGTCCACGTCCGCCAGCCGCGGCAGGTTCCTCAGCGTCAGCGGCTCGTCCGTCAGCAGCGCGGCCGGCAGCAGCGTAAGGGCGGCATTCTTCGCGCCCGAAATCGGCAGCCGGCCCTTCAGCCGCCGCCCGCCAATGATGCGTATCTGGTCCATAGGGCAGGGTGATTAGCGGCACCCGCGCCACTATGCGAGAGGGGAAGGAGCCTCTTCATGATGGAATTGTGGCACTGCGCCGATGCCCGCTCGTTCCGCCCCTTGTGGATGCTGGAGGAGATGGGCCTGCCCTACACCCTCCACATGCTCCCCTTCCCCCCGCGCTGGGCGCAGCCCGACTATCTCGAAACCAACCCACTCGGCACCATCCCCTACTTCACCGACGGCGAAGCGGTGCTGACCGAATCCTCCGGCATCCTCCCCTATCTCGCCGCCAAGCACGGCCCCACCAGCCTCGCCGTCGAAGCGCACGAGGCCGACTATGCCCTCTACCTCAACTATCTCTTCCAGTCGGACGCCACCTTCACCTTCCCGCAGACCCTCGTGCTCCGCTACCGGGTCCTCGAACCGCCGGAAAAGCGCCAGCCCGCCGTCGCCGACGCCTACGCCAAATGGTTCCTCGCCCGCATGACCTGGGTCGAAACCCGCCTCGCCGACGGCCGGGACTGGCTCGCCGCCGGCCGCTTCACCGCCGCCGACATCGCCGTCGGCTATGCCTGCCTGCTGGCCGGAACGCTGGGTCTCGAGGCCCAGCTCGGGCCCCTCACCCGCGCATGGTGGGCACGCTGCCGGGATCGCGACGGCTACCGGCGCGCAAGGGCCGCCCAGAAGGGCTGACCGCAGGCCTTCCGGGCGCAACCGGGCGGCAGACAGGATACAAAGCGTTAACTCGCCGCAGGACACGCGAAGCCGTCTGGAGAAGCGGGCCGCCTTGCGCTATGGCGTCCGGCGATGCTGAGCCAACGCGACAGGATCCTGCCGCCCTACACGCGCAAGGTCACCGACCTCCGTCACCGGCTGCTGAAGGCTGCCGTCATCACGGCAACGCTGGTCTTCGCCGTCATCATGGGCTTCTGGGTCGCCCTCTTCTCCACCCTCGTCGTTCCGATGTTCGCGGCGGTCATCGGGGTCCTGCTGCTCACGGCCATGTGGATGGCCGACGACCTGGAGCCCGATCTCAGCCGGATCGGGGCCTTCCTGTACATCCTCCTGGTTGCCCTGCTGGTGGCCTGGCCGAGCTATCTGGCCGTCGACATCCCCGGGCTGCCCTGGATCACGCCCACCCGGATCGTGCTTGCGCTGATGGCAGGCGTGTTCCTGCTGCAGGTCTCCCAGTCCCGCATCACGCGCGACCTCATCAGGAACGCGGTCGTCGGCCTCAAGCCCGCCTATGTCGGCTATGCCGTCTTCATCTTCTTCATGTTCGCAACCATCCTGCTGTCGAAGAAGTCGGGTGACGCCGTCTCGTTCGTCGTCCAGCAGCTCATCCTGTGGAACCTGCCCCTGCTGGTCGGCCTCTGGCTCTTCAACGATGAACGGCTTGCCCCCAAGATGCTCGCCGTCGTGACGGTGCCCCTGTTCGTCGTGATGGTGCTGACCTTCTTCGAATCCCGCGACCACCTGCCGATCTGGATCCCCCACATCCCGTCCTTCCTGCAGGTCGACGGGCCGCAGATGCAGGCCTTCCTCTCGACCCAGTTCCGCTACGACGGAACCTACCGCGCCAGGGGCACATTCGGCATCCACCTCTATTTCAGCCAGTTCCTGCTGATCGCGCTTCCGTTCGTCCTGCACAAGGCGCTCGACGCGACCGACACCACCCGGCGGGGCCTTGCCGTCGCCTTCCTCGGGCTCACCATCTTCACGATCCTGCTGAACAACACCCGCACCGTGATGACCGGCCAGCTCGTCGTCATCGCCGGCATGCTCGGCATCTTCGCGCTGCGGCACTATCTGCACAGCCGCAGCCGGATCGACATGACCGGGCCGCTCGTCGCGCTGTCGATCCCGGCCGGCGTCGTCGTGATGGCCGTGCTCATTGCATCCAGCAACCGGCTCCGCAACATGACGATCGGCGGCAAGGCCAACATCGGCAGCGACGATGTCCGCTCGGGCCAGTGGGAACGGGCCTTCTCGGCCCTCCTGTCCAACCCGCTCGGCCACGGCACGGGCGATTCCGGCCCGCTGACCGGGCGCATGGCCAACGGCATCTGGATCGTCGACAGCCAGTGGATCAACTTCCTGGTCGATTACGGCATCATCGGCGCAGGCGGGCTGATCTTCTTCCTTGCATTCGTCGCCATCTCGGGCGTGCTCATCTATCTCCAGCGCGCCGACAGGTCGGCCGATCTCTGCGGGCCGGCTGCCGTTGCCATCGGCTCTGTCATGATGACCATGATCACCATCAGCTTCGTGGGCAATCTGCCGCTGCTCATGATCCTCGTGGCGATGATCACGGCAACGCGATACCGGCTGGCACAGGCCGGCAAGCTCGCCAGCGCCCGCGACGTGCTGCAGCGCGCCATCGACAAGCCGATGCCCCTCCCGGCCTGAGCCCCATCCCCGCCGCGAACGGTTAACAGCGCCGCGCGGGTCTTCCCCGGACTGGTAAACCCGCATCAGCAAACGGGGCCCGGAACCCGGCCGGGCCACGTCCCGGCCGCCCCGAACGGCGTCCTGCCGCATCCCGCGCCGCCGATCTCCTGACGCGCAGCAACCCTGACAGCGCTTCACCCTTTAACCTGCGCAACCGCCGCCCCCCCCCGGCGTCCTCGTGGCAAGCCGGAGTGTCCGTCCGCCGGCCCCGACCCTGACACGAGGAGACAAGCCGATGCCCATTTCCGCAAGCCGCACCTGCCTCCATCTCGCCATGCTCGTCGCAGGCACGCTGACGACAGCCACGCACGCCGCCGCACAGACAGCGCCGCGCACATTCTCCGTCGCCAACTCCAGCGAACTCTGGGGCGCCCTGCACACCGCCCGCGGCGGAGACACCATCCTGCTCGCCCCCGGCCACTACGGCAACGCCGTCTACGACAGGTTCCGCTTCACCGGCGGGCTGGTCACCATCCGGTCGGCCGATCCGGCAAACCGCGCCCGCTTCGGGCAGGTCTTCCTGCGCGGCACCACCGGCCTCGCCTTCACCGGGGTGGATTTCCAGTCCAGCCTCCATCCGCTCGTCACGGTCTCGGGCACAAACCTCCGCTTCGCCGGCAACCGCTTCCGCGGCGCGAACCCCAATGGCGACCCCTGGGACGACCAGCAGACCGGCATGTGGATCCGCAACGCCGCCAATGTCGTGGTCGCCTCCAACGACTTCCAGGATTTGCGCGCAGCCATCTGGGTCCAGCGCTCCACCAGCGTCGCCATCCGCCACAATGATTTCACCGTGCTGCGCGAAGGCCTGAACATCTCGGGCGCCACCCGCGGCGACATCGACAACAACTTCTTCTCGCAATTCTCCCCCAACTACGCGATCGGCGAACATCCCGATGCCATCCAGTTCTGGAACGCCAACGAAACCACCGGCGTCACCCACTACCGGATCCGCAACAACTTCCTCTCGCTCGGCAACGACGGCCATGTGCAGGGAATCTTCCTCGGCACCGAAAACCGGGCCATCCCCCACAGCAACCTCGAGATCAGCGGCAACATCTACTATGGCGCATCCTTCCACGGCATCAGCCTCGCCGCCGTCACCAACAGCCGCATCTTCAACAACATGGTGATGGCCTCCCCCTGGGCCGACATCAACAACACCAGCTTCCGCTCGGCCGACGGCCGCAAGGGCGGCGGCACGCCGCCGGCCATCGCGCTCGGCACCGGGGCCGGCGTCGAGGCCTGGAACAACGCAGCCTCCCACCTCCGGGGCAGCACCACGGGCACGGGCTTCACCAACTCGATCGACATCTGGGACAGCTACTGGAAGCGCGGCGAACCGCTCCAGAACGTCCTCGCCGTCCGGCCGACCTCCCGCAGCCCCGACATCGCGGAGTTCGTCTCGACACCGACGTCCGTCGCCGCCTCCCGCGGAATCGGCGTCCTTGCCCCCTTCAGGGTCGGGGTCGTCACGCTCGATCCGGCTGCCGCACAGGCCTTCGTCGCCGCACAGCCCCTGCCCTGACAACAGGCGCCCGCCACGGCAACCCCCGGCCCCCCTTTCGGGGCCGGGGGCTATCCCCCGGCAACCTCGACGACATCCCCACGCAGCAGCGCACGATACAGATGCGGGAACAGCGCCCCGCCCCGCGATTCCTCCCAGCGCAGCATCGGATCGGCCTCCACGGCAACCCGCACCACCACCAACCCGGCCTCCCCCGCAAAATGCCTCGCAAGCGTGCCCGGCAGCTGGGCATCGGTCGACAGGTGGATGAACCCGTCCCTCAGGTCATCGGCAGAGCCCGCAAAGCTGCCCTCCGCCTGAAGGGAGCCCCATTCGGCTGCGCGCAGGATCTTGAAAATGGCCATGCCCCCCAATGGCCCGGCAACGGCGGTGGGCGCAAGCCTGCGGCCGCTTTCCACGGCGACCACAGCCCGCTAGGGGTCTTCGATGGCCGCGCCGCGCTGGACGATCGTGATCCCCTACTTCAACGAGGAGGCCTGGCTCCCCGCCACGCTCGACAGCCTCTCCCGGCAGACGCTGCGCCCGTTCCGCGTCGTGCTCGTCGACAACGGCTCGACCGACAACACCCCGGCCCTCGCCCGTCAATGGGCCGACGCGCAGCAGGGGATCGCGGTCACGCTCCTCACCCAGCCGACCCCCGGCCAGGTCCACGCGCTCGAAATGGGCATCAGCGCAGTCGAAACCGAGTTCATCGCCATCTGCGATGCCGACACCATCTACCCCCCTCACTATCTCGAAACCGCCACCCGCCGGCTCGACACCGCGCCCACCGGCACCATCGGCTACATCGCGCACGACACCGGCCCCAACCCGCACAGCCCCTTCGAGCGCCTGGGCCGCTGGCTCTACACCTACATCATTCCCACCCTGCTGCCGGGCCAGGCCCATGGCGGCGGCTATGCCCACCTCTTCCGGACAGCGCCCTACAAGGCCTCGGGCGGCTATTCGGCACGCCTCTGGCCCTATGTGCTGAAGGATCACGAGCTGGTGAACCGCCTGCGCAAGCACGGCCGCATCCGCTACGCGACAGACCTGTGGATCCAGCCGTCCCCCCGCCGCGCCGACCGCAAGGGCGTGCGCTGGACGCTCCCCGAGCGCATCCTCTACCACGCCACGCTCCCGTCCCAGAAGGACTGGTTCTTCTACCGATACCTCCAGCCCCGCTTCATCGCCCGCGGCCAGAAGGACACCGTGCTGCGCCAGCAGAGCTGGTCGGCCCCCGCCCCTCCGCCCGGCAGGGGCTGAGCCGCCGCATTTGCCAGCAAAACATAATCCAATTATGTTCCCGTTCCGCCCACTGCAAAGGATCGCCATGCGCACCCTCCCAGTCGCCGCTGCAGCAGCCCTCCTCGCCCTTGCCGCCCCCCTCATGGCCCAGCAGGTCGACCCGGCGCGGATCAGCGCAATCGCCGCCATGCGCAGCGCCAGCAGCCCGGCGCCCTCGCCCGACGGCCGCGCCTTCGCCTTCATCTCCAACGCGTCCGGCATCCCGCAGGTCTGGATCCGCCGGGGCACCGCAGACCCCGTCCAGATCACGCGGGGGACCGATCCCGTCCAGTCCGTCCACTGGTCACCGAAAGGTGACCTCCTCGCCTACGACGTCGCCCCCGGCGGCGGCTACTATGTGAAGATCCACACCGTCCGCCCCGACGGCACGGGCGACACCACCGTCGCAACCCGCGACGGCATCAACGTCCGCCTGTTCGGCTGGGCCGAGGACGGCCGCTTGCGCGCCGCAATCGCCTGGCCCGACCCGGCCGCCTTCCAGGCCCAGCTGATCGACCCTTCGACCGGCAAGGCCACCAATGTCGGCAAGCCCGCCGGCAGCCTCGATTTCCCCGAGGTCAGCCGCGACGGCCGCTTCGCCATCCTCGAAAAGCTCGTCACCCGCGGCAAGTCCAACCTTCACCTCGTCGACCTTCGGTCGGGCCGGGAAACCCTCCTCACCCCCGCCACCGGCCTTGCCCTCCACACCAGCGCCGGCCTCTCGCCCGACGGCCGCCGCCTCTGGCTCGTCCAGAATGCCACGCAAGACAGGCTCGGCCTCGCCACGCTCACCATCGACGCTGCCGGCAACGCCACCCCGCCCCAGCCGGTCGCCACCCGCCCCGATGCCGAACTCGACGACGCCGTCCTCTCCCGCGACGGCCAGACGCTCGCCCTCCTCTGGAACGCCGCCGGCCGCTCCGAACTCGGCTGGCTCGACACCGCCAGCCAGAACCGCTCCAAGGGCCCGAAGCTCCCCGCCGATGTCATCAGCCAGCCGGTCTTCGGCAACGGCCAGCAGCTCTGGTTCACCGGCACCGGCGCCGCCCAGGCCACCAACATCTACACCGCCACCCCGCGCAGCCCCGAAGTCGCGCGGCTGACCGACAGCGCCCACGACGGCGTCGACCTCGCCACCCTCGTCAGCCCCACCCTCGTCGAATACAAGGCCCGCGACGGCGTCGCGCTCTCCGGCTGGCTTTACAGCCCGAAGGGCGCAACTGGCCCGCAGCCCATGGTCTTCCTCTACCACGGCGGCCCGGAAGGCCAGTCGCGCCCCACCCTCAACGAAACCACCCAGGCCCTTGTCGCCAGCGGCATCTCGGTCTTCGCCCCCAACGTCCGCGGCTCCTACGGCTATGGCAGGGCCTTCCTCGCACTCGACAACGGGCCCCTGCGCGTGAACGGCGTCCGCGACATCGAGGACACCACCAACCACATGGTGAAGGCCGGCCTCGCAGACCCCAAACGCCTCGGCATCATGGGCGGCAGCTACGGCGGCTACATGGTGATGGCGGGCGTCACCGAATTCCCGAAGATGTTCGCAGCCGGCGCCAACCTGTTCGGAATCGTCAACTTCGACACCTTCTTCAAGCAGACCCAGCCCTGGATGGCCGCCATCTCCCATGTCGAATATGGCGACCCGGTGAAGGACGCCGCCATGCTCAAGGCGCTTTCCCCCATCCACAAGCTCGACCGCATCACCACCCCGCTCCTCGTCCTCCACGGCGCCAACGACACCAACGTCCCCGTGGTCGAGGCCGAGCAGATCGTCGCAAGCCTCAAGGCCCGCCAAGTGCCGGTCGGCTACATCCTCTATCCCGACGAGGGTCACGGCTGGCGCAAGATGCCCAACCGCGTGAACAGCACGACCGAGATCACGACGTTCTTTACAGAACGTCTGAAGTAGCGCTCACGGGCGAAGCCCTCCGCGGGGGCGGGAGTTTTCTGTCCTCGCGCGCGAAGCGCTCCGGACGGGGCGCCGCACAAGCGGCGGCGCGCGGTCGCGCTTGCGGCGTTCCGCCGGTGTTTGCGCTCACGGGCGAAGCCCTCCGCGAGGGCGCCGCATATGCGGCGGCGCGCGGTCGCGCTTGCGGCGTTCCGCCGATGGGCGCATGTCTTGGCGATGGCAGAGCGTTTCGAACGGCATCGGCAACCCTGGACCCAGGCGGAAATCCAGAAGCTCCACCTGCTGGCCGGCAAGGGCCAGTCCCTGCGCGCCATCGCCAAGGCCCTCACCCGCAGCGAAGACAGCGTGAAAGACCGCGCCCGGCAGGACGGCCTGAAGATCGCAAAGCTGCACTAGGTCCTGCATCCGTGTCCGCCCGCAAGGCAGCTCTGCTCCTCCACGGCCACGGCCGCTCCGGCCTCTCCATGGGCCTGCTCGCTGCCCGCCTCAAAGCCGCCGGCTGGGCCACGCTCGCCCCCAGCTACGGCTTCGGCGTGGATCTGCCGACAATCCTCCAGCGCCTCGCCGGCCCCGTCACCGCCTTCGCCGCCGCCCACGACCAGCTCGACATCGTCACCCACTCGATGGGCGGCCTCGTCGCCCGCGCCCTCATCACCGCCCACCGCCCGTCGAACCTCGGCCGCGTCGTCATGTGCGCGCCGCCCAACCGCGGCTCCGAACTCGCCGACCTCCTCGTCAGCCTCAACCTCGCCGAAACCATCCTCGGCCCCGCCCACGCCCACCTCGTCACCCGCCGCACCGCCGCGAACGAGGCCCTTCTCGGCACCGTCGACTATGAACTCGGCATCATCGCCGGCAACCGCAGCCTCACCCCAGTGCCCGCGCGCCTCCTGCCGCCCCCGCACGACGGCAAGGTCTCGGTCCAGGCCACCCACCTCGCGGGCATGGCCGACCATATCGTCCTGCCCGTGCCCCACAGCCTGATGACGGCCCACCCGCTCACGGGCGCGCAGGTTCTGCACTTTCTGGCAGAGGGGCGCTTCCGCCGCTGACCCCGAAGGCCGCCCGCAGCACGCCCGGCAACCGCGCCGCATAGTCCGGCGGAAAGCGCCACAGCTGCAGCCCCTGCGCCTCGGCCGGCACCAGCCCGCGCGCCGGCGCGTCAGCCCCCGTCATCAGCTTCAGGATCACGTCGCTCGCAACCCACGGATCGGCATACCAGAAGCCGTGCGACCGGGCGTTCATGCCGGGAATGTCCTCGCCCCGCACTTCAACGACCTCCAGCCCCAGCTCGGCATTCGCCGACTGCAGGAAGCGCATCGCGCCGGGCGTCAGCTCGGCAAGGTTGGGCCGCCCCGCCCGCGACCCCCGGTTCACGATCTCCGAAAGCCGCAGCGCCGAATCCGCCATGTTCAGCGACACCGTCACCCGTTCGGCCACGCCCGCATAGTCGCGCAGGTCGTCGACGAACCCGCCAAGGTCCGCGTCGGGCGCCGCATGGTGCACCTCGCCCAGCCGCGGATCCCGCCCCGAAGCCGTCGCCGCCCGCCCGGCCAGTGCCAGCCCGTCCGAGGCCACCGTTCCCCCCGCCGAATAGCTCAGCACGTCCACATGGCGCACCCGGGTGTGCTGGCTCAGCAACCCCACCAGCCGCGCCAGCTGCGGCGCCGCCCCGAACGCCGTCTCGATGTCGCGCGGATAGACCAGGAAATTCTCCGCCGTCGGCCAGGCGAACAGCAGCACCACCGAATTCTGCCCCGTGAAATGCCGCAGCTGCGCCGCCTGCCCGGCCGCCCGCTCAACCGTCGAATTGGCGCCGTGCACATAGATGATGATGTCGGGGTCCCGGCTCCGCGCCAGCGCATCGTCCACCAGCCCCAGCCAGGCCCGCAGGCTCGGGTCCAGTCCCGGCCCCGGAAGCGGCACCGGCCCGTCCCCGCGCAGCTCGGCCAGCTCGCGCATCCGCTCCAGGATCAGCTGCGGCCGCCGCCCGCCATCCTCCCCGAACGACCATTCCAGCATCCGGTCCCAACCGGTCCCTTCGTCGCCCACGCGGATGCTGGTCACCCCCAGCAGCAGGTCCCGCCCCGGCGCGATCGCATGGATTCGGTCGTTGCGCGGCCCGATCGGCAGCCGGTTGGTCGCATAGAACAGCTCGATCCGGTTGTCCTTCCTGAGCTCGGGATTGCCCGCAAACAGCGCTGCTCCCGATTGCCGGAACGCCACCGGCACCGGCATCAACCGCATCGGCGGCTGGTGAAAACTCAACAGGATGGTCACCACCAGGCCCAGCAAAAGCACGAAGCCCAGCCACCGCAGCCAGCGCCGGCGCCGGGGCGGGCCTTTCACGTCGCTACCAGCTTCACCCACCTGTTCCGGCACCCTGTCCACGCGCGTGCGCTCTTCCATTCCCGGCGCCGGTCTCCTGGCAACCAGCCGATATCGCCAGCAAACCTAGCCGCAGCCGGCGCCCGCTGGAAGGGCCGCGCCTTGCCGCGCATCTGTCGATTCCGTCCAAGACGCGCAGCAAGGCGCCCCGCTATGGGCCATCGCCGAGAGGGACCACAAGCACAGAAAGCCGGAGCCTCATCCCCATGCTCTTCCATCTCTCCATCGACGCCGAAAACCCCCGCCTGGTCGCCCAGGTCCTCGCCCGCCTGATGGGCGGCAAGGCCACCCCCTTCCCCGCCGTCACCGAGGGCAGCTGGGTCGCCCATGGCGCAGACGCGCGCAACACCCTGATCGAGGTCTACCCGCGCGGCACCCTCCTCGTCGAAGGCCCCGGCGGCGCAGTCGGCCTGCCCGGCCCCTCCATGCGCCGCTCGGCAACCCACTTCGCACTCGCCACCGCGCTCACCGAAGACGAAGTCCACGCCATCGCCCGCTGGGAGGAATGGCCGGTCGAAACCCACAGTCGGGGCAACGGCGCGTTCGATGTCATCGAGCTCTGGCTCGAAGGCACCCGCCTCGCCGAAATCCTCACCCCCGAAATGCAGCAGGCCTATCTGCAGAACGTCACCCTCGGCCGCTGGGAAGCCATGCTCGCCGAAACCGGCCTCTGCGAAGCCGCCTGACCAACAGGATCGTCAAGCGCCGGCCGGGATGGGCAATCCTGGCCGGCTGCCACGCACACCCCGCGCCAATCCGCACCCTTGGATTCCCCGCCGTTCTGCCCCAAATCCGCCCTTTCCCGCCCCGCGGAACATAGGTAGAACGATTCCCATGCTGACCCACATCTCCGTCCGCGGCGCGCGCGAGCACAACCTGAAGTCCGTCGACATCGACCTCCCGCGCGACAAGCTCATCGTGATAACCGGCCTCTCCGGCTCCGGCAAATCCAGCCTCGCCTTCGACACCATCTACGCCGAAGGCCAGCGCCGCTACGTCGAATCCCTCTCCGCCTACGCCCGCCAGTTCCTCGAACTGATGCAAAAGCCCGACGTCGACCATATCGAGGGCCTCTCGCCCGCCATCAGCATCGAACAGAAGACCACCAGCCGAAACCCGCGCTCCACCGTCGGCACCGTCACCGAGGTGTATGATTACATGCGCCTCCTCTGGGCCCGCGTCGGCATCCCCTATTCCCCCGCCACCGGCCTCCCCATCAGCGCGCAGACCGTCAGCCAGATGGTCGACCGCGTCCTCGCCCTCCCCGAAGGCACCCGCCTCCTCCTCCTCGCCCCCGTCGTCCGCGGCCGCAAGGGCGAGTACCGCAAGGAAATCGCCGACTGGAAGCGCCAGGGCTTCCAGCGCCTGCGCATCAACGGCACCGTCCACGACATCGAGGACGCCCCCACCCTCGACAAGAAGTACAAGCACGACATCGACGTCGTCGTCGACCGCCTGGTCGTCCGCCCCGACATCGCCAGCCGCCTCGCCGAATCCTTCGAAACCGCCCTGAAACTCGCCGAAGGCCTCGCAACCGTCGATCTCGTCGACGGCGGCGACCCGATCACCTTCTCCGAAAAATTCGCCTGCCCCGTCTCCGGCTTCACCCTTCCGGAAATCGAACCCCGCCTCTTCTCCTTCAACGCCCCCCAGGGCGCCTGCCCCGCCTGCAACGGCCTCGGCGAAAAGCTCTTCTTTGATCCCATGCTCGTCGTCCCGAACGAGCTCATCTCCCTCAAGGACGGCGCCGTCGTCCCCTGGGCCAAATCCTCCCCCCCCTCCCCCTACTACATGCAGGTCCTTGGGAGTGTCGTCCGCGCCTACGGCGGCACCCTCGATCAACCCTGGGCCAAGCTCCCCGAGGACACCCGCGACGCCATCCTCCACGGCACCCGCGGCAAGGCCATACCCTTGCGCTTCGAGGACGGCCGCAAGACCTACGAAGTCACCAAGACCTTCGAAGGCGTCATCGCCAACCTCGACAAGCGCTTCCGCGACACCGAATCCGCCTGGATGCGCGAGGAGCTCTCCCGCTACCAGGCCTCCGCCCCCTGCGAGGTCTGCCACGGCGCCCGCCTCAAGCCCGAGGCCCTCTCCGTCAAGATCGCCGGCGAGCACATCAGCCAGGCCACCGCCCGCTCCGTCGCCGACGCCGCGAACTGGTTCCTCTCGCTCTCCGCCCAGCTGACGCCGAAGCAGAACGAGATCGCCGCCCGCATCCTGAAAGAGATCAACGAGCGCCTCGGCTTCCTCGTCAACGTCGGCCTCGGCTACCTGTCGCTCGATCGCACCTCCGGCACCCTCTCCGGCGGCGAATCCCAGCGCATCCGCCTCGCCAGCCAGATCGGCTCCGGCCTCCCCGGCGTCCTCTACGTCCTCGACGAACCCTCCATCGGCCTCCACCAGCGCGACAACGACCGCCTCCTCGAAACCCTCAAGCGCCTGCGCGACCTCGGCAACACCGTCCTCGTGGTGGAACATGACGAAGACGCCATCCGCACTGCCGACCACATCGTCGACATGGGCCCCGGCGCCGGCAAGCTCGGCGGCACCGTCGTCGCCGAAGGCACCCTCCCCGACATCCTCCAGAACCCCGACAGCCTCACCGGCGATTATCTCGCCGGCCGCCGCAAGGTCGAGGTCCCGGCCAAACGCCGCAAGGGCAACGGCAAGAAACTCACCATCACCGGCGCCCGCGCCAACAATCTGCAGAACGTCACCGCCAGCATCCCGCTCGGCACCTTCACCTGCGTCACCGGCGTCTCCGGCTCCGGCAAGTCCAGCTTCGTGATCGACACCCTCTATCCCGCCGCGGCGCGCACCCTCAACGGCGCCCGCATCCACACCGGCCCGCATGATTCCATCACCGGCCTCGAACATCTCGACAAGGTCATCGACATCGACCAGTCCCCCATCGGCCGCACCCCCCGCTCCAACCCCGCCACTTACACCGGCGCCTTCACCCACATCCGCGACTGGTTCGCCGGCCTCCCCGAATCCCTCGCCCGCGGCTACAAGCCCGGCCGCTTCAGCTTCAACGTGAAAGGCGGCCGCTGTGAAGCCTGCCAGGGCGACGGCATGCTCAAGATCGAGATGCACTTCCTCCCCGACGTCTACGTCCAGTGCGACGTCTGCCACGGCAAACGCTACAACCGCGAAACGCTCGAGGTGCACCACAAGGGGCACTCGATCGCCGACGTCCTCGACATGACGGTGTCGGACGCCGTGAAGCTGTTCGATGCGGTGCCGCCGATCCGCGACCGGCTGAAGATGCTGGAGGAGGTGGGGCTGGGCTACGTCCATGTCGGCCAACAGGCCACGACCTTGAGCGGCGGCGAGGCGCAGCGGGTGAAGCTCGCGAAGGAGCTGTCCCGCCGCGCCACCGGCCAGACCCTCTACATCCTCGACGAGCCCACCACCGGCCTCCACTTCGAGGATGTCCGCAAGCTGCTGGAGGTGCTCCACGCCCTCGTCGACCAGGGGAATACGGTCGTGGTGATCGAGCACAATCTGGAGGTGATCAAGACGGCGGACTGGGTGATCGATCTGGGGCCCGAGGGCGGGTCCGGCGGGGGGGAGATTGTGGCGGTAGGGACGCCTGAGCAGGTGGTGGCGAGTGGGAAGGGCTTCACCGGCGGATATCTGAAACCCTTGCTCTCCCCCGCCAGGGCGGCCGAATGAGCGTCTGGCGGCCCGAGTTCGAGGCGGCCCTCGCTGTGTTCGCCGCCATTTCTGACGAGATGGTGGCACACGGCGCGCAGCGCCCGATCCTGGTTGGCGGCGCCGCCGTCGAAATGTACACCGGCAGCGCCATGGTCACCGGCGACTTCGACATCGTCACCGGCCGCCATGACCTCATCGACACCCTGTTCCGCAAACACGGCTTCGTTCCGCCCCATCCCGGCGGACGCGGCTGGGTCCATCCCGAACTCGCCCTCGGCTTCGAAGTGGTCGGCGGCATCCTGATGGACGGCCGCGCGGATCGTGACCGTCTGAGACTGATCCGGCTTGCAGACAGCGAAACGGCGCCGGCCCTGGTTGCCATTCCCGTCGAAGACCTCATCGCAGATCGGCTGGGCCAATATGCATCCGGCAGTGCGCGCGCGATGCTGGGCCAGGCCAAGACGCTGTTCGCGCTATACAATCAGCTGGATCTGGCGTATCTGGAGAAGCGAATTCGGGACGAGACCCATGGCGACCACGGCATCGAAATCCTTGAAGGCCCCTGAAGCGACAACCTCGCTGGCCACGTTGGGCGCCTACATCGCCGCACGCCGGGCCCAGCTCGGCGCCGATTTCGTCGAAGCCCCCCGCCGTCCGGACGACGCACCCCGCACACCCTCCAAGCAGGCTCTGCTCCGCGCCATCGCAGACACGGGCAAGCGCTGGTAAGGCGCCTAGGCGGGCTACGGGGCAGACGCTCGATATCCTGGACGAGCCGACCACCGGGCTGCACTTCTAGGATGTGCGGAAGCTTCTGGAGGTGCTGCACGCCCTTGTGGACCAGGGGAATACGGTCGTGGTGATCGAGCACAATCTTGAGGTGATCAAGACCGCGGACTGGGTGATCGATCTTGGGCTCGTGGGTGGGTCTGGTGGGGGGGAGATTGTGGCGGTTGGGACGCCTGAGCAGGTTGTGGCGAGTGGGCGGGGGTTTACGGGGGGGTATTTGCGGGGGTTGTTGGGGTAGGAACCATAGGGCAACTTGGCTTGGAAAAGCTCTCACAAATATCGGAACTATAGGGCGCTATATTTTTCCATTATCCGGCTTGCCGCCTTGTCGATCTCAGGAAACAGAGTCCCCTCGTGAATTCCCAGTATTTCCAGTTCGTGTCTCATATCGGCTTTGTGCTTGCCTGAGATTCTGAGTCTCTTGGTTTTCAGCTTCTCAGCTGATGAGAACATGTCTTTATCGAGGCCGAATATTATAAAGGCCCCTGATTGCGCAATGATTCTACGATTTCTTAGCTTAGGAAGGACTACAAGCGGTCGATGTAGGTCAGGCCTTTTAATCGCAGATAGAAAGTGTGGTTTCTCAACACGTATAAACTGAATCAATCGCTTTACTGGCTCTAATTCCTTGAGATCAGCGATATTTCTAGCCTTAGATTGCTCTATTACAGCCTTCTCTTCTGCACTTAAGTTCGATAGATTGGCTATGCACGAGACCGTGTCGCTATCAAAATACTTTTTTCGCGACGGGGGCACCGTTATGCAATAGACTGCGCCATCTGCGTCGGAGGCAGGGCTAGAAGAAGTTGCGAAATATAAGGCAGTTAATGGATTCCATGTAATATCTAAAAGTCTTGTGGGAAGGCCAAAGTGCTGCATCTTTGCCAGCTTGTCGAAAGCAGTAAGTTCCAGGTCAAACTCGGTAGGGTAGAGGCACATTAGCTCCCGATAGATTTCCTTCTCTGCGTCGAGCAGTCTCCCGCCGTCTCTAAGTATTGCAGGAAGTAGTCTCCAGCTGTAGTCTGCTTGACCTCGATAGACGCATTCGAGAGGCGTTTCCTCAGCAAGCGACCGAACGGTCGAGAAGTATTGGCTTACAGATTCAATGTTGACTTCCGGTGCCAAATATCGGTCTCCTAGATTGGCGCTCTAGCTTGCTTGGAAGGTTAGCATGAATACAGAACGTTGCCCAATATGCCTGGACCGTGAAGGCACCGCTGCATCCATGGGACAGTATGGCTCTAAGGACGCACTCCTTGTCAATTGCGTCACATGCGGCCAGTTTGGGATTAGTCGAACCGCGCTTTTTGATCGTCATTTAGCGGACGAGCGCTTCTTGACGCCGGTCCAACGGGCAGCATTGTCGCACCGAATCCGGCGGGTCCGGGTTAACGGCAGCGATGTGCCCTTAATCACGCACGATCAGATAGCCGATGTTGTGCAGGAGAAGGCAGAAGATTTGCTACCTTCCCCGGCGACGCAAGCTGCAAATATTCTGGCTTTTGTTTCTGCCCATGAATTGAGGTTCGGGACACATCTTCCAGAGTTTCCAGCGGGCTTCTCTGCTGCGGTCGGTTCAGTCAATGATGGTTATGCAAAGGACATTGCGCTGCAGCTTCACGCGAGAGGACTTCTCTCCGGGATACCAATCAGAACAATGGGCGACCCTGGCAGCCTTATGAACATAGGATTGACGCTTGAGGGATGGGAGTTCTTAGAGCGCGAACGTCGGGGTAGCTTTTCGTCAAACTACGGATTTCTCGCTTTGGACTTCAAGAACTCATATACGCTTGAATTAAAGGATCGATACCTTTCACCTGCCATTGAACAAATTGGATATAGACTTTGGGATATGCGGGATATTTCAGAGGCGGGGATAATCGACAATCTAATGAGAGAGAGAATCCGCGATTCTGCATTTGTCATCGTCGATTTATCAGACGGAAACTTGGGCGCTTACTGGGAAGGAGGTTACGCTGAGGGATTAGGGAAGCCTGTGATATATATTTGTTGTTCTAGCCGGGCTGAAGCCCACTCTCCTCACTTTGACGTAAATCACTGCACAACCGTATTCTGGGGGGTGGGAGAAGAGGAGGCCATGACCAAGTCTCTGATAGCGACATTGCGGCGCTCGCTGGGCCTGTTCTCATAGCGTCAAGCGGCCGGCGGCAAAGCCGCCGAGTCCGCCTGAAGGTCCAGAAGAACAAGGAAGGTTGCGGGCGAAGCCCGCTTGTCGGACGTGTCGGTGGGCTCCGCCCCCCGCACGCCGGCCACGCCTGCGGCGAGTCCGGGGTCTAGCGCTGCGCACTAGCCCCGGCCGCCTCCGTCAAAACCTCACCCCCACATTGCCCACCAGCTGGTGCCGCGTCAGCCCGTCAAGCGCGAACCCGCCGCTGCCATGGTCGGTGTAGCGATACTCCAGGCCGGCATAGAGGCTGTCCCACAGATACTGCGCGCCGAAGCCCGCGCGCCACCCGCCGAAGGTCCGGCTGACCGCCGGCCCATAGACCGTCTCGTCGTCGTAGGACGCCCGAACCTTCAGGTCGGCATATCCCACCTTGCCATACACCGCGACGCGGTCTGCCACCTTGCCCGTCAGCCGCACCCCCACATACAGGTCGCGGCCCGCCTCGGTGCGGCCGATCGTCGTGCAGCCCGGCCCGGGGGGCCCGCACAGGCTGATGTCCTGCTTGCCCGTCGTGCCCGAAATCTCGCCGTCCACCCCCAGCGCCAGCGTCTCGCCCAGCCCGAAGTCATAGCCGGCGCCCACGCCGTACAGCAGCCCGTCGGCCGTCCCGAACAGGGATCCGTCCAGCCGGTCCCAGCCCAGCATCCCCTCGGCCCGGAACCCGGCCAGGTCATTCGCCACCGCCCCCTGCGCCACACACAACGCAACCATCCCCGCAACACAAAACCGCATCGAACGTCTCTCCGGTACCCGCCGCAGACCATCCGCGACGGGCCGAATGCTCGCAGCCCATTCGCGGCCCGTCAATCGCCGCCGGTGGCGTTGCTGCCGCTGGCGGGCCCCGCGCTATTGCCCGCGCGTCTTCCCGATGCCGAACCGGAATCCATAGCTGATCCCGACCGAGAACTGGTCCCGCTTGCCCCGCTCGGTGATCAGGGTCGATTCCGCCACCACGTCCGCCAGCCGGTCATAGCCGCCGAACAGCGTCACCGCCCCATATCGCCCCTGGCCCCCCACCAGCTTCGTCAGCGCGCCGTTAACGCCGGTCGAAACCAGCCCGTCCCCCGTCCGGAACGCGCGCAGCCCGGTCGCCGCCGCCTGGGCCGCGTCCACCCCGAAATAGGTGTTGGTGTAATCGGCCCCCGCAAAGGTCGCCCGGGCCGACAGCGAATACAGCCACATCCCCGCCGTCCCCGGCGTGCCCATCCGGTCGCTCCAGCCAAGCGAGGTGTCGGCCACCGCCCCCTCGTGCCCGCCAAAGCCCTGCCGCAGCTCCACCCGCGCCCGGGCCTTGCCGCCCGCGAAGCCATATTGCACGAAACCCCCGGGCTCGCCGGCAAAGCCGATGCTGCCCATCCCGACCAGCGCATCGCTCCCCCCGGTGATCAGGAACGGCGAACCCCCCGTCCCCTCGTCCCGGCCGAAGCGGAACTTGAACAGCGGCCCGATCTTCCAGCCGCCGCGGTTCACCGCATTCCACCCCAGCCCGTCCGGCACCGAAAAGAACAGAACATCGCGGTAATTCACCCGCAGGTCGGGAAACACCGAAAGCGCATAGTCCCGGCTCCCCTGCCACACCGGCGAATAGATGGGCGCAAAGCCCACCCCGATCTGCCAGTCCTTCTGCTGCGGCACCCGCGTGCCCTGGGTCGTGGTCGGAACCCCGGGCGCCACCACCTGCGCCGCGGCCCCATCCGCAACCAACAGCGCAAACAGGGCAAGACGAACGAGATGGCGCAACTGGGATCTCCTGTTCGGGCTCCCGGCGCGCCAAACGCGCCGCCGGGGCGCACAAACTGGCACAGAATGCACGCCAAACACACGCGACATGTCATGTATGTGATGCAGAAAACCCGGCAGCCTGTGGGGGGCTGCCGGGCTCCTGTTCATCCGCTGGAGGAGAGAGGGGATTTCTCCAGCGAATTCCGGGACTTGGGGCCCGGTGGCGGGGGGGACTGAACCCCGCCACCGGGAGGCTCTGCCGGGGGAGAGAGGGATATCCCCAGCAAAACCAAGGCTTTTTTTACTGGACAGCCGCCATCTGCGTCCGCGCCGTGATCTCGGCCATCTGCGTCCGCGCATCCCGCACCGCGTTCGCAACGCACAGCTTGTAACCCGCTGATTCCGAGAGGTTCTTCCAGTCAACGCTCTCCTTGGCGCAAAGCCGCTCGGCGGCCACGATCACCCGCCCCTCGACAGCCTTGCGCCCCTCGGCCCGGCTGAGCTCCAGGCTGCTCGTCGCAATCGAAGCCGTCCGAACTTCAGCCGCTTCGGCCGGGGCCGCCGCGAAGCCCAGAACCGTCGCGCTGGCCAAAATCGCCAGCGCCACGTTGCGGAAAGGGTTGGAAGTCATGGTGATCATCGTTCTGCTCCTGTTGAAACCGTTCATGCCAGGAGTATTGCATCCATCGTGCCAACCTCGGCTCGCGATAGAAGATGACGTGAAAACAATCAGTTGGCCGATATGGGCTTCATGCGCGCCTTTCTGCAACATGAACGAGTTCCGAATTTTCGGTTAAGCTTCCCGAGATTTGGCGAATTCTGCGAACAGCCGTCCGGCTTGACCGGAATCAACAACCGCGCAGTCAGCCCGGCTAGGATGGCCCCGGAAGGAGCCTTCGATGACCCACATTCCACAGAGCCTGCACGACCTCTACCCGCACGACGCCGATCTCCTGCGCCGGCTGAAGCAGGAAGATGCGCATTTCCAGCAACTTGCTGCCCGTCTGGAATCGCTGGAGGATGCCGTTCATGCCATCGATGCAGGCGCTGATCCTGCCTCCGACGAGCGCGCAGAAGAAACCTCGCGCGAGCGACTCGCCGTTCTCGACCAGATCGCCGCACATCTCAGCGCCGCCCGGGTTGCCTGAGCAGGACATTGCAGAAAGGAACACCATGACCGCCGTCGAAACCCATCGCGCCAACCTCGAAGCGCGCCTCGCGGCCCTGGGCATTGAAGTCGCCCGGCTGGAGGCCGAGTCCAGCCAGCCGCTGGAAGCCGACTGGGAGGAGCAGGCCAACCAGATCGAGGACATGGAGGCCTCGCAAGGCCTTGAGGCCGTGCGCGTGCAGGAGGCCAACCAGATTCGCGCAGCCCTGCGCCGGATGGATCAGGGCACCTACGGCACTTGTGCCAACTGCGGCGCCGACATCAGCCCCGCGCGGCTGGCGGCCATGCCGACAGCCACGGAGTGCATCAACTGCGCGCCATAAGGCCTGGCCATCGCCACGACTTGACTTGAAGGGCCAAAGCTCCGCAGTCGGCAGCGCATGCAGCCGCTTAACGATCCCAATCTTCCGATCCTGGCGCAGGTGATCCAGCTGTCGATCGCGCCGGTGTTTTTGCTCACGGCGATCGGGGCGTTCCTGTCGGTCATCACCACCCGCCTTGGCCGGGTGGTCGATCGCGCGCGACTACTCGAAGCCTCCGTGCCGGAGGACGAGACCAGCCGCGCCGTCATCGTCGCCGAGCTCGCCGGGCTCGACCGCCGCATGCTGCTTGCCAACAGAGCGGTCGGCCTGTCCGTGGCGGCCGCCCTCACCATCTGCTCGCTGATCACGGTCCTGTTCATCTCTGCAGTCAGCCCGATCCATCCCGACGATCTGGTGCCCGCGCTCTTCATTCTGGCGCTCGTGCTGCTGATGGCCTCTCTGCTTGCATTCGCCCTCGAGATCCGCATCTCGATCCGAACGGTGCGGGTCCGCGCGGAGCTGATCCGAAATGCACCGCGCCCGCCGGGTGACATCAGCTTCCGGCCCTGACACAGTGGCCGCAGCAAGGAGGCCAGTCCCATGAAGTTCGAAGTCGAGATCGAAGCCACCCCCGCCGAAGCGCGCGCCTTCCTGGGCCTGCCCGACCTGACGCCGCTGCACGAGGCCTGGGTCGATCGGATGAAGGCCTTCACGATCGACGGGCCGACGCCCGACGACTGGCAGAAGCTGGTAAAGACCTGGACCAGCGGCGTGCCCGGCATGAGCGAGGGGTTCGAGGCCTGGCAGAAACTGATGACAAGCGCGATGACCGCCGGCCTGCCCGCAAAGGCCGAGAAGAAGAGCTGATCGCAACGGCGACAGGGGCTGTTTCGCCAAGGGCCACAGGCCGCTCATTCGATCTGGCGGGTTCAAGTCAAGGCAGGAACGGTCTAGGCGGGCCGACCATGGAGCCGATTCACGCCCTGTCGTCAGGTCTGCCGCCCAGCGGAGTCGCCGTTGTCCGCATTTCGGGTGATGGAGCGTTCGAGATCGTGCGCAAGCTCGTTGCGAGCCAAGGCTTGCCGGCGCCGAGAGCCGCCGGCCTACGTCGGCTTGCGCATCCTGTTTCAGGACAACTCCTTGATAAGGCGCTGGTTATCACCTTTCCGGGTCCGCACAGCTTCACCGGCGAGGATGTGGTCGAACTCCATTGCCACGGAAGTGTTGCGGTGGTTGCCGGCGTTCAGCAAGCCTTGGCCGACCTGGGCTCGCGCCCCGCAGAGCCGGGCGAATTCACAAGGCGCGCCTTTGAATCCGGCCGACTGGATCTCACACAGGCCGAGGCTCTTTCCGATCTGATTGCCGCCGAAACGGAAAGCCAGCGCGACCAGGCGCTCGCGCAGGCCGGTGGGCGCCTTCGGATGCTGGCGGAAACGTGGCGCAGCGAATTGGTGTCGATCGCGGCCGAGCTGGAGGCCGGGTTGGACTTTTCGGATGAAGCCGATGTTGCGGACGGTCTTGCGGCCTCGACCCGCGCACGAGACACACTGGCGGACCTTGGAACCCGGATCGCGTCTGCCCTTGCGACCGCCCCGGTCGGCGAACGGGTTCGGAATGGCCTCACGATTGCGATCACTGGGCCGCCGAATGTTGGAAAGTCCAGCCTGATCAATCGTTTGGCCAGGCGCGATGTTGCCATTGTAACACCCGTCGCCGGAACCACCCGTGATGTCATCGAGGTGCATCTCGACCTTGCCGGTCGTCCGGCCACATTGCTGGACACGGCAGGCCTTCGCGACACGGACGACCCGGTTGAAGCCGAAGGGATTGCACGTGCACGGGCCCGAGCCGCATCGGCCGATCTGGTTCTGGACCTTGGTCCAGGCGGAAATGTCGTCAACCGCATCGATGAATCGGGCGAAGCTGCGGGCGAACAGGGTGGCCGCCTGTTCCTGTCGGCGCTGACCGGGGACGGACTTGATGCGCTGGAAACCTGGCTGAGCGCGTGGGCAGCTCGGCAGATCCCGTCCGGTGAGCCCCCTGTGGTCACGAACGCACGTCAACGCGCATTGGTGGGGTATGCCTTGTCCGCCGTTCGGGAGGCTGCCGAAGAGCCGGATCCCGTTCTGGCTGCCGAGGGGGTCCGAGCCGCTTCCGTTGCTCTTGGACGCCTTACCGGACAGATCGATCCGGAGGAGATTCTGGGGGCCATCTTCAGCCGATTCTGCATTGGAAAGTAGGGACTTCTCCAAATTGTTCCACGTGGAACATTCTGCTATGAGGTGTGCGTGACTCCCATCGATGTGATCGTTGTCGGCGCCGGCCATGCCGGTTGCGAGGCGGCCTGTGCAGCCGCCCGCCTTGGCGCGCATGTGGCCCTGGTGACATTCAGCAAAGACAATATCGGCCAGATGAGCTGCAACCCCGCCATCGGTGGCCTTGGCAAGGGCCACCTCGTTCGCGAGGTGGACGCCATGGACGGCATCATGGGCCGGGCAGCCGACCAAGCGGGCATCCAGTTCCGCCTTTTGAACAGAAGTCGCGGTCCGGCCGTCCAGGGGCCAAGAGCGCAGGCAGACAGGCGCCTCTATGCGCGCGGCGTTCGTGACCTTGTGGCACAGACCGGTGTGTCGGTTGTCGAGGCAGAGGTAACGGACCTGATCGTCGAAGGCGGGAAATGCCGCGGCGTTGAGACGTCGGTCGGCCCTATTCGCGGAGCGGCAGTTGTTCTGACATCGGGCACGTTCCTGGGTGGAATACTTCATATCGGGGAAGAGCAGACTGCCGGCGGGCGCGTAGGGGAGTTGGGCGCGTCCCGACTCTCTGACCGCTTGCGAGCCCTGTCACTCCCGATCGGGCGGCTGAAGACCGGAACGCCGCCGAGGCTCGATGCCCGGACAATCGACTGGGCAGGGCTCGAAATTCAGCCCGGCGATTCCGAGCCATCCTTCTTTTCGAGCTTGACCATCATGACTTCGACGCCGCAGGTCGACTGCTATATCACACGCACCACACAGGCGACCCATGATGTCATCCGATCGGCCATCCACCGGTCGCCCATGTATGCCGGCCGAATCGAGGGGGTTGGGCCCCGTTACTGCCCGTCCGTCGAAGACAAGGTCATGCGCTTTGGGGACAGGGACGGGCACCAGATCTTCCTGGAGCCCGAAGGCCTGAATGATCGATTGATCTATCCGAACGGAATTTCAACCAGCCTTCCGCGCGATGTGCAGGAGGCTCTGGTGCGAACCATCCCAGGCCTGGACCAGGCGCAGATCGTCCAGCATGGCTATGCTGTCGAGTATGACCATGTCGACCCGCGCGCACTGGACAGCACATTGCAACTGAAGGCGCTGCCGGGTCTTTGGTTGGCCGGTCAAATCAATGGCACGACGGGCTATGAGGAGGCAGCCGCGCAGGGTCTGGTGGCCGGCCTGAACGCAGCCGGCGCCCGCTGGGTACCCGACCGCACGAGCAGCTACATCGGCGTGATGGTCGATGACCTCGTGACCCATGGCGTTTCGGAACCGTATCGCATGTTCACGTCCCGGGCGGAATTCCGCCTTCGGCTGCGCGCGGACAACAGCGACCTGCGCCTGACTGGAACGGGGCTTGATCTGGGCTGCGTGGGCCACGAGCGAGCGTCTGTGTTTCGCGGGCGATCGGCCGAAGTCGCGCGCCTGTCACGGGAGCTGAAGGAAACCCAGCTGCCGGCATCGTCTCTTCCGACCGTGCGGAGCGATGGTGCAACCAGGACCCTGTGGGAGTGGGCCCGCTTTCCGGGTGTCGACTGGAACATGCTGCAGGCAGCCCGGCCCCAACTCGAGGCGGCGCCGGACGTGGTGGAGACCGTTCTCACCGACGCGCGCTACGCGGTCTATGTCGAGCGGCAGGACTCAGATGTCGCGCGCCTTCGGCGCGATGATTCAGTGATTGTTCCACGTGGAACAGACTTTGCGGGCATTCCGGGCCTTTCGAATGAAATGGCCGAGCGGCTGCTGAAGGCGCAGCCCGAGACGCTGGGGCAGGCATCACGCGTCCGCGGAATCAGTCCGGCCGCACTGACGGCGCTCCTTGCCTGGTTGCGCCGGCAGCAGGACGTGGCCGCCTGACATTTTGCTGTGGATTGCGGCGGAAACGGCTTTCCGTCGCTGTCGGAATGTTCCACGTGGAACATCATGGATCCCGAGGCCTTTGCAGACGCTTTCGATGTTCCACGTGGAACACTCGATCGGCTTGCCCGATACGCAGACCTGCTGACGGAATGGCAGGGCCGAATGAATCTCGTTGGCCCTTCCACCCTTGATGACATCTGGGGGCGGCATTTCGCTGACTCCGCGCAACTTGCCCGGCTTGTTCCGAAAAGCGCCGCCTGGCTGGACATTGGGGCGGGAGGGGGCTTTCCGGGATTGGTGCTGGCTGCAATGTCGTGGGGCAGGTTCACGCTGGTTGAATCGATCGCCAAGAAGTGCCGTTTTCTGGAAGCGGTGAGGGACGCGCTCGCCCTCGACAATGTTGCTATCATCAACGCCCGGGTCGAGGAACTGCCGACGCTTGGTGTCGACGTCGCGACAGCCAGGGCAGCCGCGCCGCTCGACGTGCTGCTGGACTGGGGGATTCGGCACGTTCGCCCGGGCGGTCTCTACGTGTTTCCGAAGGGCCGGCGCTGGGCCGAGGAAGTGGATGCAGCCCGGACCAAGTTTTCCTTCGAACTGGAGACATTCCCGAGTATGACCGATCAGGATGCGCGCATCCTGATTGCTCGCAACCTGAAGAGGCGCTGATGCGGACCATTGCCGTTGCAAACCAGAAGGGCGGCGTCGGGAAGACGACGACAGCGGTGAACCTCGCCACCGCGCTTGCGGCCTGCGGCCATCGGGTGATCCTTGTCGACTTCGATCCCCAGGGCAATGCTTCCACCGGGTTCGGGCTTGCCCGCGACCGGCGGACACCCTCAAGCTATGATCTCCTTTTCGAACCCGGCCTGGCTTCGGGAGCTGCGCAGGAGACGCTTGTGCCCGGCCTGTCGATTGTTCCCGCTGTCGACGGATTGGCCGCGGCCGAGATCGAGCTGTCGGGCCAACCGAACGCAGCCGGGCGGCTGAAGGCGGCTGTCCAGATGCTGCCGATGGCTGACTATGTCTTCATTGACTGTCCGCCTTCGCTGTCGCTGCTCACCCTGAATGCGCTGGTCGCTGCCGACGGCGTGCTGATCCCGCTGCAGACGGAGTTCTACGCCATGGAAGGGCTTTCGCAGCTGCTCAAGACCGTGGAGCAGGTGCGGGCGCGGCAGAACCCGCGCCTCGACATCGAGGGGATTGTCCTCACCATGCACGACCGGCGAAACCGCCTGTCAGATCTGGTGGCGGCGGATGTGCGGGCAGCGCTGGGGGCGCGGGTCTATGAAACCATGATCCCGCGCAATGTGCGCCTGTCGGAGGCGCCGAGCCATGGGATCCCGGCCCTTCTGTATGACATGCGGTGTCCGGGTTCCGAGGCCTATATGGCGTTGGCGCGGGAGTTGATGGGGAGCATGGCTGCCAAGGCAGCCTGAGGGGACTAGCGAATGGAGGGCTTCATGACAGTCAAGCGGGGTGGATTGGGCCGGGGGCTTTCGGCGCTCCTGGAGGAAATGGGCTCTGCGCCGCCGGCAGGGCCGACAGAGGCGCGATCCGCAAGCACGCTGCCTGTTGCAGCCATCAGTCCGAACCCGACTCAGCCGCGCCGGCTCTTCGACGAAGCGGCCCTCAACGAGCTCGCCGACTCCATACGCATAAAGGGCATCCTGCAACCGATCCTCGTTCGGCCGTCACAGGACGGACGCTATGAGATCGTCGCCGGTGAACGGCGCTGGCGCGCGGCCCAGATGGCCGGCCTTCATGAGATACCGGTCGTCATCCGCGACTTCTCCGACGCAGACGGCTTTGAAGCTGCCATCATCGAGAATGTCCAGCGGACCGATCTCAATCCTATTGAAGAGTCTCAAGGATATCAAAGACTTATTCAGGAATTCGGGCATACACAGGAGATGGTTGCCTCGGTCACCGGCAAGGCGCGCAGCCATGTGGCCAACCTGCTGCGCCTGCTGGACCTGCCTGAGGACGTGCAGACCCTCGTCAAGCTCGGACTGCTGTCGCTCGGCCATGCCAAGGCCGTGATGCAGGCAAAGGATCCGAGCGCGCTTGCCAAGGAGATCGCTGCCCACGGCCTCACGGTGCGACAGGCGGAGGACGCCGCCCGCCGAAGCCAGGGATTGACGGCCCCTAAGCCGCAATCGTCCAGCAGGCGGGACCCGGAGCTCGACGCCCTGGAAGCCCAATTGGGCGAAGCGCTCGGCATACAGGTGTCGATCGAAGCGCGCGGGAAGCGCGGGACCGTGACACTGAAGTTCTCGGACCTCGACCAGCTCGACACGATCATCGCCCGCCTGCAGAGCTGACGCGGAACGACAGGCCCGCGCGGGAATCTGCCGACGAGGCCGGCCCTGGAGCCACAGGGCCCGACTAGGATGCCGGGCAGGGCCTGATCTTCGAAGGCTCCGGACGTGTCGTCGGCGCAAACACGGCCAGATAGCTGCCATTGGCCAGGTTGCTCAACGACATCTGCCGGAAGCCAGCTGCCTCCAGCTCGCACTTCAGCAGCGCGGGCGGTGTGCCGTGGCGGGCCGTCGGTCGGTTGGCATCGATGATCGCAACCCGGCCTCCCGGGCGAAGGTCTTCGTGCAGATGCCACAGCAGCCCGAACGGGTCCGAGATCTCATGATACATGTGAACCATCAGGGCCAGGTCGACGCTTGCGGGCGGCAGATTGGCATTGCCGGCGTCACCCAGAATGAACTGCACGTTCGTCTGCGCCTCCGACGCCATGCGGCGCCGAAGGCGCGTCAGATAGTCGGGAATGATGTCGTTGGCATAAACCTTGCCGCCCGGACCGACAGCAGCCGCAAGCCGGCTGGTGTAGTAGCCGGACCCGGCCCCGATGTCGGCAACCTGCAGACCCGGCCGAACGTCCAACAGGCGAAACACCCGCTCGGCCTCACCGTCATTGTCACGAGATTCCTCGTCGGACCAGGCTGCCGACACGATGTCGGCGACAGGCCGATCCGGCGCTGGAAAGACCGGCCCCAAGGCCTCCTTGACCGGCCGGCCCGTGCTGCTGCCGGCAGCCTCGGAGACCGGCGCCGCCGCCGAGGAAAGATCGCAGGCCGCCAGCAGAAGGGCGCCCAGGGCAAGTGGAAATCGCATGCGGGAGGAGGTCGGTGCCCGACTCGCAAAGGTCAAGGCGAATTCGACGGATGGCGCTTGTGCAGCGCGCCGATCTTGCCCTCAGGGCTGCGGCGGCGACCGCTGCAGCAGGGCGTGGAGCACCAGCAATGTTGCGACCCCCCCGGCGAGCTGCGCTGCCGCCTCCCGCCGGCGACGGGCGGGATTCCCGACCGACGGGGCAACCCGACCCGCGAGCCCGAGCGGGGCGTCCTTCCACAAGGCGACATGGGCCCGCGGCTGAAGCAGCCCCAGCACGCCGAGACCGGTCACGAAGGTCGCGCAGAGCTCGATCGTTCGGGCCACGTTCCTCACTTGCCGGCGACTTCGGCTGAAGCGATCCGGCCCATCCCGAGCGCAACCTTCTCGTTGGCACGAAGCACACGCAGGAAATTGAGCCCAGCCAGCTTCCCGAGGTTCTCGTCCGACCATCCGCGCCGTGCCAATTCGGCAAACAGGGCCGGATAGCTCGAAACGTCGCCCAGACCGACAGGGAGATCGGGGACACCATCGAAATCGCCGCCGATGCCCACATGATCGTGACCCGCGACGCGGGCCGCATGATCGATATGGTCAGCCACCATCGCCAGCGTGGAAACCGGCCGCGGGTTCTCGGCCTCCCACTGCGTCATGCGGGCTGCGCCCTCAGGGCCTTGCCCGGCGACCAGTCGCTGCGCCTGGCGCCGCGTCTCCCAATCGGAGCGGGCCTGGTCGATGAAGGCGGGCACGAAGGTGATCATCACGATGCCGCCATTCGCCTTCAGCCGCTTCAGCACATCGTCTGGCACGTTGCGCGGGTGGCTGGTGAGAGCCTTCGCCGAGGAATGGGAGAAGATGACCGGCGCCCGGGTGATGTCGAGCACCGCGTGCATCACGGTGGGCGACACATGGCTCAAGTCGACCAGGACGCCGAGCCGGTTCATCTCGGCGATCATGGCCGGTGCATCCGCTGCAATGCCATTGTGCTTCGGATCCGACGTCGCGCTGTCGAACAGGCGAGTCGGCTGGCTGTGCGACAAGGTCATGGATCGGACGCCGGCGGCATGGGCGCGCCGCAAGGTCGGAATGTCGTCCGCAACCTGATGGGCCCCCTCCATCGCGAGGATGCCGGCAAGCTTGCCCGCCTTCCAGGCCCGCTCTGCCTCGTCGGCGGTGGTCACATTGGCAAAGATAGCGGGCTCCCGCTCGGCAAAGCTGCGGGCGATGGCGATCTGCTCGAAGGTCTGCTTCACGGCCTCGTCGGGCGGCAGCGAGGCGGGGACATAGACCGACCAGAGCTGGAGGCCGAGGCGGCCCTTCGCGATGAGCGGGATCGACGTGTGGCCACGCGTTGCCTCGCCGCTGGCAAAGGCGCTGGTGGATTTCGCCGTGGCCGGCTGGGTGAGGTCCGCTGTCTTCGCGCCCTCGACGCCATAGGCACCGCGAAGCGCATAGGGCCAGTCATTGTGGCCGTCGGCCAGGGGCACGGATTTCAGGACCCGTTCGGCGCGCTGTTCGGGCGTGTCGGCAGGGCCCGCCGCCTGCGCGCAGGCGGAGGACAGGAGGGCAGCAATTGCGGCAGTGGCGAGACGGATGCGCATGCCCGTTGATGGCCCCGGGGGCGGGCTCGGTCAAGTTCGGCGATCCGCAGCAGCAATGGCAGCACAGCTGCCCCGCACGGCTCAATCGGCAACGAAGCCCTTCCAGTTGCGCATGTAGCCGATGAAACCGGGGCTGAGGCCTTCGGCTTCGAGCGTCTCGGGCGAGACCGGCAGGGGGCGCGCCTCGAAGGCCGGATCGGCGGCGGCGCGGGCCGCGAAATCATGGTGCAGGATGGCGCCACGGCCGATCAGCACGAAGTCGGCGCCGCGTGTCAGGCATTTCTGCGCATGCGGGGCGGTGGTGATCCTGCCGGCAACGCCAAGCGCCGTGCCGTGGCGGGGCAGGTCGACGAAATGGTCGATCAGTTCGGTGCCGGCGTAATCCTCTTCGGCGGGCGCCTTGAACACGTCCCACAGCGAGAGGTCGAGATAGTCGAGCAGTTCGCCGGCGAGCAGCCGGCGGGCGAGTTCGCGTGCTTCGGCAAGCGGGATGCCGAAGCGCTCGGGGCTGATGCGGGCGCCGAGCTGGAAGGCGGGGCCGCACGCTGCGCGGATCCCGTCGATGATCTCGAACAGCAGGCGGCACCGATTGTCGAAGCTGCCGCCATAGCGGTCGGCGCGATGGTTGTTGTCGGCATCCAGAAAGCTGCACAGCATGTAGCCGTGCGCACCGTGGAGCTCGACACCATCGAAGCCGGCGCGTTCGGCGCGCAATGCTGCGGCGATGACGTCGTCGCGCAGCTGCTCGACCTCTGCGGTGGAGAGGGCGGTTGCCCCGGTTTCGGCATCGTCCCACGGCGCGCGGCGCGGCTGGCCGGACAGCTCCGGCTCGGTGCGGCGACCGCCATGGTGCAGCTGCACGGCCGAGACGGAGCCTGCCGCACGGATTGCTGCCGCGAGGCGGGAAAGGCCCGGCAGATGTGCATCGGACCAGATGCCGAGCTGGCCGGGGAAGGCCTGGCCACCCTTCTGCACATGGGCCGCGCAGGTCATGGTGAGGGCGAAGCCGCCCTGCGCCCGCATGGTAAGCCAGCGGAATTCCGCGTCGGAGAGCGTGCCGTCGGCGTGGCTCTGCTGGTTGGTGAGCGGGGCCAGCATCATGCGATTGGCAAGCGCCGGGCCCCGGCGCAGCGGAAGCGGGTCGGCAAGCCGGATCATGGCGCGATCAGGATCATCCGGGTCTGTCGGCCGTCGATGTAGCGAACCGACTTGCCGTCGAAGAAGGCGTCCTCCTCGGTTCGGAACTGGACCCGCTGGCCGCCCCATTCGGGCACCTTGTGGTGGGCGCTGAGCTCGATCGACCAGGCGGTGTTCGGGCGGAGCCTGTGGTCGCCGCGGGGGCTGGCGGCCTGATCGTCCCAGAAGCCGATGGCGGCGCCCGCGGCATGGCCGTGGAAGCCGATCTGGTGGGAATAGATGGTGGGTTCCAGGCCCTGGGCGAGCGCCTTGCGGCGGGCTTCGAGCAGGATCTCGTTGCCGGTGAGGCCGGTCGCGTAGCTGGAGGTGAGCGCGTCCTGCACCTTGTTTGCCGCGGCCAGGCCCGCCTTCAGCCCGGGAGGGGCATCGGTCTCGCCGGGCTTCAGGATATAGGCGAGATGCTGGGTGTCGGTGTTGAGCCCGAGATAGGTGATCCCGAAATCCAGCCAGACCATGTCACCGGGCAGGAACACGGTATCGCCGGCGAGTTCCCCTTCGGACCCCTGCCGGAAGATGGCGATGCCGGGGTGGAACCAGGTTTCGAGCTTCAGCTCGGCGATGCGTTCGCGCAGCCACCATTCGAGGTCGGCGACCGTGGTCTTGCCCGGGGTGATGGCCTTCCGGCTGAGCCCCTCGGCCATGATGGCGTGGGCCGTTCGGACGATCATCGGGTAGAGCGCCATTTCGGACGGGGTGCGGGTTTCGAGCCAGTGGATGGCGAGTTCGTTCGCCGGCACGAGCCGGTCGGCATAGGGGGCGGGCAGGGCGGCCTTCAGCTCCTGATACTGGCTGAGCGTGAGGCCGTCGGCGAACGCCGATTCGGCCGACGTGTTGATCGCGATGCGTTCGGGGGCGCGTTCGGCGACGATCCGGCCGAGGCGCTTCCACTGGTCGGGCTCATCCTCGGGCTGCCAGGCCGGATCGAACAGGCCGCCAAGGCCGTAGCGCGAGACGGTGAGCCGCTCGAGCGTGTCGGCCTGCGGGGTGCCCGGCGTGCAGCGGGCCGGGCGCGCACTGGCCCAGGGCGGGCAGGGATCGGAAAGGACGAGGATGGTGCGGCGGCGGGCCGTGAAATTCTCGGCGTCCAGCATCGTGCGCAGCACCTCGTCGTCGAGATATTCGCGCGCGACGAGGATCCACATGTCGACCTTCGCTTCGCGCATCAGCGGCAGGGCGAGCGTTTCCAGACGCTCGGCGAGCCAGCGATCCTCGATCCGGGCGCGTTCGCGCAAGGGAATGACGGGCGGAACGGCGGGCGCCATCTCCTCCGTCTCGCGAAGCGGCCATTGCGCAGGCTGGGCCGCTGCCGGCGCACCGAAAATGGCGGCAGCAGCAAGAAGGGGGGCAAGGCTGAACCTGGTCATCTGCACCGGATGGGGCGGACCGTCGCGCCGGTCAAGCTTGCCTATGGAGGGGGGTTTGGGGCATCGGCCGGGCAAAGGAGATCCTGATGCGCCCATTGCTGCTAGCCACCGCGATCCTGCTGTCCCAGCCTGCCCTGTCCGCCCCTGCCACCACCCCTGCCGAGCGGTGGATGGGCCATCTGAAGGTGCTTGCCGACGACAAGATGGAAGGCCGGCTGACAGGAACGCCCGGCTATGACCGGGCGGCGGCCTATGTGGCGGGCGAATTCCAGAAGCTGGGGCTGACACCGGCGGGCACGAACGGCTTTTACCAGCCGGTCGAGCTGACCGAGCAAACGGTGGATCTGAAGGCCTCCCGGCTGGAGCTGGTGGGGAAGGGCAATGTTCCGCTGGTGCTGGGTGAGCAGGTGCTTGTCGGCACGCGCGTTCCGCAGATCAAGGGCGCCTTCGATGCACCTCTGGTGTTCATCGGATCGGGGCTGCACCTGCCCGAGCAGGGGCATGATGATTTCGCCGGCATGGACCTCGCCGGCAAGATCGTGGTCGTGCTGGCCGGTGGGCCCAGCCGGCTTTCGGGCGCGCTCAAGAGCCATGCGCGCACGGCGGAATTCTGGCCTGCCATGCAGCGTGCCGGCGCCATCGGGTCGATCACGGTCGCAAACCCGAAGCAGATGGACATTCCCTGGGAGCGGCAGAAGCTGTTCGCCGAGACGCCGGGCATGCGGCTGTCGGCGCCCGAGCTGAACGATGCGAAGCGGCCCTTCTTCACCGCGACCTTCAGCCCGGCCGAGGCCGAGATGCTGTTCCTTGCCTCGGGCCGAAGCTTCGGCGAAATGCTGAAGATCGCGGACGCCGGGGAGACCCTTCCCCGCTTCGATCTGAACCTTCGGCTGAAGGGCGAGATCGTGGCGCGTGACCGCGACTTCACGTCGCCCAACGTGGTCGGCCTGCTTCCCGGACGGGACCGCAAGCTGAAGGGCGAATATGTGGTGCTGACGGCGCACCTCGATCACGTCGGGGTGGACAAGCCGGTGAACGGCGATGCCGTCTACAACGGTGCGATGGACAATGCGTCGGGGATCGCCTCGATGATCGAAAGCGGGCGCGCACTGGCGAAGAAGCGGCCGAAGCGGTCCGTGCTGCTGGTGGCGGTGACGGGCGAGGAGCGGGGGCTCCTGGGCAGTCGCTACAATGCCAACCGGCCGACGGTGCCGGCAGGTGCGCTTGTCGCCAACATCAACATGGACATGTTCCTGCCGCTGTGGCCCTTCACCCATGTCACGGCGCTGGGCGCGGAGGAATCGACCCTCGGAGCCGTCTCTGCAAAGGCGGCCCAGGGCGTGGGCGCCCGGCAGGTGCCCGACGAGGCCCCGGAACGGAACCTGTTCGTGCGCAGCGACCAGTACAGCTTCGTGCGGGTGGGCATCCCGGCGCTGGCGCTGAAGTTTGCAGCCGTGAGCCCGGAAGAGCAGGCGATCCAGAAGGACTGGCTGACGAACCGCTACCATGCCCCATCGGATGATCTGAACCAGCCGATCAACCCCGACTATGTGCTGCCCTTCAACCGCTATCTGGAAACGCTGATCCTGGATGTCGCGAATGCGCCGGCACGTCCGACCTGGAACCAGGAGAGCTTCTTCCGTCGCTTCGAGCCCGCGCAGTCGGCGCCCTAGCCTTCGGAGGCCAGGCTGCGGAGGAATGCCACGAGTTCGGCCTTTTCCGCAGCCGACAGGGCAACGGTGGGCGCTGCGCCTCTGCGCTGGACGGCTCCATCGGAGTAGTGATCGACCACCGCCGCAAGCGTGGGGATGCGACCATCGTGCATGTAGGGCGCGGTGCGGCCGACTTCGCGCAGCGACGGCGTGCGAACCCGGGGGTTGGGCGTGTCGGCGCGACCGATGTCGTGGCGCTTCCAGTCGGAAAAGGCCCATCCGGCGTGGCAGGTGGCGCAACGTGCCCGGCCGGTGAACAGGGCAAAGCCGCGGGCGGCTTCCGGGGTCAGGGCGGCGCGATCGCCGGCAAGCCAGCGATCGACCGGCGCCTCGCCGGAGACGATCGTGCGCTGATAGGCGGCGAGCGCGCGGGCAATGGCGGAAGGGCCGGGCGCCTCACCAGGAAAGGCACTGGCGAACAGCGCTGCATAGCGGGGCTGGGCTTCGATGCGCGGCATCAGATCCGCCGGCGCCAGCGCCATCTCCTGCGGGTTGAAGATCGGGCGCAGCGCCTGGTCCTCAAGGGAAGGCGAGCTGCCGTCCCAGAACAGGTTTGTGGCAAGGCCGATGTTGTGGAGGCCTGGCGTGTTGTGGGTGAGCGCGCGCCCGTCCTTTCCGCGGGCCGTCGGGGTGCCATCGGTGAAGGCGCGGTCCGGCTGGTGGCACGACGCACAGGACATGGTGCGGTCGGCGGACAGGTTCGGATCGTGAAACAGGGCCTTGCCGAGCGCAACCCGGGCTGGCGTGCTGCGGTTGCCGGCGGGCTCCGGGGTCGTCGGCCGCTCGCGGAAGCTTTCGGGCGGTGCGGGCTGGCTGGGCGGACCATAGTTGGTACAGGCGGCAGCGATCAGGCCGAGCATCAAGGCAAGGACAGGGCGCAGCCGGGTCATGCTGTCCTCCGTTCGCCAGCCGGCCGGCGCAGCAGTGCCATTCCGGTTCCGAGCAGCCAGAGCGTCAGGGCGAGGTAACCTGCGATCGTGAAGGCGGAGAAGGCCTTGCCGGTGCCGCCGAGCGCGATGGAGATCCCCTCGCCGGTGCCGATCGCGATGGCGACAGCGGCGGATGCGGCAAGCGCAGCCGAAGTGCGCCGAGCCTCCGCAGACTGGAGCCGGGCCATCTGGGCGAGGAACAGGGCTGTCAGCAGCTGGCCGAGATGCTCGCCGATCGCGACCCCACCCCAATGGTTGAGAAGGGTGAAGGCCTGGGACGAGATGTCTGGCGTCTTCGCCAATTCGGGAACGGCAAAAACCCAGCGCGCCAGGCCAACTGCCTGGGCAAGACCGGCAAGCGCGCCGGCGATGGCCGCGCCGATCGATGTCGCAGGGGCAGTGGCCAGGCGGGCAGGGGTTACGGCGAGCGCCGGGGCAAGTGCCGTGAGCGCGAGGGCCGACAGGGTGAAGGCATACCAGGCGAGCACGAGGGATGGCCCACCGTTCGCGAAGCTGGCGAGGACATCGGCTGCCGGTTCGCGGAGGACCGCCGGGTAGTCGAAGTTTGCCGCGAGCCAGGCGTGAGGAAGGTTGAAGCCGATCCCGAGCGCGATGGTGGCGAGGCCGAGCGTGCGGCTTTCCGGAGTGGTCCGCAGGGTGTGCGGGTGGGGATTGTGGAGTCTGCGAGACAGGGTTGGCGTCATTTGCGGATCATTCCCGATATGTCACTGGTTGGTGATATACTCCTATGTCACTGTTAGGTGACTTGTCAAGCGTGACAGGCCGGGCTCGCTTTGCTAGCGAGAGGGGCAGGGAGGATTTCGAGTGAACGAAGCGGTGCGGGGTCGGGACCGGGAGCGGACCGAGGCGGCAATTCTGGCAGCCGCCGAGGCGCAGTTGGCCGAGGCCGGGTTCCAGGCCTTTGGCGTCAACGCGGTTGCGCGGCGGGCAGGCTGCGACAAGCAGCTGATCTATCGCTATTATGGGGGCCTCGACGGGCTGGCCGCCGCAGTGGGCGAGAGCCTAGGCGCACGCTACACGTCGCCACCGGCGCAGCCGCCGGCGCAAAGCTATGGCGAGCTCACGGAGCGGCTGCTGCTCGCCTTTCTGGAACAGTTCCGCGCCGATCGGCTGGCGCAGCGAATTGCGGCCTGGGAGGTGGCGGAGCGTTCACCGCTGGTGGACAAGCTGGCCGAAGCCCGCGCGCAGGCGCTGGGGCGCTGGATGGAGGAAGCGCGCGGGGGCCTCACGCCTCCGCCCGGGATCGATGCGCCGGCACTCAACGCGCTGCTCATCGGTGGAATCCAGCAACTGGTGCTGGCCTCCATGACCATGGGCGGCTTTGCCGGCCTGCCTCTTTCCGAGGACCGCAACTGGATCCGTGCCCGGCTGGCGCTGCGGGCGCTGATCCGCGGGGTCTATCGCCCGGCCTTTGCCGGGGCTGACGTGCTCCCCGGCAGCTGACGACTACTCGTCGGCATAGGCCTTCAGCAGGTCGTGCAGATAGGCCCGGCCCTTCAGCACGGATGAGACACGGATACGTTCGTTGAGGCCGTGGATCCCACCGCCGTCGGCTTCGTACAGAATGCCCGGCATGCCATAGACCGGGATGCCGACAGCCGCGAGGAAGGGCCCATCGGTGGCCCCCGTGCTCATGATCGGCAGCAGGGGCAGATTGCCGAAATGCTTGCGGGCAAGCGCCTGGGCCGGCTTCAGCACACGATCGGTCAGCGGCGGCTGGACCGCAACCTCGTTCCGGGCGTTCTTGGCAGTCACGGACACCTTGGGGTTCCCGATCGCCTTTTCGAGGGCAAGACGCGTGCCCTCGACGGTTTCGCCCGGAATGATCCGGCAGTTCACATTGGCTGCCGCGCGTTGGGGCAGGGCGTTCTGGGCATGGCCTGCATCGACCTGGGTTGCCACGCAGGTTGTGCGCAGCATGGCGTTCAGCGTCGGCTCCATGGACAGGATTCCGGCAGCATCCACGTCATTCGGGTTGGCAGCGATCGCCCGCATGGGCCCCTGGATCGGCGCGGGGAACATGCTGGACGCATTCACGAAGAAGGCGCGCGTGGTGTCGTTGAGCACGATCGGAAAGCGGTGGGCTTCAACGGCCTTCAGCGCACCGGCCAGCTGGTAGATCGCATTGTCGGGCACCGGCCGGCTGGAGTGGCCACCCGGGTTCGTCACCTCCAACATGTAATCCTGATAGTGCTTCTCGCCGACCTGCATCGACAGCTGCTCGGGCGTGCCGTCAGGGCGGACGCGGCCGCCGCCGCCCTCGTTCATCGCGAACTCGGCGGCGATGAGATCGGGGCGGTTCGCGGCCAGCCACTGCGCGCCATTGAAGGCGCCGGCCGTTTCCTCGCCGCAGGTGAGCGCGAGCTTCACCGTGCGCTTCAACGGCTTTTCGGATTTCAGCCGGACCATGGTGTCGGCGAACACGGCCGACTGCGCCTTGTCGTCGGCGACGCCCCGGGCATAGAAGAAGCCGCCCTCCTCGACCATGGTGAAGGGGTCGCGCGTCCAGTCCTCGCGCTTGGCCTCAACCACATCGATGTGGCCCAGCAGCAGGATGGCCTTCAGCGACGGATCACGGCCGGGAAGGACCGCGACGATGCCGCCCTCCTCGGGCTTCTGGGGAATGCTGAAGTAGGTGATCTGGCTGTCGGCATAGCCGACCGCCTTCAGGCGCGCGCCGATCTGCCGGGCCGCCTTTGTGCAGCTGCCGGCCGACAGCGCGGTGTTGGTGTTCACCAGTTCCTTGAAGAGCTCCCGAAATGCGGCCTCAGTCGGGTCGGTCGCCGCGACGGCAGGAGATGCAGCCATGATGGTGGCGAAAAGGGCGGCGGTTGTGCGTGCTGTCGTCATCATGGCAGCGTGGCCGATGCCGCCCCCCATCGCAAGTGGAACGGGCTCGGCCCTCTCCGCAATCAGGGGGTGACGATGTTGAACCAGAAGGGTGGCGCCTCGATCAGCGACATCAGCTCGGTGAAGCGGGCCCTGTCGCCTTCGACCTTGATGTCGCCGGCGGCCATGGCGTCGGCGAAGCTGGTCTGGCCAAGCTGGATCCGGTCGAGCGTCGCCTTGGCGAGCGTGAGGCTGGCATCGGGTGCAGCGAGCGGGGGGCCGTTGTTGAGCACCGCATTTTCCAGCTTCAGGCCGTGGCTGGAGCCGAGATCGGTGAAGTGCATGTTGAGGCCGATGCGCTTGCCGGCGGCCCGTTCGCCGTCCAGGCGGACGGCGAGGAAATCGAACAGCATGGCCGGCGGCATGGCGGCAAGCACATCGGGCGAGCCCGTGTTGACTGCTGCGACCTTCGGGGTTCCGTTCCTGAGCTCGTAGGCGCCCTGCAAGTAGACCGACCGCCAGGGGCCGGATTCCGCCTGGTAGCCGAGCTGTTCGAGGCTGTCGGCGAGAAGCGCCTTTGCGGCGCTGCTGCCGGGGTCGGCGAAGACGACCTGCTTGGTGGCCTCTGCCACCCAGCGATATTCCCCCTTCGCGAAATCGGTGCGGGCACGGGCGAGGACGGCGTCGGCGCCGCCCATGTATTCGACATATTTCTTGGCGGCAGGCTCTGGGGGAAGGCTGTCGAGGTTGACGGGGTTGCCATCATACCAGCCCATGTAGCGCTGGTAGATGGCGCGGCTGTTGTGCTTGAGCGTGCCATAGTAGCCGCGCCCGGCCCAGAACTGCTCGAGCTCGGGGGGGAAGCGCAGCGTTTCGGCGATCTCGTGCCCGGTGAGGCCCTTGTTCATGAGCCTGACCGTCTGGTCGTGCATGTAGCGGTAGAGATCGCGCTGCTTCGCGAGATAGTCGATCACGCGCGCATTGCCCCAGACCGGCCAGTGGTGGGACTGGAACTTGACGTCGATCCGGTCGCCATAAAGGCGGATCGTCTCGTCGATCATCTGCGCCCAGAACTTGCTGTCGCGCACCTGCGCACCGCGAAGCGTGAGGATATTGTGCATGGTGTTGGTGGTGTTTTCCGCCATCCACATCGCGCGCCATTCGGGGAAGAAGGTGTTCATTTCGGCCGGGGCCTCGGTGCCCGGGGTCATCTGGAAGACCATCTTCACGCCGTCGACAACCAGTTCCTCGCCGGTGCGTTTCACCTCGTGCGTGGGGGGAATGAGGCCGGTGGTGCCGTTGGAGGTGCGCTGGCCGAGGCCGGCGTTGACGGTGCCGAGCGGGCCCACGGGCAGGAAGGAGCCGTACATGAACACGGCACGGCGGCTCATGGCGTTGCCGGCGATGACGTTCTCCGAAACGGCGTGTTCCAGAAAGCCTGCCGGCGCGATGATCTTCACCCGGCCGGCCGCGACATCGGCATCGCTGACGACGCCGCGGACTCCGCCATAGTGATCGATGTGGCTGTGGCTGTAGACGACGGCGACGACGGGCCGCGTGCCGAGCCGACGGTTGACGAGCGCGAGCGCGGCGCGCGCGGGTTCGGCGGAAATCAGCGGATCGAAAACGATCCAGCCGGTCTTGCCCTTGATGAAAGTGATGTTGGACAGGTCGTAGTTGCGGACCTGGTAGATGTTGTCGGTAACCTGAAACAGCCCCGTCATCATGTTGAGCTGGGCGTTGCGCCAGAGGCTGGGGTTGACGCTGTCGGGGGACGGGGCGCCGGGGGTGATGAAGCGGCGGAAGCTTTCAACCTCCCAGGCGGTGCGCTTGCCGTCGTCGGCGGGGATGACGAGGGACGTCGGGCTTTCGATGAGCCCTCGGCGCGCGTCCTCGAAATCCTGCGTGTCGGCGAAGGGCAGGGCCTTCAGGACAGCGGCGTTGGCGGCGCGGGTGGCTTCGGAAGCAGGCTTTGGGGCGGGTGCGGGCTGGGCGCCGACCGGCCCGGCAAACAGGAGCAATGCTGCCGCGAAAGCGCGTGTTGTCATCGGTGCTGTTCCTCCACCCAGAACGGATTTCCCCGGGCGCATATTGGCAAGGTCGCCGCGCAAGTCTGCCCAAGTTGGCACAATCGGGCGCTGGCGCCGCTGCCTATTTCGGGAAGAGGGCAGTGACCGTGAGCCTGAGGCCCCAGTCGGGGCCACCGGTGGGGCTTGCGAGCCAGTAGCGCCCGGCGGCGCCGATGCTGATCGGCTGGTTGCCGATCTTCACCAGCTGGCTGACGGCGCCTGCCACGGGAACAGACCAGCTGTCGCCCAGCCAGTCGTAGGTGGTCTCCGTCTGGATGGTCCAGGTGGTGGCGGTGCGGGTGGTGTAGGCAAGGAAGGGCTGGACGAAGGTGGCCGAGACGTCGCCGCGGCTGTCCTTGCCCGCGAAGGACCAGATGTGGTTCGCCAGCGCACCATAGGTCCACTGGCCATCGATCTTCAGGATGACGCCGGTTGGGCCGATGCCCCATTTCTCGGTGCCGAGCGCGCGGTCGGTGGCGGTGGGCAGCAGGAAGACGGGCCCTGCTCCCCAGACGATGCCGGAAGCGGATGGCTTGGCGGGCGAGAAAAAGAGGCTCTGCACCGTGTCGCCGAGACCGAACTGGCTGGTGCCCGGGCCCGTCACGTCGTTCTGGGCGATGACGGGAAGGATGGAGCGGGAGATGAGGTTCCACTCGCTGCTGATCGACAGCGGAATGACCGGCTGGACGTTGACGGTGTAGCGGAAGCCGTCGCCATCAAGCCCGTAGCCCCATTCGAAATTGTTCTGCACCGGCACCTGGATCAGGCTGGCGACCGGGTTGGCGAGTTGCTGTGCGAGGTCGGCGTCGGAGCCGGGCGCAGGCTGCGCGAGAGCGGGTCCGGCGAAGGCGAGAAGGAGACAGGGGAGGAGGCGCATGTGGGGAGATCCTTCGAACCGGCGGGGGACATCCCTATCGCGGAGACTGGGCGGGGACTGACAAGTTTGGCACAGTCCCCGCCCGCCCTCTCCCCTCAACTCGCCGGCCAGATGGTCTTTCCGTCCTTGATCGTCTCGACGACCTTGATGTCCTTGATGGTTCCCGGCGCAACCTTGGTGGGATCCGCCGACAGGATGACGAGGTCGGCGCGCTTGCCGGGCAGGATCGAGCCCTTGCTGTCTTCCTCGAAATACTGGTGGGCTGCGTCGATGGTGATCGCCTGCAGTGCCTCGTAGGGGGTGATGCGCTGGTCGGCGCCGAGGGTGCCGCCGGAACGGCGCGGCCGGTTCACGGCGGTCCACACGGTCATCAACTGGTCCACCGGCACGACGAAGGCGTCGGTGTGGTTGGTGGGCCGGAGGCCGAGATCGCGGGCGGCCTTCATCGGGCTGATGAAGCTGGCCTGCTGCAGGCCGCGATTCGCCACATGGGTGTCGCCGAAGAAGAAGCTGTGGTCGGTGAACAGCGACGGGAGCAGCTTGAGCTCTGCGAACTGCTTCAGCTGGTCCGGGCGGATGAACTGGCAGTGGATGCAGACGGTGCGGCGGTCCTTGGCGAGGTCGGTCCCTGCAGCGGCTTTGTGGGCCTTGAGCAGAAAGTCGATCGCGGCGTCGCCATTGGCGTGGAAGAGCACCTGCAGGCCCTTGTCGTAGCAGCTCTTCATCGTGGCCTTCATGGCGTCAGGCGGAAGGCCGGGTTCGCCCTTCCAGTCCTTTTCGCCACCCGGGCCGCCCGTCAGATAGGGTGTGGTGAACCAGGCTGTCTTGCCCTGGGGCGACCCATCGCCAGTGATCTTGCAGCCGCCGATCTTCAGCCCGTTCACATATTTGCCGAATTCGGCGGGTGGGGTGGTTTTCCAGACGGTCTCGAGGTCGGTCATGAAGGGATAGGTGACGACATCGATGATGAAACCGTTGCCCTTGGCGATGCGCTGGAGTTGGGCGACCTGTGGCGCGTGGGTAGCGCCTTCCTGGGCAGTGGTGACGCCGGCGGCGGCGTAGATGAGCTGGCCAGCCTTCGCCGCAGCGAGTTCGGTCTCGGGCGTGGGCGAGGGCATCTTGGCGAACATCGGCAGGAAGGCGGTTTCCATGACAAGCCCGCGAAGCGAGGTGCCGTCGTCCTTGCGGAGGATGACGCCTCCCTTGGGCGTTTCCATGCCGTCCTTGTAGCCGAACATCTCCATCGCCTTCGAGTTGATGACGGCGCCGTGCATGGAGACGTGAATGATGCCGACGGGGTTGTCGGGGAAGGCCTTGTCGAGGAGGTCGCGGGTAAGTTCGGTCCCCTTGGGCATCAGGTTCTCGTCATAGCCCCAGCCGAGCAGGAGCTCGCCCGGTTTCAACCCCTTGGCGGCGGCGGCCTTCTGGAGCTCGGCGACAATCTCGTCGGGATTGTTCGCGGGGCCGACGGGCGGCGCGGAAACGTTCACCCGATCCGCCATGGTGAGCGAATCCATGAAATGGCTGTGCGGGTCGATGAAGCCGGGCAGCAGCAGCTTGCCGCCCAAATCCTTCATGACCGTGCCCGACACCTTCTGCTTCAGCGCCTCTGCGGCAGGGCCGGCGAAGACGATCTTGCCCTCATCGACGACGACGGCCTCGACATAGGTCGGCTGGTCACCCTCCATGGTAAGGATAGGGCCGCCGGTGATGATGAGGTCTGCGCCCGGCCCGCCGGCGGTTTCGGCTGCCTTCTGGCCGCAGGCGGCGACCAGCAAGGTGGATGCGAGAAGGGCGGCAACCGCGATACGACTGGACATGTGAAATCCCCCCAAACTGGAATCGGCAGCCGCCATCCTGCGCCACAGTGCGGCCAGTGATGGTGACATTTGCTACAATCTCTGCCGATGGGCGATTGCGGCATACTGGGTGACCTTTCTATTGTGGCTCCATGTCGAATGACCGACCTGTTGCTGCAGATGGTGGTGCGGCGTTGGAGGAGGGCGAATTGCCCGAGCCTGCGCAGGTCTTTGCGACAAGGGGACCACTGGCGCTTGTCGATGCCAGAACGCGGGCCCGATTCATCGCCGCGTCACGGCCGCTGGCTGTCGCGCGCGGAGAGCGAGTCTATTTGGCAGGCGACGGGCCGGGGGGAATCTATGGCGTCGTCTCGGGCGGGATTGGAGTAGAAGGCAGCACCGCGCACCTGGGGCCGCGGCTGGGGCATGTGATGCGGGCCGGCGGTTGGTTCGGCGAAGGCCCGGCGTTGAGGGGCGGCGAGCGGCGGCTGGGCTATCGGGCACTGGAAGACAGCAGGCTGGTGGTGGTGCCGCTTCCTGCGGTGCAGCAGTTGCAGCGCGACGACCTGGGGATCACCCGGCTTCTGGCGACCATCTCGGAGATCAGCAGCGGGATCGCGGCACTTTCCGTCAGGGAGCTTCTGATCCCTGATGCTGCACAGCGGATCGCGGCGGTGCTGCTGCGGGTCACGGGGGCGCATGAGGGCGTGGAGCCGAGCGATCCGGCCGGGTTTCTGCTGACCCAGGCAGAGCTGGGGGAGATGGCGAATGCGTCGCGCCACCATGTGAACCGGGTCTTGCAGCAGTTTGCACGGGCAGGGTGGATTGCGACCAGCTACAACCATATGCGGCTGCTGGACCCGCAGGCGCTGACCGCCTTCGCCTGTTCGGACGACTGAAAAGGCCGGCACGGTTGCCCGCGCCGGCCCTCTTGCAGATCGATCCTGCCCGGCCTCAGGAGTTTGGCGGCGCCACCACCTGGTAGGCCGGCTGGCCGCCCTGCTGGATCTGCTGGTAATAGACACCGTCGCAGAGCTGGTACTGGACGCCGCCCGACACCACCGGCTGGCAGCCCGAGGGCTTGTCGTTGGAGACTGAGCCGATGACGGCTGCGACCGCCGAGACGCCGGCGGTTATGGCGGCGGTTTTGCCGACGAATTCGAGGAAGTCGTCGTCGTCATCGTCGTAGCGGTTGTTGTCGTAATAGCGGCCGTTGTCGTAGTAGCCGCCGCCGCCGGGATTCACGACGACCACGTCCTTCTTGTTGCGGTTGCTGGAGGCCTGGCCGGCCTTGTAGGCCTGCTGGTTGGTGACCTTCTTCTGGTTGGGCTTCGTGTAGTTGCCGCCGCTGCGATTGGCGCTGGTGGGCGCCGGGCGGTTGTAGCTTGCCGGCTTGGAGGCCGGGCGGTTGACGCTGCTGCTGGCCTTGCCGGTGGGCTTGCCGGCGCGGTTCTGCTTGGCAGCGGCAAAGGCCGGCGCGGTCGCCGAAAGGGTGAGGCTGAGGCATCCGACAAGGACGCCGATCGCTTTCAGGATTCGCATGGGGTCTCTCCCTTACTTGACGGCCTGAGCGGCCTTGGCGGTGCCAAAGTCGACCAGCTTGTCACCGGGGCGGGGGGTGAAGGTGAAGGCGTCGGCGGCGAACGTGGGCGTCCGGTTCCAGGTGAAGGTCGCCACATATTGCGGCTGGGCGGCCGTTTCCGTGTCGGTGATCACCAGCTTGCGGGGCAGGGCCTGCACACCGTCCTCGAGCCAGATCTGGAAGTCGACGCCGGGCTGGCGGAAGGCATATTGGCTGACCGCCACGCCATCGATGGTGGATCCGCCGACCCGGAAGCCGGACGTGGGCCGAACGACGTTGGACGAGGGGCCGCCCCAGCGGAACAGGTCCTGCAGGGGGAAATCGATGCCGAAATCGGACGACCCGCGCTCAAGCACCTGGCTGACGGTGCCGGTGACCGGGAAGGTGACATACTTGCCGATCTTCATGCCGACGACCGACATCACCTTGCCGTTGTAGTAGATGCGGCGGTGGCTGGTGTCGGTCTGCATGTCGACCGTCATGCGGTCGGGCATCTGCACACTGTAGGTGGTCGACGAGCGCGACATGATCTTGTGCTTGCCGTCGAAGACGGTTTCCGTGGTCGCGTCGGAGCGAACTTCGAAGCTGTTCATGCCGCGGAGCGCTGCACCCATGCGATTGAGGGCAGCTTCTGCATCCGGGTCGAGAACGTCGGCCGCGGGCACGGCGGCAGTCTGTGCAGCTGCCGGCAGGCCGGACAGCAGTGCCAATGCCGTGGCCGTTGCCAGGGCCAGTTCAGCGGATCTTTTCATAGGTCCCCTCCTTTGTGCTCGCACCCATCCTTCCCGCAGTGGCGCGCGTGGACAAGGCGTGACTCTACCGTAAACGGGTCGAAGCTCCGGGATTGCCCCCAATAGGACAATCCGCGGCCAAAAGGTGGACCTGCCGGCGTCAGGCCGGCTTGCTGACCGTGAACTCGAAGATCTGGGTCGGGCTTGCCCGGCAGAAGACGGAGCCCTGGCGCTGGCCATTGGGCCAGGTGCCGGTGGCGCGGAAGCGGAAGCGCCAGCCGCCGTTGCCCTGGACAATCTCGTCGACGCTGTCGAGGCGGAGCGCAGAGCCGCCGGAAAGGCCCGTCTGGCGGGCGCCTTCGAACAGGCAGGTCTGCATGGTGCGCTGCTGGTCGGCGGTGAGCATCTGGATGTTCGCCTCGAGCTTCGCCGGCGGGAGCGCGGGGAACGGGGGCTGCGGCACCTGCGGGGCCGGAGGCGCCGTTTCGACCGGAGGCGCCGGGACAGGTGCCGGCGCCGGCCGGGCCTCTTCCTTGGGCGGGCTGCTGCTGCCGCTGTTGGCGAGCGCGACGATTCCGGCAGTGGCGCCGGCGCCGGCCAGCACCCAGGGCAGCGCGTTGGAGCCGCTGTCCGCCTGGGGCTGCACATTGCCATAGCCATAGGCAAAGGTGGCGCGGCAGCCATCCGTCACGCGGATCTGCTCGGCGGTGTAGGTGAAGCTGCGGTTGCGGGCGCAGGAGCCGCCATGGACCTGGACGATCTCGACCCGGTTCTGGGTGCGGGCGCGGCAGTTGCGCGGCTGGAAGTTCTGCGATTCACAGCGGATGGTGCCGGCGAAATCGCGCTGGGACTGGTTCGGCGGGACCATGGGGACGCTCTGGCTGGGGGGAACCACCTGCACTGGCGCCTGCGGCCTGTTCGGACGAACCTGCGCAGGAAGCGTCGTTGCGACCTGGGCGGCGAGCGGCACGGCCAGCAATGTGGTGGCGGCGGCTGTGACGAGCTTGGCGTGCATGAACTGTGCTCTCCTTGTGTTGGAGGGAGAGTGGCGTGGGTTGAGGCCGGGGGCAAGGGCCGGGTGACGGGTTTTGGGGCGGGGGGATGGGCGGGCGGCCGGCGGCT
>JAIXYT010000048.1 GCA_027490095.1 Sphingomonadales bacterium | reverse complement strand
GGCAAAGGCCGGCGGATTGGACGTGGGGATGGACGCTGTGACCATTCCGGGGGCGGTTGCCGGGTGGGAGGCGCTGCACAAGCGCTATGGGAAGCTGCCGCTGGCGACCGTGCTGGCGCCGGCGGTGAAATATGCGCGGGAGGGGTTTCCGGTTTCGCCGGTGATTGCGCGGGGCTGGGCGGGGAATTTGCGGGCGTTCAAGGGGGATGGGGCGGCGATCCAGGGGGCCGAGTGGATCGGCAGGCTCTATGCGCCGGGCGGGGCGGCGCCGGCCGAGGGGCAGGTCTTTGCCAACCCGGACCTTGCGGCGACGCTGGAGATGATCGGCAAGGGCGGGGCCGATGCCTTTTACAAGGGGGCGTTCGCGCAGGATTTCGAGCGGCATTTCCAGGCGTTCGGGCGGCAGCATTCGGCGGCGGACCTGGGCGTCATGAAGGCGGAATGGGTGGCGCCGATTTCCGCGCCCTACCGCGAGGTGACGCTGTGGCAGATGCCGCCGGCGACGCAGGGGCTGGCGACCTTGCAGATGGCGCGGATTGTCGAGAAGTTCCCGATGACGACGCTGTCGGAGGCGGAGCGGCTGCATGTGATCGCCGAGGCGAAGAAGCTGGCCTTTGCGGACCGGGCTGTGTTCATCGCGGACCCGCGCAAGCAGGCGCTGCCGGTGAAGGAGTTGCTGGCCGACGCCTATATCGCGAAGCGGGCAGCGATGATTTCCATGGACAAGGCGTTACCGGCGGATGTGCCGGCGGGGGACCCTGAGGGGGAGCGGAGCGACACCACCTATCTGGCGGCGGCGGATTCGAGCGGCATGATGGTGAGCCTGATCCAGTCCAACTATGCGGGGATGGGGTCTGGGGTGGTGGTGCCTCGGAGTGCGCCGGTGGAGAATGGGCGCGGCACCTGGGGGTTCATGCTGCAGAACCGGGGGGCGCAGTTTTCGCTGGATGGGAAGAGCCGGAATGCGATTGCGCCGGGCAAGCGGCCATTTCACACGATCATTCCAGGGATGGTGACGAAGGGGGATCAGCCCTTCCTGGCCTTTGGGGTGATGGGGGGGACGATGCAGCCGCAGGGGCAGGTGCAGGTGCTGGTGAACCTGGTGGACCTGGGGATGAACCTGCAGGCCGCGGGTGACGCGCCTCGGCTGCGGCATCTGGGGAGCCCTGACCCGGGGGCGGACCCGAAGGAGGCAACGGCGGGGCTTTACCTGGAGAGCGGGATCGGGGCGGAGACGCGCGGCAAGCTGGTGGCGAAGGGGCACGCGATCGTCGATCGGTACCAGGATGTGGGCGGCTATCAGGCGGTGATGTGGGATGCTGCCAACAGGGTGTGGTGGGGCGCGACCGAGATGCGCAAGGACGGGGTGGCGCTAGGCCACTAGGGCCGGGGGCTGCATGGGCTGGCGTGCCCCGCGTGCAAGGCTGCGCCAGAGCCATTCGAAAGGGCCGTAGCGGAAGCGTTCGAGCCAGGGCTTGGACCAGGCGAGTTGGAGGGCCCAGATGACGAGCACCACGCCGAGCGTTTCGGCGCGGGTGAGGCTGGAGTGGAGACCTAGGCCGGCGCCGGTAAAGACAAGGCTCGTGAGGATGGAGGCCATCAGATAATTGGTGAGCGCCATGCGGCCGCAGGCGGCGAGGCGGGCGGTGAAGCCTGCGAGAGCGCCGGATTTCACGATGAGGATGATGACAGCCGCGTATCCGATGGCGAGCAGCGGGGCGGAGAAGGTGCGCACGACCTCGGTTGCGTAGAAGGTGATGGCGGAGAAATCGGTGCTGATCATGCGCCAGGCGATCGCGGTCCCAATGGCGAGGCCGATGGGGATCGCGAGCTTGGCGACGCGGGCGTAGTGCGCACTTTCGAAAGCGCCCTGCCACCAGCCCCGGCGGTAGAGGGCCATGCCGATGAGCATGAGGCCGAAGGTTTCGCCGAAGAAGACGAAGGGGAGCAGGAAGAAGCGCATGAAGATGTTGGCTTCGGCGCGGATGGCGAGGATGTCGGTGAGGCTGCCGCGGTACATGGCGGTTTCGCGGGCGAGGTCTTCCGGGTGGGTCCAGGTGGCGCTGCGGAGGTTGTCCCAGGCCTCGATGGCCTCCGGTGACGCGTTGGGGAGCGCGGCTGCGGCCTGGGCTGCGATGCCCTGGAGGGCGAAGGCGAAGTGGATGGCGGCTTGGAGCGTGAGGGCGAGGATGCCGAACAGGAAGAGGCGGGGGGCCGACTGGTGCCTGAGCGGCCAGACGGCGAGGCCGACGAGGGCGAAGGGGAGCAATATGTCTCCGGGCCAGAGGAGGAGGCCGTGGACGAGGCCGAAGAGGAAGAGCACGGCCATGCGGGCGAGATGGCGCGAGGTCTGTTTTTCGGGCGGGTTGCCCTCGGCCATCAGCAGCAGCGAGGCGCCGAAGAGCATGGCGAAGAGGGCGCGCATCTTGCCGTCGACGGCGATTGCCGCGAGGGCCCAGAGGCCGACGTTGAGGGGATCGACGGGGCTGCCGGTGTAGGCGGGGTTGAGGTAGGCGGCGCCAGCGTGGGCCATGCCCATGATGTTCATGACGAGGATTCCGAGCACGGCAAAGCCGCGCACGGTGTCGATGGTTGCGATGCGGTCCCCCTGCATAGCGGCAGACTGGCACAGGGGGCGGGCGGCTGCTAGCCTTCCCTGCATGGCGAACTGGTGGGATCGGCACATGGTGCCCCGGCTGATCGGCTTCTGCTGCTCGCAGCCGCCGGTGATGAAGCGGCGCGCGGAGGTGGTGCCGCTGGCATCGGGCAAGGTGCTGGAGCTTGGGGCCGGGGGCGGGGCGAACCTGGGGCTGTATGACCGAGCCCGTGTGGAGAGCGTGACCGGGGTGGATCCGTCCGAGGGGCTGATCGCGCTGGCCGAGGAGCGGATGGCGCCCAGCGACCGGGGATTTTTCCACGTGGAGCGGGGCGTGGCCGAGGAGCTGCCCTTCCCTGCCGCGAGCTTCGATACCGTTGTTTCGACCTTCACGCTCTGTTCGGTGCAGGATCCGGCGCGGGCGCTGGCCGAGGCGAAGCGGGTGCTGAAGCCCGGCGGTCGGCTGCTGTTCCTGGAGCACGGGCTTTCGCCCGAGGCCGATGTGGCGAAGTGGCAGCGGCGGATCGAGCCTTTCTGGAAGCCGATCGCGGGCGGGTGCCACCTGACGCGGCCGGTGACGGACAGCGTGACGGGCGCCGGTTTCACGGTGCCGGAGCGGCACGGGCGCTACATGGAAAAGTCGCCGAAATTCGCCGCTTGGGTTGAGTGGGGCAGCGCGAGCGCTGCCTGAATGAAGCTGGGCTTTTGCGCCCCATAGCCATGCTGCTTTGTCGGGGAACCGGGTGTGAGGCACCTTCCCTTCCATGGAACAGGACCCCCGCCAGATCCGCCAGTTCGCCGAAGCGAAGGTCGCCGCTGCCGAGGATATCGGGGCGGACGAGGGCCATGGGCTGGACCGGCTGGTGACCGCGGTCGCCTTCATCGCGACCGTTGCGCTGATCCTGCTGTCGCCGCTGGCCGGCTGAGCGCGTTCCGGGGCCCTAGAGGCCCTGTTTTCCCATCCTGACGAAACGCTCGCGGCGGTTGTCGCGCAGCGTTTTTCCGTCGAGCGCGGACAGCTTGTCGAGTTCGCCGGCGATAGCCGAGCGGACGCGGGTGAAGGTCTCGGCATGGTCGCGGTGGGCGCCACCGACGGGTTCGTAGACGATGCGGTCGATGACGCCGAGCTTCAGCAGGTCCTGCGCGGTGATGCGCATGGCTTCGGCCGCGTCGGCGGCCTTGGCCGAGCCGTCACGCCAAAGGATGGACGCGCAGCCTTCGGGTGAAATCACGGAATAGACGGCGTTTTCCAGCATCAGCACGCGGTTGGCGGCGGCCAGCGCGATTGCGCCGCCCGAGCCGCCTTCGCCGCAGATGAGCGCGACCGAGGGGACAGTGAGCTTGAGGCAGGCCTCGATGGCGCGGGCGATGGCCTCGGCCTGGCCACGCTCCTCGGCGTCGATGCCGGGGAAGGCACCCGGTGTGTCGACGAGGGTAATGACAGGGAGGCCGAAACGGTCGGCCATTTCCATGAGGCGCACGGCCTTCCGATAGCCTTCGGGGCGGGCCATGCCGAAATTGTGGCGGATGCGGCTTTCGGTGTCCTCGCCCTTGGCGTGGCCCATCACGATGACGGGGCGGCCGTTGAAGCTGGCAAGGCCGCCGAGGATTGCGGCATCCTCGCCATAGAGCCTGTCCCCACCGAGGAGCATCAGGTCGGGGAAGAGTGCGGTGACGAAGTGGCGGAAGTGCGGGCGGTTGGGGTGACGGGCGACCTGGGTGCGCTGCCAGGGGGTGAGCTGGCTGTAGAGGTCGGCGAGCTGCTTCTGGGCGCGTTCGGACAGGCGCGCGGCTTCTTCCGGAGCGCCAGCGTTGAGGGCGTCGGTCGCGCTCTTGGCAAGCGCGCCGACGCTCTTTTCAAACTCCATCCATTCCGTCATGCGCCGTTCGCTCCCTTCGGTCGCTGCGCGGTCCGGCCGTGAGGCCGGCTCAAACAGTCATGGACATGCCACGGTAGATCCTGGAGCGGTAGCGGCTGTCTTCGGCGTCGGGCAGCGGGGCGCCGACGAGCAGCACTGCGCGGGCGAAGCGGCGGACTTCCTCCCAATGCTCGTCGAGGTCGCGCGGCTCCTCGCCCCGGACGCGGCGGGTGAGGTTGAGCTGGTTGACTGCCACATCGTGGACCAGGCGCTCGTTTTCGACCGCGAGCGTTGCCGTGAACGCGTGCAGCGTGGTCTTGATGAAGTTGGCGAGCGCGAAGGCCGGGCCGCCCCCGTTGTTGGTGCTGATCGGCACGTCGGGGGAGACGAGAACGAGCTGGCAGTCGTCGTAGAGGGAGACCTTGCGGCTGACGCGGAAATGGTGCGTCAGGTTCGCCTCGACGACCGAACGGAAATCCTCCGGGCTCAAGGGCTCGTCGAGGCCGAACAGCTTGTCGGGGAGCTGGGCGAGCGGGGTGGAGACGACGGTGGTCGGCCGGCCCCATCTGGCGATCGCGTCATCGAGCGCGGCTTCGATCTCGGTGCCGGCGACGATGGTTTCGAGGGTGCCGGCGGGGAGATCGGTGAGGGCGGCGGTGAGTGCCTCGCTGCCGGCGGCCGTGCTGGTGAGCAGCACGACGCGGGCGACGTGGCAGTCCTCCACGAACTTGCGGGCGGTCTCTGCCAGATAGTCGGTGAGATGTTCGCCGATGAGCCAGACCGTCTTGCCCTTCATGCGGTCGAGACGTTCCTGCTTGGGGCTGCCGAACAGCTCGCGCTCGGTGGTGGAGCGTTCGACCGAGAGGCCACCCGAGGGCATGAAGGTTTCGCCCGAGACGGCGCGGTCGGCGAGGAAGAAGACGGTGGCTTGCGCGACTTCGCTCTCGGTCGGCATCTTGCCGAGGTGGAGCTGTTTGAGCACGCCGGAGCCGACCTTGCGGGCCTCTTCGGCGATCTTGTCGGCGGGAAGGAAGGGAATGTCGTCGGGCGGGGACTTCAGGAGCCAGCTGCCGTCTGATTCCGGGGTGGCCGGGCGGTCGGACCAGCCCGGCGCGTCGAGCAGCAGGCCTGCGAGGCGCAGGCGGGAGACGAGGCGGGCTGCGATGCGCGCGGTCATCAGGTAACGGTCCCAGGTGCAGACGCCGTCGCCTTCGCGGGCGGTGGCGAGTGCGAGATCGCGCAGTTCGCGCGGGGAATCGCTGTCGTGGCTGAGGTAGGCGCTGTCGTTGCGGGCGAGGCGGTTGAGCACGGCCTCCACCCGGGCGCCGCGGCGGATCGCCTTGATGACGGCAGCGTGGACAGCGTTGAGGCGCTTGTTCTCGAGGATCAGGCGGCCGCGCCGCTCGAAGAGGCCGGGCTTGCCGCCGGTGCCGGACAGGCGGTCGCCATCGACCGGGCCGGGCGCGATGGCGTTGAACTGGACTTCGGGCCCGAGGTGACGCGACATCGCCTCCACCATGGCACGCTGGCCGGCCTTGGAGACGGCATAGTCGGCGCGGTTCGGGTAGGCGACGGCCAGGAACTTCTCGCCGCCGAAGTAGCTGGAAACGTTGAGGACGTAGCCGGAGCCCTGCTTCTTCATGAGGGGCACGGCGTGGTGCATCAGGAAATAGTTGGAGACGAGGTTGGCATCGAGCGTCTGCGCCCAGGCCGCGGGCGACATGTCGACGACCATTTCCTCGGCGCCGGCGACACCGGCGTTGTTGATGAGATAGTCGATGCGGCCAAAGGCCTTGATGGTCTCGTCGAAGGCTTTTTTCAGGGACTTGAAGTCGGAGACGTCGACATTGCCGAGCGTGCGGACGCGGCGTTCGACACCGGCGAAGCCGACGTCCTCGAGTTCCGACACGATCCGCGCGCGGGCGGTCGCGAGCTCGCTGTCGCGGCGAGCGACCATCATCACCTTGGCGCCGGCGAGCGCGAGCAGCCGGGCGACCTGGCCGCCGATTCCGGCCGAGCCGCCGGTGATGAGGGCGACCTTGCCGAGGTGGAGGCCCGTGATGTTCTCGGAGAAGCCCGGCATCGCCTTGCGGGCGCCGGTCGCCTCGCCGATGCTGGCGGGGAGGTAGAGTGTCACCTCGCGGATCTTGTTTTCCTTGAGGACGATGCGCGCGGCGTGGCCGGCGGCGAAGGGGGCATTTTCGGGCTCGTCGTTGGTGAAGCGGATGATCTGGTTGCCCCATTCCGCCTGACGGCGGCGGCCTTGCTTCACGTCGATTTCGGATTCGTCGCGCCAGATGCGGATCAGCTGTTCGGTGGCGGCGCGCAGCAGCTGGTTGGTGATGTTGCCCTGCCCGTCGGTGCGGTTCGACAGGAAGACGAAGCGCGGGGGCTGGAGGAGATTGTCGTGGCGCTTCCAGTAGCGGCTGAGCGTGCGGGCGATCGCGATGTTGCCGGAGATTTCGAGGTCCATGATGGCGTCGACGACGGAGTCGCTGGCGTCCACGAGGGGGCCTGCGAATTCGGATGCGGCCTTGGCAGGCATGATGATGGCGCTGGTGATCGGGAGATTGGCGTCGGTGAAGGCGGTGAGCGTTGCCTCCATGCCGGCAGCGTCGCCGCGGTTGAAGCGGACGACCGTGATGCGGTCTGCGCCGTCTTCGGCCTTCAGGCGGGCCTGGGCAAGGGCGACATCGGCCTGACGGGAGAGGCCGAGGAGAACGTGGGCACCTGCGCCGACCTGGACGCGGGCGATTTCGAGGGCATCCTCCCACTGTTCGCCGCCGGCGATGAGGACGGCGAGGCCGGTGCCGTCCATCGAGCGCATGGTGGGGCGGGAGAGATAGACCGAGCGCTCTTCCTTGCGGACGGTCATGCCGTGGGTGACCTCGAAATCATGGCCGTTGAAGGCCGCGCTTTCGTCGGAGCCGAGGAAGACGCAGGTGTTGGCGATGTCTTTCGGGAGCGGGAGCATGCGCTTCGGCTCGGCGCCGGCGTCGGCGCGGTCGAGCGACATGAGCCCCATGTAGAGGTTGGCGGTGCTGTCGGCGGGTTCGCCCTTCAGCTTGTCCATGGCGGCGAAGACGCCGCGGATACGGGCAGACTCGATGGGGCCGGGGAAGAGGAGATTGACGCGGACGCCGCGGGGCCCGAGTTCGAGGCTGAGTTCGCGGCTCAGCGCGTTCACCGCCGCCTTGGGGACGACATAGGCCGTGCGGCCGTAATAGGGGGTGCGCGAGAAGATGGTGGAGACGTTCACCATGGCGCCGCCGGCGCGCATGTGGGGGGCTGCCGCGCGGGCAACGTTCCAGATCACGCCGAAGATGTTGCGGACGGCGTCGGACACGGTTTCCGAGTCGGTGGCGCCGGCCTGTTGCAGGGCGAGGAGGTCGGCCTTGGAGAGGGGGACGTCCTCCAGCAACTGCTTGGGGCCTGCGGAGCCGGCGTTGTTCACCAGGATGTCGATGTGGCCGAAGCGGCTGACGATGTCGGCGATTCCGGCGCGCACGCTTTCGGGGTCTGCACCGTCGAGGGTGGCGGTTGCGACCTGTTCGGGGACCGCGCCGGTTTCGGAGAGGATCGCCTGGCGGGCGGCTTCGGTACGGTCCGGGGTGCGGCCCGTCATGATGACGATTGCGCCCTCGCGGACATAGTGGCGCACGATTTCGGTGCCGAGGTTGCCGGCGGCGCCCGTGATGACGGCGATCTTGCCGGCGAGGCGGCCGGTGGTGGCGGGAAGCGTGACGGTGGCCGTGGTGGCGCGGGACTTGGTGGTGGTGCTCATGTCAGGCGACTCCGGCGGGGGTTTCGTTCGCAGCCCAGTATTCGAGCAGCGCATCGCGGCTGCGCAGGCCGGCGGCCGGCAGCGCGTGGTTGACGATGTAGGTGGCGCCCGAGTGGCGGTTTTCCCACATGGACTGGTGGGCTTCGGGGAGGCCCTCCCAGGGGACGACCGTGGGCTCGGTGACGTCGAGGAGGCCGGCCGCGATCATGTCGTTCATGCGCGCCACCTCGTAGCTGTTGCAGAGGTGGGTGCCGAGGATTGCTGCCGTCGGCATGAGGATGCGGCGCTGGCGGGTCCAGACCTGGGGGGCGTAGAAGGTGTAGCGGCGGCCCGACATGTCTTCGGTGAAGACGACGCGGCCGGTGAAGGGCTTCACGAGGCTGGTGGAGACACCGAGCATGTCCTGGCCGGCGCGTTCGATCACGAGGTCGGGGGCGCCGCGGGGGTTGTCGGGCGAGCGGAGGATCTTGCCGACCGCGCTGCCGAAGGGCTTCAGCACCTTTTCCTGATAGTCGCGGACGCCGGCCTTGAAGGTCTCGATGTCGACCTTCGCGTCTGCCAGGCGCGGCATGGTGACGGGCCAGTCGAAGTTGGCGCCGGCGCGGCGCTTCAGGTCCTCGAGGCTGACGATGCCCTCGACGCCGTCTTCGAGGCCCAGCGACTGGAGGAATTCGCGCTGGCCGTCCGTTGAGGTGACGACGACGGTGCGGGCCTGGAAGCGGCGGGCGGCCTCAATCAACTGGAGGCCGGTTTCATCGAGCAGGTCGCGGCTGAGCGGGCCATAGTAGAGGAGGACGGCTTCGCCGCCGCGAAGGCCTGCGCGCTGCAGCATGTCTTCGGGGCTCGCCTTGCCGGGCTTGCCCATGAAGCTGAAGTGGTAGCCCGACGATGCGCCGTAGAAGGCGAGCGTGCCGCCCTCTTCCAGCAGCTGGAAGCTGCGCGGGAAGGCGGTTTCGCCGGCGTGGCTGACGACATGGTCGGCGAGGCGGCCGCCGTTGAGCTTGCGGTACTCGGCGAGGATGGGCTCGCCGGCCTGTTCCCATGCCTGCCATTCGGACGGATCCTCGGGGACCGCGGTGTAGGCGGATTTCCAGCGCGGGTCGGTGCGGTCAATTGCGCCGACTGCGCCCTGTTCGGTCACGAAGTCCGCGCGGGCCTTCGACGAGACGAGGCCGGTTGCCTGCAAGCCCGTGCGGATCGAGGACTTGAGCGCGTCGAGGCCGGTGCCGGTGGCGGAGCCTTCGACGAAGATGGTGCGGCCGGGTGCGATCTTCAGCGTCGTGAAGAGGCAGCGCGAGACGGTGCCGAGGTTCAGGATGTAGCTGCCGGCCTGTTCGAGCGTGAGGTCGCCCGGCACATGGTGGAGCTGCGGGCCCTGCACCAGGAGGAACTGGGCGTGGCTGCCGGTTTCGGTTTCATAGCCCTGGATGGCGAAGCCGGCGAACATCGGGTCGATGCCGGCCTGCGGGCTGAGGAGATCGGAGGTGCCGGAATAGACGGCGACCATGTCGCCGACCTTCAGGCGGCCTGCCTTCTTCACCTCGGATCCCAGCGCCGCGATGAGGGCGATGCCGCCGGACCCGGTGGTCTGGACGTCTTCCTCGTGATTATCAAACGGGCTGACAGGAATCCCCGTCAAGGCCCAGATATCGTTGAAGTTCACTTCCGACGTGAGCATGTAGACGAGCGCTTCGTTCGGCCCTGGCGGGACCACGTCGACGATCAGTTCCCGCTCGTGGCTGGCGGGCGGGCCGAAGCGCGGCGCGCCGGTGTCGGGATCGCGGGCGATGCCGAAGGCGAGTTGGTGCTGCGGGATCGGGGTGACGCCCGGGTAGAAGGGGGCGCCCACGGGAAGCAGCTGGCCGGCCTCGATCATGGCCGCCTTCTTCGCGGCATACTCGTTGTCGAGGCGGAGGCCATCGCGGCGGACCGGGAGTGCAGGCGACTTCTTGTCGAGGAATTCGCGGATGCCGGCCTTGCCGCCTTCAGGGTCGACGATGGCTTCGGCGAAGCAATCCGCCTCGCGCCGGAGGCCCGCGGCCATGCCCTGTTCCCAGCCCGTGCGGACGGCGTCGAGTGCGCGTTGCCCTGCCCTGCCCCGCCCGGCCCAATCGAGCTGGCGGAGGATGCGCTGAAGGAAATCATCCTTGAGGACGGGGTCGAGCGCGAGTGACGCCGGCTTCTGCCAGCGTGTCACCTGCGCCATGCGGGTGGCGTAGGCGCGGCCGAGTTCGCTGTCGGCGCCCTTTGCCACATAGTCGCGGATGAGCGCGTGGGCGGTGGAAAGCGCGTCTGCCGAGCCTTCGACGAGCGTGTCGACGAGGCGCAGCGAAGCCGCACGCTCGGCGTCGATGCTGCGGCCGCCGAGGATGAGTTCGAGCGCGTCGGTGAGGCCGTCGGCGCCCCAATGGTCGGCGAGCAGGCGCGGCAGGCGCTGGGTGCCGCCGTAGCCGGGCAGCAGGCGCAGGCGGATTTCGGGCTGGCCAAAGCGTGCCGTCGGTTCGGCGACGCGATAGTGGCAGGCGAGCGCGAATTCCATGCCGCCGCCGAGCGCCACGCCCTGGATGGCCGCGATGCAGGGTTTGCCCATCTGCTCGATCTTGTTGAAGGCGAGCTGGGCGTTGTTAGGGAGGACGCGGGCTTCGTCTTCGTCGTGGATATCCTCCAGCATCTGGCGGATGTCGGCGCCGGCGACGAAGCTGGCGGTGCCCTCGCCGGTGAAGACGACGGCGACGATGTCGTCCTTGCGGGCGAGATGCTCGGCGACGATCACCAGTTCGTCGATGGCGCGCTCGTTCAGCGCATTGACGGGGGCATTGGTGACGGTGACGGTCGCCACCCGCTTGCCGGGAGCCAACTGGTTGTACTGGATGAGGAAATAGCGGTAGCGGTCGAACAGCTGCTGTTCATCCGACAGGCGCTGGCGGCGCTGCCAGTCGTCGATGACCGTCTTCAGTTCGGTGAGGCTTTCCGGGTTCCTGAGCGTGCTTGCGTCGCCGAGGTCGCCGCCCTCCACAAGGGCGCGGACCATGCGGCGGACATATTTGCCCGAGCGGGTTTCGGGGAACTGGCTGACTTCCAGGAAGTCGGCCGGGACCGCGACGGCGCCCTTCTCGGTGCGGACAAGATCTGTGAGGCGGCGCTTGTCTTCGTGGGTGAGGCGGCGGCCGGCGACAGGCGTCACGAAGGCGATGGGGGTGAGGCCCTTTTCGCGGTGCGGTGCGCCGACGACGAGGACGTTTCCGACGGGCGAATTGGGATCGAGCGCCTTGTCGCGCAGGATCGCACCCTCGATTTCCTCGGTGCCCATGCGGTGACCGGATACGTTTATCACATCATCCGAGCGGCCGTGCAGCGAGAAACTGCCATCGGCGTGGCGGATCGCGAAATCGCCCTGGGTGTAGGCGGTCGCACCCTGCCAGCGCTGCCAGTAGCCCTTGGCCCAGCGGTCGAAATCGCCCTTCCAGTCGCCCGACACCTGGCCGTCGGTGACGGTGAAGTTGGCGGCGTCGCCCCAGATGGTGCGGGCGAGATAGGGGTATGGCGCCTCGATGACGATTTCGCCCTTTTCGCCCGGCTCGGCCGTGCGGTGGCCGCCCGGTGCGTCTGCGTCTTCCACCCAGACATCGCCGAGCACCCAGGGCAGCGCCCAGGTGTGGGCGTCTGCGCGCAGGGGGTAATCGGTGTTGCCGTAGAAATGGGTGAAGGCGATGCCGCCATGCTCGGTCGCCCAGTAGCTGTTGGCGTACCAGGGAACGATATGCTCCATGCCGAAGGCCTGCACTGGGGGCGAGGTGGGCTCGGCGCAGAAGGTGGCGCAGCGAAGCGAGCCAAGGTCGTAGCGCTGGATGTCCTTCAGATTTTCCGGGTCGGACATGACCGACTTGAGGAAGGTGACGCCGGCCTTGAAGATGTTGACGCCATGCTTTTCGATGGACGCGGCGAAGCGGCCCGAGTGGGGGAAGACGGGCGAGCCCTCGGTGATGAGGGTGGTGACGCGGTTGGTGAGGCTGGCCGAGATCAGGTAGCTCTGCCCGGTGATCCAGCCCGGATCGGCGACGACATACATGACGTCGCCGGGGCGGGCATCGAAGGCGACCTTCATGCTGTGGGCGATGCCGGCGGTGTAGCCGCCCTGCACATGGACCACGCCCTTGGGCTTTCCGGTGGAGCCCGAGGTGTAGATGAAGAACATCGGATACTCGGCGTCGAGGGCGCGGGCCGGGCAGCTGGCCCAGATGGCGCGGACGAAGTCGATGTCCGGGAGCGCGAGGAGGTCGGCTTCGGAGTTGACCTTGAAGCCGGCATCGCGGGCGGCGGCCAGCAGGCGCTCTAGCGCTTTGGCCGTGAGTTCGTGATCCCAGCGGTCGCGCTCGGGGCGCCAGACGAGATCTGGCTGGGCGGTGTGGCGGACGACGACAACGGCCTCGACGCGGGGCGGGCTGTCGACGAGGGCGGAGGCGATTGCGATGCGGGCCTTTGCGGCGCCCGCAGAATCCATGCGGCCGGCTTCGCCCAGCTTGGTGAGCGCTCGGCCGACGCCGCGCATCACGTCGGAGCGTTCGACCGTCATCTCGCCGCCGAGCGCTTCCTTCACGGCTTCGCCGATGGTGGCCTGGTCGTCGGCCGCGAGGCCGAGCGTCTTCAGCGTGTCGGCGAGCAGCTGGAGGGCCACGGGGACGGCGACGAAATTGTCGAGTGCGGGATCGGTGTAGGCGGTCTTGAAGGGGACGACCTGCGCGGTGCGCCACCCGCCATCGGCGGTGATGACGATTCGGGCGCCGGCGTCGGCGATGCGATCCGACAGGGTCTTGTCGGAGAAGCCGCCGAAGACCGGGGTGTAGAGGATGCCGAGCCGCTTGGCCGCTTCCGTCCAGAAGATCTGCTGCGGGATGGAGGGCATGTTGAGCGCGATGCGGTCGCCGGGCTTGAGGCCGAGGTCCTCGAGCGCGAGTGCGCATTTGGCAGTTTCGAGCAGCAGCTGCCGGCGCGAGACCGGGTAGCAATCGACGGGGCCGCCGCGGCCTCCGTCCAGGGAGAGATCCCAGCGGTCGCCTTCGAAGATGAGCGCGGGTTCGTCGCCGTGGCCGGCGAGCACGTGGCGGTCGACCTCATTGAAGCAGGCGTTGGTGCGGCCGCCCTCGAACCAGCGATAGGCGGGGGCCTGATCGGCGTTGAAGGCGCGCATCCATGGGACGGTGTCGGCAGGAAGGTCGGCGGTGACGGGTTCGAAGGTGGTGGCGTCCCACCCGGTGAAGCTGCCGGATTCGGCGTCGCGGATGAGCCAGGCGTTGGCCTGCGGGTAGAACCAGTGCAGCGTTGAGCGGGCGATCTCGCCGTGGAAGGCGCCTGGATCGGTGCGGCAGGCGGCGCGCATGGCTTCCCAGTCCGCGCGGGTGCGAACCGGGTTCACCTCTGCACCTGAAAAATCCCCGCCACTGCGTCCCGTCGGCCGATCAAGCATGTGTCCACCATGTTCCGGGCCAGCCCAACGCTGGCGTCTGTTATGGCAGGGTGTGAGAATTCCTTATGCTGGAATTTTCTTACACCGAGCTCGTCTGGCAATTATCGAAAATTGCGCAGTGCGCAACAATCGACAGTGTTAACACCATTCAACTGGTCGCGCAGACGCAACGCCCTGGCGCTGCGCCTGCTCGATTCCCTGCATTCCCTGCATGGCTTGGGAAGCAGGCCATGCATTGGCGGAAAAGGCAAGGTTGTCAGCGGAAACAGTGCGGATGAAGCTGGCAGCGCCTGATGGGCAGTTGCCTAAGCCGGCTTGTCGATGGCCTCGCAATCACCGGACTGCGAGGCCATCACAAGCTATTTCGGCTGTACGAATGGCGGGTCACACCGTGGAACGGCGAAACCGGGGCACGATTGAATCGGAACCCATTTTGACGGTGGCTTGATCGACGGGAGCGGACTTTGTTCCGAACCGTAAGCCTTTTCATAACAGTAGGCGGCAGCCTGGTCGGCATTGCCCATCCGTCTGTTGACATATTCGAATACACAGCTCTCGAAATAGGCATCTTCAGCATCCAGGTTCATGGCGCTTGCCGGAACCGGGGTCAAAAGGAGCGAAGCGACTGCCAGACGCAGCAACGGGCTCATACGTCGTTCTCCGGATTGGTATGATCCGACCCCGGACGCAGCTTAGGCTTGGTTGCCCTTCGGTCAAATTGAAGACGCTGATGCCCAATCCTGTCGTCCTGCCCTGCAGCAAAGGTGAACCACGCGGCTTCAGCGCATGGACCATTGTCCGCTTGAATGGATAAGCCACGGGAACTTGCCCAATCAGCAGACCGGACAAGGTGCGGAACCGGGCGCCGCTGACGGCCGGGCCTGCGAGCCCGCTGGCCTAGAGGAACAGCTTGCGCACCGAGACCTCGATGCGGCGGCCGACCGGGTCCACCAGGAAGGGCTGGTAGTTGATCGGCGTGGCGCCGGAGCGGTCGGTGACGTCGATGCGATCGTCGAACAGGTTGTCGACGCCGACCGAGACCCGGGTGCCGCGAAGCCAGGGGGCGCGGCGGACGAGGGACCAGCGCTGGCCGAGATCGGCGAACAGCCGCAGGTTGACCGTGGTCAAGCTGGAGAAGTTGAGGTCGTCGGGGCTGGGCGGGCCGCCGGGCTGGACGAGGACATCGGTGCCGCTCTGCCAGTTCACCGAAACGCGGCCGCCGAGACCGAAGCGGTTCACCGCGGCGCGGGCTTCGAGCAGGTGGCGCGGGACGCCGCCGCTGCTGCCCGTGGCCGAGCCGTTCAGCAGGTCGAGTTCGGGCACGCCGTCGCGGATGAGGATGGTGTCGGTGAAGCGCCAGGTGTGGAACAGCGAGAGCTGGAGCCGGCCTTCGCCGAAGCGGCCGCCGCCACCGGGACCGCCACCACCGCCGGGGCCGCCCGGCCCGCGGGGTGGGCCGCCGCCCGGAGGACCACCTGCGCCGCCCGGGCGTTGCTGCTGCATCCAGCTGGGGAGCGGCGGCAGCGGTTTGCCGGCGGCTTCGGCCTCTTTCCGCATCTTCTCGAACTCGGCGCGGCGCTGGGCAAAGCGCTCGCGCTCGGCCTTCGAGGGTTCGAGCGCTTCGGAGAAGTTGATGCCCCAGCGCAGTTCGGAGCGGTCGGAGCGGTCGAAGTTGACCGGGCGGCTGTCGATCTGGGTGAGGGTGCCGTTGGCATCGCGGGTGAAGCGGCCCGGGAAGGCGGCCTCGATCTCGGCCGTGGCGGTGGGGAAGCCGGAGATGGGGCCGGTGATCCGGCTGTTCACATAATCGGCCTGCAGGCTGAGATCGGTTTCGGGGATGGGGTTGAGGCGGCCGCCGAGCTTCCAGACCGTCCGGCGGTCGGCGCCGAGGAAGGGGTTGCCGCCGTCGATCCGGGTGATCTCGACCGTCTCGCCGTTGACGAAATCGAAGACGCGGACGTTGGGGGTGGCGATGAGCGGGTTGCCGAGCTGCTGGATCGAGGGGGCCCCTTCCTCCTGGCTGAACGAGCCGATGAACTGCAAGGCCTGGATGGGGCGCCAGGTGACACCGGCGCCGAAGCGGAAGAGGTCTCCGAAGTCGGAGAGGTTGTCGAAGCCGGCATTGGCGTTGACGGAGAGGTCGCCCAGGAAGGCGAGCACTTCGCGGCGGCTGCTGGCGATGGGCAGGTCGACGCTGAGCTGGCCGCCGGCCTGGGTGCGGCCGAGGTCGGCGTTGAAACCGATTCCGTTGCGGGTGGTGCTGCTTTCGAAATCGCGGCGGTCGAGCGCGAGGCTGAGCGTCGTGGAGAGGCCGCCCGCCGGGAGCTCGGCGAGGCGGCCGTTGGCGACGGCCTCGACGAGGGTGCGATCGCTGTTGGAGGCGGCGCGGTCGGTCACGATGCGGCCGTTGACTGCGTTGGGCGCAAAGGGGTTGTAGGCGGGATCGTTGGCGTCGAGGCGGCCTTGCGCGAGCGCGAGGTCGATCGAGCGGTCGGTGAGGGTGACGCTCTGGTCGTGATCGTGGCTGGCGGTGAGTGACCAGCGCCATCCGCGGAGGTCGCCGTTGAGGGCAGCGGCGAGGCGGCCGTTCCAGCTCTCCCGTCCCGACAGCAGGGGCCCCGGGGCGGAGGCGAGGCCGGCAAGGCGGGTATCGGTGGCAAAAGGCGAGAAGGGGTTGCCGGCCGGGAGTGTGAGGTCGGTCGAGGCGAGGCCGAGGCGGGCTTCGCTGCTGCTGCTGCCGGCGCGGGCGCTCAGCGTGAGCTGCACCTTCTCGCCGATGGGCCGGGCGATGCTGGCGCCGCCTGTGATGTCGAGCGTTTCGGGGATGAGCGTGCGGAACTGGCCCTGGTCGGTGATGGCGGGCTGGTTGGCGGTGGCGACGAAATCGCCGAGGGCGGGCGGCCGGCTCGCGGCGGAGGCGGGGACGGCGGCGACGGTGACAGGGGTGCCGGCAAGTGCCGAAAGGGCCGGGTCGATCTCTGCGCCGGGGGTGAGGGAGAGAATGTTGCCCTCGATCGCGCGCGGGGTGTCGCCGGTGCCCTGGTCGATGTCGCGGTCGCTTTCGAGGAGGGCGGAGCCGCTGGTGATCTGGGCGTCGATCAGGATGCGGGCGTTGCCGTCGATGCGGATGACGCTGCCCTGGAGCTCGCGTTCGCGACGGTCTCCGGCGGTCGGGCCGCCGAGCTCGACTTCGCCGGTGAAGGCCTCGAAGCGGTCGCGCAGGACGAAGTTCACGACGCGCTGGTCGGCCCGGTAGCCATAGGCGAGCGCGGTTTCCTCGGGCAGCACCTCGACGCGCTGGATCGCCTCGGGGGGGATGTTGCGGATCTCGGCGAAGCCCGAGACGCGGCGGCCGTTGATGAGGACGATCGGGGCGTCGCCGCCGCGGCCCCGGCCCGAGCGGGTCTGCGGGGAAAGCTGCTGGAGGAGGTCGGCGAGGCTGCTGGCACCATAGGCGCGGATGTCGGCCGGTGACAGGACGACTTCGGCCTGGATGTCGGACACGACCGAGCCTGCGGGGCGGCCGGCGGAGACGACGATCTCCTCGGCAGCCTCGGCTTCGGGCTGCTTGGGCTGGGTGGTTGCCGGCGCCGGGGCCTCCTGGTCGGCCACGGGGGCTTCCACCGCAGCTGCGGGCACGGACAGGAGAAGGAGGGCGGCAGATGCCGTCTTGGCGGTTTTCACGAACACCCCTTGCTTACGCGGGATGCCCCGCTTTTCCCCCGCTTGGGGTCATCATGATGAACGGACGCTGTGCGCATGGGACAGTGAAAACGGCAGGGGGTGCAGCGGCGTGTCGCACCCCCCTCACCTGCCGTCAGGCGTCGGTCACGTCGATCACATTGTCGTCGGAATTGCGGTCAACATATTTGTTGTACGGGTCGACGCCGGCAAAGGCGGGCTTTTCCCGGGTGACCACGCGGATCTGCTGGGTTCCCGATTTCACCGGACGGCGTTCGAGGAAGAGGACGTCCGCCTTCGAGAAGGCGCCCTGCCCAGGCCGTTCCGTGAACAGGCCGATGTCGATGACGTCGGCAAGCGGAGCCGCGGTTTCCTTGCCCTGGCCGTCGGCATGGGCCTTGGCGGCGGTTACCGTGAGGGTGGTTTCCCATGTGCCGTCAGGCAGCTTGCGCGTTGTCGCCGTCGGCGCCTTCAGGTCGAAGATGGTGATGCGCTCCAGCAGGTCCTCGACGAGCTTCAGCTCCTCGGGCGTGCGGGCGAGGCTCTTGAAGCCGTCGACCAGCTGGGTGGAGCGGACATAGGGCGGGCCGGAGAAGCGGTACTTCGCCAGCATGTCGGCGAGCATCGCGTTCACCCGGTCCTCGCCCAGGCGATCCTGCAGCAGGTACATGGCCAGCGAGCCCTTGCGGTAGTGGACATAGCCCTGGTTCTCGACCCGGTTGAGGGGCAGCTCTTCCAGCACCTCGCCGCCGCGGTTCCTGAGATAATTGTCGAGTTCATATTTCAGGAAGCGGCGGATCTTGTCTTCGCCGTAGAGCTTTTTCATCACCATCAGCGCGCTGTACTGCGCGAGCGTTTCCACCCAGATGGTGCCCCCCTGCTGGTCGGAGCTGATGATCTGGTGCGCCCAATACTGGTGGGCGACCTCGTGCGCGGTGACATAGGCCGGATAGTTGATCGCCTCGTCATCGGAGGTATCGGCGAGGAAGCCGATCGATTCCGAATAGGGCATGGTGCCGGCAAAGGCCTGGGCGAAGGTCTCGTAGCCCGGGAACTCGATGATGCGGGCATGATCGAACTGGTAGGGCCCGAAATTCTTGCGGTAATAGTCGAGGCTTGCCTTCATGGCGCTGAGCATGGTGTCGACATTGGCCTCGTGGCCGGGGTGGTGGAAGACGGTCAGCTTCACGCCGTCGGCGTCCATCGATTTTTCCGCATAGGCGGCGGACTGGATCGAGAAGAAGGCGAGGATCGGGCCCTTCGAGACGAAGCGCGCGGTTCGGCGGCCGCCATTGGTGACGTCGGAGACGCGGACGCCCGGGGCGATCGGTGTCTGCCCGGCGTCGGTGGTGACGGTGATGTCGGCCGACACCCAGTCGGCGTTGCCGACATAGTTGCGGCTCGTCGCCGACAGGTCCTCGAGCCTTGCGGGCCTGAGTTCGGCGGGCAGGCCCTGCTTGCGGCGGTCGACCCGGTCCTGCAGCAGGCCGCTGCGGTCCATCCCGATCTGCGGCGCGAAGTCCGCGTTGTTGAGGAAGGTGCCGTTGGGGATGATGGCGGTGTCGTCGCCCTGCGCGCGGAAGCCCTGCTGCCAGCGGCGGGTGCGGAATTCGAGGGTCGAGGTGGCGCCCGACGCCATCGGCTCTGCCAGACGGTAGATGCGGTAGTTGTTCTCCTTGTCTTCCATGACGAGCTTCGCGCCCGGAATGGAGAGGGACAGGAGCTCGATGTCCGGGTTGGCGAAGCGGACGTGGAGGTCGGTGACCGGCGTCCCGCTGTCGTTGACGAGGGCGTAGCTGCCGGTCACGTCGGCGCGCTTGGCCGAGGGCTGGAGATCGACGTTCAGCCGGATCGCGGTGATCGAGGGCTGGGGGACGGTTTCGTACCTGAGGTATTTGCGCTCATAGGACGCGAGGCGGGCCTCGGTGTCGTCCTGCGTGCGGTAGTCGTTCAGGATATTGGTGTTCCAGTAGATGAACGCGCCGGTGCCCGCCGCGACGAGGGCCGCGGCGCCGAGGATGACCCCCGGGGTGCCGGCGAGGCGTGCGGGCAGGCGCTTCAGGCGGGGCCTGAGCGCGGTTTCGGTGCCGCGCCGCCACAGAAGGTGGGCAAGCACGGCGAGGATCAGGGCGATGGCGCCCCAGTAGAGCCGCAGCCACCAGCCCATGGCGCCGCCGACATTGTTCCCGTTCATGTCGGAGAAGCGGGTGCGGCCGGTGCCGCCATACTCGTAGAGCGGGTGTTCGAAGCCCATGTTGGCGAGCGTGATGGAGGCGACGAGGTAGACGACCATGATCGCCCAGCCGACATATTTGTTGGGGCTGAGCGCCTGCACGAAGACGGCGAGCACTGCGAGGATGACCATGTCGACGGTGGTCGGCAGGATGTACCAGGCAATGTACTGGCCGACGTTGACGTCGGTGACGCCGCGGGCGAGCTGGATGAGGATGGCGGCGACCACCGAGATGAGGAGGGTGGCGAACAGCACGCCGGCGACCGCCAGTGTCTTGGGCACCAGATAGGCCCAGTTGGGAAGCGAGGTCGCATCGACGATCTCGTGCATCTTGGCGGAACGGTCGCGCCAGACGAGTTCGCCTGCATAGTAGATGGCGATGATGATGGGGATGATCCCGAAGCTGCCGAACAGCAGCTCGATCAGGCTGAAGGTGCGCGGGCGGGCCGGCGTTCCGTAGATCTCGTTCGCGAACCAGAGCGCGCCGGCGGCGTTGAACAGGCCGATGAGCAGGAGGACGAAGAAGGCCGGGCTGCGGAAGACCTGCACCATTTCGAACCGGACGCGGGCGGCAAGGCGCGGCCACCAGGCGGCTTCGGGCGTGGCAGCCGGCAGCCGGTCCACGAGTTGGGGCCGGGTGGCGGCGAGTTTCGCTGCGGCCCTTTCCTGGGCGGCGAGCTTGCGCTTCGAGACGCCGCGCTCGGCAAAGCTGAAGCGGGCGTAGGCGAAGGCGAGCGCGGCGAAGCCGACGCCGAGCCAGATGAGCCGGTTGAGGAGGAGTTCGCCCGCAAGGGCCGGCATGCGCGTGTTGCTTTCGGCGGCCGTCCAGTAGCGGGTGACGTTCGAGTAGGCGGCCCCGCCGAACGGATCGACCATGGCGCCGAGCTCGCGCAGTTCGGGCTGGTTGCCTATGATGCCGGAGACGACGAGGTAGGCGACGAGGAAGACGACGACGCCGATGTAGCTGTACATCATCGAGCGGGTGAGCGTGGCGACCGCGAAGAAGATGCAGCTGGTGAGGAAGATGTTGGGGAGCGCAAGCGCCAGATAGGCGAAGGCATAATGGGAGAGGATGTTCGGGCCGACGGTTTCGGCATCGACCCAGGGCATCTGCGAGCCGAGCAGGATCGCCAGCGGCACCACGAGGAAGGCGATCGCGGCTGCGAGGAAGGCACCGAGGAAGCGGGCCATCAGGTAATCGAACTTGGTAACGCGGGTGGACTTCACCATCGGGCCGAAGCCCGATTCATCGTCGCGCACGATCACGTTGGCGACGAAGGCCGTGGTCACGAACATGAAGAAGATGGAGAGGATGAGGTGGATCTGGGCGATTGCCGCCGGGCTGTTCACCTTGACGTTGCCGCCCGAGCCGATCGAGATCTGCTCGATGGTGGTTGCCCCGAAGGTGAGCAGGAAGAAGAGGACGGCGACGACCCAGAAGACCGGGTTGCGGAGCTGGTAGCGCAGCTCGAAAGCTGCAATCTGTGCGAACATCGCGGGCCTCAGGCAGCGAGTGCGGCGGGGGCGCGGCGCGTGCGGGCGAGCGTCGCGAAATAGACGTCCTCGAGGCCGCCATCGACGGGGGCGAAGCCGTCGCCGGGGTCTTTCTCGGACAGCACGTGAATGATCGTGCGGCCGGCGAAGAGGCGGGTGGAGATGACCTCGTGGCTGGTGCCGTAGCGGTCGAGATCCTCGCGCGCGATGGTCTTGGCCCAGACGGTGCCGCGGGCGCGTTCGATGAGATCGAGCGGAGCGCCTTCGAGCTGGATGCGACCGCCGGCAAGCACGGCCATGCGGGGGCAGAGATCGGCGACATCCTCGACGATGTGGGTCGAGAGGATGACGACGACATTCTCGCCGATTTCGGCCAGCAGGTTGAGGAAGCGGTTGCGCTCTTCCGGGTCGAGGCCGGCGGTGGGCTCGTCGACGATGATGAGGTCCGGGTTGCCGATGAGGGCCTGGGCGATGCCGAAGCGCTGGCGCATGCCGCCCGAGAAGCCGGCGATCGCCTTTTTCCGGACGGTCCAGAGATTGGTCTGGTTGAGGAGGGTTTCGACGGTCGCCTTGCGGTCGGCTGCCGACGCGATGCCCTTCAGCACGCACATGTGTTCCAGCATGTCGTAGGCGGAGACGCGCGGGTAGACTCCGAAATCCTGGGGCAGATAGCCGAGGCGGCGGCGCAAGCCTTCCGGGTTTGCGATGATGTCGATGTCGCCGAAGCGGATCGCGCCGCTGGTGGGGGTCTGCAGGGTGGCGACGGTGCGCATCAGGGTGGACTTGCCGGCGCCGTTGGGCCCGAGCAGGCCGAACATGCCCTTGGGGATGGTGAGCGTGACGTCGTCGAGAGCGCGCGTGCCGTTGGGGTAGACATGGGTGACGTTGGCAAGATGCAGCATCCGGTGTGCACTCCGACAGGACGGCATGGAGGCAACCCGGGGCTTGCGCGCCGTCGATCGCCGCCCCTGCCGTGCCTCATTGCCGCAACCTGCGTGGCGGGGGAACGCTTTTCGACAACTGCCATTCGTCGATCGCCGACGAAAAAGGGGGAGTGCCGCGGCACTCCCCCCTCATTTCGTGATCCGGCGCCGGATCGGGATCAGAAGTTGAAGCGGACCCCGACGTTGCCGCCGTGCGAGCTGATGTCGCTGCGGTAGCGGCCCTGGTAGCCGACGAAGGCAGCCGCCTTGTCGCTGAAACGGTACTGCACGCCGGCGTCGATTTCGACCATGGAGTCGCCGGGTTCGCGGGTTTCGACCGTGAACCGCGAGCCGGGCGCACCTGCGAAGGTGGCCGAAACGTCGCGGTCCCCGGCGATCTGGTAGGCGTAGACCGCCCGCAGATAGGGGGTGACGGTACCGGTGTCCTTCGAGATGTCGACGCCGCCGCGCAGCCGGGTGACGTCTGCCTTGATGCTGTCGACGGAGAGGGCGATCGCGCCGCTGCCGGTTTCGGTGAAGCTGTTCACCTTGCCCGAGAGAACCTCGATGCCGACGAAGGGGCGGACGTCCCAGTCGTCGTTGCCGACCTGGTAGCCGGCGTCGACCGCCAGCATGAAGAGGCTTCCGCTGAAGTCGGCCTCTGCCGTGCGGGCGATGGTGCCTGCCGCAATGGACCGGGTGGCATCGAAGCTGCCGTCGGAATAGCCAAGCTTGGCGCGGAAGTCGAAGCCGCCGCCGGTGTAGGCCGCATAGGCGCCGATCTGCCAGCTGTCGCTGCTGCCTTCGGCATTGCCCAGGCGGTAGCTGAGGTCGGCCGAGGAGTAGCCGATCGCGACACCCGCCACGAAGTCACCCGCGCTGTAGTCGCCGCCGCCGACGATGCCCCAGAGGTCCCGGTCGGTGCCGAAGGTGGTGTCCCCACTGCTGCCCTTTGCCCACTGGCCGTAGAGGTTGGCCCACAGCGCGAAAGGAGCCTCCTGCCCACGCTCGGCGATGCGGCGATCGATCTGCGACATGTAGAGCGAGGACTGATCCTGCAGCGCGGTTGCGAACGCGCCGTAGAATTCGGGGCTGGACTGGTCGAAGAAGGCGGATGCTTGATCCGCCGTCATGTTGTCGACCGCGGTGACGACCGTTGCTGCATCGCCCGTTGCGCCGGCGACCATGCCCTGGAAGCCGTTCGCGACCGCGATCTGGTTGGGCGTTGCCCCGCTGCCGAGGCCGGTTGCGTAGCTGACGCGGGCGACCGTCAGGCGGTAGGCCTGCTGGGTGCCTGCGAGCGTGACGACCCCGGTGTCCGCGAAGCTGAGGAAGGGCGACAGGACACTGCCGGTGATGGAGGTGAAGTCGCCGGTGATGCCGGCAGTCGCCACGACGACATCATAGGTGGCGCCGGCGGTGTAGAGGCCGGTTGCGGGTGCAAGGGCGAGCGTGCCGGACAGCGTTGCCGCGCCGGTGACGCTGACCTGGTCGTAGCCGGTTCCCGCCGTGGGCGTGGTGGTGAGCTCGGCCGTGTAAACGCCCGTTGCGGTCTGGCTGAAGGCGCCGTTCACGCGGAGGATGCCGGGGCTGGTGCCGGGCCGCAGCTGGCCGCTGGAGACGACTGCGCCGTTGATGACGCCCGCGCCGGTGAGCGTGCCGGCACTGGTGACGGCGCCTGCAATGGTGCCGTTGACCCGGATGGTCGAGCCCGCCACGCTGCCGACGGTTCCGGTGGAGGTGCCACCGGCGAGCACGTCGAAGGTTGCGCCCGAAGCGACGGTGACAGGCGCCGTGAGCGCGCCGGCGACCGTGAAGGTGCCAGCGCTGGCGACCGCGGAGCCGGCCGTGTAGGCGCCACCGGTGCCGATGGTGAGCCCGCCGCCCGCAGCCGTGAGCGCGCCCGACAGCGTGCCGGTGCCGGTGAGAGTGAGCGTGCCGGTGCCCGTCTTGGTGAGGCCGGTGCCCGTGGTGGTGCCGCTGAAGGTGGTGGAGCTGTTGTTGCCACCCGCCGTCAGCGTGAAGCCGGCGGTGTCGAGCGCGCCGGCGCCTGCGAGGCTGCCGACTGTTTCGCTTGCCGCCAGCTGCAGGGTTGCGCCGGTGCCGATGGTCACAGCCGAGGCGTCGCTGATGCTGCTCGGGCCGACGACCAGGATCCCGGCGTTGATTGCCGTTGCACCCGTGTAGCTGTTGGCGCCGGTGAGCGTGAGCGTGCCGGCCCCCTGCTTAGTGACCGTGCCGGTGCCGGAGATGACACCCGCGAAGGTGCCGCCTGCCGTTTCATCGAACACCAGCGCGGCGCCGTTGCTGATCGCGCCCTGGAGCGAGGTGGAGTTGCCCACCAGCGTTCCTGCGCTGATCACGGTTCCGCCTGTGTAGGTGTTGGCGCCGGTGAGGGTGAGTGTTGCCGTGCCGGACTTGGTGAGGCTGCCCGCGCCCGAGATCACGCCCGAGAGCGTGGTCGCAGCACCCGTGTTGATCG